>OY288164.1 GCA_958439195.1 uncultured Paracoccaceae bacterium
GGATGGGAGCCAGGCCATCGGGCAAGGGCCGGGTTGCGATGGGGGTGAGGGTTGCCAGCGGGGGCCATGCGGGCGGCGCGACCGGGGTGGCAAGGTGGGCGGCGTCCGCGGCCGAGACGGGCAGGAGCGAGACGGAAAAGCCGTGCATGTCGAGCGAGGTCATCAGGGGGGCGGGGCCGATCATCCATTTGACGCGGTCACCGAGGGGGGAGCGGGCCAGTTCCTCGGCCAGGACCGACATTTCAAGGGGTGTGGTGGCGCCGAGGTTGTTCAGGAGCGCCACATGGTCGCCGGGGCCCATATGGGGCAGGAGTTTTTCCGCCACCATCTGCATGGCCGAGCGGGCGCCGGAGAAATCGACCTGTTCGATCCCCGCTTCGCCATGAATGCCAAGGCCGAGTTCGGCCTTGCCCGCGCTGATGCGGTCTTCCTTGGGCGAGCCGGGGACAGTGCAGGTGTCGAGCGACATGCCGATGGAGACGGCCCCGTCGATCACGCGGCGGGCGGCGGAGGTGATGGTGTCAAGGTCGGCCCCGGCTTCGGCCATCGCGCCTGCGATCTTGTGGACGAACAGGGTTCCGGCCACGCCGCGCGCCTGTGGCAGATCCGGCAAGGCGATGTCGTCGTCGACGATCACCATGGACACCTTCAGCCCGAAGGCGCGGGCGCGTTCGGCGGCGAGGCCGAAATTCAGCCGGTCGCCGGTGTAGTTCTTGACGATCAGAAGGCAGCCCGCCTTGCCGGTGACGGCGAGGATGCCCGCGAGAACGGCATCGACGGAGGGCGAGGCGAAAACATCGCCGCAGACGGCGGCGGTCAGCATCCCCTGCCCCACGAAACCGGCATGGCTGGGTTCATGTCCCGAACCGCCGCCTGAGACGAGGGCCACCTTGGACCGGTCCCAGTCGGCGCGGATCACGACCTTGATATGCGGGTATCCGTCCAGCCGCGCCAGACGCCCGCCCGAGGTGCGGATCAGGCCATCCAGCGCCTCGGTCACCAGGGTTTCCTTGCTGTTCATGAACTGCTTCATGGCGGGCTCCTGTCAGATGCGGTTGCCGCTGGCGTCGAACCAGAGCGGGTTGTCGGGGCGGATGGAAAGGCGGTCGCCGGGGGCGAGTGTTGTGTGGGGATCGGCCAGCGTGATGATGTCATGCGGACCAAGCGTCAGATGCAGGCGGGTCTGGTCGCCCAGATGTTCCACGCGGCGGACAGTAGCGGGTTGGCCTTCGCCTACGGCCACATGTTCGGGGCGCAGGCCGATCTGGGCCGCCCCGGACGGGGCCGGGCCAAAGGCATCGGCGGGCAGCAGGTTGATGCGGGGCTGGCCAAGGCGGCTGGCGACATAGGCGGAGACGGGATTTTCATAAATCTCGCGCGGGGTGCCGAATTGGACGAGCCTGCCCTGATCCAGCACGCCAACATGGGTGGCCATTGTCATCGCTTCGATCTGGTCATGGGTCACGTAAAGGAAGGTGGCCCCCAGTTCGGCATGGATGCGCTTCAATTCGATGCGCAGGTCGGCGCGGAGTTTGGCATCGAGCGAGGACAGCGGTTCATCCATCAGGTAAATGCGCGGGTTGCGCACCAAGGCGCGACCGATGGAGACGCGCTGCATTTCGCCCCCGGATAGCTGGGTCGCCTTGTTGTCGAGTTTGTGCGCGATGCGAAGGACGGAGGCCACCTCATTGACCTTGCTGGTGATTTCCGCATCAGGCCAGTTCAGCACGGGCGAGCGCAGGGGGAAGGCCAGATTGTCGCGCACGGTGAGGTGGGGGTAGAGCGAATATTGCTGGAACACCATCGCCACGTCGCGTTGGGCGGGCATGTCATCGCGGACAGACCGGCCCGCAATGGCGATGTCGCCCGCATCAGGCCGGTCAAGGCCCGCGATCAGGCGCAGGGTGGTGGTCTTGCCCGCCCCAGTGGGACCGAGGAGGACGACGAAAGACCCGTCCGGGATGGTCATCGACACATCCGAAAGAGCGCGGGTGGCCCCAAAGGATTTGGTCAGGCCGGAGAGGACAACTTCAGCCATGATGGACCCCCGCATTGGCCGCCGTGCGTAGCGCGCGGCCTGTATTCGCATCGAAAAGCGACAGGGTGCGGGCGTTCAGGCGCAGGCCCACCGTTTCACCCAGCCGCGCCACATCGCCCGATGGGATGCGCGCCTTGACCGGTCCATGCGGGGTGGACAATGTGACGATCTGGGTGGTGCCAAGGTATTCCGACGCCTCCACCCGCCCGCGATAGGGCGCGTCATCGGCCAGTGCCACATGTTCCGGGCGCACGCCAAGGACCAGCGCGCCCGTGGCGGATTCCTGCAATTCCGGCAGGTCGATGGACAGATCGCCCACCCGGATGGCGCTGCTGCCTGCCTGCGCGGTGCCGTCAAAACGCAGAAAGTTCATTGCGGGGCTGCCGATGAAATCGGCCACAAACAGGGTGGCGGGGTGGTCATAGATGTCCTGCGGGGTGCCGAATTGTTCGACGACGCCGTGGTTCATCACGACGATCTTGTCGCCCATCTGCATCGCCTCCAACTGGTCATGCGTCACATAGACGGTGGTGGCCTTCATCCGGTCATGCAGCGCGCGCAGTTCTTCGGCCATGTGTTCGCGGAATTCGGCATCCAGCGCGCCGAGGGGTTCATCCATCATGAAAGCCTTTGGGTTGCGCACGATGGCGCGGCCAAGGGCGACGCGCTGCCGATCCCCACCCGCAAGGCCGCCCACGGGTTTGTCGAGGATGTCTTCGATGTCCAGGATACGCGCCACCTCGGCCACCTTGGCGGCGATTTGCGTCTTTGGGACACCTTGGGAGACGAGCGGATAGCTGATGTTCTTGCGCACATTCATATGCGGGTAGAGCGCGAACATCTGGAACACCATGGCGATGTCGCGCTGCGAGGCGGGTTTCTGGCTGACATCTTCGCCGTCGATCAGGATCTGGCCGGAGGTGGGCAGTTCCAAACCCGCGATCATGCGCAGGGTGGTGGTCTTGCCGCAGCCGGAGGGGCCGAGCAGCATGAAAAACTCGCCATCCTTGATGGTAAAGCTGGAGCCTTTGACGGCGGTGAAGGCGCCGAATTCCTTGCGCAGGTTTCGGATGACGATTTCGGCCATGATTATTCCGGGAAATGCGAGACGATGATGAACATCACCGTGCCTGCCAGGGTAACGAGGAAGCTCCAGGTATAGAGCGCGAGGGCGAAGGGCTGCATCAGCATGAAAACGCCCAGGCCGATGAGGACGGTGGCCAGCAGTTCCCAAGGGCCACGGCGCAGGCGAAGGAGGCCAGACAGGAAGCGTGTCATGGGCGGCCCCCCAAGGTTTTGGGGCGAATTTTCTGCGAAAATTCAGGGATGGCGGCGCGGAGGATGGGATGCGTCATTTGCGGACCGCTCCGAAGGTGATGCCGCGCAGCAGGTGTTTGCGCAGAAGGATGGTGAAGATCATCACCGGCAGCAGGAAGATCGTGGCCCCGGCGGCAACGGCGGGCCAGTCCTGTCCGCCCACACCGATGATCGTGGGGATGAAGGGCGGTGCGGTTTGCGCGGTGCCGGAGGTGAGAAGGACCGCGAAGGCATATTCGTTCCACGCGAAGATCAGGCAGAAGATCGCAGTAGAGGCGATGCCGGTGGCGGCCTGTGGCAGCACGACTTTGCGGAAGGCCTGAAAGCGGGTGTAGCCGTCGATCAGGGCGGCCTCTTCGTATTCGCGGGGGATTTCGTCGATGAAGCCCTTCAGCAGCCAGACGGCGAGGGAGATGTTCACCGCCGTATAGAGCAGGATCATCCCGAGATGCGTGTCGGACAAGCCCAGTTCACGATACATCAGGTAGATCGGAATGGCGACCGCGATGGGGGGCATCATCCGGGTGGAGAGGATGAAGAACAGCAGGTCATCCTTGAGCGGCACCTTGAAGCGCGAGAAGGCATAAGCGGCGAGTGTGCCCAAGAAGATCGACAGGAAGGTCGAGCCGAAGCCGATGATGACGGAGTTGAGGAAGCGTTCGCCAAAGCGCGAGGGCCCGGCGATGACCATGCCACTGTCGCGGACGATTTCGTCATACCATGTCTCGGCGGGGGGAAGGTTCTGGAATTCCTCGGCCGCGACACGGGTGCGAGTGGTGAAGAGGTTCACATAACCTTCGAGCGAGGGTTCAAACAGCACCTTGGGCGGATAGCTGATGGAATCCGGGCCAGATTTGAAGCCGGTGGAGATGATCCAGACCAAGGGCAACAGGGTGACGATGGTATAGAGGACAACCAGCAAACCGGCGATCAGTTTGGAGCGCGGGGTGGGTTCGGTGATGGAATAGGCGGTCATCTTTCCTTAACCTTGTTCAGGGCCTTGACGTAGATCGAGGCGAGGCCAAAGACCGTGACAAAAAGGATGATGGCGTAGGCCGAGGAATAGCCGGTGCGCCATTTTTCGAACGCTTCGCGCTTCAGGTCGATCGAGGCGAGCAGGGTTTCGTTGCCGGGGCCGCCGCCGGTGAGCAGGACGACCATGTCGAACATCTTGAAATTCTCGATGCCGCGGAACAGGACGGCCAGCATCAGGAAGGGCAGCACCATAGGGATGGTGATGGTCCAGAACTGCCGCCATTTGGAGGCGCGGTCGATTTCGGCGGCTTCATAGATGTAATCAGGGATGGAGCGGAGACCTGCGAGGCAGATGAGCATGACAAAGGGCGTCCACATCCAGGTGTCGACGATGATGATGGACCATTTCGCATACCCCCCCGCGCCCAGCATGGAAAAGCTGGAGGCCGGGGTGCCGGTGAGGAGTTCGACCATGTAATTCACAAGGCCGATCTGCGGTTGATAAAGGAAGGTCCAGAAGTTGCCGACGACGGCAGGGGACAGCATCATGGGCAGCACGATCAGCGTGGTCAGGAGATCGTTGCCCTTGAATTTGCGGTTGATCAGCCAGGCGAGGGTGAAGCCAAGCAGCACCTGAAAGAACAAGGTCCAGAACAGGAAATGGGCCGTGGTCTGCATGTTGGCCCAGATGCCGTCATCCGTCAGGATGCGGATGTAGTTGCGCAGGCCCACCCATTCGACCTCTTCGTTCGGGCGGTTGGCGCGGTAGTTGGTAAAGCTGAGCCGGACGGTCCAGATCAGCGGGAAGATGTTGATCGCCAGCAAGAGGAAGATCGTTGGGGCCACGAACAGCCAGGCAATGGCGCGATCCGACAGGCCGCGCACCTTGCGGGCGATGGGATCAGGGGTGGCACTGGCAATGACGGCGACAGGATCGGGCATCGGCATGGTCCTTCGGGCGGCGGGGATGCCCCTGCCCTGCCCCGCCAGCGGCGGGATGTGTCTGTGGAGGGATTGCCCCGCCCGGCAATTGCGGCGGGCGGGGCGTGAGGGAAAGGGTCAGAGCTTGCCTTCGTCCTCGAACACTTCGGTCCAGTCGGCGATCAGACCATCCAGTGCTTCTTGTGCGGTGCCTTGGTCGGCCACAACGTAGTTGTGGAGCCGTTCCTGCATGGCCAGCAGCAACGAGGCATAGGCCGGTTCCTGCCAGAAGTCCTGCACGCCGCCCATCGCCTCAAGGAAGTCGCCCGCGAAGGGGGCGGTGTTCACGAAATCCGGGTCTTCCAGCACGGCCTTGTGGCAAGAATAGCCGCCCATCGACCACCATTTCTTTTGCACATCCGGTTGGGCGAACCATTTGATATAGGCCAGCGCGCCATCCATGTTGTCGGTGTAGGAGACGACCGAGATGCCCTGCCCGCCCAGGGTGGAGGCGGCCACGTTCTGCGCCGGGTTCACGAAGAAGTCGATCTTGTCGCCCCCGGTGTTCGGATCGGCATAGAGGCCGGGGAAGAAGGCGAACCAGTTCATCGCCATCGCCACCTGACCCGATTTGAAGGCATCCAGCGACTGTTCCATATAGGCGTTATCATAACCCGGAGGCGTGGCCGTCTTGTAAAGTTCCTTGTAGAATTCCAGCGCCTCGACCGCTTCGGGCGAGTTCACGGCGCCTTCCATATCGTATTTGCCGGGGGTGTTTTCGTATTTGAACCCCCAGGCATAAAGCGCGCCGGTGGCGCCCATCGTGATGCCCTCAGATCCGCGTTCGGTAAAGATCGACGCGCCATAGACCGTCTGGCCATCAATTTCGCGGCCCTGGAAGAATTGCGCGATTTCGAGCAGTTCTTTTTGGGTTTTGGGTTCGGCCAGATCGCGGCCGTATTTTTCCTTGAACTCTGCCTGAATTTCGGGACGGGCGAACCAGTCCTTGCGATAGAACCAGCCATTCGCATCGCCCATTGCGGGCAGCGCGTAATAGTTGGGTTCGCCCTTGGGCCAGGTGGAATAGGCGCGGACAGTGGCGGGGGCGAAGTCGTCCATGCTGATGCCTTCGGCATCGAAGAAATCGTTCAACTTGACGTAATGGCCATTTTCGGCCGAGCCGCCGATCCACTGGCTGTCACCGATCAGAAGGTCGCACAACTGGCCGCCGGAGTTGAGTTCGTTCAGCATCCGGTCCGCGAAATTCGGCCACGGCACAAATTCGAAGTTCATCTTGATGCCGGACTGGGTTTCGAAATCCTTGGACAGTTCGACAAGGGCGTTGGCCGGATCCCAGGCCGCCCAGCAAAGGGTGAGTTCGTTTTCTTGTGCGGATGCCATGCCCGCAACGGAAAGGGCAGCCGCCGAGGTGGCGGCAAGAAGTCTGGCCTTCATTTTAGTTCCTCCCGGTTCAGATTGATTTCGGCTGTGCCCGTTTGGATGACAACGCCACCCCCGAGCATTCTTTGAAACCGACGATAGGCATGGTGATGCGGGTCTGTCCATACATTTTTGAGGTACGTTCCTCAGTTTTTGGAAATACATACTAACTGTAATTTTTTCCCTTTTATTTCAGGTCTATGCGGCGTCTGACTGATGGTTTTCGTGCGGCTCAGATGGCAGGTTTTCGCGGATGACCACCTCTATCCGCAGTTGTTCCTGGCCTTCGTCTATGGCGATGCGGTCGGCCTTGGCGCGCAGGACGCGCAGGGCCGAACGGGCAAGATGGCCCGGATTCTGCGCGATGACGGCATCAAGGTGGCCCGCCAGCAGCGCCTGCCGGGTGTGCGGGGTCAGTTCATGCCCGATCACGACAAAGCGCCCCAGCAGACCGCGTTCACGCAGCAGCGCGGCAAGGGCGCGGTGGCCGGAACCAAGAAGGTAAAGGCCCACGACATCCGGCGTGGCGGCGAGGCATTCCCCCACGGCGCGGCGCAGCAGATCGGCAGAGCCGTGGGTTTCCAGCGTGGGCATGACATCCAGGCCGGGGAAATCGGTCAGAAGCACCTCATCAAAGCCGCGGCGGCGTTCGATGCTGTCGCGCAAGAGCATACTGTCGGCGATGACCATGACGCGGCCCGAAAGCCCGCGACAAAAGCGGCCCATCAAGACGCCCGCGGTGCGGCCCGCGGCGTGGCTGTCGATGCCGACGAAATGGTCGCGGCCCGTGTTGGGCAGGTCAGAACCGAGGGCGACAAGCGGGATGCCCCGCCCCCGCAGGGCGCGCACCGCATCGCGGATCACCGGGGTTTCCGGGGCCATCAGGGCGACGCCGGCCACATCTTCGGGCTGAAGGCCGGAAAGGATGGCGGACAGAACATGCATGTCCTCGGGTGGATAGCGCCGCAGGTCCAGTTCCAGCCGGGTGGCCGCGGCAAGGCTTGCGGCATCAGACAGCGCATCGGCAAGGGTTTGCACGAACTGGCTGTCGCCATCGGGCAAGAGGGCCACCATGCGGTAAGATCGGCTGCGGGCAAGGTTGGCGGCGGCCATGTCGCGGACATAGCCAAGGCGGATGATCGCCTCGTTCACCGCATTGGCGGTTTTGGGGCGGACGCCCGGACGAGCGTTCAGGACACGGTCCACCGTGGCAAGGCTGACCCCGGCTTCGCGGGCTATGTCATTCACCGTGGGTCTTGTCATCTGCGCGCCCTGCCCCGTGGTTTGGGGATGGTCCTTTATTCCGGGGGAAATGAGGTACGTCAATCAATCCGTGACGGGCGCGGATGCGATGTTGTCGGCGGGCTTGTGTGGCAGAGCGGGAAAAAAGCCCCGATCACCCATGCTGCCGGGGATCGGGGCTAAGTGTGTCGGCACGCCGTCAGGCGTGGGCGCGGGGGGCGCCGTGTCCGACAAGACAAACGATGCTTTCAATGCCAGTCGCTGACATGGGTTTTGGCAGGAAACCGTTCATCCCGGCATCAAAGCAACTGCGCCGGGATGCATCGTCGATATGCCGGGTCAGGGCGACAATCGGCACGGTCGCGCCACGCCGTGATTGGGCGCGCAGGTTGCGGGTCGTCTCAAGCCCGTCCATGCCCGGCATGGCAAGATCCATCAGGATCAATCCGATGTCTTTGGTGGTGGCAAAGGTGGCAAGGGCGGCATCGCCATCTTCGGCTTCGATCACCTCATAGCCGCGCGCCTCGATCAACACGCGGGCGACGAGCCGGTTGATGGCGTCGTCGTCAACCACAAGGATACGGGGCCGGGTTGCGGGGGCGGGATGATGCGCTGTCACGTCGAATGTCCTGCCTTGGGTATCTGATGCGGTTGGCATGGGTCGGGCCTGTGTGGAAGGGGCGGCTGTTTAAATGTCGTGCTATCTGAACGTGCTGCGGAAGTGTCATTGGGGACGGCTTCGCGGGCCAAAAGGTTTTTGGCAGACCGGGAACGCCCCCACCAAGGTTTGACCCGAAGCTGACCATGCCAAGAAAGCTGGGCCTGTTTGCCGAGTCGGGCAAGCGGCGGGCCGGGAGGATTGGGGAGCTTTGACCAAGGCGTTTATCTGCATAAACTTTGGTTTATGCGGGGAGCTTGCCTGTCCGCATCAGGTGGGCCGGCGCTTGTTTCCGGGGTCGCGCCAATCATCCTGCGCTGTGGGTGATTGTTGCAAGTATATGAAAAAAGCGGATTATCGCCGATCAGTCCGCGACTGGCGCCCAGAGAACGGAGTCGATCCTTGGGGCGCCGGTGGCCAGCATCACCAGTCGGTCAAACCCAAGTGCGATACCGGAAGCGGGTGGCATGAAGGTGAGCGCGGCGAGGAAATCTTCGTCGATCGGATAGCGTTCACCGTAGATCCGTTCCTTTTCATCCATCTCCATGCCGAAGCGGCGGCGCTGTTCGGCGGGATCGGTGAGTTCGCCAAAGCCGTTGGCCAGTTCGACGCCGCAGGCATAAACTTCGAACCGTTCAGCTTCGCGCGGGGAGTCGGCACAGGGGCGGGCCAAGGCGGCCTCGGCGGCGGGGTAGCGGTCAAGGATGGTGATATGGCCAAGACCGAGAAGGGGTTCGACCTTGGTCACCAGCACCTTGGAAAGGAGATCGGACCAGGTGTCATCGGGCGAGACGGACATGCCCTGCCCTGCCATCTGCGCGGCCAGTGCGTCGCGGTTTGTGTTGCCATCGGGGTGGATGGTGGCCAGAAGGTCGATCCCGGCATGGCGCTGGAAGGCATCGGCCACGGACAGGCGTTCATAGGGGGCGTGCGGATCGCAGGTGCGATCACGAAAGCGCAGGATTGGGGTGCCGGCGGTATCGGCAGCAAGGCGTAGGAAGGCGGCGGTGTCGTCCATCAGCACGCCGTAATCTTCGCCTGCGCGATACCATTCCAGCATGGTGAATTCGGGGGAATGCAGAGGCCCCCGTTCGCGGTTACGCCAAACATGGGCAAAGGCGGCGATGCGGGTTTCACCTGCGGCGAGCAGTTTCTTCATTGCGAATTCGGGGCTGGTGTGCAGGTGCATCCGGCGCGTCGTGCCGTCTTGCGACAGGGCATCGGTAGAGAAGGCATGCAAATGCGCCTCATTCCCCGGCGAGATTTGCAGGGCGGCGGGGTCCACCTCGGTGAAGCCGTTGTCATGGAACCAACCGCGCAGGGCGTGCTGG
This sequence comes from uncultured Paracoccaceae bacterium, assembly GCA_958439195.1. Lineage (GTDB taxonomy): Bacteria > Pseudomonadota > Alphaproteobacteria > Rhodobacterales > Rhodobacteraceae > Paragemmobacter. The sequence goes on from OY288164.1 coordinate 9,923, forward strand.
ATGCGGTTGCGCGCCACAAGGAGGGGGCGGCGGTCGGCGTGGCGTGTCGGGTGCCACCAGGGGGTATTTGCGGGTAGGTCTGTCACGGCGTGGCGCTTTCGGTTTGAGATTTGGCGAAAGATGCGCTAGGTGCAGCGCCAATCGCCTGCTGGATTATGCGGGCCTTTCTGAAACCGCAAGGAAACGACTCCGTGAAAGTGATCGCCTCTTCCCTTCGCAAGGGCAATGTCGTCGAGATGGATGGCAAGCTGTATGCCGTCCTAAAGGCCGAGAATTTCCACCCCGGCAAAGGCACACCGACAACCAGCGTGGACATGCGCCGCATTTCCGACGGGGTGAAGGTGTCGGAACGCTGGCGCACCACCGAGATGGTGGAAAAGGCCACGGTGGATGAGCGGGAATATGATTTCCTGTATGAAGATGGCGAAGGCTATCATTTCATGGAACCCAACACCTATGAGCAACTGGTCGCCACACCGGATGTGGTGGGGGATGACAAGGTGTTCCTGACCGAAGGCATCAAGGTCTATCTGCGCACCTTTGAAGGCGTGGCTATTGCGCTGGAACTGCCGCAGCGCGTTGTGGTGGAGATCACGGATACCGAACCGGTGGTCAAGGGGCAGACGGCTTCGTCATCCTACAAGCCTGCGATGTGTTCCAATGGGCTGCGCGTGATGGTGCCGCCGCACATCGGGGCGGGCACGCGGATTGTCATCAACACGGATGATCATTCCTATGTGGAACGCGCGAAGGATTGAGTTTTGCCGGACATGACAGGGGAACAGGCGCCTTCGGGCGCCTTTTTCGTTGCGCAGAGGGGACTTGGGTTGCTGAGCTTTGTGGAAGGAAGTTTTTCTGCATTGGCGAAGATGCACCCGCAGCGGAATGCTGTTTGGCGGATTGCCGCGTATCGGAACAATGTTCCGCAATCGCCAAAGATTTCAGAACCCGAAACATGACGTGATGTCGTAAGATATGGGCATGATCTGAGTCGAAGGAGCACTGCTCATGCCCAAGACCCTGCAAATGACCCGCAGCCCGCAGATCCGCACCGCCACGCCACAGGACAGGCGCGGGCAGAGGCGGGCGCTGATGCTGTTCCTGCTGGCTTATATTGCCATCCTTGGCGTTCTGTTCGCGCCGAAGGGGTTCTTTCTGGAAAGCACCCCTGCCCCGCTGGTGGATTGATCGCGGTTTGCGCCCAAGGCCGCGTGGAGCGTCGGCCCTGAAGATTTGCAACAGTTTCGGCGTCGGTGCCGGTTCAAGGCCCCTGACGCTTGCCGCCCCTGCTGCCCTGTTCTAATCAGGACAGGACAAGAAAAGGCGGACCATGCGTATCCTGATCACGAATGATGACGGCATCAATGCGCCGGGGCTGGAAGTGCTGGCCGAGATTGCGGCGGATATTGCTGGGCCGGGCGGTGAGGTTTGGACCGTTGCCCCGGCATTCGAGCAATCTGGCGTGGGGCATTGCATCAGCTATACCCATCCGATGATGATTGCCAAACTGGCCCCGCGCCGTTTCGCGGCCGAAGGCAGCCCGGCGGATTGCGTGTTGGCGGGCATCTATGACGTGTTGCAAGGGGCGCGGCCCGATCTGGTGCTTTCTGGTGTGAACCGGGGAAACAATTCGGCCGAAAACGTACTGTATTCCGGGACAATCGGCGGCGCGATGGAGGCCGCCTTGCAGGGCATCCCCGCAATTGCGCTGTCGCAATTCTTTGGGCCGGAAATGGACGGCCTGGCCGACCCGTTCGAAGCGGCGCGCACCCACGGCACCGGTGTGGTGCGGGCGTTGCTGGACCGGGGCATCTGGACCGGTGATGATTACCGGGTGTTCTATAACGTGAACTTTCCGCCGCTGCCTGCGGCGCGGGTCAAGGGCGTCAAGGTGGCAGCGCAGGGCTTTCGGCGCGACACGGCCTTTTCCGCCGAGGCGCAATTGTCGCCCACGGGGCGGCGGTATTTGTGGATCAAGGGCGGGCCGCAGCAGACCCCGACCTTGCCAGGCACGGATGCGGCGGTGAACCTTGAAGGCTATATCTCGGTCACGCCGATGCGGGCGGATCTGACGGCGCATGACCTGCTGGGCGATCTTGAGGCGCGGCTGGCATGACGGAAGGGGCGGACTTTGACGAGGATGGGTCCGCCGCGGAACGGAAGATGCGGTTTCTTTATGCCTTGCGATCACGAGGAGTAACGGACAGCCGGGTGCTTTCCGCGATGGAGGCGATTGACCGGGGGCATTTCGTGCGCGGGCTGTTTGCAGAGCGCGCCTATGAGGATATGCCGCTGCCCATTGCTTGTGGGCAGACGATCAGCCAGCCCAGTATCGTGGGGATTATGACGCAGGCGCTTGCCGTGCAGCCGCGCGACAAGGTTTTGGAAGTGGGAACGGGGTCAGGCTATCAGGCCGCGATCCTGAGCCAGTTGGCGCGGCGGGTGTACACGGTGGACCGGCATCGGCGGCTGGTGCGGGCGGCGGATGAGGTGTTTCGCGCGCTGGACCTGACCAATATCACCGCAATCACCGGCGATGGCAGCTTTGGCCTGCCAGATCAGGCGCCGTTTGATCGCATCATCGTGACGGCAGCCGCCGAAGACCCCCCCGGCCCCCTATTGGCGCAGTTGAAAACCGGGGGTATCATGGTATTGCCTGTAGGGCAGTCGGACACCGTGCAAAGCCTGATCAAGGTGACGCGGACTGACAGTGGATTTGACTATGACGAGCTGCGCCCGGTGCGCTTTGTGCCGCTGGTCGAAGGGCTTGGCACGGAATAACTTGAGACGGAATGAATGGAATGGCTTCGGGGTTTCAACCCGGACCGACGGCAGAGAGACAGAGCATGAATTTCGCAAACCTGACGCTGCGCGCCCTTGGAATGACATCGGTCCTTGCCCTTGCGGCCTGCCAGGGCGGGCAGCCCGGCATGTTGAACGATCTGGATTGGGATTTCCGGGGGGGGGGCAGCACGCTGGACACCACCGATGCCGCGCGGCAGGCGACAGCGGCGCGGCCCATGCCGGATGCGAACGGGGTGATCAGCTATCCGGGCTATCAGGTGGCTGTGGCGCGGCGCGGGGATACCGTGGGCAGCGTCGCGGCGCGGGTCGGGATCAACCCCGCAGAGTTGGCCGGGTATAATGCAATCGACGCGAATGCGCCCCTGCGCGATGGCGAGGTGCTGGCATTGCCGCGCCGTGTGGCCGGGGCCGGAGCTGGCGCGGTCATCAGCGGCGGCAATGTCGCGGCGGCGCCGCTGCCATCAACGGGCGGGGGCGCGGTCAGCGTGACGAGCATTGCCACTACCGCGCTGGACCGGGTGGACGGCAGCGCACCGCGACCTGTGGCGGCGGCACCGAATGACAGCGCGCTGGGGGCAATGGCCCCGACGCGGCATCAGGTGAAGCGGGGCGAGACGGCGTTTTCCATCGCGCGGATGTATAACGTATCAGCCCGCGCCCTGGCGGATTGGAATGGCCTTGGCGCGGAGCTGGAGGTGCGGGAAGGCCAGTATCTGATGATCCCCACACCATCGGGCGCACCGCCCGAACGGGCGGTGGAGGTGGTCACCCCGCCGGGCACCGGTTCGCCCACGCCTGAGCCGCCGTCGGCCGCGAAGCCCTTGCCGGATGAGGTGACAAAGCCCGCGGCACAGGCGGCGCAGGACCGGCCGGCGTCGCCCGATCTGGGTAACACCCGCACCACTGCGTCCGCGGCACAGTTTGCGATGCCGGCTGCGGGAAACATCATCCGCGGCTATGCCCCGCCGAAGAATGAGGGGATCGACATTGCGGCCCCGGCGGGCACGCCCGTAAAGGCGGCGGCGGCGGGCACGGTGGCCGCGATCACGCAGGATACGGCGCAGACGCCGATCATCGTGATCCGGCATGAGGGCGGATTGCTGACCGTCTATGCAGGCGTGGCGGGGACCACGGTGAAAAAGGGCGACACCGTTAAGAAGGGGCAGACCATCGCCAATGTGCGGTCCGGGAACCCAGCTTTCCTGCATTTCGAGGTGCGGCGCGGCGCGGCGAGCACCGATCCGATGCCCTTCCTGAAATAACGCGGCGGTCAGCCGATCCGGCTGACCAGAACCTTGTCGATGCGGCGGTCATCCAGATCGACGATTTCAAAGCGCAGACTTTCTGCCGTCGTCGTCTCGCCCAGTTTGGGCAGGCGGCCGAACAGGTTCAGCACCAGACCGGCGACGGTTTCGTAGCCCCCCGCCAGATCGCGGGGGATGCCGAGACGGTCACAGAATTCATCGGCGGGCATCCAGCCGGATACAAGCAGACTGCCATCCTCGCGTTCCAGCAGGGCGGGTTCGTCTTCGGTCTGGGTGGCGACGGTGCCGGTGATCGCCTCAAGGATATCGCCCGACGTGATGATGCCTTCAAAGTTGCCGTATTCGTCATAGACCAGCGCAAGGTGGTGGCTGGAACCGCGCAGGATATCCATGACATCCAGCGCGTCAGCCATGTCTGATACCACAGGCACCTCGCGCAGCAGCCGCTGCGGATCAAGGCTTTGGCGGCGGGACAGGGCATCGAAGGCATCGGACAAGGTGATGATCCCCACCACCTCATTCGTGTCGGGGTTTTGAACCGGCATGCGCGGGCGGGCGATGCGGCGGATGGCGGCAACGGTTTCGGCGGGAGTGGCGTGGAGGTTGAGCATCTGCACCTCGTGCCGGGGGGTCATCAGCGCGCGGGCGGAACGGTCGGCCAGACGCATGACGCCCGCCAGCATTTCGCGTTCTTCGGGTTCGATCAGGCCTTCGCTGTGCGCCTCGGACAGCAGGGTATGCACCTCTTCATCGGTGACACGGCCGCCGCCATCGCCCGACGCGCCCAGCAGACGGAGGAGCAATTTGCCCGATCTGTCCAGCAACCAGACGACGGGGGCAGCGACGCGCGACAGCAGAAGCATGGCGGGGGCGACGCGGATGGCCACCGCTTCGGGGTTGCGCAGCGCGAGTTGTTTGGGGACCAGTTCGCCGACGATGAGCGAGAGGTAAGTGAGCGCGATAACAACGCCGCCGACGCCCAGAGTGACAGCGAGATCGGAGGACAGGCCCTGCAAAACAAGCCAGTTGGACAGGCGCGCGCCCAAGGTGGCCCCGGAAAAGGCACCCGACAGGACGCCGACAGCGGTGATGCCGATCTGCACGGTAGACAGGAAACGGCCCGGATCTTCGGAAAGGCGCAGCGCAATGCCCGCGCCCAGAGATTTGCCTTCCAGCGATTTCAGGCGCGCGGGGCGGGCCGAGACGATGGCCAGTTCAGACATGGCAAGCACCCCGTTGAGCAGGATCAGGGCCACCACAATCAGGATTTCGGTATACATCTGGTCCACTGGACAAAGGGAAGCCGTCACATAGGAGAGCCGGGCGCGTTGCGCAAGTTCGCGCTTTTGGCCTGTGACAGCTAGGTTACAGACGGACGCCTTCGCGGGCGGCGAGGTCGCAGAAGAACTGCCATGCCACACGGCCGGACCGGCCACCGCGCGTGGCCTGCCATTCGATCGCCTCGGCCCAGAGCCGTTCTTCGGGGATGGTCACGCCATGCGCCGCGCAATAGCCACGGATCATGTCGAGATAGTCATCCTGGCTGCACGGATGAAAGCCAAGCCACAGGCCAAAACGGTCTGACAGCGACACTTTTTCTTCGACCGCTTCGGACGGGTTGATGGCGCTGGAGCGTTCGTTTTCGATCATGTCGCGCGGCATCAGGTGGCGACGGTTCGAGGTGGCGTAGAACAGCACATTGTCGGGGCGGCCTTCGATGCCGCCGTCCAGCACGGCCTTCAGGCTTTTGTAATGCTGGTCATCATGGCTGAAGGACAGGTCATCGCAGAACAGGATGAAGCGCAGGGGCGCGGCGGCGCGCAGGTGGTGCAGCAGGCGCGCGACCGAAGGCAGGTCTTCGCGTGACAGTTCAACGATTTTCAGATCATGGCCTTCGGCGCGGATCGCGGCATGGACCGCCTTGACAAGCGAGGATTTCCCCATCCCCCGCGCCCCCCAAAGGAGCGCGTTATTGGCGGGCAAGCCAGCCGCGAAATGGCGGGTGTTTTCCAGCAGCGTGTCGCGGGACCGGTTGACACCGATCAGCAGCGACAGGTCCACGCGGGAGACACGGGCCACGGGTTCCAGCCTGTCGGGATCGGTGTGCCAGGCAAACGCCTCGGCGGTGAAATCCGGGGCGGGCATAGGGGCGGGGGCCATCCGCTCCAGTGCAGCGGCAATGCGGGCGAGAAGGTCTTCGGTCATGCCTTGGTCGCGGGTTCGGTGTCTTCCTCTTCGTCGTCGACCCAAGTGCCATCGGCGCGCATCTGCGCCTCGCGCTTTTTTTCGATCCGGCGGATGAGGAAGATGGAGACTTCGTAAAGGGGATAAATCGCAGCGAACATGATCATTTGCGACATAACGTCAGGCGGGGTGACAAGGGCGGCAACGACCAGGATCAGCACAACGGCGTATTTGCGCATTCCAGCCAGACCGCGCGAGGTGATCAGCCCTGCCTTGCCCATAAGTGTAAGCAGGACGGGAAGCTGAAAGCAGACGCCGAAGGCCAGGACAAAGCCGGTGGTCAGCGACAGATACTGTTCCATCGAACCTTGGAACACGATGCCCGCGGGCGCATCGGTCGCCAGTTCGCCGGCGGCGGGATCACCGCCGAAGTTCTGCTGGAAGTTCAGGAAGAAATCGAAGGCGATCGGCAGGACGACGTAATAGGCGAAGGCCGCGCCGATGAAGAACATGATGGGCGACGCAAGGAGGAATGGAAGAAATGCCTGTTTTTCCGTGCGATACAGGCCGGGGGCCACAAAGCGCCACATCTGGAAGGCGATCACCGGGAAAGACAGGGCAAAACCGCCCAGAACAGAGATACGGACGGCGACGAAAAAGCCCTCTTGCAGCTTGATCAGGACAAGGCCGCAATCCTGCTGACGTTCGGCCAGCGCGTCACAGATCGGGTGCGTCAGGAAATTGAAGATCGGGTTCCAGACGGTGAAGCACAACACCATTGCGACGATGAAGGCCGCAAGCGAATAAAGGATGCGATTGCGCAGTTCCGCCAGATGTTCGATCAGCGGGGCGGAACTGTCGTCGATGTCGTCCTGATGGGCGGTCATTTCATTCCTTGCCGGTTTTGGCGGCAGCTTTTGCGGCGGTCTTTGGCTTGGTCACAGGTTTTGTCGCGGCCTTTGCGGAAGGCTTTGCCGGCGCATCGGATGCCGATTTGGCCGCAGGTTTGGCAGCCGCCGCCTTTTTGGCAGGTGGCGCGGTGTCAGCGGGCTTTGCAGCCTTGGATGCGGGCTTGGATTCGGGCTTGGCCGCCGGCATGGATGCGGGTTTTGCGGCGGATTGGGTGCCGGTTTGGGTTGCGGCACGCAGTTTTTCGGCGGTCTCGGTGGCCAAGGCCCGCCGCTCGGCCTGTTGCTGGGCAAGGGCGGTCGTGGCGGGGCCAAGGATTTTTGGTTCAGCCGTCACAACGGCGGGCGTTGCGGCGGCGGCTGCCGGGGTGGGCGGCATGGGTGGCGGCGTCAACGTGCGGGCGGCCGGTGGGGCGGTCGGTTTGGCCGCGTTCTTAAGCGGATCCCACTTTTCGAACCGGTCCGCGGCGCCTTTCATGGCATCCAGACCCATTGATTTCGGCGAGGTGACCTTTTTCAGGTCGCTCGCCACCTCATCCACCCCGGTATCCTTGGCGGCCTGTTCCATTGCGCGGGTGAAATCCCGCGCCATGCCGCGCGCCTTGGCCGTGAAGCGGCCCAATGTGCGGAACATGTCTGGCAGGTCTTTGGGGCCGATCACGATCAACGCGACCACCCCGATGACCAGCAATTCCGCCCAGCCGAAATCCATGCCTGTCTCTCCGTCCTATGCAAGCGGGTCCGGGATCAGACCTTGTCCTTGTCGGCCACCGAGGTGGTCGATGCGGCGGTCGATGCTGCGGGCGATGCGGCGGGGGTCACGTCGCGGGCGACATCGGCGGCTTCGGCATCCAGTTCGGCCTTGCCGTCATTCACGCCCTTTTTGAACGCCGTGATGCCCTTGCCGACTTCGCCCATCAGCGACGACACCTTGCCGCGCCCGAACAGCACCAAGACGACGACTGCGATCAGGATCAGGCCCATAGGGCCGATATTGTTGAACATGGTCTGCTCCATCCGTAGGGGCCACAGTTTGGCCCGATCCCCATTCTGACGGTGATGTTTAGGCCTGCTTTTCGCTGGCTTCAAAGGGGAATGGGGTTTTGTTTGCGGTCAACTGACAGTATTTTGTCAGTAGCACCCAAGGGAACGGCGCGATGAAACGGGATGATCGGCTATATGACCTGATCCAAATCATGCGGGACGGACGGCTGCATACGGCGGCAGAGCTGGCGGCGGCGGTGGGCGTGTCCACCCGAACCGTCTGGCGCGACATGGCGGTCATGGCGCGAACCGGCCTTCCGGTCGAGGGGGAGCGGGGGTTGGGATATATCCTGCGGTCGCCCCTGATGCTGCCGCCCACATTGATGACGGCGGATGAACTGGAGGCGCTGGTCGAAGGGTTGCGCCATGTGGCCGAGGATGACGGCAACCCGCGCGCGCGGGCGGCGCGGGCGTTGCTGACCAAGGTGGCCACGCTGATGCCGCAGGCGGGGATCGAGGCCGATGGGTAGCGGTTGCTGACAGGGTGTTGTCAGTTGGACCGTGGCACGCAGGGGGCATCGAAACACCATCCATCAAGGAACCCCAGATGCAAACGACTGCTTGTCCTGCCCCCACCGAGACAGCACAGAACCAAGCCACGGCCGTTGTGGAGGTGGTCGGTTTCCGGCTGATTGCGGGCTGTGATCCGGCCCGGTTTGCGAAGGCGGCGCGCGGGACGGAGACGCTGTTGCGCAACATGGCAGGGTTCCGGCGGCGGCGTCTGGTGCAGGCGGGCGATGGCATGTGGATAGATTGGGTTGAATGGACCGACCTGGACGCAGCCCATGCCGCCGCCCAAAGCGTGGTGGCGGCACCGGAATTTGCGCCCTTCCTGGCGATGATCGACCCGGACAGCGTGACGATGCGGCATGATGCCGTGATCGTGGCGATGGATTGACGCCGCGCCCCTGCCCCGCCACGCTTTGCCCATGCGCCGCACCGACCGCCTGTTCGACCTGATCCAGATCCTGCGCGATGGCCGCCTGCACACAGCGCGCGACATGGCGGAGCGGCTGGAAGTATCCACCCGGACGCTGTGGCGTGACATGGCCACGCTGATCGCCAGTGGACTGCCAGTCGAAAGCGAGCGGGGCGTGGGCTATATCCTGCGTGAGCCGATCACCTTGCCGCCGCTGACCCTGACGGAAGAGGAGACCGAGGCGCTGGCCGTTGCGATGCGGCTTTTGTCTGCTAGGGCAGATCCCAGCCTTGCCGGGGCGGCGCACAGTCTGGCGGCCAAGATCATGGCGGCCTTGCCGCCGTCACACCGGGAATATGCCGATCCTCCCGTGTGGATTTTTCCATCAGTTGAGGCGATGGCGGCGGCGCGGCATCTGCCTGATCTGCGCCGATCTATCCGGCTGCGTGAGGTGGTGCAGATCACCTATGTGGATGCGGACGGGGCGGCAAGCCTGCGCGATCTGCGCCCGCTGGTTCTGGAATTCTGGGGCCGGGTCTGGACGCTGGCCGCATGGTGCGAGGCGCGGGATGATTTCCGGTGCTTTCGGGTGGATCGGATCGCGGCGGTGCGGCCCACAGGCCGGATTGCACCCGATGAGGCGGGCCGCGACCTTGCAACCTGGCGCAGGCGGATGTCGATCAGCGGCTGACGGGAAAAACGAAACAGCGGTCACGGCGGATCATCAGCCAAAGCGCGGTGCCAGGTTTGGGCAGGAACACACCGGGGACCGAGGCGGTGAGGATCGAGCCGTCATGATCCATCCGAAAATCCACCAGGCTTTCGCGGCCCAGATAGCGAGCGCGTTGCAGGGTGCCGCGGGCGGGGGTGCCATCCTGTGCGGTTGGGTTGGGGCCGCGACCGGCGCGGTCGAAGTCGATCTTCAGGTGTTGGGGGCGGATGATGATTTCCACCTCGGCGCCATCGGGGTAGCCGGGAGTGAGGAAGGCCCCAAAGGGTGTGTCGGTCAGTGCGCCGCGGCAGGTGCCACGGATGACGTTGATATCGCTGAAGAACGCGGCGGCGGCCTTGTCGACTGGGGCGTTGTAGATGTTATAGGGCGCGCCGCGTTGCACGATGCGGCCGTCGCGCATCAGGGCGATTTCATCGGCCATGCGCATCGCCTCATCCGGTTCGTGGGTCACCAGAAGGACGGCGGCGCCTTCCTCTTTCAGCACCTCAAGCGTGGTGTCGCGGATGCCGTCACGCAGGCGGTTGTCCAGCCCGGAAAAGGGTTCGTCCATCAGCATCACCTTGGGGCGTGGGGCCAAGGCGCGGGCAAGGGCCACGCGCTGCTGTTCGCCACCCGAAAGCTGGTGCGGGTGTTTGGGGCCGTAGCCGGTGAGGTTGACGCGTTCCAGCAGTTCCTCCACCCGCCGCGCCTTTGCCGCGCGATCCCCTGTCAGACCGAAGGCGACGTTCTGCGCAACGGTCAGATGCGGGAAAAGGGCGAAATCCTGAAACATCAGGCCGACCGACCGCGATTCGGGCGGGACAAGGACACCGTCGCCGCAGACGGTGCGGCCATCGATGCGGATCGTGCCGGTATCGGGACGTTCCACCCCCGCGATCATCCGCAATGTCGTGGATTTACCGCAGCCAGAAGGGCCAAGAAGGCAGGTCACCTGCCCTGCGGCCACATCCAGCGACACATCATCCACCACCGGACGCCCGCCAAAGGACCGGGTCAGACCAGAGGCTGCAAGGCGCAAGGGCGTGCGTTCGGGCATGGTTTCCCAAGGAAATTGATCGGAAATGTCCCTAGCAGGCAGGCGACCGGGGGGCAAGCACCTGCGGCGCTGCGCAGCACGTCAGATCGTGGCGACCGTCTGGCCGCCATCCAGCAGGATGTTCTGACCGATGATGAAGCGCGCCTGTTGCGAACAAAGAAAGGCGCAGGCGGCCCCGAAATCACCCGGATCCCCATAGCGGCGGGCGGGGATCGTGGCTTCGCGCCGGGCGCGGGCGGTGTCCATGTCGATACCTTCGGCCTTTACCACGCCGGCATCCAGTGCGGTGGCGCGGTCGGTGGCATGGATGCCAGGCAGCAGGTTGTTGATCGTTACGCCGTGCGGGGCAACCTGGCGCGAGGTTCCCGCGACAAAGCCGGTCAATCCGGCGCGGGCGGTGTTGGACAGGCCGAGTTGCGGGATCGGAGCCTTGACCGATTGTGACGTGATGTTGACCACCCTGCCCCAGCCTTTTTCGATCATCCCCGGCAGCAGCGCCTGCATCAGCGCGATGGGGGTGAGCATGTTGCCGTCAATCGCGCGGATGAAATCGTCGCGGGTCCAGTCTGTCCACATGCCGGGCGGCGGGCCGCCGGCATTGGTCACAAGGATATCGGCACCCGATGCTGCATTCAGCACGCGGGCGCGGCCGTCTTCAGTGGTGATGTCGGCGGCGATGGTGGTGACGTTCACGTTGTGGCGGGCGCGGATGGCGGCGGCGGTGGCCTCCAGCGCGTCAGCGCCGCGGGCGTTCAGGATCAGATCGACCCCGGCTTCGGCCAGCGCCTCGGCGCAGCCCTTGCCCAGACCTTTGGACGAGGCGCAGACCAGCGCGCGTTTTCCTCTGATGCCAAGATCCATGTCGGTTGCCCCTCTTGCTGCCATGCACCCCAATGGGTAGCGCCCGATGTGAGGGGCAGCAAGGGCAAGCGGCATTTCTGGCCATTGGCGGGCCAGAAGCGGGCCAGTGGACGAGAGGCGCGGTTTGGGCTAATGCCGCGTCATGCTGGACAATCGCCCCACCCTTCCGCCTGAAATCGCCCGTCGCCGGACGTTCGCCATCATTGCGCACCCGGATGCCGGCAAAACGACTTTGACCGAAAAATTCCTGCTGTTCGGCGGGGCGATCCAGATGGCGGGCCAGGTGCGCGCCAAGGGCGAGGCGCGGCGGACGCGATCAGATTTCATCAAGATGGAGCAGGAGCGCGGGATTTCCGTTTCCGCCAGCGCCATGTCGTTCGATTTCCGCAACTATCGGTTCAATCTGGTGGATACACCCGGCCACAGCGATTTTTCCGAAGACACCTATCGCACGCTGACCGCCGTGGATTGCGCGGTGATGGTGATCGACGGGGCCAAGGGGGTGGAAAGCCAGACCCGAAAGCTGTTTGAAGTGTGCCGCCTGCGCGATCTGCCGATCCTGACCTTTTGCAACAAGATGGACCGAGAGGCGCGGGATACGTTCGAGATCATCGATGAAATTCAGGAAAATCTGGCCATCGACGTATCACCCGCAAGCTGGCCCATCGGTCAGGGGCGCGATTTTCTGGGCTGTTATGACATTCTGAATGACCGGCTGGAATTGATGGATCGGGCCGACCGGAACCGCGTGGCGGAAACCATCCAGATCAACGGGCTGGATGATCCGAAGCTGGCCGAGCATGTGCCCGCCGACCTGTTGGCCAAACTGCGCGACGAATTGGAAATGGCGCGCGAGTTGCTGCCCGCGTTCGACCGTGCGGCGCTGCTGAACGGGTCGATGACGCCGATCTGGTTCGGGTCGGCGATCAATTCCTTTGGTGTCAAGGAATTGATGGACGGGATCGGAAAATACGGCCCCGAACCGCAACCGCAACCAACCGCCACCCGCAAGGTGGCACCGGAAGAGCAGGCCGTGACCGGCGTGGTGTTCAAGGTGCAAGCCAACATGGACCCAAAGCACCGTGACCGGGTGGCGTTTGTGCGCCTTGCATCGGGCCATTTCGAGCGCGGGATGAAACTGCTGCATGTGCGGTCGAAAAAGCCGATGGCGGTGTCGAACCCGGTGCTGTTCCTTGCCGCCGACCGGGAGTTGGCAGAGGAGGCCTGGGCGGGTGATATCATTGGCATTCCGAACCACGGCCAGTTGCGCATCGGCGATGCGCTGACCGAGGGCGAGGCGCTGCGCTTTACCGGCATCCCATCCTTTGCGCCGGAGCTGCTGCAAGGGGTGCGGGCGGGCGATCCGATGAAGGCGAAGCATCTGGAAAAGGCGCTGATGCAATTCGCCGAGGAAGGGGCCGCCAAGGTGTTCAAGCCGATGATCGGGTCGGGATACATTGTCGGTGTCGTGGGGGCGTTGCAGTTCGAGGTTCTGGCCAGCCGGATCGAGCAGGAATACAGCCTGCCGGTTCGGTTCGAGGCGTCGCAATTCACCTCGGCCCGTTGGGTTTCGGGACCAAAGGATGAGGTGGAGCGGTTCGTGAACGTCAACAAGGGCCATATTGCCACCGACAATGACGGCGACATGGTCTTTCTGACGCGGCTGAAATGGGACATCGACCGGGTGGAGCGGGATTATCCGCTGTTGCGGTTGACGGCGACGAAAGAGATGATGGTCTGACGGCGGTCTTATCGTCGTCAGGGCGGGTTTTCGGATCGGTTCACAGCAGGGTCTGGCATGGCCGGAGGGGATGGGTTGTGTTCTGGCCCAATCTTGGCCCCGCATGGCCCAGTCTTGGCCCAGTCTTGGCCCAGTCTTGGCGGGTTAACCGTGCCAATCCTTGACCCCGCAAAGGATTTCCGCTATGGGCACCGCAGGTGGTGTGACCACCCTTGACGCCGGGACGCCCCGGACAGCAGCGTCCCTTCATCTTTGCGGGCCGAACCCGCAACTACAAGGACGCTTATGACCAAATTCTCCGATCTCGCGCTCGATCCGCGCGTACTTCAGGCCGTCTCTGAGGCAGGCTATGAAATCCCGACGCCTATTCAGGCGCAGGCCATTCCCCATGCGCTGCAAGGCCGCGATGTTCTGGGCATTGCCCAGACCGGCACCGGAAAGACCGCCAGTTTCGTGCTGCCGATGGTCACCCTTCTGGGTCAGGGACGCGCCCGAGCACGGATGCCGCGCAGCCTGGTGCTGGCGCCCACGCGGGAACTGGCCGCGCAGGTGGCGGAAAACTTTGACACCTATGCCAAGCATACCAAGCTGACAAAGGCGCTGCTGATTGGTGGCGTGTCCTTTGGTGAGCAGGACAAGCTGATCGATCGGGGCGTTGACGTTCTGATCGCAACGCCGGGCCGCCTGCTGGACCATTTCGAACGCGGCAAGCTGCTGTTGACCGGCGTGCAGATCATGGTGGTGGATGAGGCCGACCGGATGCTGGATATGGGGTTCATCCCCGATATCGAACGCATTTTCCAACTGACCCCGTTCACCCGCCAGACGATGTTCTACAGCGCCACGATGGCGCCGGAAATCGAACGGATCACCAATACCTTCCTGACCAATCCGGCCAAGATCGAAGTGGCGCGGCAATCCACCGCGTCGACCACCATCGAACAGAAGCTGATCCAGTTCACGCCTACGCGCAAAGATCGCAGCTTTGCCGAAAAGCGGGCGGTTCTGCGGGCGCTGATCAAGGCGGAAGGCGAAAGCTGCACCAACGCCATCATTTTCTGCAATCGCAAGATGGATGTGGATGTGGTGGCCAAGTCGCTGAAGGCGCATGGGTTCAACGCATCACCCATTCATGGTGATCTGGATCAGTCGGTGCGCACCCGCACGCTGGACGGATTCCGTGATGGTTCGGTGCATCTGTTGATCGCGTCGGACGTGGCGGCACGGGGATTGGATATTCCGGCTGTCAGCCATGTGTTCAACTTTGACGTGCCGAGCCACCCCGAAGACTATGTTCACCGCATTGGTCGCACGGGCCGTGCCGGGCGTCTGGGCAAGGCCTATACAATCGCCGTGCCGTCGGATGACAAATACCTGACGGCGATTGAAAGCCTGGTGAAGATGCCGATCCCGCGCGGCACGCTGCCCGAAGGGCTGGATCTGGCGACCGAAGCATCGGATCGCCCGCGCGAAGAGCGTAGCCCGCGTGGTGGCCGCGACAGGAATGAAGGGCGTGACCGCAACCGCAGCGGTGCCGGCCGTGAAGACCGTGCGTCGCGTGAGGCGCGTGTCGAACCTGCCGCAGAGGTGGTTGCGCCGGAAGTGGTTCAGGCTGAGGCCCCCGTAGCGCAACAGCGCCGCGAGGATCGCCCGCGCCGCGATGAGGAACGGCGCAGTGATGGGCGGTCTGATGGCCGCTCTGACGGGCGTGGTGAAGAACGGCGCAATGACGATCGGCGGGGCGACGATCGGCGTGGTGAACGCCGCGATGATCGGCGTGATGATCGGCGGGGCCGGGATCGTGATGATCGGGGCGGACCGCCGGTTGTGGGGATGGGGGATCATGTGCCGGATTTCATCCTGCGCAGCTTCAAGATTACCAGCGCACCGCAGGATGAACACGAAGAAGAAATGGCCGTCAGCGGCAGCGAAGGCTGAACCTGACTGCATGAAACACAAAAGGCCCCGCGTTTTGCGGGGCCTTTTCGCTTTTCAGGATTGACCAGCGCGCTTTGGTAAAGCCCTGCCCTATTCGGCCATCAAGCGGCTTACGACGACCGTCACCTCGGGCTTTTTGCCGATTTCTTCCATCGACACTTGCCGCACGATGCGGCGCAACGCCTCATCCAGTTTGTCGTCGTCGCGCAGGATCTTGCGCCCGGCGCCGTTCAGGAATTCGGAGAGATCGGCCTCCATTGTTTCGGCCAAGGGGCCAGAGCGGCCCTTGGTCGACAGGCCCATGATTTCGACCCACGCCTCGCCCAGCACTTCGGCATCGTCATCAAGGATCACCGTCACCATCACATGACCGTTCAGCGCCATGCGGATACGGTCACGGATCACACCTTCCAGCGCGCCGACCTGCACATTGCCATCCAGATAGACGCGACCGGTTTCGATATGGCCCACCACGCTGGGAGATTCGCCGCTCAGGTCCACCATCATGCCGTTGGTCACCACGGCGGTGGACAGGCCCGCCTCGGCCCCGATGCGGGCGTGTTCGCGCAGGTGGCGGTGTTCGCCATGCATCGGGATCAGCATGTCGGGCAGCAACAGGCGGTGGACATGTTCCAGATCGGGGCGGTTGGCGTGGCCGGATACGTGATAGCGGCCACCGCCATCATCCATCACGTCGACGCCCATTTCCGAGAAGTTGTTGACGATGCGCAGCACCTCACGCTCATTTCCCGGAATGGTTTTTGAGGAGAAGAGGAACAGATCGCCCTTCTTCATCTCCATCCCCAGATATTTGCCACGCGACAGTTGCGCGCTGGCCGCGCGGCGTTCGCCTTGCGACCCAGTGACGATCAGCATCAGGTTGCCACGCGGCACGCTGGCGGCATCTTCCGGGCTGACGGTGCGGGGGAAATCGGTCAGAACACCGGATTGTTCGGCGGCGGCGACCATGCGTTTCATCGCGCGGCCCATCAGGCAGACGGACCGGTCCGCCGCACGGGCGGCTTCCGCCAGGGTGCGCAGGCGGGCGACGTTGGAGGCGAAGGTGGTGGCCACGACAAGGCCGCCACGTCCTGCGACCAGTTCACGGATCGGTTCGCGGATAGAGCTTTCCGACCGGCCGGGATGCAGCGAAAAGACGTTGGTGGAATCGCACATCAGCGCCTTTATCGGGCGCTCGGCGGCCAGTTCGGCAAAGCGGGCGTCATCCCATGCCTCGCCCACGATGGGGTTGTGATCCAGCTTGAAATCGCCGGAATGGACGATGCGCCCGGCGGGCGTGTCGATCACCAGCGCGGCGCTTTCGGGGATGGAATGGCTGACCGGCACGAATTGCACCTTGAACGGCCCCGCTGTCACGGTTTCCGGGCGCGGCAGGACGGTGCGGATCATTTCGACCGGCAGGCCCTGTTCTTCGAATTTCAGCCGTCCAATGGTGGCGGTAAAGCGACGGGCATAGACCGGCTTTTGCAGTTTGGGCCAAAGATGCCCCAAGGCACCGATATGGTCCTCATGGGCGTGGGTGATGAAGATCGCCTCTAACCTGTCAAGGTTATCTTCCAGCCAGCCCAGATCGGGAAGGATCAGGTCCACACCCGGCGTTGAATCCATGTCCGGAAAGGTGACGCCCATATCGACCAGGATCAGGCGTTCCTTGCCCGCCGGGCCATAGCCGTAGACATAGGCGTTCATGCCGATCTCCCCGGCGCCGCCGAGGGGAAGATAGATCAGCCGGTTTGCAGTCATGCGGTTTCCAATTCCTTGTTGTAGCGGTCGATGAGCATCAGGCCATGCATGGTGAGGTCATCTTCGACGCTGTCAAATAGTTCGGTATCCTGCGCGAAAAGGGAGGCAAGTCCACCGGTGGCGACAACCTTCATCTGGCGGTCACGTTCCTTGCGAACCTCGCGCACGATCCCTTCGATCAGGCCGATATAGCCCCAGTATACGCCAGATTGCATGCAGGCCACTGTATTCGTTCCGATGGCGCGGCTGGGGCGGCTGATATCGACATGCGGCAGGGCAGCGGCGGCCATGTGCAGGGCTTCGAGGCTGAGGTTGACGCCGGGGGCGATGACGCCGCCGATATAGGCACCGTCAGTATCCACCACGTCAAAGGTGGTGGCGGTGCCGAAATCGACGACGATCAAATCACCGCCGTGGCGGTCATGCGCGCCCACGGTGTTGACCAGACGGTCGGGGCCAACCGTCGTGCCCTGATCCACGCGGGGCATCACGGGAAGACGGCATTCGGGTTTGCCCACCACCAGCGGGCGGCAGTCGAAATAGCGGTTGCACAGGACGCGCAGGTTGAACACCACACGCGGCACGGTAGATGAGATGATGGCATCAGAGATGGTGGCTTCGGTCTTTGTCAGCATCATCAGCGAGGACAGCCAGACGTAATATTCATCCGCTGTCCGCGTGTGATCGGTGGCGATGCGCCATGTGGCAATAAAGCGTTCCCCGTCCCAGATGGAAAAGACGGTATTGGTGTTGCCGCAATCAATGGCGAGGAGCATGGCTTTCCCCGTTGTCAGAAGAACACCTCCGCCGCCGGAATGGCGACGGGGCCGTGGGATTGGCGCAGGATCAGGGCACCGGTATCGTCAATCGTGTCGAAGATGCCTTCGCGTGTGTCGGCGCCGGTGCGGGCGCGGATGGGCTGACCCAACCGTGCGGCATGGGCGAGCCACGCCAGGCGCAAGGGGGCAAAGCCCTGGGTGGTGAAGGTCGTCTCCCACCGGGAAAAGGCGGGGGCGAGCGCATTGAGGAATGCCTCTGGCGTCACACGCAAACCCGTTTCTGCCAGCAATGTGACAGGCGGCACAGCCCCCGGTTCCATCTGCGCGGGATCAGGGGCGGCAATCAGGTTGACGCCGATGCCGATGGCAAGGTGTTGCACCCCCTGCCCTGCCGTGGCGCTTTCCAACAGGATGCCCGCCACCTTGCCGCCATTCAGCAGCACATCATTGGGCCACTTCAGCGTAAAAACAGCGGGCAGGTCCGTCAGTGCGACAAAGGCATCACGCAATGCCAGCGCGGCGGCGAAGGAGCGCAGGGCCACCGTGGCGGGCGGTTCGGACGGATGCAGAAGAAGTGTGCTGTGGAAATTGCCACGGGGGCTGGCCCAGGCGCGGGCGCGGCGGCCGCGCCCTGCTGTCTGTTCACCCGCCACGATCCAGCACGGTGCCGGATGGGACGGGGCGATGCGAAACGCCTCGGCATTCGTGCTGTCGACGGTGTCCAGAAAGCGGCGGCCCACACCTGCGGGCCAAGGGGCGCTTTCTGACAACGGATCAGCGGACAAGGGCTTCTGCCGCGATGGCGGCGGCGGGTTCGATGCCGAACAGGTTCACGATCCCGGCCACCATGATGACGGACACTGCCACCAGCATTGCCCATTGGGCGGGTGCCATGCGCGATTCCATGCCGTCGCTTTCCTTGCCGAAATACATGAAGAACACGATGCGCAGGTAATAGAAGGCCCCGATCACCGATGCTACCGCCCCGGCCAGTGCAAGCCAGGCCATATCGGCATCGACAGCCGCCTTCAGCACATAGAACTTGCCGAAAAAGCCCACCATCGGCGGCACGCCTGCCAGGCTGAACATCAGGACCAGCATGGCCAGCGCCTTGAGCGGTTCCTTTTTGGCAAAGCTGTTCAGGCTGTCGATAGAGGTGACAGGGCGGCCATCGCGTTCCATCGACAGGATGAAGGCAAAGGTGCCGACGTTCATCGTGACGTAGATCGCCATATAGACCAGCATCGCCTGCACGCCTTCGGCGGTGCCTGCGGCAAGGCCGACAAGAGCATAGCCCATATGGGCAATGGAGGAATAGGCCATCAGACGCTTGATATCGCGCTGGCCGATGGCGGCCACGGCACCGAGGAACATCGAGATCACGGCCAGCGCGGCCAGAACCTGCGACCAGTCGCCGGGGATGGCGCCAAAGGCATCCCAGGACAGGCGGGCCAGCAACGCCATCGCCGCCACCTTTGGAGCGGTGGCAAAGAAGGCCGTCACCGGGGTGGGCGCCCCTTCATAGACATCGGGGGTCCACATGTGGAACGGTGCAGCGGAAACCTTGAAGGCAAGCCCGGCCAGCATGAACACAAGCCCGAACAGCAGGCCAAGCGGCGCACCTTCGCCCAGGGTGGACAGGATGCCAGAGAACAAGGTCGTGCCCGCAAAGCCGTAGGTGAGCGAAGCGCCATACAGCAGGATACCCGACGACAGCGCACCAAGGACGAAGTATTTCAGGCCTGCTTCTGTGGATTTCACGCTGTCGCGCCGGATTGCGGCGACCACATAGAGCGCCAGGGATTGCAGTTCGAGGCCCAGATACAGCGCCATCAGATCGCCTGCCGACACCATCATCATCATGCCGACCACGGCAAGAGCAAGCAGGATGGGGTATTCAAAGCGCAGCAGATCACGGCGGATCATGTAATCCTGCGACATGATCAGCACAGCCGCCGCCGATACAAGGATCATTACCTTGGCAAAGCGGGCGAAGGGATCGTCGATGAACATGCCGCCAAAGGCGCTGCGTTCGCCTGTCCCGCCCAGACCGATCCACAGGGCAAGTGCCAGGAACAGACCCGCCGTGGCCCATGAGATCAAGGGCGCTGCCTTGTCTTTTGTCGTGTAGACGCCAAACATCAGCGCGGCCATGGCGAACACCGCCAGCACGACTTCGGGCAGAACGGTCGAGAAATCTTGCGGGGTCATCTTGTCCCGTCCCTTCAGTTGTTCGCAAGCTGCGTGTCACCCGCATCGGCGGGGATCGCAGCCTGATAGTCGGATACCAGCGCCTCGACCGAGGGGCCGATGATATCGGTCACCAATGCCGGGTAGACGCCAAGAAGCAGGGTCATCACCACCAGCGGCGCAAAGATCGCCTTTTCGCGGCGGTTCATATCGGTGATCGACTTCAACGCCTCTTTGATCAGGTCGCCCATCACCACACGACGGTAAAGCCACAGCGCATAGGCCGCCGACAGGATCACCCCGGTGGTGGCCACGGCGGCAACCCAGGTATTGACCTGGAACACACCCATCAGCGTGAGGAATTCACCGATGAACCCGCTGGTTCCCGGCAAGCCGACATTGGCCATGGTGAAGAACATGAAGATCATCGCATAGGCGGGCATCCGGTTCACAAGGCCGCCATAGGCGTCAATGTCGCGCGTGTGCATCCGGTCATAGATCACGCCCACGCAGAGGAAGAGCGCGCCCGAGATGAAGCCGTGGCTGATCATCTGGAAAATCGCGCCGTCGATGCCCTGCTGGTTCGCGGCGAAAATGCCCATCGTCACGTAACCCATATGGGCGACCGAGGAATAGGCGATCAGCTTTTTCATGTCCTGCTGCGCCAGCGCCACCAGCGAGGTATAGACGATGGCGATGGCCGACATCCACAACACCAGGGGCGCCAGCAGATCGGACGCCACCGGAAACATCGGCAGCGAGAACCGCAGGAAACCGTAGCCGCCCATTTTCAGCAAGATCGCAGCCAGCACGACCGACCCCGCCGTGGGGGCCTGAACGTGCGCGTCGGGCAACCAGGTATGAACAGGCCACATCGGCATCTTCACCGCGAATGAGGCGAAGAAGGCCAGCCAAAGCAACGTCTGCAAGCCGCCGACGACATGAATGCCCAGCACCTGCATGTCGTCAGACCCGAAGTTATGGGCGAGAAGCGACGGGATGTCGGTGGTGCCTGCATCCATATACATCGCAATCATCGCAACCAGCATCAGGACGGACCCGAGGAAGGTGTAAAGAAAGAACTTGAAGGCCGCGTAGATGCGTTCCTTGCCGCCCCAGATGCCGATGATCAGGAACATCGGGATCAGCCCTGCTTCGAAGAACAGGTAGAACAGCACCAGATCCAGCGCGCAGAACACGCCCAGCATCAGGGTTTCCAGCATCAGGAAGGCGATCATGTATTCCTTGACGCGGGTTTCCACCTCCCAGCAGGCGGCGATGGTCAGGGGCATCAGGAAGGTGGTCAGCATCACGAACAGGACCGAGATGCCATCGACGCCCATCTTGTATTTCAGGCCGAGGATCCAGTCGTATTCTTCGACAAACTGAAACCCGGTGTCGGCGGGATCGAAGCCGAACAGCACGAAAAGCGACACAAGGAACGTCGCCGTGGTGGCGAGAAGCGCCAGCCATTTGGCGTTGCGCTGCGCCGCCGCGTCATCGCCGCGCAGGAACAAGGCAAGGATGCCTGCCGCAACCGCGGGGATGAAGGTGATGATGGAGAGAAGGTTTTCCATATCAGTTCGCGCCCCCCAAGAGCGTCATCCACGTGATCAAGGCAGCGATGCCCAGAACCATGGCGAAGGCATAGTGGAACACATAGCCCGACTGCGCGCGTGACGCGAGGCGGGTGAAGAACGGGATGATCCCCATGGCAATGCCATTGATCGACCCGTCGATGACGGTGCCGTCGCCCTTTTTCCACAGGAAGCCACCCAGCCATTTCGCAGGGCGGACAAAGATCCAGTCATACAGTTCGTCGAAATACCATTTGTTCAGCAGGAACAGGTAAAGCGGGCGTTGCTGCGTGGCCAGACGACCGGGCAAATCGGGGCGGCGGATATAGAACTGGAAGGCCAGCAGGAAGCCCAGCACCATTGCGACGAAGGGCGAAACCTTTACCCATTTCGGCACAAGATGTGCCTCGTGCAGCACGTCATTTTCGGGGCCGATAAAGATGGCCCCCTGCCCTGGCAGCGGCTGCGGGAAGGCGTGGCCTTCGCCGTGTTCGCCTTCGCCCTGCGCCGCATCTGCCGTGACGGTGGCCTCGGCCTCCGTCGCTGCTGCGGGGTCGGCGGTGGCGGCCTCGGCGCTGTGATCCTCGCCCTCGGCATGGTCGGCATCGGTTGCCGAATGTTCGGCCACCGGAAGGCCAAACCAGGCACGGACCTTGGCTTCTTCGCCAAAGAACACGTTATACCAGATCATCCCGGAAAACACGGCACCCAGCGCCAGAACGCCCAATGGCACCAGCATCACAGTCGGGCTTTCATGCGGTTCGTGATGGTGGTCGTCATGGCCGTGACCCAGGCCGTTATGCCCATGCGCCCCAGCCCGGCTTTCGCCGTAGAAGGTCAGGAACATCAGGCGCCAGGAATAGAAACTGGTCATCCCCGCCGCGGCCACCAGAAGCCAGAAGGCATAGTTGCTGCCGACATAGGCGGATTCGATCACCGCATCCTTCGACAGGAAACCCGCAAAGCCGTAATGCGTCAGCGGGATGCCAACGCCGGTGATGGCCAGCGTGCCGATCATCATCGCCCAGAAAGTGAAGGGGATCTTCTTGCGAAGGCCGCCATAGTTGCGCAGATCCTGTTCATGATGCGTGGCATGGATCACCGACCCCGCGCCAAGAAACAGCATTGCCTTGAAGAAGGCATGGGTGAACAGGTGGAACATCGCCACCGAATAGACGCCCACACCGGCGGCCACGAACATGTAGCCAAGTTGCGAACAGGTGGAATAGGCGATGACGCGCTTGATATCGTTCTGCACCAGACCCACGGTCGCGGCGAAGAAGGCGGTGGTGGCCCCCAGCACGGTGATGAACATCGCGGCCGAAGGCGCATATTCGTAAAGCGGCGACATACGGCAGACAAGGAACACCCCTGCTGTCACCATAGTTGCCGCGTGGATCAGGGCGGAGACGGGCGTCGGCCCCTCCATCGCGTCGGGCAGCCAGGTGTGCAAGATCAACTGCGCCGATTTCCCCATCGCGCCGATGAACAACAGGACGCCGATCAGGTTGGCGGCGTTCCATTCCCCCCACAGAAAGGTGAGGTTGGTTTCCGCCAGTTCCGGCACCTTGGCAAAGATCACGTCAAAGCTGACGGAGTCTGTCAGGAAATAGAGCGCGAAGATCCCCAACGCAAAACCGAAATCGCCAACACGGTTCACGACAAAAGCCTTGATCGCGGCGGCGTTGGCCGAGGGTTTCTTGTAGTAGAACCCGATCAGCAGATACGAGGCGACCCCCACCCCTTCCCAGCCGAAGAACATCTGGATCAGGTTGTCCGATGTCACCAGCATCAGCATCGCAAAGGTGAAGAAGGACAGATAGGCAAAGAAGCGGGCGCGGTAATGTTCATCTTCGCGCCAGTTGTCATCGTGCGCCATGTAGCCGAAGGAATAGAGGTGAACGAGCGCCGAAACAGAGTTTATGACCACCAGCATGATGGCGGTCAGCCGGTCGAGCCGGATGGACCAATCGCTGGTCAGCGTACCGCTTTCGATCCAGCGCAGCAGGACGATCTGTTCGGTCACGCCATCATGCGTCAGAAAGATGACCCAAGACAGGATCGCCGCCAGAAACACCAGCGCAGTGGTGATGATCTGTCCGGCCTTTTCACCGATGAAACGCCAGCCAAAGCCGCAGATCAGCGCGCCGATCAGCGGCGCAAAGAGGATGATCGTTGCCATTCCGGGTCAGCCCTTCATCACGTTGACGTCTTCCACGTCGATCGTTCCGCGATTGCGGAAGAACACGACGAGGATGGCAAGGCCGATGGCGGCCTCGGCGGCGGCGACGGTCAGGACGAACATGGTGAACACCTGCCCGACCAGATCGCCAAGGAATGAGGAGAAAGCGACAAGGTTGATGTTGACCGCCAGCAGCATCAATTCGATCGACATCAGGATGACGATAACATTCTTCCGGTTCAGAAAAATGCCAAAGATCCCAATGACAAACAGCATCGCTGCGACCGTCAGGTAATGTTCAAGTCCAACCATCGTCTCAATCCTTCAGCGCGCGATGCGCCATCAGTTCGTTTGGGCCGCGTTGGCGGCCAGGGTGGTGCAATGTTCCGCGCCCTGACCGGGCAGCAGCGTGACCGGCACGCCCGCAGCGCGCAGGGTGGTTTCCGTGGTGGCCAGATCGGTCAGGCCGACCCGCAGGCGGAGGCGGGTCTGTTCGACAGTGGCGGTGTTGTTGTAATCGGGGCCACGGCGGGCCTGATCGGCGCTGGACCGGGTGACACCGGCCCGCAGGGTGGCGTTGTTCCGGCAGTCGATCATGTCGAGCGTGGTTTCGGTATAGCTGTCACGCCGCGGGCCTTTGCACACCTCGGTGTTCGTCCGGGTGACAAAACGGCCAGCGGGATCGCCCAGTCTGGCCACCACACCATCGGCGTCGCATTGGGTGGCAAGGCCCATGTCGACAGCCTGTTCATCAGAGATACAGCCCGACAGCGCCATAAGCGCGGTACAGCCAAGAGCGGCGGCCCAAAGGCGCGTGCGTCCGGTGTGATCTGTCCACTGTCCAACCATTTTCGGTTCCCTTGGGCCTTTGGCCCGTTCTTGTGCGGATCGGGCGGCAACGCCCAAACCATTTTCGGCAAGGCGGGGTTCACCCCGCCCAGGTTACAATCCCTGCCCCGGTTTCACGTCCTTCAGTTCCATCGCCTTGGCCGGATCGCGCCACATTTGTTGCAGCACGTTCTGGCGTTTCACATCCTTGCGGTGGCGCAGCGTCAACAGGATCGCGCCGATCATCGCAACCAGCAGCACAAGGCCCGACGCCTGGAACAGGTAGATGTATTTGTCATAGATCAGCAGACCCAGCGCCTTGGTGTTTTCCACCTGCGCCGCATCGGGGGCCACGGCCTGCCGCAGGCCCATCGCACCTTCGGCCTGCACCCAGGCACCAATGCCAAGGGTCAGTTGCATCAACAGGATTACCCCGATCAGCAGGCCCAGCGGCATGTATTTGGCCATTTCGCCCTTTAACTGGGCAAAGTCGATATCCAGCATCATCACCACGAACAGGAACAGCACCGCCACTGCGCCGACATAGACGATGATCAACAGCATGGCCACGAATTCCGCCCCCAGCAGGACGAACAGCCCGGCAGATGACAGGAAGGCCAGGATAAGCCACAGAACGGAATGCACCGGGTTGCGGCTGATGGTGACAAGAAGGCCCGCCGTGACCGCCACGATGGCAAAGGCGTAAAAGGCGTAATCTGCGACGGTCATGCGTCTTTCCCCTCAACTTCCGCAAAGACGGATTGGGCGATTTCCAGCGCCTTTTGCATGGCGGGCAGGCCGCCGAACATGCTCATCTGCCAGATCACCTCGGCGATTTCGCGTTGGGTGGCCCCGGCCTCCAACGCGTGGCGCACCGACAGTTTCAACTGCGGTTCGGCCTGCGCGCCCAAGACCGTCAGCGCGGCGATGGTGACCAGAAGGCGGGTCTTGGCGTCCAGACCTTCGCGGTTGAAGGTCTTGCCGAACCACATTTCCATCATGTCCTTTGACATGGTGGGGAACAGGGTTTCAAACCCCTTCACCTGCATGGTTTCAATGGCCGGGTTGAAGGCGCGAACCATTTCCTGGCCCTGCTCCATCATCTGCTGCATCATCTTGGTGAAGGCATCTGTCATCATAATCACCGATACGGCGCGTCGATTTCAAGGTTGCGGGCAATCTCGGCTTCCCAGCGTGCGCCGTTTTCCAGCAACTTGTCCTTGTTGTAAAACAGCTCTTCCCGCGTTTCCGTGCTGAATTCGAAGTTCGGGCCTTCGACGATGGCATCCACCGGGCAAGCCTCTTGGCAGAAGCCACAGTAGATGCACTTCGTCATGTCGATGTCATAGCGGGTCGTGCGGCGGCTGCCGTCTTCGCGCGGTTCGGCGTCAATGGTGATGGCCTGTGCCGGGCAAACCGCTTCGCACAGCTTGCAGGCGATGCAGCGTTCTTCGCCATTGGGATAGCGGCGCAGCGCATGTTCGCCCCGGAACCGTGGGGAAAGCGGGCCTTTTTCATGCGGATAGTTCAGAGTGGCCTTGGGCGCGAAGAAGTATTTCATCCCAAGGGCAAAGCCCTTGATGAAATCCTGCAACAGGAAATAGCGGGTGGCGCGGGTCCAGTCGATATTTGCCATTGGCTTCAGCCTCCAATCGTCCAGCGGGCCCAGAAGCCGCCGAAAACTTCGAATTTTGCCAGGAAGGCCACGATCACCACCCAGGCCAGCGACAGCGGCAGGAACACCTTCCAGCCGATCCGCATGAGTTGGTCATAGCGATAGCGGGGGGTGATGGCCTTGACCATTGCGAACAGGAAGAAAAAGAAGGCCATCTTGGCGATCATCCACCACCAGCCATCGGGCAGGCCGGGAATGGGCGACAGCCAGCCACCAAAGAACAGCAGGCTCATCAGCGCGCACATCAGGTAGATGGCGATGTATTCGCCCGCCATGAACAGCAGGAACGGGGTCGAGGAATATTCGACCATGAACCCGGCCACGAGTTCGGATTCCGCCTCTGGCAGGTCAAACGGCGGACGGTTGGTTTCAGCGAGCGCCGAGATGAAGAACAGCGCCACCATCGGCAGGTGCGGCAGCCAATACCAGTTGAACAGGCCCAGATTGCCATCCTGCGCCGCCACGATGGCGGACAGGTTCATCGAACCCGTCGACAGGATGATGCCGATGATGATCAGGCCCAGCGACACCTCATAGGAAATCATCTGCGCAGCAGACCGCAGCGAGCCGAGGAACGGGTATTTGGAGTTCGATGCCCAGCCGCCCATGATGACGCCGTAAACTTCCAGCGAGGACATGGCGAACACGAACAGGATCGCCACGTTGATATTGGCCAGCACCCAGCCATCATCGAAGGGGATCACCGCCCAGGCCATCAGTGCCAGAACGAAAGACAGCATGGGCGCAAGGAAGAACACCGGGCGGTCGGCCCCTGCGGGGATGACGATTTCCTTGAACACGTATTTCGCGGCATCGGCCACGGTCTGCAGCAGACCCCAAGGCCCCACCACGTTCGGCCCGCGCCGCATCTGAACCGCGGCCCAGATCTTGCGGTCGCCATAGACCAGGAACAGCATCGACAGCATCACGAAGCCGACGAGCAGCAGCGTCTGCGCCGCCACCAGAACCGCCGTCCCCATACCTGTTGCAAAAAACTCGTTCATGATGCCTTTCCCTCAGACCGTCGGTATCCCGAGTGACCCGCAATCACGCACCGTTACCTCGGCGTCGATTGTGCGAAAGCCCCTCGGAAGGGCGGCAGAGATGGTGTAAACCGCATCCCCCCGCCAGATTGCACCCGTTTGCGCCACATTCGTGCGGACATGCCGCGCAAATCCTGCGCCGCGGATCAGCGCATATTGCGCCGCTGCGCAGCGCGCATAGGCATCGACATCCGCGTTGTCCCGCGCGCCCGTCATGGCGACACGAAAGTTTACCAGATCGCCATCCAGAAGGATCGTTTCGATCCCCCGGTAGTCGGGATTGAAGCTGCCCATGCTGGACACATCGGCGGCAGGCGTGCAAGCGGCCAGCGCCGCTGCCGCGACCCCTGCCCTTGCGATTGTGCCTGCGTGATGTGCCATTGCGTGCCTCATTCCGCCGCCATCTGCACCCGTGCGCGGTCGGCTGCAAGGGCGGAAAGTTCGCCCATCAGTGCCGAGGCGCGGGCGATGGCGTTGGTCAGATAGAAATCGCGGATCGCAGGGCGGAAATCAGCCTTGCCTGCCGCAACAACCTCTAGCGGGTGCCAGGCGTTGGTTGGCACCTCGTCGATCCGGCCCAGATGCGGATGCGCCTTGACCAGCGCCTGCCGCAGCGCGGCCATGCTGTCCCAGGGCAAGGTCGCTCCCAGTTCGCCAGACAAGGCGCGCAGGATGGCCCAGTTTTCCTTGGCCTCGCCCGGCGCGAACCCGGCGCGCAGGGCCAATTGCGGGCGGCCTTCGGTGTTGACGAAAAGGCCGTTTTCTTCTGTCCAGGCGGCGGCGGGAAGGATGATGTCGGCGCGCATGGCGCCCCTGTCACCATGACTGCCCTGATAGATGACAAAGGGTCCGGCGGCGATGTCCACCTCATCCGCGCCAAGGTTATAGATCACCTCGGCCCCGTCAGTGGCGGCGGCAAGGCCGCCTTCGGTCACGGCGCCCACATCCATCGCACCCACGCGCGACGCAGCGGTGTGCAGGATCAGGAGTTTCGAGTTGGTGTTTTCCGCCAGACGCATGGCATGGGCAAGAACCGCCTCGCCATCCGCCTCGTTGATTGCGCCCTGCCCGACGATCACAAGGGTGGGCTTGGCCTTTGTCTCGTCGCTGATCTGTTGCGATGACAGCTTTTCCAGCGCCGCGCGGTCCGTGCCGACATGGGCATAGTCATAGGTCAGATCGACAGCCTCACCCACCAACCCGATCTGCGCGCCGTTGATCCAGGCTTTGCGGATGCGGGCGTTCAGGACCGGCGCTTCGACACGCGGGTTGGTGCCAATCAATTGGATCATGCGGGCAGAGTCGATGTCTTCGATCGACGCCGTGCCGACATAGGCCGAACGGTTGCCGATGGGCAGGCGCGCGCCGTCGGTGCGGCATTCGACATGGCCGCCCAGATTTTCGATCAGGGTTTTCAGGCTATAGGCCGCCTCGACCGGGGCCAGATCGCCCACCAGACCGGCAACTTTCTTCCCCTTCATTGCGGCGGCGGCGGCGACCAGCGCCTCGCCCCAGCCAGCCTTACGGAGTTTCCCGTTTTCGCGGATATAGGGCGTGTCCAGCCGCTGGCGGCGCAGACCATCCCAGACGAAACGGGTCTTGTCGGAAATCCATTCCTCGTTCACGCCGTCATGGTTGCGCGGCAGGATGCGCATCACTTCGCGGCCCTTGGTATCGACGCGAATATTGCTGCCCAGCGCATCCATCACGTCGATGGTTTCCGTCTTGGTCAATTCCCACGGGCGGGCGGTGAAGGCGTAAGGCTTGCTGGTCAGCGCGCCAACCGGGCACAGATCGATGATGTTGCCCTGGAGGTTGCTGGCAAGCGTTTCGTTCAGATAGCTGGTGATTTCGCTATCCTCCCCCCGGCCCGTCTGGCCCATCTGGGTGATGCCGGCAACTTCGGTGGTAAAGCGCACGCAGCGGGTGCAGGAAATGCAGCGCGTCATCTTGGTGGCGACCAGCGGGCCAAGGTTCAAATCCTCGGACGCGCGTTTGGGTTCGCGGTAGCGGCTGAAATCCACGCCATATGCCATGGCCTGATCCTGAAGGTCGCATTCGCCACCCTGATCACAGATCGGGCAATCCAGCGGGTGGTTGATCAGAAGGAATTCCATCACCCCTTCGCGGGCCTTCTTGACCATCGGCGACTTGGTCTTGACGACCGGAGCTTCGCCGTTCGGGCCGGGGCGCAGATCGCGCACCTGCATCGCGCAAGATGCGGCGGGTTTGGGCGGGCCGCCCACAACCTCGACCAGGCACATCCGGCAGTTGCCCGCGATGGTCAGACGTTCGTGATAGCAAAAGCGCGGGATTTCCACCCCGGCAACCTCGGCCGCCTGGATGATGGTCATTGCGCCATCCACCTCGACCTCGATGCCGTCGATGCTGATTTTCTTGAGGTTAGACATGAGCCCGGTCCTTCCGCAGCAGCCCGTTGATCGCGTCCCGCAGGCGGGCCAGCAGCCCGGATTGCGGCGCAGGGGCTGCCTGTTTCGTCTTATCCTGTTCGTATGACAGGTGTTTCACGCACGCTTCGATATCACGCATCGCATATTTCGGGTCGAGATTGCCATGGCACATGCCCGTTACTCCGCCGCCATTTGGGTGCAGCGGTGGCTTTTCCACAACTGCGCCTCTTTCAGATAGGTCCAGCCAAAGGCATGGTCGCTGTCGCCCTGCGATTGCAGATGCGACAGACGCTCCAACGCCTCATCCAATGTGGGGCGATGGCCTGCGGGCACCCACCACATGACGAAATGCATCTTGCCAAGCACCTCGAACCATTCTGCCCGCCGTTCGTAAAACGCGCGGTGGACGGTGTTCCAGACGAAATTTTCCAGCGTTTCGACGCTTTCCCAAACAGTCAGGTTCGACACGAATTGCGGGTCGCCATCGATCTTGGCGTCGGTGTTCCCGGTGCCGGGTTCACCCGACCCCTCCATCATCCAGACAAAACCGGGCATCCGTTTGCCCAAACCGTTGACACGGTCCAGCGCGGCCATGAATTCGGACACGCGCGGATCATCGGTTGGGGCGAGCAGGCGGCCCACGTTCAATTCGGCCAGATGCAGGGTCGGGCTTTGGGTCATTTGGTTGACCTCAACAATGTGCCAATCAGGCTTTGACTGGCGATTTCCGCTTCGCCGATCTGGCAATACACATCTTCCTTGCCCGGCACGGCCCCACGTTCGGCCAGCCATGCCGCCGCCTCGGCCTTGCCGCGCGCCTTTTCCGTGTCATCCGTCACGAAAGCGCGGACCTGCGCGGTGGTATAGCCCTTGTCCAGCGCGTAGACCCGCAGCTTGTTCAATTCGCCCAAGGCACGGATCCTGCGCGGTTCGATCGTCGGGCAGTTATCGGCAATGGCATCACCGATAAATCCCTGAAGCAGGATGTTGTTGATATGGGCTTCATTGTTGATCGGCTCCAGCGCATCGGCGGGCGATGCGGCCATCAGTGCGATCAGGCATAGGGGTGCGAGTTTCATCAAAGCCTCCTTGGCATTCCATGCCAAGGAGATGGGGGTCTGCGTCCGTGATATGCCATCACAAGAGTGGTGGCTCTGGACGGTTATTGCATAACGGGTCATGCGCAGCCCTCGACATAGACCCATGCCCCGGCATCATACCGATCATAGATGCTGGGCCGCAGGGTGCGGCCTTGGCCAGCACATTCCGCCTCGGCCAGCTTGCGGGCGGCGGCGCCTTCGTGGTTGGCGAAAGGCGCGCCATTATTGGTCACGCGCAAGGGGGGCGATGAAAGGGGAGCCGAGGTTTGTGGCACGGCAACGCACCCCGTCAACGCAAGGGCTGCAAAACACGGAGCAAGGAGGGATGGACGGGGGAAACCGATCATGACACTTTCCCCACCCGCGAATGCACGGGGCGATGCGCTTGTCCCTTGTCCAGAACGACGATTGAATCGTGAACGTGGATGCCCGTGACCGTTCCAGTGAGTTCCGGGTGCTTTGCCGGGGCATCGTGATACCAATGATGCATGTCATCGATCATCTTGCGGATATCGTTAAAGAAATTTCCCGCATTCTTCTTGCCGCCACCATACCCGCGCCAATAGGAGGTATGCAGATCCTCGATCATGTACGTGCCGCCGTCCGACAGCAGCGGGAACAGCGTCGTCAGACTGGTTCGGATGTGATCCATGACGTGGCTGCCGTCATCGAGAACGACATCGACGCCGCCCATCTCTGCCACCACCTCCGCCAGAAACGCCGGGTCGTCCTGCGAGCCAATCCTCACCTGCCCGGCCTTGCCGTCAAAGGCCGCACAATCGGGGTTGATGTCGATGCCGAAAAGGACCGCCTGAGGGCCAAGGTAGTTACGCCAGATCTGCAAGGATCCGCCCAAGGAGACGCCGATTTCAAGAAACCGGATTGGCTGACCACGATACCGGCTGAAATAGCGATCGTAGAGCGGGATATAGTGATGCCACTTATGGACCAATGCGCCGTCGTTATTGGCGTAGATTGCCAGCAGTTCGCCGTCGAAACCATATTTCGAACGAATGTCGTCAGCGACATCCCCATCTTTTTCGAACTTGAATGGTCTGATGGCCATTGGCGCTATACCTGCTGTGTCACTGGCACTTATTCCGCCGCGACCGCCGACAGGCGGCCCGTCTTTTTCGCCTTGATCCGATCTTCAATCTCGTCTCGGAAGGCGCGGACAAGGCCCTGGATCGGCCATGCCGCAGCGTCGCCGAGGGCGCAGATCGTGTGGCCTTCGACCTGTTTGGTGACCGACAGCAGCATGTCGATCTCTTCAACCTCGGCCTCGCCGCGCACCAGACGATCCATAACGCGCATCATCCAGCCGGTGCCTTCACGGCAGGGCGTGCATTGGCCGCAGGATTCGTGCTTGTAGAATTTCGACAACCGCCAGATCGCCTTGATCACATCGGTCGACTGATCCATCACAATCACAGCCGCCGTCCCAAGACCGGAGCGTTGTTCGCGCAGCCAGTCAAAATCCATGATCGCGTCGTCGCATTGCGCCTGCGTCAGCAAGGGCACGGATGACCCGCCGGGGATCACGGCCTTGATGTTCTTCCACCCGCCGCGCACGCCGCCGCAATGCCGATCCAGGAGTTCCTTGAGTGGAATCGACATCGCCTCTTCGACCACGCAGGGGTTGTTGACGTGGCCCGAGATGCCAAAGAGTTTCGTCCCTGCATTGTTGGGGCGGCCAAAGCCGGCAAACCATTCCGGACCGCGACGCAGGATCGTGGGGACAACGGCGATGGATTCGACGTTGTTCACCGTGGTGGGGCAGCCATAAAGGCCCGCGCCCGCCGGGAAGGGCGGCTTCATCCGCGGCATGCCCTTTTTGCCTTCAAGGCTTTCCAAAAGCGCCGTTTCCTCGCCGCAGATATAGGCCCCGGCGCCGTGGTGCAGATAGAGGTCGAAGTCATAGCCGGATTTGCAGGCGTTCTTGCCCAAAAGCCCCGCGTCATAGCATTCGTCGATGGCGGCTTGCAGCGCCTCACGCTCGCGGATGTATTCGCCGCGAATATAGATATAGCAGGCATTGGCCTGCATTGCGAAGGACGCGATCAGCGCGCCTTCGATCAAGGTATGGGGATCATGGCGCATGATCTCCCGGTCCTTGCAGGTGCCGGGTTCGGATTCGTCTGCGTTGATCACCAGATAGCTGGGCCGCCCGTCCGACTGTTTCGGCATGAAGGACCATTTCAGCCCGGTGGGAAAGCCCGCGCCGCCGCGTCCCCGAAGACCCGATGCCTTCACCTGTTCGATGATCGTGTCACGACCCCGCTTCAGGATATCGGCGGTGCCGTCCCAATGGCCGCGCTTCCGCGCCCCTGCAAGGGTGCGGTCATGCATCCCGTAGAGGTTGGTGAAGATGCGGTCCTGATCCTTGAGCATGTCTTGCCCCTTAGTTGCCCTGACGTTTCCGCCAGATACGGTATGTCACCACCAGCGCCCAGATGAACGCGGCCATCGCGGCGAGGTCGAAGAGAAAGGCAAAGCGGGTTTCCCAGCCCAGCCTCCCCCCAAGGAAACTTGCCCCCATCCACAGGATCATGGTGCCTGCCAGAACAAAGGCCACTTGCCTTGTCTGTTTGGCGATTTCCTTTTCCTGCGGGGTGGGTTCGCGCATCCCCGCCTCAGTAATCGTTCGTTTTGGCGCGGCGGAGGAATTCCTCCAGCCCCACTTCGGCGATCAGTTTGGCCTGTGCCACCCATTTGTCGCGGGTGACGCGGCCTTTGAAGCCCTTCAGATTTCCATCCATCCATTCCACCTCGGCGGCGCCCCAGGCGGCGATCTGGTCAAGATGGAAGATGCCGTTTTCATTCAGCACCTTTTCCAGCGCCGGGCCGATGCCTTCGATGACCTTAAGGTCGTCGGCAACACCCTTGCGCGCTGCCTTGAGCGCCTTGGGTTTGGTGCCGCCAACGGGCGCGGGGGCGGGGGCGGCAGCGGCAACGGCCTTTGGCGCGGCTTTGGCCTTTGGCTCATCCTTGGGCGCGGCTTTTGCCGCGGCCTTTGCGGGCTTCGGTTCTTCGGCCACAGGCGACATGATGCCAAGAGATGCGGCAGCGGGTGCAACTGATACGGGTGCTGACACGACCGGCGACGCCATCACCGGCGCGGCCTCGGCCATCGGGGCCGGGGTGGCGGGGGCTGGGATGGCGGGGGCTGGGGTGGCATGTGTTGCTGCGTGCGCGGGTTCATCTGCCGCTTCGGGTTTGGGGATCCGGTCGGCAGCGCCCCAAGGCATGCCGATCACCAGACCCGCCACAGCGGTGACCAGCACGGCAAAGAAGCCGGATGTCGTATAGTCAAAACCACCAACCACCTTGGCAACAACAAAGGCCAGCACCCCTGCCCCGGCGGCAATGATCCAGCCGTTCAGCGATGGTGCATTCAGATTATCGACTCGTTTCATGCGCGTATCCCTGTATCCGGGGCGTCTGGTTCGCCCCTCCCCTCAGTGTTCCGTCATTCCTTGTCGGTCTTTTTCGCGCGTGGTGCGCGGGCAGGCTTGGCCTTGGCATCGGTGGTGGCGTCGGCGGTCGTTTGCGCCGGGGCTTTTGCCGTCGTTTTGCGCACGGCGGGTGCTTTTGCGGCGGGTACTTTTGCGGCGGGGGCCGCAGCTTTGGCCGGTTTGCCCAACCACGGCGTCAGGATCGGCACTTCGGTTCCGTCGATCCGCTTTACCGTGTCGCCGATATCCACGGCCAGTTGGGCCGAGGCGTTGTATTGCTTTTTGCCGGATTCGAAATCCTTCAAGGTGGTCAGGCCCGACAGAGGTTCTGCGGCATAGCGCCCGTTCTGCGGGCCGGGGACCGGCACCTCGCCCTTGGAGAACCGGGCGATCAGGTCGCGCAGTTTGGCGGGGGTCAGGTCTTCGTAGTAATCCTTGCCGATCTGGGCCATCGGCGCATTGGCGCAGGCGCCCATGCATTCGACCTCTTCCCAGGAAAACTTGCCGTCTTTCGACAGGGTATGCGGCGCGGGGGCGATCAGTTCCTTGCAGACCGCGACCAGATCTTCGGCGCCGCAGATCATGCAAGTGGTGGTGCCGCAGATCTGGATATGGGCGATGCTGCCCACGGGTTGCAGTTGGAACATGAAGTAGAAGGTCGCCACTTCCAACGCGCGGATATAGGCCATGCCCAGCATGTCAGCGACGGTTTCAATCGCCTTGCGCGTGAGCCAGCCTTCCTGTTCCTGCGCACGCCACAGCAGCGGGATGATGGCCGATGCCTGACGGCCTTCGGGGTATTTGGAAATCTGACCCTTTGCCCATTCCAGATTGGCGGGGGTAAAGGCGAAGCTGTCAGGCTGAACAGGGTGCAGGCGGCGGAGCATTAGCGGTCGATCTCCCCGAACACGACATCCATCGTGCCGATGATGGCGGATACGTCGGCAAGCTGGTGGCCCTTGCAGATGTAATCCATGGATTGCAGGTGCAGATACCCCGGCGCGCGGATCTTGGCGCGATAGGGTTTGTTGGTGCCGTCGGCCACCAAATAGACGCCAAACTCACCCTTCGGTGCCTCGACGCAGGCGTAAACTTCGCCCGCCGGGACGTGGAACCCTTCGGTGTAGAGTTTGAAGTGATGGATCAACGCCTCCATCGATGTCTTCATCTCGGCCCGTTTGGGCGGTGTGATCTTGCCGCGCGCCAGCACATCGCCCTTTTCCACGCGCAGCTTGGCAATCGCCTGCCGGATGATCGACGTCGACTCGCGCATTTCGGCCATGCGGCAGAGATAGCGGTCATAGCAATCGCCGTTCTTGCCCACGGGGATCTTGAAGTCGAATTCGTCATAGCATTCGTAGGGCTGGCTGCGGCGCAGATCCCAGGCAAGGCCAGAACCGCGCACCATGACGCCGGAATAGCCCCATTTCTGGATGTCATCTTCGGTCACGATACCAATATCGGCGTTGCGCTGTTTGAAGATGCGATTTTCC
This sequence comes from uncultured Paracoccaceae bacterium, assembly GCA_958439195.1. Classification (GTDB taxonomy): domain Bacteria; phylum Pseudomonadota; class Alphaproteobacteria; order Rhodobacterales; family Rhodobacteraceae; genus Paragemmobacter. Next base: position 45,854 of record OY288164.1, read on the forward strand.
GTCAGCAGCGTGTCGATATCGTCCAACACCTTTGGGAACTTGTCGGCCCAGGCGTCGATGTCATCCAACAGCGACGGCGTCAGGTCGACATGCACGCCACCGGGGCGGAAATAGGCCGCATGAAGGCGCGCGCCGCAGGCCCGTTCGTAGAACACCATAAGCTGTTCGCGTTCCTCGAACCCCCAAAGCGGCGGGGTCAGCGCGCCCACATCCATCGCCTGCGTGGTGACGTTCAAGAGGTGGTTCAACACGCGCCCAATCTCAGAGAACAGCACGCGGATCAGGCTGGCACGGCGCGGCACCTTTGTTCCGGTCAGCCGTTCGATGGCCAGACACCAGGCATGTTCCTGGTTCATCGGGGCCACATAATCCAGCCGGTCGAAATAGGGCAGGTTTTGCAGATAGGTGCGGCTTTCCATCAGCTTTTCGGTGCCGCGGTGCAGCAGGCCGATATGCGGATCGCAGCGTTCGACGATTTCCCCGTCCAGTTCCAGCACAAGGCGCAGCACGCCATGCGCTGCCGGGTGCTGCGGCCCGAAGTTGATGTTGAAGTTGCGGATTTTCTGTTCGCCTGTCAGGGCGTCGTCGAAGGCACCGTCCATCATCCGTGAACCTCTGTCATGTTCTGGCGCCAACCTGCCGGAAGATCCGGGAACAGACTGGCGACGAAGTCGTATTGCGGGCGCAATGCCGCCTGCGCACGGGCGCGCAGATCGCTGGGCATGGCCAAGGGTGTGCCTTCATGCACACGGTGATCAAAGTCGCCGGGCCGGTCGGCGATACCCATGAATCCGTGCAGGCGCGACAGGCCGGGGGCTGACATCATGTCATCCTGAAACTGGATCAGCAGGCGATCCGGCGCGATGGCGTTGCGAAGCCGCGTGATGGCCCCGATGTAATCCTCACGGTCCGGCAGGCCATTGCGGATGGCATCCAGCATCCCGTGCAGCATCTGTTCGGCCAGCGCGGCAAAATCGCCCTGCCCGACCAACCGGCGCGCGGCCAGCATCCGGGCCTGCGACCACAGCCGCGATACCGGATCACGCAGCAGATAAAGAAACCGGGTCTGCGGCGCGATGGCCGCCATCTGCCGCAGTCGCGGTTCCGGCAACAGGGCATAGGCCGGGGTGATATCGGCGACCAGCGGCTTTTCCCCGCGCCCGGCGGACATATAGCCCAGATAGGGCGCATGATCCGCACCGCCGCCGATGATGACGGTCTTCCAATCCAGCGCATCGCGCAACTGGCGTTGCAGTGTCGGCCGCGCATCGCCTTCGGCAATCGCGGATTTCAAAAGCGCGATCCGTTCGCGCAGACGGGTGCGAAAGCGCCTCTGGGTGCCCTGTTCGATCATGTCGAAATAGTGCAGTTCCTTGATCGAACGCAGGTGACAATCCGGGTGCTGCGACAGGTGACGATAAAGCCAGGATGTCCCGGCTTTCGTCGCGCCCACGCAGAACAGAACTGTCGGCACCTCGGTCACGGATCAGACCTTCTTTTCGTCGCCGGGAAGGATGTATTCGGCCCCTTCCCAGGGCGACATGAAATCGAACTGGCGGTATTCCTGCACCAGTTTGACCGGTTCATAGACGACGCGCTTTTGTGCCTCGTCATACCGCACCTCGGTATAGCCGGTGGTGGGGAAATCCTTGCGCAGCGGGAAACCGCGAAAGCCATAATCCGTCAGGATGCGGCGCAGGTCGGGGTGGTTGGAAAACAGGATCCCGAACATGTCAAAGATTTCGCGTTCAAACCAGTTGGCAGACGGATGAATGGCATGGAGCGATGGAACCATCTCTTCTTCGCCGATGGCCATTTTCAGGCGGATGCGCTGGTTTTGATACATCGACAGGAAGTGGTAGACGACATCGAACCGCTCGGCCCGGTCGGGGTGATCGACGGCCGTGATGTCCACAAGGCTGGTAAAGCGGCAGGCGCTGTCGGTGCGCAAGAATTCAACCAGCGCCTCCAGCCGTTCCGGCACGATGACCAGCGTCAGTTCACCAAAGGCAACCGCGCTGGACAGCACGGCATCGGGCTGTTTGAAGGCGATATGGGCGGCCAGTTCGTTCAAGGCTTCGGACATGCTGGTTCCTCAGCGGGTGATGGTGCCGGTGCGGCGGATTTTGCGCTGCAATTGCAGGATGCCGTAAAGCAGTGCCTCTGCCGTAGGCGGGCAGCCGGGGACGTAGATATCGACCGGGACGATCCGGTCGCAGCCGCGCACGACGGAATAGGAGTAATGGTAATACCCGCCGCCGTTCGCGCAGGACCCCATCGAAATCACATAGCGGGGTTCAGGCATCTGGTCATAGACCTTGCGCAGCGCCGGGGCCATCTTGTTGGTCAGCGTTCCGGCCACGATCATCAGATCGGATTGGCGCGGGCTGGCGCGGGGGGCCGTGCCAAAGCGTTCCAGATCATAACGCGGCATGGAGGTGTGCATCATTTCAACCGCGCAGCACGCCAGACCGAACGTCATCCAGTGGAGCGAACCGATCCGCGCCCAGTTGATGATGTCTTCGGTCGAGGTCAGCAGGAACCCCTTGTCCTGCAATTCGCGGTTCAAGGCCCGGACGGCAACGTCGTGATCGCCACCCGCCTGATTTGCAGAGGTGCTCACTCCCATTCCAGGGCTCCTTTTTTCCATTCATAGGCGAAGCCGATCGTCAAGATGGCCAGAAACACCATCATGGACCAGAAGCCCGTCATGCTCATATCGCCAAAAGCCACGGCCCAGGGAAACAGGAAGGCCACTTCCAGATCGAAGATGATGAACAGGATCGAAACCAGATAGAAGCGCACGTCGAATTTCATGCGCGCGTCATCAAAGGCATTGAAGCCGCATTCGTAGGCCGACACTTTTTCCGGGTCCGGGTTTCGCACCGCAATTACGGCAGCCGCCAGCAACAGCACAAGGCCGAGGCCGACCGCCACAGCCAGAAGAATGATAATCGGAAGATACTCTCGGAGAAGTGGGTCCACGAGGCGCTCCTTCGGCTGGCGACATGCGAGCTGCGGGCCATCTGCGGGCCGCTTGAACTCTTGTCGTCCGTTTACCCCGCCCCCCCGGCTTGGTCAACCAATGGAGGGGGTAAAAGACGGGGCTGCGACAAGTGGGGCCATAAGGATTTTGCACGAATTCCAAATGTTTTCAAAAAAAGTATACAATGGCACACAAGGTTTTCGCCGCGGCGCGGCATGTATTTTCGGATTTGCCGGGAAATGCGACGGCGGAAGACTCCGCCGACTCGGTGCCTTGCGCCTGTTCCTGACTGGTATCCGGCCGTGGCATGGGGTTGAGTGATCGCATCATTTGCCCGGAGAACCATCATGCCCCACCTGCACCTATACGCCGCCGCGCTGTCGGCCCTGTGCCTTTCCCCCCTTGCCGCAGGGGCGGAAGAGGTCGGCACCGTCGGGGTGGACTGGATTGGCAATGACATTCTGATCGAAGCCTTGCCAGACCCGGATGTTGCGGGCGTGACCTGCCATCTGGCTTATTTTGACCGATCAACCCTGGACCGGCTGGTTCAGGGCAACTGGTTTGAAGATCCGTCGAATTCATCCATCGCCTGCCGCCAGACCGGGCCGATTTCCATAGGACAGATTGCGCGCGGAGCAGAGGGCGAGGAGATTTTCTCGGAGCGGCAGTCCCTTCTGCTCAAGACCCTGTCCGTGACCCGTATCTATGACGAGGCGAACAATACGCTGATCTACCTGGCCCATGCCCGCGAGGTGACGGAAGGGTCGGCCAAAATGTCGATTTCGACCGTGCCGCTGTGGCAGGCGTCACCGGCGCAATAGGAATATCCCGACCGGGCGGCACCTTCAAAGGGCAGCACCTTCAATCTGCCAGCGGGACGGCATGATCCGCTTCTTCGCCCCCTTGCTGGACTGACAGAACCTCGGCCCGGATGATGCGCGCGATCAAGGCGCAATCATCGGGCGAAAAGGTCAACGGCACCCGCATGTCGATCAGTCCGGCCAGCAGCCGGTCTGTCTGTGGCAGGGGTTCGGGCCGGGCATAACGCCAGTGGTCATAGCGGCTGGTGAAGGCGACCGGATCTGGCGCGCCGAACCATTTCAATTCCACCCCCCGGGCAGCGCAGCGGGCAATCAGCGCGCGGATGCGGCCTGCGGACCAGTCGGGCAGCAGGAACTGAAAGGACGATCCGACATAGACCTCATGGTCGGGGCGCGGGATCAGGCGCAGGGCGGGCGTGTCGGCAAGACCGGTTTCCAATGCGCGGTAAAGCCCGCCCCAACGCGCCACGCGATCGGCCAGAAGGCGCAATTGCGGGCGCAGGATGGCGGCGCGCAGATTATCCATCCGGCCGGAAATATTGGGTGTGTCCAGGCGGATGCCTTCGAACGCCTCGGGCGGCGGGGCGGCGCGGTGACGTGCGTAAAGCATGTAGGACCCCGACAGCAGCACGGCCCGCGCCGCGACCTGCGGATCGTCGGTGATGATGAAACCGCCCTCGCCCGAATTGATGTGCTTGTAGGTCTGCATCGAATAGCACCCGACCCGGCCATGCCGCCCGGACGGCACGCCGCGCCACGTGGCCCCCATCGTATGGGCGCAATCTTCGATCACGGTCACGCCCAGCCCGTCACAAAGCGCCATCAGCGCCTGCATGTCGCAGACATGGCCCCGCATGTGCGACAGCAAAAGGACACGCGCCCCGGTTTGCCGCGCCATACCCTCCAGATGGGCCAGGTCGATGGTCAGGTCTTCGGTCACCTCAACAAACACCGGCCGCGCCCCGACCGAGGCGATGGCCCCAGGCACCGGCGCAAGGGTGAAGGCGTTGGACAGGACCGGATCATTCGGCCCAACCCCCACCGCCCGCAAGGCGCAGGCCATCGCATAGCCACCAGAAGCCACGGCCAGACAATAGCGCGCACCGGTTAGGGCGGCGAACTCCTCTTCCAGCAGCGCGGTTTCGGCCACTTCGTCCGGGGCGGTGTTATAGCGATGCAAGCGGCCGTGGCGCAGCACGGCAAGGGCGGCTTCGATCCCCTCTTCGGGGATGGGTTCCTGCTGGGTAAAGCTGCCCGTGAATCGTTCCATCAGCGCACCAATCTTTCGGCAAGGTCAGGCAGATCATCGAAATGGTCCAGCAAGGCATCGGGTTCAAGGCGCGCGATGTCGCGCCCTTCGGGACCAAAGGTCACAAGTGCCACCGGAACACCGGCGGCAAGGCCGGTCTTGCGATCTGTTTCCGTGTCACCCAGCAGCATGGATCGGGCGACCCGCCCCCCTGCCCGTTCGACCGACGCAACATAGGGGGCCAGATCGGGCTTGCGGGTGGGCAGGGTATCGGCCCCCACCAGCGCATCGAACAGACCACGAATGCCAAGCCGGGTGACCAGCGTTTCGGCCAGACCTTCGGGCTTGTTCGTGCAGATCGCGGTGGCGAATCCATTGGCCCGCAGCGACTCGACCGCCTGCACGGCGCCGGGGTAAAGGCGGGTCTGCGTGTCGATCCCGTCGGCATAGGCGGCCAGAAGGCGCGGATATTGTGCGTCGATATCGGTGTCACGCACCGCGCCAAGCCGCGAAAAACCCAAGCGCAGCATCGCCCTGCCGCCATGAAAGGCGGTCAGGCTGTCGGCTTCGGTCAACATGTCCCCGTGGCCCAAAGCGCGGAAGCAGGCATTCGCTGCCGCCAGCAGATCGGCAGATGTATCGGCAAGCGTGCCATCCAGATCGAAAACCACGGTGCGCATCTTGCAATACCCCGAAACCTGCTGTGATGCGGGCAAGGCTTGCGGCCCGCCCCATTGGGGGTAAAACGGGCGCAACGTAAAGGAAAGGGGCAGTATGCCGGTTTCGCTTATCATTCTGGCCGCGGGTCAGGGCACACGGATGAATTCCGACCTGCCAAAGGTGCTGCACAAGGTGGGGGCGGCACCCCTATTGCACCACGCAATGCAGGCGGGCCGCACGCTGGAGCCGGAGGTGACGGTGGTGGTCACAGGGCATGGGGCCGAAGCGGTGGCCAAATCCGCCCGGACCTATGACGAGGATGCACAAACCGTGGTGCAGGCCGAACAAAAGGGAACGGCCCATGCGGTTTTGCAGGCCGCGCCGCTGTTGCAGGGCGTGGCGGGGGATGCGCTGGTGCTGTACGGCGACACGCCCTTTATCCGGCCCGAAACGCTGGCAGCGATGCTGGCGGCCCGCCGTCAGCATGCGGTGGTGGTGCTGGGCTTTCATGCCGCCGATCCGGGGCGCTATGGCCGCCTGATTGCCAAGGGCGAGGTGTTGGAACGGATCGTCGAATGGAAAGACGCGACCGAGGCAGAGCGCGCCATCACCCTGTGCAATTCCGGCGTGGTCTGCGCAGACGCCGCCACCTTGATGCGGCTGTGCGCGGCGGTGGGCAATGACAACGCATCGGGCGAATACTACCTGCCCGACATCGTGGCCCTTGCGCGGGCCGAGGGGATGTCGGCCGGGGTGATCCTGTGTGATGAGGCGGAAACTCTGGGCGTGAATACCCGTGCGCAACTGGCCGAGGCCGAGGCCGCCTTTCAGGCGCGCGCGCGGGCCGAGGCGTTGGAAAACGGCGTGACCCTGACCGCGCCGGAGACGGTTTTCTTTGCGCTGGATACGGTGATCGGGCGCGATGCGGTGATCGGGCCGAATGTGATCTTCGGCCCCGGCGTCACCATTGAAAGCGAGGCCGAGGTCAAGGGATTCTGCCACCTGGAGGGCTGCCATATCAGCCGCGGCGCGCAGGTCGGGCCGTTCGCCCGGCTGCGCCCCGGCGCGGAACTGGCCGAGGATGTGCATGTCGGCAACTTTGTCGAGATCAAGAACACGATCCTTGATGAAGGGGTGAAGGTCGGTCACCTGACCTATCTGGGTGATGCCCATGTGGGCGAGCATACAAATATCGGCGCGGGAACCGTTACCTGCAACTATGACGGCGTGATGAAGCACCGCACGGTGATCGGCAAACGCGCCTTTATCGGGTCGGACACCATGCTGGTCGCCCCGGTGATGGTGGGCGATGGCGCGCTGACCGGATCGGGTTCGGTGATCACCGAGGACGTCCCGCCCGAGGCCGTGGCGATCGGCAGGGCAAGGCAGGTCAACAAACCGGGCCTTGCGACGAAATTGTTCGAAAAGTTAAAATCCATCAAGGCCGGACAGGCAAAAGGACAGTCATAATGTGCGGAATTGTAGGGGTCTTGGGAAACCACGAAGCAGCGCCCTTGTTGGTCGAGGCGTTGAAACGGTTGGAATATCGCGGCTATGACAGTGCCGGGATCGCCACGGTGAATGGCGGCAAGCTGGACCGTCGCCGCGCGGTGGGAAAGTTGGTGAACCTGTCGGATCTTCTGGTGCATGAACCGCTCGCCGGGAAGGCGGGTATCGGACATACCCGCTGGGCCACACATGGCGCGGCAACGGTTACCAATGCCCATCCGCACCGTGCGGGGCCGGTGGCGGTGGTGCATAACGGGATCATCGAGAATTTCCGCGAGCTGCGCGAGGAGCTGGCAGCAAGCGGTTATGTGCAAGAATCCCAAACCGATACCGAAACCATTGCCCTGCTGGCACAGATGCACATGGCGCGCGGGATGACACCCGTTGAGTCGGCACGCGAGACGTTGAAACGGTTGCATGGTGCCTTTGCGCTGTGCTTCCTTTTCGATGGTGAAGATGACCTGATGATTGCCGCCCGCAAGGGCAGCCCGCTGGCCATTGGCCATGGCACGAACGAGATGTTCGTCGGGTCGGATGCCATCGCGCTGGCCCCGATGACGGACCGGATCACCTACCTTGAAGAAGGCGACTGGGCGGTGATTACACGCGCCGGGGCCGAGATTTTCGATGCCGCAGATCGCCGGGCGAACCGCGCCGAAACGCGTATCCAGATCGACAGCGCGCGGGTGGAAAAGGCGGGTTACAAGCATTTCATGGCGAAAGAGATCGCCGAGCAACCCGTGGTCATTGCAGATGCGCTGAAGCATTACACCGGCGGCGGCGTGAACCCGGTCCTGCAACTGCCGGAAGGGGTTGATTTTTCCGGCGTGGACCGGGTGGTGATGGTGGCCTGCGGGACGGCCTCCTATGCCTGTCACGTGGCGAAATACTGGTTTGAGCAGATCGCTGGTCTGCCGGCCGAAATCGACGTGGCGTCCGAATTCCGCTATCGTGAGCCGCCCTTGTCGGACAAGAGCTGGGCCATCTTTGTCAGCCAGTCGGGCGAGACGGCGGACACGCTTGCCGCGCTGCGCTATGCCAAGGACAAGGTCGCAAAGGTGGTGTCGGTGGTGAATGTGCCGACATCTTCGATCGCGCGGGAAAGTGACCTGTCGCTGCCCATTCTGGCGGGGGTAGAGATCGGGGTGGCATCGACCAAGGCCTTCACCTGCCAATTGACGGTGCTGGCGCTGTTGGCGATCAAGGCCGGGCTTGACCGGGGGCGGCTGGATGCGGCAGCGGCGGCCGCGCTTATGGCGGGTCTGCGCAATCTGCCGGGGTTGATGAACCATGCGCTGGCCCTGTCGGCCCCGATTGCCGAGATAGCAGAGGAGCTGGCCGAGGCGCAGGATGTGCTGTTCCTGGGGCGTGGGGCGATGTATCCGCTGGCACTGGAAGGGGCGCTGAAACTTAAGGAAATCAGCTATATACACGCCGAAGGTTACGCATCGGGTGAATTGAAGCATGGCCCCATCGCGCTGATTGATGCCCGTGTTCCGGTGATCGTTCTGGCCCCGCGGGACGGGCTGTTCGACAAGACCGTGTCGAACATGCAGGAGGTGATGGCGCGGCATGGCAAGGTGCTGCTGATTTCCGATGCTGCGGGGGTGACGGAGGCCGGGGCTGGCACCTGGCGAACGCTGACCCTGCCTGAGGTGGAACCTGCGCTGGCACCGATCCTTTATGCCATTCCGGCGCAGTTGCTCGCTTATCATACGGCCATCGCAAAGGGCACCGATGTGGACCAACCGCGCAATCTGGCGAAATCGGTGACGGTGGAATGAACGAGGCGGCACTGTCGCCAGTGGAGGCATTGGCGCAATTGGCGGCTTTGGCCGACCCGGCCAAGGCTGCCGAGATGGCGGCCTATCACAAGATTTCCCGGCAATATCTTGGGGTTACGGTCTCGCAGGTGGAAGAACTGGTTGCCGAATGGCGGGCGGCGTTGACGATTGACGGGCGGGTGGCGCTGGCGGCTGGGCTTTGGGACAATGGGGTGCATGAGGCGATGGTGGCGGCGGCAAAGCTGCTGACACAGGCACGCATCCGGCCCGATGGGGCGGTGTGGGATCTGATCAGCGGCTGGGTGCCGGGCTTCGAGGGATGGGCTGTGGCGGATCACGCCACCAGTGCCGCGCAAAAGCGGCTGGTGGCCGATCCGGCGCGGATCGAGACGGTGGCCAGTTGGACCAGCAGCCCCAACATGTGGACGCGGCGGGCGGCATTGGTGATCACCCTGCCCTTTGCCAAGATGAATTTCCCGAAAGAACAAGAGCTTGCCATCCGAGAACGGGCCTTGGGATGGGCGGCGGACTATGTGGCGGACCGGGATTGGTTCATCCAGAAGGCGGTGGCCTGGTGGGTGCGCGACCTGTCCAAGCATGATGCGGTGCGGGCGCGGATGTTTCTGGATGGCCCCGGTGCGGGGTTAAAAGCCTTTGCCCGGAAGGAAGCGGCGCGATACCTGTAGTTTTGGTCTGTCTGGTTGGCCGCCGGGGGCTTTGCCCCCGGACCCCCAGGGTATTTTCGCCAAGATGAAAAGCGATTCCCTTGGACGGGACGCGTTAACCTTAACCCGGTGTTAAGGGTGCGGGTGGTCATGCGTGTTTGGCGAGCGATGCCAAGGCCTTGCAGTCAATATCCCACGAAAACGCCCCATCCGCCCGACGCGGAACAGAGGATCCCCGCGACGAAGGTCTGACGCGGGCGTTGGAGAAAGCGGCGCTTCGTGACTTGCTAGGGTGGGGGATAGTTCTTAACCTTGTGTCATGATTGCGCGCCCTGCCCCGCTGATTGACCCTTTTGCCCGACCGATTTCCTATCTTCGGGTGTCGGTGACGGACCGTTGTGATTTCCGCTGCGTCTATTGCATGGCGGAGAATATGACATTCCTGCCCAAGGCGGACCTTCTGTCGCTGGAAGAATTGGACCGTCTTTGTTCGGCCTTTGTTGGGCTGGGGGTGGAAAAGCTGCGGATCACCGGGGGCGAGCCGTTGGTGCGCAAGGGGATCATGACGTTTTTCCGGGCCATGTCGCGGCATCTGGAGAGCGGGGCGCTGCGGGAATTGACGCTGACGACGAATGGATCGCAGTTGCACAAGCATGCCGCCGAATTGGCGGATTGCGGGGTGCGGCGGATCAATGTGTCGCTGGATACGCTGGATGACACGAAATTCGCGCAGATCACCCGCTGGGGCCGTCTGGCGCAGGTTCTGGATGGGATCGCGGCCGCGAAAGAGGCCGGGCTGCGGGTGAAAATCAACACCGTGGCCTTGAAGGGGTTCAACGAAGACGAGCTTTTTCAACTGGTTGAATGGTGTGCCGCGGAAGGCCATGACCTGACTTTCATTGAGGTCATGCCGATGGGCGATCTGGGCAATGAGGACCGTCTGGATCAGTATTGGTCGTTGAAAGACCTTCGGGCGCGGCTGGCGGAGCGGTTTGTGCTGACCGATCTGGCCGAGCGGACGGGCGGACCTGCGCGCTATGTCCGGCTGGGCGAGACGGGGCAGAGGGTGGGGTTCATCACGCCCCTGACGCATAATTTCTGCGAAAGCTGCAACCGCGTGCGGCTGACCTGCACGGGAGAGTTGTTCATGTGCCTGGGGCAAGAGGATATGGCCGATCTGCGCGGGCCGCTGCGGGCAAGTGCGGATGATGCGGTGGTGGAAACGGCGATCCGCGCGGCGATTGCGAAGAAGCCGAAGGGCCATGATTTCGACTATTCCCGACAGGCGGTGCAGGGAAAGATGTCGCGGCACATGAGCCATACGGGCGGGTGAGATGGCGGGGTTCGGCGCGGATCGCCTTTCCCTAACCTGCTGAGAACGCAGCGTTTACCTTTGATGGCGTGGCAAATGGGGCGTGCAGCGGCCGGTGCAGCATGGCGGTGCAGATGGCTGTGCATACGCGCGGTGCAGATTTTCTTTGTTAACCATGATCTCATCTGACAGGCTGTCGCATGGGGCAGCCGGTCGCAGACCCCTCGTAACCGGGGGGGCAGCCCCTACATCACCGTCAGTCAGATAGGTGAGTCATGGATACCCTTTTACTTTCGCGCATTCAGTTTGCGGCCAACATCTCGTTCCACATCCTGTTCCCGACGATCACCATTGCGTTGGGCTGGGTGCTTCTGTTCTTCAAGATGCGGTTTGCCCGCACGCGCGAGCGGAAGTGGATGGATCTTTACATGTTCTGGGTGAAGGTCTTTGCGCTGTCCTTTGCGCTGGGGGTGGTGTCGGGGATCACCATGTCGTTCCAGTTCGGCACCAACTGGCCGGGGTTCATGGAAACCGTGGGCAATATCGCCGGGCCGCTGCTGGCCTATGAGGTGTTGACGGCGTTCTTCCTTGAGGCGGTGTTTCTGGGGATCATGCTGTTCGGGGCCAGCCGGGTGCCGGGGTGGTTGCATACGATGGCCACCTTCCTTGTGGCGTTCGGCACGACGATGAGCGCCTTCTGGATTCTGGTTCTGAACAGCTGGATGCACACGCCTGCTGGGTATGAGCTGGTGGACGGCGTGGTGGTTGCAACCGATTGGTGGGCGATCATCTTCAACCCGTCTTTGCCCTATCGCCTGGCCCATATGCTGTTGGCCAGCGGGTTGACGGTGGCCTTCCTGATTGCGGGTCTGTCGGCCTATCGCTGGCTGCGCGGGGATCGTGCGCCTGCGGTGGCCACGGGGCTGCGGGTGGGGGTGATGCTGGGGGCGGTGCTGATCCCCATTCAGATCCTGGCGGGCGACATGCACGGGTTGAACACGTTGGAGCATCAGCCGCAGAAGGTGGCGGCGATGGAAGGCAACTGGGAGACGCAGGGCAATGTGCCGCTGCTTCTGTTTGCCCTGCCCGATGAGGCGGCGCGCGAGAACCGGTTCGAGATCGGCATTCCGTCGCTGGCATCCATCATCCTGAAGCATGATCCTGCAGGCGTGGTGCCGGGGTTGAACGATTTCGTAGCCGAGGATGGCACGGCGATGCATCCGCCGGTGGCGCCTGTCTTCTGGTCGTTCCGGGTGATGGTGGGGATCGGCATGGCGATGCTGGTGGTGGCTTGGGCCGGGGTGTTCCTGATGTGGCGACGCGGGGCGGATGCCTTGCCGCGGCCCTATCTCTGGGGCCTGACGGGGATGAGTTTCGCCGGGTGGGGCGCGACGCTGGCCGGGTGGTATACGACCGAGATCGGGCGTCAGCCGTGGCTGGTGCAGGGGGTGCTGACGGTGGAGCAGGCGGTGGGTGACATCGCGGCCGGCATGGTTCTGTCCACGCTGATTGCCTATCTCGCGGTTTATGCGGTGCTGATGGCGGCCTATATCGGTGTGATCTTTCACCTCGCGCGGCGTGGCGGGGTTCTTTACGAGCCGGTCGCCAGCCCCGGCATGCAGCCGGTGACGAGTGCCGGCATCCATCCGGCGGAGTGAGGGGCGATGTTTGATCCTGTTGCGCTTCCCTTCATCTTTGCCACGCTGATGGGCGTGTCCATCCTGCTGTATGTGGTGCTGGATGGGTTCGATCTGGGGGTTGGCCTGCTGTTTCCCTTTGCCGAGGAGGATGAGAGGGACCGCATGATCGCATCCATCGGTCCGTTCTGGGATGCAAACGAGACATGGCTGGTGTTGGCCATCGGGCTTTTGCTGGTGGCGTTTCCGGTGGCGCATGGCGATATCCTGACGGCGCTTTACCTGCCCGTGGCGGTGATGCTGATCGGGTTGATCCTGCGCGGCGTGGCCTTCGAGTTCCGCGCCAAGGCGCCGCTGGGGCATAAACGGCCTTGGGATGTGGCCTTTTGGGCAGGGTCGTTGATGACGGCGCTGTCGCAGGGGTTCATGCTGGGCATGTATGTGATGGGGCTGGAATGGACATGGCCCAAGGTGGGCTTTGCCCTGCTGACGGCCGGGGCGCTGGCGGTGGCCTATTCGTTTATCGGGGCGGGTTGGGTGATCCTGAAAACCGACGGGGCGTTACAGCGCAAGGCGGTGGGTTGGGCCAAGGGCGGCATCTGGGGCATCGTGTTGGGGATGGGCGCGGTATCGGCGGCCACGCCGCTGGTATCGCAGCGCATCTTTGACAAATGGTTCAGCTTTCCCGAAGTGGCACTGCTGGCCCCCCTTCCGCTGGTGTCAGGTGGGCTGGTTGTGGCGCTGTGGTATGCGCTGCGCCGATTGCCTGCGGATGGCGACCGCTTTGCCTGGTTTCCCTTTGTCGGCGCGACGGCGCTGATGGTGCTGGGGTTTTGCGGGATGGCCTACAGCTTTTACCCCTATATCGTGCCCGAAAAGCTGACGATCTGGGAGGCGGCCTCGTCGACCGAGGCGCTGTCGATCATCCTGGTTGGCACGCTGTTCGTGCTGCCGGTGATCATGGGATATACGGTGCTGGCCTATTTCATCTTCCGGGGGAAGGCCACGAAACTGAGCTATGACTAGTGTGCGATGTGATTGCGGCATCAAAGGGGGCGGCACAGGATCGGTGCCGCCCCTTTTCATCAGGCCGCGGGCATCCGCGCCTCGACCATGCCGGCATACCAGCTTGCGCCGAAGGGGATGACGTTGTCATCGAAGTTATAGGCCGGGTGGTGGACCATCGCCGTGTCGCCATTGCCCACAAAGATATAGGCACCGGGGCGTTCGTTCAGCATGAAGCTGAAATCCTCGGCCCCCATAAGGGGGGCGGTGTCGGGGTCGACCTGCCCTGATACCTGATGCGCGACCTGGACCGCGTAATCGGTGTTATCGGGCGCGTTTACCGTGACAGGATAGCCGCGAGCATAGGCGACAGTGGCCGACGCACCCAGCGCAAGGGCGGTGCCAGTGGCCACCTCGGACAGGCGGCGTTCGACGAAATCCTGGACGGCGGGGTCCATGGTGCGGACGGTGCCCTTCATTTTCACCACCTGCGGGATGACATTATGGGCGGTTGAATCCGTGGCCACCGTGCAGACCGACAGAACGACCTGCTTTAGCGGGTCGACATTGCGGCTGGCGATGGTTTGCAGGGCCACGATGATATGGGCGGCGACAACGGTTGTGTCGATGCATTCATGCGGTTTCGCTGCATGGCCGCCCTTGCCGGTGACGGTGATTTCGAACTGGTCCGCAGCGGCCATCAGCGCCCCTTTGCGGATGGCGAAATGGCCCACAGGGATGCCCGGCATGTTGTGCATGCCGTAAACCTCCTGGATGCCGAAACGGTCCATCATGCCATCCTGCACCATTTCGCGCCCGCCACCGCCGCCTTCTTCGGCGGGCTGAAAGATCACCACGGTGGTGCCGTCGAAATTCCGCGTCTCGGCCAGGTATTTAGCGGCCCCCAGCAGCATGGCGGTGTGGCCGTCATGGCCGCAGGCATGCATCTTGCCGGGGGTTTTCGATGCATAGGGAACGCCGGTTTGTTCATGGATCGGCAGCGCATCCATATCGGCGCGCAGGCCCACGACGCGGCCTGTGGTATCCGTCTTGCCCTTGATCACCCCCACCACGCCGGTGCGCCCGATGCCGGTGACCACCTCATCACAGCCGAAATCGCGCAACAGATCGGCCACGCGGGCCGCCGTGCGATGCACATCGAACAGCAGTTCGGGATGTTCGTGGAAATCACGCCGCCATGCGGTAATTTCGGGCAGCAGTTCGGCAAAACGGTTCTTGATCGGCATAGGTATCTCCTTTGCGGCTAAGGGTAGCGCAGCGCCGCCCCGGTGCAAGCAGGATCAGCCAAAGCGGCGGCGGGCATCCAGCGCAAGGCCGGTGCCAACGGACCCCAGCATGTCGCCGGTGGCCAGTTGCGCATCGGGCAAGGCGGCGGCGACGGTGGCGCGCAAAAGCGGCAGTTGCGATGAACCGCCGGTCAGAAAAACCGTGGCGATGCGGTCGGGCGTCAGCCCCGCCTCCCGGATCGTCGCGTCAATGAGGGCGCGGATGCGGGATACCGGCATCTCGACCGCCTCTTCAAACCGGTCGCGCCGCGCCATCGGGTTGGGGCCACCGGTCAGGGCCGACAAGGCAAGCCGCGTGGCATCGGTGTCGGACAGCGCGATCTTTGCGCGCTCCACCTCCATCGCCAGGGCGTGGCCGTGGCGGTGATCGACCACCTGCATCATACGGGCGATCAGATCGGGATGATCGGCGTCATGCCACAGCGCCTTGAGGTCGGCCAGGGTGCGCTGGGAATACAGCGTATTGATCCGGTGCCAGGTCGCCAGATCCAGCCAGTAATGGCGCGGCATGGTGCCCTGGCCACCCTTGGTGGGGGAAAGATAGCCCAGATGCGGCATCACCTCGGCCAGCGACAACAGGCGGTCGAAATCCGTGCCGCCCACCCGGATACCGCCATTGGCCAGGATATCCCCCATCCGATGCGGCGCGCGCGCGCGATCCGGCGACACGCGCAGAACCGACAGGTCGGATGTGCCGCCGCCGATGTCGAAAACCAGCACGATCTCTTCGCCCGTCAGGCGCTGTTCATAATCCAGCGCGGCAGCGACGGGTTCGAACTGAAACTCCACATCGTGAAAGCCGCAGGCATGGGCGATGTCGTCCAGCACAGCTTGTGCGGCGGCATCGCCTGCCGGGTCATCGTCCACGAAATGCACGGGCCGACCAAACACCGCCTGCGTCATCCCCGGCTGCACGGCATCCAGCCGCCCGCGCAGATGGGTGATGAACCGCTGCACGATGTCGCGGAAGGTGATCGCACGGTTGCCCACGACGGTGCGGTCATTGACCAGCCCCGATCCCAGCGTGGATTTCAGCCCGCGCATCAGCCGGCCTTCATCCCCCTCCAGATAGGCGGTCAACGCGGCACGGCCAAAGTCGGGAGGCACACCATCGGCATGAAAGAACACGGCCGAAGGCAGCGTGACCTGGTCGCCTTCCAACGGGATCAGCCGCGCGCCCTGCGCGTCGGCCAGCCCGACGGTGGAATTCGAGGTGCCAAAGTCGATCCCCGCAAACGCCACGCCCATGCACCCTGCCCCCTTGATCAAGCCGCGCGGCGTAACCCGCCCCCCTGACAAAGTAAAGCGCCACAAAACCCCTTCATCTTGGCCCAAATACCCAGGGGGGTCGGCCATCGGATCGCCCTTGGTTCAAGAGCCGATGGCCGACGGGCGGCGCCCCCATCAGCCGAGCCAAGCGCGAATGCGCGCAGGTGAGATAAAGGGAATGCGCGGCCCCTCTTGGGGGCGCGCTCGATCTGGCTACAGCGATGGGCCGGGAACCAGTGTTGATCCGTCGGCGAACCGCGACAGGCGAAAGCGGGTCAGGTCGTGGCCCACATCGGTTCCTGCCACCAGATCGGCCACCACGCGGCCCATGCCGGGGCCGATGCCAAAGCCATGCCCGCTCATCCCGGTGGCGATGGTCAGGCCGGGAATGGCGGCCACCCGGTCCACCACGGGCACGACATCGGGCATGGTGTCGATCATGCCGCCCCAGGCGGCGCGCAGGCGGGGGCGGCCCATCGCGGGGAAGGCCTGCGCAAAGGCGGATTGCACGCGGGCGATGCGGTCCATATTCGGCGCGGGGTTCAGCACGCGGATGCCTTCAAAGGGCGAGACGTCATCCCCGCCCCAGCGGCGCTTTGTCGTCCAGGCATCGGGATAGCCCTTCGGGGCCATCGGGCGGAAGCTGGTTGATCGAAAATCCTTTTTCAGCACCGGCAAATAGGTGCGCAGGTCGCGGAAGGCGTCGGGGCCGATCCAGAAATCATGCCCCGATCCGGGTGCGATGGAATAGCCGCCATCCTGACGACGGCGAAAGGCGAAGTCGTCATCGCAGGCATTGCCGGGAAAGATCTCGGCCATCGGTTCGGTCGCGGCGACAGAGGCAAGGACGGAAAGCTGCGGGATATGCACCCCATGCGCGCGCAAGAACAAGGCCGACCATGCGCCCCCGGCCACCACCACCTGATCACAGGCGATGCGGCCTTGTTCGGTGAATACCCCCGTCACACGGCCCGCCTGCACATCCAGCAGTCGGACGGCGCAGTTTTCCACCACCACCGCGCCGCGCGCGATGGCGCCTTCCACCAGCAGGGGCACCGATTGCCACGGCTCGCCCCGTGCATCTGACGGGGTATGCAAGCCTGCCACCCAGGACTTCGCGCTGCCCTTCAGCTTTTCGGACACCGCCGCGCCGGACATCATATGGGTGTCGACGCCGTGGGGGCGGGCATCGGCCAGCCATGCCTCGAACCGGCCCACTTCGGCGTCGGTCTTGGCAAGGTAAAGGACGCCTTCCTGACGGAACCCGAGGGATTCCCCGAATTCCTGCGCCAGCGATTTCCAGATGCGCAGGCTTTCCATCATGATGGGCAATTCGCCCATGTCGCGGCCCTGCTGGCGAATCCAGCCCCAGTTGCGGCTGGATTGTTCGCCCGCGATACGGCCTTTTTCGCACAGCGTGACCCTGAGCCCGCGTTCGGCGAGGAACCACGCCGTCATGACCCCGATAACGCCGCCCCCCAGCACCACGACATCGCAGGCGGCGGGGGGTGGGCCGGGAAAGCGGATGGGTGAGGCATCCGAAATCGGAAAGCGCATCATTGGGCCAACTCGTCCAGCAAACGTTGCATGAATCGATGGCCAGCCTGAAATTCCGATACGGCCAGCCATTCATCGGCCTGATGTGCCTGCGCGATGTCACCGGGGCCACAGATGGCGGCGGAATAGCCCGCCTCCTGGAACTGCCCGGCCTCTGTCCCGTATGAGACGACGCCGACGGCATTATCGCCGGTCAGCCGGCGGGCCAGCGCCTCGGCCTGACCCTCTGGTTCGGGCATCAGGGCGGGCACGCCGAAGAAACGGTCCAGATGGATCGCGGCTTCGGGGCGGACGGCCTGCATCGCGGTTTCCAGGCGCGCAACCTCGGCCATGAAGGCCTGGGCGTGATCCTCCAGCTCTTCACCCGGCACGACGCGCATTTCCAGCGCAAAGCGGCAATCGGCGGCGGTGATATTGTGGGCGGTGCCGCCGTCGATCATGCCGACATGCAGGGTGGTGAAGGGCGGGTCAAACGGCAGCGCCTGCGCGCTGCGGGGTGCGGCCTGAAGCGCGGCGTTGCGGTCATTGGCCCAACCGATCAGACGCGCCGCTTCCATGATGGCTGACACTCCATAGGGCAGCAGCGAGGAATGCACCTCGAACCCCTTTACATGCACATGGAAACCCGTGCCGCCCTTGTGGCCGTTGATCACCTTCATCAGCGAGGGTTCGCCTATGATGGCCGCCGCGCCCTTGGGCAACACGCCCTGCATCGCAGCAATCATCGGCGGCGCGCCGGTGCAGCCGATTTCTTCGTCATAACTCAGCGCGATTTGCAGCGGGCGTTTGATACCGCGACGGTGCGCTTCGACCAAGGCCCAGATGGCAAGGGCATCAAACCCTTTCATGTCGCAGGTGCCGCGCCCATAAAGGCGGCCATCGCGTTCGGTGACGGTCCAGGGGTCCGAAGTCCAGTTCTGGCCATCGACGGGGACCACATCGGTATGACCCGACAGCACCACGGCGCCTTCTTCCCAAGGGCCGACATGGGCGAAAAGCGCAGCCTTGGTGCCGTCGTCGTTATCGTGGCGGTGTGAGGGTATCCCCTGCCCTGCAAGATAGTCCTGCACCCAGTCCACAAGCGGAAGATTTGTGTCGCGGCTGACGGTCGGGAATTTGACCAGTTGATCAAGAATTTCACGGGGAGATAGAACAGAGACGGCGGACATGCGATGCTTTCCTGTGCGACGTGCCCAAGTTGGCGGCGGATTGCCGGGTGGTCAAGCCGTCACCGAATGACGCAAGGTCATGGTGAACAAGCGGCTTGCGGCATTGTGAAAAATCTCTAACACTCGCCCAAACACGCCGGGAGACAGCGCAAAGCCGCCCCGGAAAAACAAGAATAAACCTGTGACCTTGGGGGGTCTTATATGCCCGATGGGGCGGAACCAGTCCTCGATGTTCGGGGACTAAAGACCATTTTCAGAACACGCGGCGGTGAGATCCATGCCGTGAATTCCGTGAGCTTTCATCTGCGGCCGGGCGAATTGCTGGGCGTCGTGGGGGAAAGCGGATCGGGAAAGTCTGTGACCATGATGTCGCTGATCGGGCTGTTGCCATCACCCCCTGCCGAGGTGCGGGCGGGTGAGGTGCTGCTGGGCGGGCGCGACCTGTTGAAACTTTCACCCCGTGATTTGCAGGCGGTGCGGGGGGCCAAGGTGGGCTTCGTGTTCCAGGACCCGATGACCAGCCTGAACCCGGTGTTCAATGTGGGCAACCAGATCATGGAGCCGCTGATCAAGCACATGGGGATGACCAAGGCACAGGCGGAAACCCGTGCGGCGGAATTGCTGGCGCTGGTCGGTATACCGGATGCGAAGAAGCGGCTGAAAAGCTATCCGCACCAGTTTTCGGGCGGGATGCGGCAGCGGGTGATGATCGCCATCGCGCTGGCCTGTGACCCGGATGTGTTGATCGCGGATGAACCGACAACGGCGCTGGATGTGACGATCCAGGCGCAGATCATCGAATTGATCAAGGAGCTGCGCCAGAAGCTGGGCATGGCGATTGTCTGGATCACCCATGATCTGGGCGTGATTGCGGGCATCGCGGACCGGGTGATGGTGATGTATGGCGGCCAGGTGGTGGAACAGGCCCCGGTGCGGGCGTTGTTTGCCAATCCACAGCACCCATATACACGCGCCCTGTTGAAAACCGTGCCGTCGCTGACCGGTGAACGCGCGGCACGGCTGGAGGTGATCGAAGGCCAGCCGCCCCTGTTGTCGGGCGTGCCGGTGGCCTGCCCGTTCCGGGCGCGCTGTGCCCATGCCCATGATCGGTGCGACGCGGAGAACCCTGTGCGGCGCGCGGTGGATGGGAAGCCCGTGGGGCAAGGCCACGATGTGGCCTGCCATTGGTCGCCAGAGGTGGCGAATGGCTGACGGGGGTCGCATTCCGCCAGGCCAGCCACTGGTGCAGGTGCGCGACCTGAAGATGCATTTCCCGATCTATGCTGGCATCCTGCGCCGCAAGGTGGGCGCGGTGAAGGCGGTGGACGGCGTCAGTTTCGACATCATGGCCGGTGAGACGCTGGGGCTGGTGGGGGAATCCGGGTGCGGCAAATCCACCGTGGGGCGGGCGCTGCTGCGTTTGTATGAACTGACGGGCGGGTCGGTGGTGATTGATGGCGAGGATGTGGCGACCCTTTCGTCCGATGCGCTGCGCCGCAAGCGACCCACGATGCAGATGGTATTCCAGGACCCGCAGGCGAGTTTGAACCCGCGCATGACTGTGGCGGCCATCATTGGTGAACCGCTGGACGAACACACCGATTGGCCCGCGGAAAAGAAAACCGCGCGGGTCTATGAATTGATGGATCAGGTCGGGCTGAACCGCCGTTTTGCCAACCGCTATCCGCATGAATTTTCGGGCGGGCAACGGCAGCGGATCGGGATTGCGCGGGCGTTGGCGTTGAACCCCAAATTCATCGTCTGTGACGAACCCATCGCCGCGCTGGATGTGTCGATTCAGGCGCAGGTGGTGAACCTGTTGGAGGATTTGCAGGACAGGCTGGGGCTGACCTATCTGTTCATCAGCCATGACCTTTCCATGGTGCGCCACATCGCCGACCGGGTGGCGGTGATGTATCTGGGCCAGATCGCCGAATTGTCGCCGCGCGAGGCGCTTTATGCGCGCCCGCTCCACCCTTATGCCAAGGCGCTGCTGTCTGCCGTGCCGGAGGCCGACCCCGCGCTGGAGGCGACGCGCCAGCGTATCATCCTGACCGGCGATGTGCCGTCGCCTGCCAACCCGCCCAAGGGATGCAATTTCTGCACGCGCTGCCCGGTGGTGATGCCGGTTTGCCGCGAGGTGGAGCCGAAACTGATCGAGGTGGAGACCGGGCGCTTTGTCGCCTGCCATCTGGTCAGCCCGAACAATGCCGGGGGGCACGCATCCCCCGGCGCCGAGGTGCGCGAGCACAACCAACAAGGAGAGAACGCATGAAATTCAGAACCGCCCTTCTGGGCGCTGCGGCGGCCTTTGCGCTGGCTCCGGCAGCCCATGCCGAACGGGGCGCCGATGGCGAGGTCAAGGTATTCTACTACCAGGCTGTATCGACGCTGAACGCCTATCTGTCGTCCGGGACCAAGGACGTGGAGGCCGGGTCGCTGGTGCTGGAGCCGCTGGCCGGCTTTGATCAGGATGGCCAGATGTTCCCGCGTCTTGCGGCGGAAATTCCGACGGTCGAGAATGGTGGCGTATCGGCAGACCTGACGTCGATCACCTGGAAGCTGAAGGAAGGGCTGGTCTGGTCGGATGGCACGCCGGTGACCAGTGCCGATGTGAAATTCACCTGGGAATATTGCACCCATCCCGAAGGTGGCTGCGCGCAGGGCGCGAAATACGAAGGCATCGCGTCGATCGATACGCCCGATGACCTGACGGTTGTGGTCAAGTTCGAGGCACCCAAGCCCTATCCCTATCAGCCGTTCACTGGCGGCACCGCGCCGATCCTGCAAAAAGCGCAGTTCGAAGCCTGCCTTGGCGCGGCGGCGGCAAGCTGCACCGAACAGAATTCCAAGCCCATCGGCACCGGTCCCTTCATCGTTACCGATTTCAAGGTGAATGACGTGGTGACGCTGGAAGCCAATCCGAATTACCGCGATCCGGCCAAGCCGGCCTTTGGCAAGGTCACGCTGAAAGGCGGCGGCGATGCGCTGGCGGCGGCTTCGGCCGTGATGGAAACGGGCGAGTTCGACTATGCCTGGAACACCCAGATCAACCCCGAACAGCAGGCCCAGATGGAAGCCGGCGGCAAGGGCACCTTTGTCAACGCATTCGGCACGCTGGTGGAGCGGATCGAGATCAACATGACCAACCCCGATCCGGCCCTGCCGGAAGGCGAGCGGTCGACCGTCAAGCATCCGCACCCGATCCTGACGGATGCGAACGTGCGCAAGGCGCTGTCGATGGCGATTGACCGGCAGACGCTGGTGGATGTCGGCTATGGCGGCGCTGGGCGCCCGACCTGCAACCTGGTGCCGTCGCCGGCGTTCCAGGCATCGGACAACACGGAATGCCTGACGCAGGATATGGAGGGTGCCAAGGCCCTGCTGGAAGGCGCGGGCTGGACCGACAGCGATGGCGATGGCATCCGCGACAAGGATGGCAAGAAGCTGAGCCTTGTCTATCAGACCACCGTCAACCCGGTGCGGCAGGATTTCCAGGCGCTGGTCAAGGGCTGGTGGAATGAGCTGGGCGTGGAAGTGGAACTGAAGGCGATTGATCCTTCGGTGTTCTTTGGTGGGGATGCGGCGTCGCCCGACACCTTCCAGAAGTTCTATGCCGATGTGGAGATGTACGCCAACAACTTCGATGGCACGGATGCCGAACCTTATATGTCGCAATATCTGTGCGACAAAATTCCGGGACCGGACAACCAGTGGCAAGGCGAGAACATCAACCGCTTCTGCGACCCGGCCTATGACGCGCTGCTGAAAGAGCTGTCGACGACGGCAGGGATCGAAGCGCGCGGTGCGATGGTCATGAAGCTGAACGACATGCTGACCAAGGACACGAATGTGATCATCCCGCTGGTGGATCGTGGCCGTTTCTCGGCCAAGTCCAACACGCTGGACGGGTTCGTCATGAATTCGTGGGATACCGAACTGTGGAACGCGCAGGACTGGACCCGCGTGAAGTAAGCGCGGCCTGATCTGGGGCGCGGCGGGGGCAAACCCCTGCCGCGCCCTTTGCTTACCTTCGGTTCACCTTGGCCAAGCGGACGGGTTGTTCATGCTTTCATTCACCATCCGGCGGTTGCTTGCGGCGATACCCACGCTGCTGTTGATCAGCCTTGTGATCTTTCTGCTGGTCGATCTGGCGCCGGGAAGCCCGCTGTCGGACATTCCGCTGACCGTGCCACCCGAGGTGCGCCAGAAGATGCTGGCCGCGATGGGAGCGGATCAGCCGGTGATGGTGCGCTATGTGCTTTGGTTGAAACAGTTTTTCTGGATAGAGCCGCTTTATGGCATCGACGCCCTGTTCGGCACGGATTTCGCGCAAGGCGCGCAGCGGATCATCAGTTGGCAATCGAAGGTGCCGGTGTTCCAGATCATCGGTGAACGGTTGCCCCAGACGCTGACCGTGGTGGGGACGGCCTATCTGATCGGGGTGCTGATCGCGCTGCCCATCGGCATCTATTCGGCCTATCGCCAGTATTCGTGGTTCGATCAGGCAGGCACTTTTTTTGCCATGGCGGGGTTTTCGGTGCCGACCTTCTTTACCGGCAATATCCTGATCCTGATCTTTGCGGTGAACCTGGGCTGGTTTCCGACGATCTATGACACCAACCTGACGGTGACGGATTGGGCCAGCATGAAGGCCATGCTGTTGCAGATGGCCCTGCCCGTGACTGTGCTGGCGCTGTTCAACGCGGCCGAGATCAGCCGCTATACGCGGTCATCCGTGCTGGAAAACCTGGGCCAGGATTACGTGCGCACCGCACGGGCCAAGGGGATGGGCGAAGGCAAAGTGCTGTTGAAGCACGTCTTGCGCAATTCGCTGATCCCGGTGGTGACGGTCATCGCGTTGGGCCTGCCCACGGTGTTTGGCGGTGCCATCGTGACCGAACAGATTTTCAAGATCAACGGCATCGGGGCCGCCCTGATCGGGGCGATCAACGTGTCTGATCTGCCGACGGTGCAGACGATCACCTTCATCTTTGCGGTGCTGATCGTGATGTTCAACCTGATTGCCGATATTCTTTATGGCATCCTTGACCCGAGGATCCGGTATGACTGAGTCAGTCCCCCCTTCTGCCCCCCCTTCTGCCCCCGAAACCGTTTCTGCCGCCGTGGCGCGGGCCGAACGGGTGCGCGGCCCCTGGGCGGATGTCTGGGCGCAGTTCCGCAAGCACAAGGGTGCGATGCTGGCGCTGATCACGCTGGGGGTGCTGGCGCTGGTCTGTCTGGCGGGGCCGTTGGTGTGGCGGATCGACCCGAATTTTATCGAAAGCGATACGGTAAAGATGTTCAAGATGCGCAATCAGGGACCATCCCTGGCGCATCCCTTGGGGACGGATCAGTTGGGCCGCGACATGCTGGCGCGGATGATGTTCGGCGGGCGCATTTCGCTGGCCGTGGGGACGGTGGCGATGCTGGTCGCCATCTTCATCGGCACCACGGTGGGGGTGATTGCGGGCTATTTCCGGCGGTTGGACGGGCTGTTGATGCGGTTGACCGACCTGTTCCTGGCCCTGCCCCTGCTGCCCTTGCTGCTGGTGATGATGTTCCTGTTCCGCGACAGCATTGCCAGCACGCTAGGCCCGCGGCTGGGAACTTTCCTTCTGATCGTGCTGGCCATCGGGTTGACCAGTTGGATGCAGGCGGCGCGTGTGGTGCGGGGCGAGGTGCTGGCGTTGAAGGAACGGGAATTCGTTCTGGCGGCACGGTCCATCGGCACGCCATCGCGCCGGATCATCACACGGCATATCCTGCCCAACGTGCTGTCGCCGGTTCTGGTAGCGGCAACATTGGGGATTGCGGCGGCCATCATCACGGAATCAGTGCTGTCGTTTCTGGGCCTTGGCTTCCCACCTGATTTCCCGACCTGGGGGCGGCTTTTGTATGACGGGATCGCCGAGATCCGCACCTATCCGGAGCGGGTGATGTGGCCGGGCATCGCCATTTCACTGACGGTGCTGAGCGTGAATTACATCGGCGACGGGCTGCGTGACGCGCTGGACCCGCGGATTCGTGGGCGGTAGGCGCGGCAGATTGCGATTTTTCATCCGAACAATCAGGGGGCTGTCCGCAGAGAAGATACGAAAGAGCGGGCCTAGTCGAAATGGTTGCGGATGCGGCGCACCATCAGCCAGACGCCGACCAGCACGATCGGTGTCAGGATGGCCAGCAGCGCGCCGTGGGACAGATGCACGCGGTGCGCCAGAGGTTCCAGCGCATAGGCGGCAAGGTTGACCGCGTAATAGCTGATGGCGACGGTGGACAGCCCTTCGACCGTGCGTTGCAGGCGCAGTTGCAGGTCTGCGCGTTTGTCCATGCTTTCCAGCAGTTTCTGGTTCTGCGCGCTGCGTTCGACATCCACCCGCGTGCGCAATAGCTCTGCCGCGCGCTGCGCCCGTTCGGCCATGCTTTTCAACCGCGCCTCGGCGGATTTCACCGTGCGCATGGCGGGATCATAGCGGCGCATCATGAATTCGCCAAAGGTCTGGCGGCCCATGATACGCGCCTCGCGCATCACCTCGATCCGTTGGTTCACGATCGCCTCATAGGCCGCCGTCGCGCCGAAGCGGAAGGAGAATTGCACGGCCAGACTTTCCAGTTCCGACGAGATGGTCAGCAATTCATGCAAGGCCGCCTCGGGCGAGCGTTCCGATGTATCCAGCGCCGAGACAAGCTCCATCAGCTTGGGGTCCAGCGCGTTCAGCCGCCCGGTCAATTGCCGCGCGCGCATCAGGCCCAGCATCGACATGGAGCGGTAGGTTTCCACCTCGCACAGGCGCTGCACGATGCGGCCCACGCGGCGGGTGCCGGTGCCGGGGCGGACAAAGACGGCAAAGCGCATGTGACCGGCCGGATCGATGCGGAAATCGCCCGCAACGATGGCGGCCCCATCGACCACTCGGCTGACGGCCAGGCTTTCGGGAACGAACCAGTCTTCCAGCTTGGCCATCACGGCCTCATCATCTTCGGGCAGTTCCTCGACCCGGATCAGGACGGAACAGATGCGTTTGCCGGGGGCGGTGGCGAGCCAGTCTTCGGGAAACACCTCTGCCTCGGCGGGGTCAAAGGGGCGGGTGGACAGGCCGGGACCGAAGGCGGAATAGGTGACAAACTCGGTATGGCTTTCCCATTTCAGGTCATTGCGGCCGATGGGGCCAGAGAAATGCGTGGCATCCGGCTGCGGATGGCTGGAGGCGTGGCGATCCAAGAGCGCCAGAAGATGCGCGCGATCACGGGCGCGGTCGCGGTTGGCGGCATCCACCGGTTCCTTGAAGGCCATGTAGACGGCATGGCACGGCACCTCGAGCGCGGGAAAGGGGCGTGCGTGCAATTCGTTGACAAGGGAATAACGCAAGGGATGGTCGGCTACGGTGGGCATGGCTGTCCTGTCGGTCTTTGATTGCGAGGTAGGACCTGCGCGGCGGTGGTTCCAGTGATTTGCCGGAATACCGAGGTATGCAAGTCCGATGTTGCAGAAAAGCCCGAAGCCTGGGCGGTTGCGGCTGGTTTGCGGGCAGCGTGCAAGCAAAAGGCCCCGGTCCTGCGACCGGGGCCTTTGCCTGTGGGCGGGCCGTGCGGATCAGTCGATCATCGGCAGCAAGGCATCGATGGACTTTTTCGCGTCGCCATAGAACATCCGAGTGTTTTCCTTGAAGAACAGCGGGTTCTCGATCCCCGAATAGCCGGTGCCCTGCCCGCGCTTGGAGACAAAGACCTGCTTCGCCTTCCAGCATTCCAGCACCGGCATACCGGCGATGGGGCTGTTGGGGTCTTCCTGCGCTGCGGGGTTCACGATGTCATTCGAACCGATGACGATGGCGACATCCGTTTCGGGGAAGTCGTCGTTGATTTCGTCCATTTCCAGCACGATGTCGTAAGGCACCTTCGCCTCGGCCAGCAGCACGTTCATGTGGCCCGGCAGGCGGCCCGCGACGGGGTGGATGGCAAAGCGCACATTCTTGCCCTTGGCGCGCAGTTTGCGGGTCAATTCGGACACCGATTGCTGTGCCTGTGCCACCGCCATGCCGTAGCCGGGGATGATGATGACCGAGTCGGCATCGTTCAACGCCGCAGCAACGCCTTCGGCATCAATCGCAATCTGTTCGCCGGTAACTTCCATCGCGGGGCCGGTGGTGCCGCCAAAGCCGCCCAGGATCACGCTGATGAAGGACCGGTTCATCGCCTTGCACATGATATAGGACAGGATGGCACCCGACGAACCGACCAGCGCCCCCACCACGATCAGCAGGTCATTGGACAGCGAAAAGCCGATAGCCGCTGCCGCCCAGCCGGAATAGCTGTTCAGCATCGACACCACGACCGGCATATCCGCACCGCCGATGCCCATGATCAGATGATAGCCGATGAAGAAGGCGGCCAGCGTCATCAGGAGCAGTGCCCATGTTCCGGCACCCTGGAAATACATCACCAGCAGGATCAGCGACAGGATCGCGGCACCGGCGTTCAGCATGTGGCCACCGGGCAGTTTCTTGGCCTTGCCATCCACCTTGCCCGCCAGTTTGCCATAGGCAATGACCGACCCGGTAAAGGTGACCGCGCCGATGAAGACGCCGAGGAAGACTTCGATCTTCAGGATGTTAATCTCGGTCGCCGATTTTTCGGCAACCTTCTGGGCAAAACCTGTCAACGCGTTCAGACCGTCGGCATCGCCTGCGGCGATGAGCGACGCAATCCGAACCATTTCAATCTCGGCGTTAAAGCCGATGAAAACAGCAGCAAGACCGACGAGGCTGTGCATCGCTGCCACAAGTTGCGGCATTTCGGTCATCTGCACGCGCTGGGCGACGACCCAGCCGATGGCGCCGCCGATGGCGATCATGACCAAAGAAATCAGCCAGTTGCCAGCCCCCGGTCCCATAAGCGTGGCGGCAACCGCCAGGCCCATGCCAAAGATGCCGTACCAAACCGCGCGCTTGGCGCTTTCCTGGCCTGACAACCCGCCCAAGGATTGGATGATAAGAACAGCCGCAACAACATAGGCGGCGGTGGTGAATCCGTATTCCATCGCGCGCTACTCCTTACGACTTCTGGAACATGGCGAGCATGCGCCGGGTGACCATGAAGCCACCGAAAATGTTGATCCCCGCCATGAAGACCGACAAGGCGGCAAGAATGACGACAAGCCAGTTGCCCGACCCGATCTGCATCAAGGCGCCAAGGATGATGATCGACGAAATCGCATTGGTGATCGCCATCAGCGGCGTGTGCAGCGAATGCGAGACGTTCCAGATGACCTGAACGCCGACATAGACCGACAGCACAAAGACGATGAAATGCGACATGAAGCTGGCGGGGGTGTAGATGCCTGCAAGCAGGATCAGCGCGCCACCACCCAAAAGCATGCCCACCTGATTGCGGGTCTGCGTCTTGAAGGCGGCAACTTCCTTGGCCCGCTTCTCATCAGCCGTCAGTTCCTTGACCTTTTCCTTGGGCTTGGCCGCTGCGATGGCGGCAATCTTGGGCGGCGGCGGTGGATAGGTCACTGCGCCTTCATGCGCCACGGTGGCCCCGCGGATCACGTCATCTTCCATGTTGTGGACGATGACACCGTCTTTCTTGGGGGTCAGGTCCGTCAGCATGTGGCGGATATTGGTGGCATAAAGCGTCGACGACTGGGTCGCCATCCGGCTGGGAAAATCGGTGTAACCCACGATGGTGACGCCGTTTTCAGATACGATCTTCTGGTCCGGCACCGTCAGGTCGCAGTTGCC
This sequence comes from uncultured Paracoccaceae bacterium, assembly GCA_958439195.1. Classification (GTDB taxonomy): domain Bacteria; phylum Pseudomonadota; class Alphaproteobacteria; order Rhodobacterales; family Rhodobacteraceae; genus Paragemmobacter. Next base: position 74,530 of record OY288164.1, read on the forward strand.
GCCGCGTTCGGCGGCAAGGTCGATGATGACAGAGCCGGGCTTCATCATGGCGACCATATCCGCCGTCCACAGCTTCGGCGCGGGACGGCCGGGGATCAGGGCGGTGGTGATGACGATGTCCATTTCCGGCGCAAGCTCGCGGAATTTGGCAAGCTGCTTGGCGGCAAAGGCCGGGCTGGAGGGCGCGGCATAGCCGCCCGTCGCGGCCCCATCAGGCAGTTCAGAGGCGTCGAATTCCAGGTAGACAAAGCTCGCGCCCATCGATTCGATCTGTTCGGCCACTTCGGGGCGCACATCGAAGGCGTTGACGATGGCACCAAGGGAAACGGACGTCCCGATGGCGGCAAGCCCCGCCACGCCCGCCCCCACGATCAGAACCTTGGCCGGTGGCACCTTACCCGCTGCCGTGACCTGCCCGGTGAAGAAACGGCCGAAATTGTTCCCGGCCTCGATCACCGCGCGATAGCCCGCGATATTGGCCATCGATGACAGCGCGTCCATCTTCTGCGCGCGGGAAATGCGCGGGACCATGTCCATGGCCACGACGGTTGCGCCCTGATCGGCGACCTGCTTCAGCAGCGCCTCGTTCTGGGCGGGCCAGAAAAAGCTGATCAGCGTCTGGCCACGCTTGAGCATCGCGGCCTCCGACGCTTCGGGGCCGCGCACCTTGACCACCACATCAGCGGCGTCGAACACCGCCTTGGCATCGGGAAGCACCTCGGCCCCGGCTGCGGCATAGGCGGCATCAGAAAAGCCGGCCTTGGCCCCTGCCCCGGATTGAACCACGCTTGTATGGCCCAGCTTGGCCAGCGCCATCACGGAATCGGGGGTCATTGCCACCCGGTTCTCGCCTTCGAATATCTCTGTCGGTGCCCCGATTTTCACGTTTTTTCCCCCGTCTGTCGCTGCGATGGCAGCATCCGGTTGCTCATCCCTGCGGCACTTATCACCGCGCAACAATATTTCAAACCCCTGCCGTCACTTTTCCGACTGTTGCCAATCAGAAGGGCCGCAGGATCACAACCACCGCCGCACGCGGGCGGCCCAATCATCAAAAGCGGCACCAAAGACGGTGCGCAGGCGTTGTTCTTCCGCCATGATGAACCGGATGCGGATCAGCGCCATGAACAGCGGCACAAGGGGCAGCGCCTGTGGCACGTCCAGCCACAGGATCGCCGCCGTCAGAAAGCCCGCATCCGCCAGATAAATGGGGTTGCGGCTGAACCTGAATACGCCCGATGTAACCAGTGCCTGCGGCAACCTGTGCGGGATCACCGTCGTGCGCGCCCGTGCAAATGCACGCAGCGCGCCGCCGAACAGACCAGCGCCCACAAGCGCCAATCCAGCCGCCAGAAGATCGCCGATCTGGCCGAACAGGTTCATCGGCAGGACACGATCTAACCCCCAGACCGCCGCCAGAAAGGCAGCCAGCCAGATCGGCGGCAGGTCGATCCATTTCGGCACAGGTGACATCCCCCTTGTCCAATCGCGCACTTTCTTCCGTTCCCCGCCGGGAATGGCAAGCCCCCAAGGGCGAAATTCGACGTCTTGGCCACCGAATCCGGCATGGTTTGGGCCAGCGGGGCGGTTGTGGCGGGCGCGGCGACGGGGCATTGTGCAGCCCGACACAAGGGGGAGCCACCGATGACCACCGATTTCGCCGCCACGCGGGCCGCGTTCGATTTGCCCGACGGGATCATCTATCTGGACGGCAATTCGTTGGGGCCGTTGCCGAAGGCGGCCGCTGCACGGGTGGCGCAGGCGGTGCAGGCGGAATGGGGGCAGATGCTGATCACCGGCTGGAACAAGGCCGGATGGATGGAACAGCCCGCCCGTGTGGGTGACCGCATCGCCCGGCTGATCGGGGCGGAACCCGGCACGGTGGTGATGGGGGATACGCTGTCGATCAAGGTCTATCAGGCGCTGGCCTCGGCGCTTGAGATGAACCCGACGCGGCGGGTGATCCTGTCGGATACCGGGAATTTCCCGTCAGACCTGTATATGGCGGATGGTTTGGTGCGGACGTTGGGCGATGGCTACACCTTGCGGACTGTCGCGCCGGAAGAGGTGCTGGGGGCCATCGACGACACAGTGGCCGTCACGATGATAACAGAAGTGGATTACCGCACGGGCCGCAAGCATGACATGGCGGCGATCAACGCGCGGGCGCATGAAATGGGCGCGCTGACGGTCTGGGATCTGGCGCATTCGGCGGGGGCGCTGCCGGTGGATCTGGCCGGGGTGGGGGCGGATTTCGCGGTGGGCTGCACCTACAAATACCTTAACTCCGGCCCCGGTGGCCCGGCCTTCATCTATGTGGCCCCGCGCCATGCCGAACGGGCGCGTCCGGCGTTGTCGGGCTGGCTGGGTCACGAATCCCCTTTTGCCTTTGATCTGGGCTATCGCCCCGGTCGTGGGGTGGAACGGATGCGCGTGGGCACGCCGCCCGTGCTGCAACTGGCAGCACTTGAGGCGGCGATGGATGTCTGGGACATGACGACCATGGCTGATGTGCGCGCGCGATCCATCGAATTGACGGAACGTTTCATCGCCGAAGTGGAGGCCGCCTGCCCCAGCCTGACACTGGCCAGCCCGCGCGACCCGGAAAACCGGGGTTCGCAGGTGAGTTTCCGCCACCCCGAAGGGTATGCCATCATGCAGGCGCTGATTGCGCGGGGCGTGATCGGCGATTTCCGCGCGCCCGATATCCTGCGGTTCGGGTTCACGCCGCTTTACACCACCTTTGACGATGTGTCGGGCGCGGTGGGTATTCTGGCCGAAGTGATGGACAAGGCGCTGTGGGACCGCGCAGAGTACAAAACCAAGGCCCGCGTCACCTGACGCAAAACCAAAGTCCGCGTCACCTGACCCCCGGAGAAGCCCATGACCACCATCCGCCGCTGGAACCCCGAAGGCATCGCCGCCCCCGCCTCGCGCTATGCCCATGCCGTGCTGGTGGAGGGGGCGCCGCGCTGGCTGCATCTGTCAGGCCAGATCGGGACGCTGCCGGATGGTCGCGTGGCTGACGGGTTGGCGGCACAGCTTGACGCCTGTTTCGCCAATGTTCAGGCGGGGCTGGCGGCGGCGGGGATGGGGCGCGGCGATCTGGTAAAGCTGACGGTCTATCTGACGGTGAACACGCCCGAGGCCGTAGCCACCTATCGCGCCCGCCGGGATGCATGGATCGGGGATGGCCCCCTGCCCGCAGCGACGCTGCTGATCGTGGCGGGGCTGGCCACACCTGCCCTGCTGGCCGAAGTGGATGCGGTTGCGGCCGGATAGCGGTATGGCCCGCATCCGCCCCTTTGCCCTGCCGGATGCCAAAGCGACCCATGCCGTTTTCGTGCAGGCCGTGCAGATCGGCGCGGCCAGCCGCTATTCCGCAGCGGAGCTGCGGGAATGGCTGCCCGATCCGACCATGCCGGACGATTGGGGTGACTGGCTGGCGCAGCACATCACCCTTGTCGCGGATGAAGGCGACAGGGTGACGGGGTTTTTCATGCTGGAGGCGACAGGCTATCTGAACATGGCCTTCGTGACGCCGGATCGGATGGGAACCGGCCTTGCCGACCAGCTTTATGCCGCGCTGATGGATGAGGCGCGGCTGCGGGGCATCATCGATCTGACGGTGATTGCCAGCCGCCATGCGCAATCCTTTTTTGCCCGTCATGGCTGGCGTTTCGCGCCGGACCTGACATCCATTCCCGGCCACCCGGAAAAGGACATCTCGCATGCCCTGACCCTTAGCCGTGCGATGCGGCGGGCGCTGGATTGAACGTGCAGGGCCGGGCTGGCCGAAAACGGACGTGTCACGCGGTTTGCTTGCGTCGCGGGCGATTCAACCCTTTGTCCGACGTGGACAGGGTCGTCGGCAGCATGCGCGGCGCCAAGGCCACGTCAGGTGTGGCTTATCTGCGACGGATGCAGGCGGTTCCACTGTTGCCCGCGCTTTGGCAGGTGCAGAGGACGCTTTGATTCTTTGACGCAAGCGCCTGCAACCGTTAGGTTAGGCTGCGAAAACCCGCGCAGGCGCTGCTCGCCCTGCGAAACATATGGACCGATGAATTGATGCGCGCCAGTTTTACAACCCTCATCCGAACCCTGATCGCCGGTGCATTTGCCGCCGTGCTGTCGGCCTGCGTCCCTGATCCCGCGATGGTAGAGGCCGGGCTGGCCCAGCCCCCTGCCCCGAAAGAGGTGCAAGGCGCCTATCTGGCCACCAAGGACGCCAATATCGACATTCCCGCCCTGCCGGTCGAGGAAATCCCCCAGCAATTCCGTCGGCAGTCGGTCTATTTCCCGACCAATGAAGTGCCGGGGACGATCATCATCAACCCGGCGCAGCGCGTGCTGCATTATGTGACCGGCAAGAACCAAGCCATCCGCTATGGCATTTCCGTCGGGCGGTCCGGGTTTGAATGGTCTGGCACCGCGATTGTCAGCGAAAAAAAGCCCTGGCCCACCTGGACCCCGCCCGCCGAAATGATCGCCCGCGATCCGAAGCTGGCAAAGTGGAAGAATGGCCAACCGGGTGGCCCGTCCAACCCGCTGGGTGCGCGGGCGATTTACCTGACCACGAATGGGGTGGATTACGGCTATCGCATCCACGGAACGCCGGAATGGCGGTCGATCGGGCGCAATGCATCTTCGGGGTGCATCCGCATGATCAATCAGGATGTGATGGACCTGTATAGCCGGCTGAAAGGTGGGGAAAAGGTTGTGGTGCTGACACGGGATGGCAATTATCCGACCCGTCTGGTTCTGCCGCCACCCGCGCCAAAGCCCAAGGTCGCCGCGGCGCCTGCACCGGCCGCGGTGGTGGTTCCGGCTGCGATGCCGACGTTCAACCAACAGCTGCAAGGGGTGCCTGCGGCGCTTCAGGCACCGGCCCCGGTTGTTGTTCCCGCCCCGGCCGCGACTGCGGCCCCGGCACCGACTGACGGCTGAACCGTTCATCCCATCAGACAGAAAAGGCGCGCAGTTGCACACTGCGCGCCTTTTTTGTTGCCGTCGCCATTCGCGCCGCCAGTTTCTTCCCGGATCACCGGTTTCTTTCCGGATCACCAGACTTTTTTCGCCTCTGCGGCAGTTTTTCGATCCGCCTGTCAAAATCGGGGATGTCCGCCGCTCATTGGATCATGCGGGCGGCGGTCGCCTGCGCGAAACAAGGAGAGACAAGGATGAAACGCACGGCCCTGACCTGCCTTTTGGCCGTAAGCTGCGGCTTGGCCCTGACCGCGGCTGCCGCCAAGGCAGAACCCTTTGTGCTTTTGGTGCATGAAACCCCAGACCAGATTGCCCGCCGCACCGATCCGGGCGCGGATGGGGCCGCCTATTGGGCCGCCTATGCCGCTTTCGGGGCCGATGCACAGGCCGCAGGGGTGTTGCGGGGCGGGGCGGCACTGATCGAAGTGCCGGTCTTCGTGACCAGTGACATTGCCAGCACACCTTTGGTGCTGGGCGGGTTCTTTCAGATCGACGTGCCCGATCTGGAAAGCGCGCGGGACTGGGCCGCCAAACTGCCTGCCGCCGCGACCGGGGCAGTGGAAGTG
>OY288165.1 GCA_958439195.1 uncultured Paracoccaceae bacterium
ATCAACGCCGGCGTCTCGGGCGATACCACCGCCGGCGGCCTGTCGCGGCTGGATTGGTCGCTGACCCCGGAAACCGACGCGCTGATCGTCACCCTTGGCGGGAATGACCTGCTGCGTGGCCTGCCCCCCACGGAATCGCGCAAGAACATGGACGCCATCGTCAAGCCACAGATCGTGGGCTGGACGTGCTGATCATCCCGATGCAGGCTCCTGGCAATTACGGCCCCGACTTCAAGACCGCTTTTTGACAGCCTTTATGGTGACATCGCCCAAAACCTATGGCGCGCGGGCTGGCCATGCCCTTCTTTGCGCCCCCTCGCCCCCGATGCCACCGATCTGGCCCACCTTGCCCCCTGGATGCAGCCCGACGGCATCCACCCCAGCCGCGAAGGCGTGGCAAAGATCGTCGAAGGTCTTGGTCCCAGCATCCTTGAACTGGCCCAGGCCGCCGCAGACTGATCCGCGCAAAGGGGGGGGCAACGGCCCCCATCAACCCCCCTTGCACTTCGCCCCCGCCCGTCCGATCACTCCGCCACCAGACGGAGAGCCGCCCATGTCCCTTGTCGCCGATCTCAACGCCCTTCTTGGCGCGGCAAATGTCCTGACCGGTCCCGACATGGCCCGCCATGCACAGGATTGGATGGGCAATTTTCACGGCACCCCCTGCGCCGTCGCCCGCCCCGGTTCCACGGCTCAGGTGGCGGAAACCGTCAAAATCGCCGCACACCACGGCATCCCCGTCATCCCCATATCGGGCAATACCGGCCTCACCGGCGGCACCTTCACCGACGGGGGCTTGCTCCTGTCCACCGAACGCCTCAACCGCATCCGCGACATCCGCGCCCCCTCCCGCATCGCCATCGTGGAAGCCGGGGTCATCCTGTCGCGCCTTCACGACGCCGCCGCCGACCACGGCCTTTACTTCCCGCTGTGGTTCGGCGCGCGCGGGTCGGCCATGATCGGTGGCGTCCTATCCACCAACGCAGGCGGCTCCAACGTCCTGCGCTACGGCTCCACCCGTGCGCTCTGCCTGGGGCTAGAGGTCGTTCTTCCCGATGGCCGCGTCCTCAACCTTATGTCCGAACTGCACAAGGACAATTCCGGCTACGATCTGAAACAGCTTTTCATCGGGGCCGAAGGCACGCTTGGCATCATCACCGCCGCCGTGATGAAACTCGTCCCCGCCCCGCGCGCGCAGGCCACGGCCACGCTTGCCGCCCGCTCGCTGCCTGATGCGCTCACGCTCCTCAACCGCCTGCAAGCCGCCTCCGGCGGGCTGGTCGAGGCGTTTGAATACATGCCCGCCGATTATATGCGCCGCCTGATCCAGGTCCGCCCCGATATCGGCCAGCCTTTCGACCAACCGCAGGGCTGCACAATCCTTGTCGAACTTGCGGCCACCTCCCCGGCGCTGACCACCGCGCAGGCCGATGGCACCATCCCCCTCACCGACCTGTTGGAATCCACCCTCGCCCAACTGATGGACGAAGGCCTGATCCTTGATGCCCAGATCGCCCGCTCCGATGCCCAGCGCAGCGCCATGTGGGCGCGCCGCGAAGCCGCGGCCGAAATCGGCGCAGCGGTCAAACCGATGATCGACAGCGATATTGCCGTGCCATTGGACAAGGTCGCCGCCTTCCTTGACCGCATCACACCCCGCCTTGCCGAAATCGTCCCCGCTGCCGATACCGTCACCGTGGCCCATCTGGGCGATGGCAACCTGCATTTCTCGGTCTATCCCGGCGACCCGTCCAAGACGCTTTATGACCGTGTCATCACCGCAATCGAGGATGTGGTCCAAGACCTCGGCGGCTCCTTCTCGGCCGAACATGGCGTGGGCCTGTCCAAACTCAATTCGATGTCCCGCCGCAAAGACCCGGTCGCGCTGGATGTAATGCGCGCCATCAAGGGCGCGCTTGATCCCAACAACCTGATGAACCCCGGCAAGGTCATCCCGCCTGCGAAAGCCTGATCCATGTCCTCCCTTGCCGTGCTGCGCGACCCGACCCTGCGGCTGATTGCGATTGCCCTTCTGCTGCTTGGGGCGCTGAATGCCTCGGTCTATCCCTATCAGTCGCTGGTGGGCATCGAACGCATCGGCCTGTCCGAACCCGCCTTCGCGCTGATCCTTGTCGCCGCCTCTGCCGTGTCGGTCACGGCCTCGGTCCTGCTGGGCATCCTCACCGATCAGGGCAGGGGCCGCCGCCGCATCGCGCTTTTGACCGCTGCCTCCGGCACGGCGGGGGTTGGGTTGATGTATGCCGCGCCCTCGCCACTCACCTTCGCGCTCTGCCACGGCCTGCTGTTTCCCGTCGCCACCTCGCTTTACGGCCAGTTATTCGCCCTCGCGCGCCTTGCCCGGTCCGATGAAGGGGCCGCCCGCGACGCCATCCTTGCCACCATCCGCGCCGCGCTCTCGCTCAGCTTCCTTGCCATGCTGGTCTTCTGGACCTTCGCCTTCGGGGCCGGGGTGGATGTCATGGCGGTCTATCTCTCGGCCACCATCGCCGCCGTCACCCTGTCGGTCCTTCTCCACCTGAAATGGCCCCGCGACGGCCAGACCGCATGGGAAGACCGCCCCTCCGGCCTTAACTTCCGCCGCGCGATGGGCGAAATCGCATCCCCCCCCATCCTGCTGCGCCTGTTGCTCTTGGGTGCCATCGCCTCGGCGGGGAACCTTTACATGATCCTGACCGCGCTGGTCTTTGACGCCTCGCCCACCCGCGATGCCGGCGATGTCGCGCTCTATGTGGGCCTCGTCGCGGGGTGGGAGGTGCCTTTCATGCTCCTCCTGCCCCGCATCACCCACCGCTTCCGTCGCGCCACGCTGATCGGCGCGGGAACAGTGCTTTACTGCGCGCACCTCGCCCTTATGCCGGTGCTGACGGAAACCCCGTGGCTTTGGCTGCTGACGCTCTTCGCAGGCCTCGGGGGTGCCGCCATCCTCACCCTGCCCATCGCCTATTATCAGGATCTGCTCGCCGGTCGCCCTGGCACATCCGGCGCAATGATCGCCCTGCAACGGCTGGTGTCGGAACTCCTCGCCGCCGCCGCCTTCGCCCTCGGCGCGGTGTTCGCAGGCTACGCCCTCACCGCCCTGATCGGTGCCGCCGTCGCGCTGATCGCGGCAGGCACGCTGTTGTGGGTGGACCGGGCGCGCAGCTAGGGCGCTTACCCCCGAAAGGTCGCAACCCTCCGACTCACCCGTTTTGCCATGGTTAACGGATCAAACAGGCACCGTGCGTCTGCACAGCCGTCTGCACTGCTCGTCTGCACCGGCTGTTGCACCGCCCTTTTGCCAATTCGTCCCGAATTAACGCAGCGTTCCAGACACTTAGCGCCAGCTAAAGAACCCCGCCGGTGCCCGCCCCAGCAACTCCTCCGCCAGATCACGCCCCAGCGCCGCCGCATCCGCAGCCGCACCCCGCCGCTCTCCGGTGATCGACTCGCTGCCATCCGGGCGCAGAATCTCCCCCCGCAGCCACAGCGCATCCCCGTCCAGCACCGCCAGTCCGGCAATCGGCGTCTCACAGGATCCATCCAGCCGCGCCAGCATCCCCCGCTCGGCGGCCAGCCTGACACCCGTCTCGTGATGGTGGATCGCCGCCAACAACTCCGCAACCCGTTGATCCGCCACACGTCTTTCTATGCCAATGGCCCCCTGTGCCACCGCAGGCAGCATCTCTTCGGGCGCAATCGCCGCCCGCGCCACATGCGCCATGCCCAGCCGATTCAACCCCGCCATCGCCAGAAAGGTCGCCACTGCCACCCCGTCCTCCAGCTTGCGCATCCGCGTCTGCACATTCCCACGGAACTCCACCAGCCGCAGATCGGGCCGACGCAGCGCCAGTTGCGCCCGCCGCCGCAAACTCGACGATCCCACCACCGCGCCCTGCGGCAGATCAGCCAGCGTCGCCACGCCGGGTGACACGAACCCATCCCGCACATCCTCGCGCGGCAGATAGCAATCCAGCACCAGCCCCTCGGGCTGCGCCGTCGGCATGTCCTTCATCGAATGAACCGCTATATCTATGGCCCCGTCGATCAAGGCCTCCTCGATTTCGCGTGTGAACAGCCCCTTGCCGCCGATCTCTTTCAGCGGCTTGTCCAGAATCTGGTCGCCCGTCACCTTGATGACCACAATCTCGAACGCTTCATCGGGCAGGCCAAAGGCCACCCCCAGACAACGCCGCACCTCATGCGCCTGCCACAGCGCAAGGGGGGAACCACGGGTGCCGATCTTCAGCGGTTGGGCGGGGGAGGGAAGCGGATGCATCATGCGCCAAGGCATACAACTGTCATCTTTGCCTGACAACTCTTGACAAGCGCGCCCTGCCAGCCGACCCATGACGCCATGACGCTGTTCCTTTTCTTCGCCTTTCTCGGCTCTGTCGCGCTCCTCTCTCTCGCGTTCTGGATGGAACGCAGCGCGATCCTTGGCGGGATCAACGGCGCGAACGGCCTGACCATCCTCGTGGCCTTCATCGTCTCGGCCACTGCAACCATTCCCATCGCCGCTGTCACATGGTGGGCGCAAGGCACCCTGATGGCGCTGGCGGTGATCGTGATCTCTTTCCTCTGGCATCTGGGCGCCTGGCGCTTTGCCATGTCCTCCCTGCAATCCATTGTCGACCGCTCCAATGGCGACACCAGCCTGAAAGCCCGCCCATGACCAAACCCGCCAAGACCATCCTGCGCGCCCTTGCCGGGGAAACCCTGCCCACGCCGCCCATCTGGATGATGCGTCAGGCGGGCCGCTACCTGCCCGAATACCGCGCCACCCGCGCGCAGGCGGGCGATTTCCTGAAACTCTGCTACAACCCCGAACTCGCGGCCGAGGTGACGTTGCAGCCGATCCGCCGCTACGGGTTCGATGCGGCGATCCTGTTTGCCGATATCCTGCTGCTGCCCCAGGCCTTGGGGCCAAAACTCTGGTTTGAAACCGGCGAAGGCCCGCGGATGGAAACCACCACCACGATGGATCAGGTCAAGGCGCTTAAGCCGACCGATGCCATCCACGACACCCTGTCGCCCATTTATGAAACCGTTCGCATCCTGGCGCGCGAATTGCCGCCGGAAACCACGCTGATCGGCTTTGCCGGTGCGCCCTGGACCGTAGCCACCTACATGATCGCGGGGCAGGGATCCAAGGATCAGGCCGCCGCGCATGCATTGAAAAATACTGACCGCGCCACCTTTAGCGCGCTGATCGACCGCATCACCGAATCGACGGTTGAATACCTTTCGGCACAGGTGAATGCCGGGGCCGAGGTGGTAAAGCTGTTCGACAGCTGGGCCGGCTCCCTGAAAGGCGCGGATTTCGAAGATTTCGCCGTAAAACCCGCCGCCCGCATCATCGCGGCGCTGAAAGACCGCCACCCCGGCCTGCCCATCATCGCCTTCCCGCGCGAGGCAGGGGATGGCTATATCGGTTTCGCCGCCAAGACCGGGGCCGATTGCGTGGCGCTGGATAATTCCATCACGCCCGAATGGGGCGCGGAACATGTGCAGCCGGGTGGGTGCGTGCAGGGCAACCTTGCCCCTGAACACATGGTCACCGGGGGCGACGCGCTGGTGCGGGAAACCCGCCGCGTGGTGCAGGCCTTCCGGGGCGGCCCACACATCTTCAACCTTGGCCACGGCATCACCCCCGATGCCAACCCCGACAATGTGCAACTGATGATCGACACGGTCCGCAGTTCCTGACATGGCGCTTTGGGTCTGGGCCGCGCTTCTGGGCGCCATCGCCCAGACCGGGCGCAATGCGACGCAGGCGGGGCTGACCACCGCGCTTGGCACCGTCGGCGCAACGCAGGTGCGCTTTCTGTTCGGCTTGCCATTTGCCGCCCTGTTCCTGCTGGCCGTCACGTTCTGGGCAGCCGAACCGGTGCCGCTGCCCGGCCCCGCCACCCTTGGCTGGACGGCGCTTGGCGCCTGGGCGCAGATCGCCGGAACCGCGCTGATGCTGGTGTTGATGAAGGACCAATCCTTCGGCGTCGCCACCGCCTGGCTGAAAACCGAACCCGTCCTTGTGGCGCTTCTTGGCGTGGCGCTGCTGGGCGACAGTCTTACCCCCGGCATCCTTGCCGCCATTGCCATCGCGGTTACGGGCGTGCTGATCCTGTCGGTCAAAACCGGCCCAACGCTTGGCCACTTCTTCCACGCCCGCCCCGCCGCGCTGGGCCTGCTGGCTGGCCTTGGCTACGGCCTCGCCGCCATCGGCTTTCGCGGTGGCATCACCGCGCTGCCGGATGGCACATTCCTGATCCGCGCGCTGACGACGCTTACCCTTGCGCTGGCGATCCAGACCACCACTCTGCTGATCTGGCTTATCCTGTTTGACCGCGCCGCGCTGGCAGGGTCATTCCGCGTCTGGCGCACATCGCTGATCGCAGGCTTTCTGGGTGCCTTCGCGTCGGCCTGCTGGTTCACCGGATTCTCGCTGACCACCGCCGCCAATGTCCGCACCTTCGCGCTGGTCGAGGTGCCGATGGCCCAACTCGTCTCATGGGTCCATTTCCGGCAAAAGACCACCCCAAGGCAACTCCTTGGGATGGCCGTCATCCTTGCTGGTGTGGCTGCCCTGTTGTGGCAGCAGGTCTAGGGCTTAAAGACCGGGCAGAAGATTGATCAGACCACGCCGACCAAAGGTCGCCTCGTCGCTGCCCAGATCAATCGACAGGCCGACACCGACAAACGGCTCGCTGCCGGTAAGACCAAACCCGGACGCCCGCAGCGACCCGACCTCGCCATAAACCGAAGACCCCTCGCCCAGCGCATATTCGCCCTTCACACCGATGCGCGTTACGTCGACAGCCCCGTTGAAATCGGCGTTGTCGAACTTCACGCCCAACCCAAAGCTGTCGGACAGTGCCATTTTGCCTTCAATGCCAAAGACGGTTCCGTCAATGCCCGCTTCCTCGCCGCGTGCAAGGTATACCTCGACAGCCCCGGTCCCAAAGCTCTGGCCATATTCCAGACCATAGAAATCAATATCGACGCCTTGCAGATCTTCCATGCCAAAGAAAAGACCGGCCGATGCCTCGGGGCTTACATCGAAAATCCCGTGCAGGACAAAATTGGTGCCTTCAAAATTGGTCGCGCCAAAGCCGTAAAGCCCAAGATCAAGCTGCACGGATGCCTGATCCGTGACCCCGAACTCGAACGCGCCATCTGCAGAAAGCCGATTGACCGACGTATCTTCGGTAAAGGCCGAATAGCCAAGGGTGATATCGCCCTTGAACTCTTGTGCCGCGGCCATACCAGCCGAAAGTGCCACCGCAAGAGCGGTGGTCATCGTGTAATTCTTCATGGTGCTCTATGCCTCAGGTAAGTTTCTTATTGTGTGAAAAGGATAGCAAACCAATGCGGTTCGGGCAAACCCTTCCCGCCCGCCTCCACAACTTTGTGTTGCAGTTTGGCGACAGCAAGCACCTGAAACCAAAGCTGTTTCCTTAGGCCAGAAGCGCCTTCAGCACCGCCAGCGCCGCCTGCCCGTCGGCATCATCCGCACCAACGAACACCACCACAGCACTGACCATACCCAGTTTTGCGGCCATCGCGGGCCGGATGGCCAGCGTGAATCCGGTATCGGTGAATTCGACCGCTTCCACCGCATCCTTGGCGGCAAAAATCTCGTCCGACACTTCCAGATACAGCCCCTTCCGGTCGCCCGGACGGCCCTCAAGGATGACATACCCATCTTCGGGGTCTTCGCTTGCCGCGAACCCGACGGCGTGTTCCGCCCCCTCGACATCCGTCCAGAAGGCGCGCGCCCGTATCTCGATATCTGCCATGTGCTGCTCCCTTGCCGTCTGGCCGTCTGCGCGGATTACGTCCATTTCGCAATCGGCGGCAGGCTCATCAGCACGGCATTGGCATCATGCCCCGTCTCAAGCCCGAACTTCGTTCCCCGGTCATAGACAAGGTTGTATTCCGCATACAGCCCGCGATGAATCAACTGCGCCTCGCGGTCGGCCTCGGTAAAGGGCGTATTCACCCGCCGCTCTGTTACTGGCACGAAGGCCGGCAGGAAATGCCGCCCAACCTCTTGCGTAAAGGCGAAATCCGCCTCCCAGTCGTCGGTGTGCAGGTCGTCGTAAAAGATGCCGCCCACGCCACGCGCCCGCCCGCGATGCGGCACAAAGAAATACTCATCCGCCCAGGCCTTGAACTTCGGGTAATAGCCCGGATCATGCGCATCACAGGCCGCCTGCATCTGGCCGTGGAAATGCGCCGTATCTTCGGGGTATTCAATCGCCGGGTTCAGGTCCGATCCGCCGCCGAACCACGCCGCATGGGGTGTCCAGAACATCCGCGTGTTCATATGCACCGCCGGCGCGTGCGGGTTTACCATATGCGCCACCAAAGAAATTCCGCTGGCCCAGAACCGCGGGTCGGTATCCATCCCCGGCACCCCCCGCGCCGCCATCGCCTTTTGCGCCCGCTCGCCCAGGGTGCCATGCACCTCGGACACGTTGACGCCCACCTTTTCAAACACCCGGCCGCCGCGCATCACGCTCATCAACCCGCCGCCGCCATCGGCCCGCGTCGTCGGCGTCACCTCGAACCGGCCCGGAATGCCCGTCCCATACCGGTCCTCCAGCCCCTCGAACGCTGCCACGATCTGATCCCGCAATTCACGGAACCATGCGGCAGCACGGGCTTTGCGGGCATCGAACGGGTCAGTCATCGGTGTCTCTCCAGATTTACAGCGCCATGCCTAGCATTGGAAAACCCCGCTCAACAACACGGCATTTGGCACCAGACGCCCAAGTGCGTAAAATGGGCGCGAACCACAGGACATCCCCCATGCGCCGTATCCTTCTTCCCGCCCTACTGATCCTTACCGCCTGCGGCACACCGCAGGAACAGTGCATCAACCGCAACACCCGCGACCTGCGGACGATGCAACGACTGGTGGATGAAACCCAAGGCAACCTCGCCCGCGGCTATGCCATCGAGGAATACACCGTCTTTGTCCCGGTCTGGCAGATCTGCGATTACCGACCCTCTGGCGACCCGGCCAACCCGACCCCCGTCGCCCGCTATTGCTTTGACGACGAACCGGAAACCCGCACCCGGCCAAAGGCCATCGACCTGAATGCCGAACGGGCAAAGCTGGAAAGCCTGCTGCAACGCCGTGACGAACTGTCCCGCGCGGCGCAACCCGTCATCGCCCAGTGCAAGGCGCAATATCCCGAATGATCAAAAGGTCGGCGCCGACACCGCATCCAGCAGCCCGCGCCCACCATCCAGCGTCAGCACCTGCCCCGTCATGAACCCCGCCGCATCCGACGCCAGGAAATGCGCCGCCTCGGCCACCTCATCCGCGCTGGCAATCCGTCCCAGCGGTGTCCCCGCCTCGATCAGATCACGCCAGTTCGGATGTTCGCGCAGCTCGCTTTGCAAGGACGCGCTCATCACCGACCCAAACGATACCGCATTCACCCGGATCCCCTTGGGTGCCAAAGCCACGGCCAGCGACCGCGTCATCTGTTCCACCGCCGCCGAACTGATCGAATAGCCCAAAAGCTGCGGCTGCGTCCGCACCGCCGCCAACGATGACAGGTTGATGATCGACCCGATCATCCCCTCTACCCCGGACTTTTCCGCCTTCTGGATCATCCGCTTTGCCGCCATCTGGCTTAGCCGCAGGCTGGTCAGCAGGTTCTGCTCCAGCAATTCCTCCACCGCGTCCTTTTCAGGGTCCAGCGCATCTGACAGCGCGCATTGCCGACTGGCATTCACCAGAATGTCGATCCGGTCAAAGGCATCCACCGTGGCCGACAGCAGGTTCGCCATCGTCAGCTTTTGCCGCAGATCACCTGCGAACATGCGCACCTGCCCTTCGGCCCGCGCCTCTTCGCCGACTTGATCTTCCAGCCGCACCTCATCCATGTCGGCGAACATCACATTCGCCCCTTTGTCCTGAAAGTGCCGCGCAATCGCCAGCCCGATCCCGTTGGCCGCCCCTGTCACGATGGCCGTCTTGCCCGATATGGAAAAGCTCATGGAATTCCCTGCCTAGCGCGCCCTGATCGGGTGCGACGCCCGTATAACCCGAAACGCGGCATCACCGCCAATATCCTGCACCTCACGGAACAAGGTGGTCAGCACACGATCATAAGGCAAGTGCCGGTTCGCAACCAGCCACAGCACACCCGGCGGCGACAGCATCCGCGCCGCAGCGCCGATAAACGCAATCCCCAGCCCCGGATCAGCATCCCGCCCCTGATGGAACGGCGGGTTCATCACCACGTGATCCATCACCTTTGGCAGTTTCACCGTGATCGCATCCGCCCAATGAAACACGGCCCGCGCATCGGTCACATTCGCCCGCGCACAGTCCAGCGCATCCGCCTCGGCCTCGACCAGATGACATTCCTTCACGCCTGCACGGCCCAGAACCGCCTGCGCCAGAAAGCCCCAGCCCGCGCCCAGATCGGCCACCCGCCCCTTCAACTCACCCGGCAGGGCCGCCGCCAGCAGGGCAGACCCCCGGTCAATCCCATCCGCCGAAAACACGCCGGCCACTGTGCGGAACCCGGCTACATCCACCGGCACATCCGCCCAATCCTCCAGCCCCGGCCCCGCCGTCAGAACCGCCAGCTTGCCATGCGCCTTGGACAGCGCCTCGGACAGCGCAATCCGCCCGCGCAATTCCTTTAACAGCCCGTCAATCCCATCGGTCTTTTGCCCGTCCACCGCCACAGGTCCGCCCGGCACCACCAGCCCTGCGGCCATCGCCACCAACGCCCGCGCCTGTGCCTTGGACCGCGGCAAACAAACCACCGCCGCCGCATAAGGCCCCGCACCTTCGCGCAGCACCGCATGCCCCCGCGCCGCGAACCAGTCGAAATCGGGGCGGAACCCGGTGATCACCTCGACCCGGTCCTTGGGCAGATCGGCAAGATCATCCCCGATCCGGGGCCGGATCACCGCCACCTTGCCGGTCGCAGGCACCGCGAACAGCCCGCTTTCCAGCGCCTGGGTCAGTCGGGCAGATCGCATCGGTCATCCTCTCGCAAAACGCCGCGCACCATAGGCGGCGCCACCGGATAAGCCAAGCCAAGGCAGAAACTGCCACCGAAAGCACACCAGAACCCCCGATGTATCCGGACCACAAGAGGCCTGCCACGCCAGATGCCCACGCCATCAAACACGGGCAAGGTGAAACACGGGCAAAGTTGGCGCCGCGTTCAAACGCGGCGCCCCCAAAACTTTGGCGTTATTCGGCCACGCGTGAATTTTCGCCAGCAATCACAACGCCCGCCTGCGACGAGGCAAAGACAAAGCTATCACCCGACGGCGCAACATGCATGGTGTAGGTCGCGCCCGATGCATAGGTGCTGGTGCCGGTGCAATCTGCGTTGACGGTATAGGTTCCGGTGTCCTTGGCCACTTCTGCCACACCGGCCGTCGACAGGATGGTTACGATGTTTCCAGCACCGTCAAACATCTCTTGTCCGACTTCTGCCGAAACCTTGCCGGCCGCATCCACGCCTTGCGCCCAATACGTGTAATGGCCTTTCAACGTCGCCGCCGAACAGTCGGCGAATGCTGCCGACGACATGGCAAATGTGCCAGCTACAACGAAAAGTGCCTTAACGGTGGTCATCATCACTCATTCCCTCATTACAGTCGCAACCTTGCGACGAAACGGGAAATGGCTGGCGTGGTCAAAGCTGTCAACCCGCTTGCTGCTTGCCCCAGAGACTGCCCCAGCGGAAGGGCCTACTCCTTCTCCATCGTGCATTGCAGCGGGTGCTGATGGCGGCGCGCGAAATCCATCACTTGCGCCACTTTTGTTTCGGCCACCTCGAACGAAAACACCCCCACCACGGCCAACCCCTTCTTGTGGACTGTCAGCATGATGTCGAAGGCCTGCGCATGGCTAAGCCCGAAAAAACGCTCCAGCACATGCACGACAAATTCCATCGGCGTGTAATCATCGTTCAGCAGCATCACCTTGTATAACGGTGGCCGCTGCGTCTTTGATTTGGTCTTGGTCAACAGACCCGAGTCGTTCCCCGGTCCCTCAGGGGTGCCAGACAGGATGATGGGGCGCAGGCTCACTTGACGGTGACTCCGGGGCTACGTGTGGGGGATTCGCAAATATAGTCGTGCGCAATAGTATAATCCATTCCCACGCTACGAAAAGGGGGCCGCCCGCCCGCCACAGCCGATGCTTGCACGCAACCGTGCCGCACGGCATCACGGCATTGCGAACAGGGGACATGCGCCATGCCGACAGACCGCAACATCACCACCATCGGCTTTGATGCCGACGATACGCTCTGGCAGAACGAATCCTTTTTCCGTCTGACACAGGATCGCTTCACCGCGCTCCTTGCCGATTACGCCGACCCCGATCATCTGCATGACCGCCTGCTTGCCGCCGAACGCCGCAACCTTGGCCATTACGGATTTGGCGTCAAAGGCTTCACCCTGTCGATGATCGAAACCGCGATCGAGGTGACCGAAGGCCGCGTCCCCGCCTCCGTCATCGCAGAACTGATGTCGGCCGGGCGCGACATGCTGGAACACCCGATCGAACTGTTACCCCACGCCCGCGAGGCGGTTCAATCACTGGCCGACACCCACCGCGTCCTTCTGATCACCAAGGGCGACCTGCTGGATCAGGAACGCAAACTTGCGCAATCCGGCCTGGGCGATCTGTTCCACGGGGTTGAGATTGTGTCGGACAAGACCCCCGCCGTCTATGCCACCCTCTTTGCCCGCCACGGTCACGGCCCCGACCGCGCGCTTATGGTTGGCAATTCGCTCAAATCCGATGTCCTTCCCGCCATCGCGGCGGGCGGCTTCGGCGTCCATGTGCCACACGGCCTGACTTGGGCGCTGGAAATCGCCGATCCGCCCACGGGCCACCCCCGTTTTGCCGCGCTGGATCATCTTGGACACCTCCCTCATCTGGTATCCCGCCTGGGCTGAACCACCAGCCCTAGCGGCGCTCCACCATACCCGGCAGAGTTGCAACACCGCAGCAACACCGTGAAACCCCTTGAAATTGGGGGGTTTTCCGGAAGAACCCCGTGTGCTACCGTCCATGCAAGCAGACAAGCCCCACAAAAAAACCGGGGCACCCTGAGGCAGGAACAAGGAACCAGCGACGTGGCATCGCTTTTGGGGCATTACGCCCGCTTGCTTTCATTCATGGCCCTATCGGCCATAATCGCCCTCATCGCTGCGTCGCCGCTGCGTGCCGCGCCCTATGCCTCCATCGTGATCGATGCCCGCACCGGCGAGGTGCTTTATGCCGAAAACGCCGACACCCGCCTGCACCCCGCCTCGCTCACCAAGATGATGACCCTCTACATCGCGTTCGAGGAAATTCAGCGCGGCAACATCTCGCTTGATACGATGGTCACTGTTACCAAACAGGCCGCCGCACAGCCCCCATCCCGCCTTGGCCTGCGCGCCGGCCAGAAGATTTCGCTGCGCAACCTGATCCGCGCCGCCGCCATCAAATCCGCCAACGATGCCGCCACCGCCATAGGCGTGGCAATCGCGGGCAACGAAGCCGATTTCGCCCGCCGCATGACCCGCACGGCAAAGGCGCTGGGGATGTCGAACACCACGTTCAAGAACGCAAACGGCCTGACCGCCGATGGCCACCTGTCCACCGCCCGCGACATGACGATCCTTGGCCGCCACCTGTTTTACGACTTTCCGCAATACTACAACCTGTTCTCCCGCCGCTCTGCCGATGCGGGCCTCGCCACGGTCAACAACACCAACCGCCGTTTCCTTGATGCCTACGAAGGCGCGGATGGCATCAAGACCGGCTTCACCAATGCCGCGGGCTTCAACCTTACCGCCTCGGCGGATCGCGGCGGCAAACGGCTGATCGCCACCATCTTTGGCGGCAAATCCACCGCCGACCGCAACGCCAAGATGATGAAGCTGCTGGATCTGGGCTTCGGCAAGGCGCCACGCAATGCGCCCGTCAATCCGCCTGATGCACCCAGCTATCAGGGCGGCGAAGAAATGCTGGTCGCCGACACCGATCTTCCCGTCACCGCCGATGGCGCGGGCAAGACGGTCCGCGCGTCCATGCAGATCACCACCTCGCTGCGCCCCTTGGCCCGTCCTGGCACGGCCAGCGCACCGCCCGAAACCGTCGTCGCCACCGCCGAAGCCGTCGATGCCATGCAATCCCGCATCGAAGGCGCGCTTGCCGCCGCGCTCGCCCCCGAAGACAGCCTCGAATCGCAGGCCGCCGAACTGGCCCAGGCCGCCGCTCCCGCCGCGACACTTGCCGTGGATGATGTCGAACTTGCCTCTGCGGGCACCGCCGCAACCGATGCCGCAACCGATGCCACAACCGACGCCCTGCCCGATGCAGAAACCCTCGCCGCCGCGATGGAGGCCGCCAACCAGTCCGACGCCAATGCCGTGGCCGACATGATGGCACAATCCGCCCCATCCGAACCGGAACCCGAAATCATCCCGTTCCAGGTCGTCTCTGCCGCTGGCGTGGCCGTCTCTCCACGCCCGCAAAAGCGTAACGCCCCAATCTATGATGACGTCGCCGCCCCCGCCGCCACCGACCTGCCGGCCGAGCAAGAGGTGATCCTCTCCGTCTCAACCTCGGGTGACAGGCACTGGGGCGTGAATGTGGGCCGCTTTGGCAGCAGCTATGATGCCGAACGCGCGCTGCTGCGCACGCAGCTTGTGGAAAGCGCCACGCTGAACGGATCGCTGCGCAAAGTCATGCCGCGCAGCGGTGGGTTCGATGCCACCTTTGTCGGCCTGTCACAGGATCAGGCCGATCTGGCCTGCCGTCGCCTTCAGGCCCGCGCAATCCAATGTTTCACGATGGGGCCGTAACGGCCCCATCCTTAGAAGCCCGCGCCTCGGAATTTGTGTAATATCCCGCCCTCGTCACGGTTTCGGGTGATCGTCCCATTCCTTGGTCAGGATGCGGTTCGCATCCCCTTCGGGGTCGTCATATTGCTTGTTCTTCATCGCCCAGAAGAACGCCACAAGGCCAAGCCCCCCCAGAAACAGCGACATCGGTATCAGCAGGCTCAGGATCGACATCGTATTCCCTTCACTTCAACAGCCCCTCACTTCAACCGCAGCGCATTCAGCGACACGGTGATGGAAGAAAGGCTCATCGCCGCCGCCGCCGCCAGCGGCGTGGCCATCCCGATCAACGCCAGCGGCACCGCAATCACGTTATAGGCCGCCGAGATTCCGAAATTCTCGACAATGCGCTTCGATGCCTGACGGCTGATCCGCAGCGCATCGCCGATCGGGGCCATATCCTGCCCCAACAGCACGATATCCGATGCCACCCGCGCCGCATCCAGCGCGCTTGCGGGCGATACCGACACATGCGCCGCAGCCAGCGCCGCCGTATCGTTCAGCCCGTCCCCCACCATCAGCACCCGCCGCCCTTCACCCGTCAGCCGCGCCACCGTTGCCGCCTTTTCGGCGGGCAGCGCCCCCGCGGTCCAGTCGACAATCCCCAACCGCCCCGCCAGATTGGCCACCGACCCTGCCGCATCCCCCGACACCAGCATGACACGCAGCCCCTGCGCCCGCAGGCTGGCCACCGCCTCTGCCGCACCGGGTCGCAGGCTGTCGGCAAAGGCAAAGGCGCGCGCCGCACCCTCACCCGTGCAAAGATAGGTCGCCGTCACGTCCAGCGCATCCGCCCCGCACCATTCCGCCCGCCCCAACCGCACCCGGCGGCCTTTCCACATGCCCTCGACGCCGTATCCCGGCACCTCGCGCAAGTCCTCTACCCGCGTGGGGCTGATGCCAGCCGCCCGCGCCCCCGCCACCAATGCCAAAGCCAGCGGATGGGACGATGCCGCCGCCAAAGCCGCCGCCACCTCCACCGCAACACGGGGATGGTCCGCAAGGTTTGTCACCTGTGGCGCGCCCATAGTCAGCGTGCCGGTCTTGTCGAACACCACCGTGTCCACTTCGGCCAACCGCTCCAGCGCCGTGCCATGCTTGATCAGCAGCCCCTTGCGAAACAGCTTGCCCGACGCCGCTGTCACCACCGCAGGCACCGCAAGGCCCAGCGCACAAGGGCACGTGATGATCAGCACCGCAGCCGAAATGTTCACCGCAAACCGCAGATCACCCCCGGTTTGCCACATCCAAAAGCCAAAGGCGCTGAACGACAGGATATGCACCAAGGGCGAATAAAGCCGCGCCGCCCGTTCGGCCAAACTCGTATACCGTGTCCGTGCGCTTTCCGCGACGGCCACCAGATCGGCCATGCGGTGCAGGCTGGATGCCCGCCCTGCCGCCGTCACCCGCACCACCAACGGCCCGGTCAGGTTCACTTCGCCCGCCGATACTACCGCCCCCGCCCCGGCGAAAACCGGCAGGCTTTCCCCCGTCAGCAGCGACCGATCCAGTTCCGACTGGCCTTCCACCACCACGCCATCCACCGGCATCCGCCCGCCCGGCCGCACCCGCACCAGATCGCCCACCGCCACCTCGGCAATCGGCAGCACCACCTCTACCCCGTCGCGCAGCACGGTGGCGCGTGGCACCTCCAATGCCGCCAATTCCTCCGCCGCCGAACGTGCCACCGCGCGCGTGCGATGGTCCAGATAGCGCCCCGCCAGCAGGAAAAACGACAGCATCACCGCCGCGTCGAAATAGGCGTGATGGCCCGAATGCCACGTCTCGAACAGCGAAATCCCCGATGCCAGGATCAGCGCAAGGCTGATCGGCACATCCATCCCCAACCGCCCCACCCGCAAACTGGCCCAGGCCGATTTGAAAAACGGCTGCCCCGCAAAAACCACCGTTGGCAGCGCAATCGCCGCCGAAATCCAGTGGAACAGATCGCGCGTCGCATCCCCCGCACCCGACCAGACAGCAACCGACAGCAGCATGACATTCATCATGCTGAACCCCGCCACGCCCAGCCGCATCAACAGGTCACGCCCCTGCCGGTCCGTCTCGGTCGCGCTCAGAAGTCCGGGGTCCAACTCATGCGCCTCATACCCCACGCCCTTCAGCGCCGCGATCAAAGGCTCCGCCGTCACGCCCGCCTCGGCATCCACGCTCACCCGCCGCAGCGACAGGTTGACCCGCGCACTGCGCACCCCCGGCAGCGCCTGCAATGCCTGTTCGACCGCCACCATACAGGCCGCACAATGCGCCGTGGGCAGCGACAGCATCAGCCGCGCGCCCTGCACCTCGGCTGCCATCGCGGCGATGCCCTGCGCGCTGGGTGCGGCAATGCAGGCCGGACAGGCCGCCGTCGATACATGTTCCGGCATCGGTGTATTCAGGGGCGCAGATACGGTCATCCCCCTAGCCCTGCGCCTTGTCCATCACGAACAATTCCAGCCGCTGCTTGAACTTTGTTCCGTCCTGCGCCTCGGCCTCGACAACCAGCATCCACTTGCCCCAGTCCAGCGCCACATCCGCCTGCCACACCCCGGCAGCCCGTTCAAACGCCGGGCGCACATCCTGCCGCGATTCCGTCGGCCGCCCCACCAGCACGTCCAGCGACTGCATCGCAGCCGGCAACCCATCGGCATCCGTTACCGCCAGCGTCAACCGCCCATCGGCATAATCCGTCGCCACCGTCCAGCCCAGCGCCTTTTGCGCGCGTCGGTCGGCATCAAAGGTCTGGCTCGCCACATAGCCATTGGCCACTTCCAAACCGGGGAATGTGCTGATCGCCTGCCAGGCCATCAGAAGGTTCACCCCGATGATCACGCCAAAAGCGCCCACCGCGATCCCCAACACATGCTTGCCCTTCAGTTCCGCCATCACTCACTGCCCCCGTCCGTTGAACACGGTATCATGATGCACCCGTGCCGTCCCCCGCGTATCGGCAACCCACATGCGCAGGTCGGTCCGGTCACTTATCGCCGCCTCTGATCCCGGTGCCGCCTCGATGTAAACGCGCTGCTGCAACGTCTCATTCGCAGGCACCCGCACCAGCGCATCCTCGCTGCCTTCCAACCGCAGAACCAGCCCCGCCTCTGATGTCACCGACACCGAAAACAGCCCATCATCCCCCGTCTTGTTGCGCAACCGCAGGTCATAGGTGTTGCGGATCGTCCCATCCGACAGCGTCACAAAGGTCGGGTTGCGCACAGGCGATACGTTCACATCAATATCCGACCGCATGAACAACGCCACCACCAGCCCAACCCCGACCCCGGCCCAAAGCACGGTGTAAAACATCGTCCGCACACGGAACACATGGCTCCACACCGATTTCGGCGCCTGCCCCGCCTTCTCACGCACCTCATCGGTCAGCGCCATATACCCGATCAGGTCGCGCGGCTTGCCGATCTTGTCCATCGTGTCATTGCAGGCGTCGATGCACAGCCCACAGGTGATGCAGGCCATCTGCTGCCCGTCACGAATGTCGATACCCATCGGGCAGACGTTCACGCAGGCCATGCAGTCGATGCAATCGCCCTGACCCGCAGCAACCTCACCCTTATGCAGCTTGCCCCGCGGCTCGCCCCGCCATTCGCGGTAGGCGATCGTCAGCGTATCCTCATCCATCATCGCCGCCTGAATCCGCGGCCAGGGGCAGGCATAGATGCAGATCTGTTCCCGCGCGAAGCCGCCAAAGACAAAGGTCGTCAGCGTCAGGATCAGCATGGTCAGATAGGCAATCGGATGGGCGGTCCCCTGCACCAGATCCACCGCCAGCGTCGGCGCATCGGTGAAATAGAAAATCCACGCCCCGCCCGTCGCCAACCCGATCAACAGCCAGATCGTCCACTTCACCGCGCGCTTGCGAATCTTCTCGCCATTCCAGCCCTGCCGATGCAGGCGAATGCGCGCGTTGCGATCCCCCTCCACCCAGCGTTCGACAAGGATATACAGGTCCGTCCACACCGTTTGCGGGCAGGCATAGCCGCACCACACCCGCCCCGCCGCGCTGGTGAACAAAAACAGCCCCAGCCCCGCCATGATCAGCAATCCGGCCACGAAATAAAACTCATGCGGCCAGATCTCGATCATGAAGAAAAAGAATCGCCGCCCCGCCATATCGATCAGCACCGCCTGATCCGGCAGGTTCGGCCCCCGGTCCCATCGCAGCCAGGGCGTGATGTAATAGATCCCCAGCGTCACAGCCATGATCCACCATTTCATGGTGCGGAATGCGCCCTTTACCCGGCGCGGAAAGATTGGCTCGCGCGCGGCATACAGGCTTGGTGGTTCGACGTCTGGGCTGGTCACGGAACTCTCCCGGTCTTCGGATGCCTCGGTATCCTGCACCATGGCCTGTCGCACCTTGACATGCATCAATCCATCATCCGCGATGCACCTTTGTCGCAGGTCCATCGGCACTGTGACAAAGGTCCAAGAATTTTCCCCTAAAATTTTTCGCCCCGCAGCCCAAAAGTTTTTCCGGAAAAATTTTCGGGCATGGCTCAGCACGTCCCCCACCGCGCCCAATCACTGCTGCGTGATCGCCCGTAACGCCGTGCGCCCGCGCGCGTAGGGACGGGTCAGACATCACAGGCCGCCCCAACCTGAACGCTTTGCCCCCCAACCTGAACGCTTTGCCACGGAAACACCCACCACCATGCTGCAACTCCTCCTTGCCTATGGCGCTGGCCTCCTGACGCTGATCAACCCCTGCGTCCTGCCGGTGCTGCCCATCGTCCTTGCCTCGGCGCTGTCTGCCGACCGACGCGCGCCGCTGCGCCTTGCCCTGGGGATGAGCCTGTCCTTCGTCGTTCTGGGGGTCGGCCTGTCCGCCGCGGGATCAAGCCTGGGTATCTCGCCTGAACGTGCGGCACAGGGGGCGGCCCTTCTGATGGCGGGCTTTGGCCTGTTCATGCTGGTGCCCAGCCTGTCGGCCGGGTTCGCCACCGCCACAGCGGGCCTTGCCGCCCGCGCCGATCAATCCATTCGCACTGATTGGACCGCCACGCCCACAGGTCAAATTCTTGGCGGTCTCCTCCTCGGCGCGGTCTGGAGCCCCTGCATCGGCCCCACCCTTGGCGCGGCCATTTCGCTCGCGGCGCAGCGCAGCGATCTGCTCGGCGCAACCTTTGTCATGACCGCCTTCGCCGCCGGGGTCTCCACCCTGATCCTCGCGCTGGCCTATGGCACCAAATCCCGGCTTCAGGCGCGCAAGGCGCTTCTGGCGCGGCTGGCCCCCAAGGCCAAACCGATCCTTGGAACAGCTTTCCTCGCCGTTGGCCTGTTTCTCTGGTTCGGCCTCAACCACCCGGTCGAGGCGTGGCTGCTCGACACGCTCCCCCCTTGGCTGACCGATCTATCGGTCGCCCTCTGATCCGTCACACACGAAAGGACCACCCCATGATCACCCGCCGCACGCTTCTCGCCTCAAGCGCCGCCCTGCTTGCCCTGCCGCTGGCAGCACAGGCCGAAATGGCCAAATTGTTCTACACCCCCGGCATGGCCGAAAAGGACATGGCCGATGGCCGCGTGATCCTGCTGGATTTCTGGGCCAGTTGGTGTTCCACCTGCCGCGCACAGGTTCGGGTGATGGATGAACTGCGCGCTGAAAACCCGGCCTATGACGCCGCCATCCGCTTCATCACCGTGGATTGGGATGAATATGGCGAAGGCGATCTGGCCCGCAGCCTGAATATCCCACGCCGGTCCACGCTGGTGCTGCTCAAGGGGAAAACCGAACTCGGCCGCACGGTTGCAGGCACCTCGCGGGATGAAATCAAGGCCCTGCTGGATGCAGGCCTTGCCGCCGCTGGCGCGTGACAAACGAAAAAGGCGGGGTCAATCGACCCCGCCTTTCCCGACATCCGTCTGCGATCAAATCACTCGCCGCCGCCACGCGAATGGACATAGGCCGCCACGGCGCGAATCTCATCTTCGGTCAACCGCCCGGTCCAACCCGGCATCACGCCAAAACGGGCATAAACGACGGTTTCCTTGATCTTCTCCCGGCTGCCACCATAGAGCCAGATCGCATCGTTCAGGCGCGGCGCCCCCTGCGTGGGATCACCCTCGCCCGCCTCCATGTGGCAGGCGGCGCAGTTGTCGGCAAACAGCGTTGCACCTTCCGTAGCCAAGGCCGCATCATGCTCTTGGCCCGAAATAGCCAGCACATGTTCCACCACCGCGTCGATCTGCGCCGGTTCCAGCAATTGGTCCGCACCAAAGGCCGGCATCTGCGAATAGCGCGCATCCGGATCAGTCGTGTTGCGGATGCCGTGGCTGATGGTCAGATGAATATCCGCGATCGTCCCGCCCCACAGCCAATCATCATCCAGCAGGTTGGGATATCCCTTCCCCTCCACCCCCGCCGCGCCCGACCCGTGGCAGGTCGAACAATTGGTGCGAAACACCGATGCCCCCGCCGGTTCGGCATAGGCCATCAGCGCCTGATCCGTCGGGATCGTCTCCAGCGGTGCGGCGATCAGGGCGGCCTTGATCTCGGCATTGGCCGCATCAAAGCGCGCGATTTCATCCACCACATCGGCCCGCGTCGACGCCCCGAGCACCCCCGGCGTCGCCCCGTTGATCAGGGGCCAGGCCGGATAGGCAATCATGTAGCCCACCGCCCACAGGATCGTTGCGTAGAACGTCCACACCCACCAGCGCGGCATCGGGTTGTTCAACTCCTCGATGCCATCCCAGCTATGCCCTGTCGTTCCGACCGGCTCGCTTGGTTTTTTCGTCACTTGCTTGGCGCACATCTCTCACGCCTCCTTCTGGTTGCGGGCTGGCTGGCTGCTGGCAGGGGCGCGATCCGCATCGCCAGCCGGTTTCGTGTCATGGCGAAAGATCGACGCCGCTGCCGCGTCATGCATCGGCTTGCTGCCCGGCCGGAACGCCCAGATCACCACGCCCACAAAGATCATCGTCAGCGCCACCAGCGCCCAACTGTCCGCGAATTCCCTTAGAAAGCTGTAGGTTTCCATCGCGGCCCCCTTACCGGCTTGCATCCGGGGTAAAGGTCGAAAAATCGACCATCGTCCCCAGAACCTGCAAATAGGCGATCAGCGCGTCCATCTCGGTCAATTGCGGTTGCCCGTCAAAGTTCGACACGTTCGCCTTGGCATAGCGTTCCTGCAACCCGGTGTAATCGCTGTTCGGGTCGGCCTGCGCCTTGAAATCCGCCACCGCGTTTTCCATCATCGCATCATCATAGGGCACGCCGACAAAGCGATGCGTGGCCATGATCCCTTCGATATAGCGCCCGTCCAGTTCCGCGTTCAGCAGATAGCCGTATTTCGGCATCACCGATTCCGGCACCACAGATTGCGGGTCGGTCAGGTGATCCACATGCCAGGCATCGGAATACCGCCCGCCCACCCGCGCCAGATCCGGCCCGGTGCGTTTTGACCCCCACTGGAACGGGCGATCATACATCGATTCCGCCGCCAGCGAATAATGGCCATAGCGTTCCACCTCATCGCGCATCGGGCGGATCATCTGGCTGTGGCACACATAGCACCCCTCGCGGATATAGATATCCCGCCCCGCCAGCTCCAGCGGGCTATAGGGCCGCACCCCTTCGACCTTTTCGATCGTGTTCTCCAGATAGAACAGCGGCACGATCTGCACGATCCCCCCGATGCTCACCACCAGAAGCGACAGCACCAGAAGCAGGGTCGCATGGGTTTCAATCGCTTTATGCTTGTCAAGAAAAGCCATCTCTCATGCCCCCCTTACTCGGCCGGAACGAAGTTGTTGGCGTTGACGGGCGCCCTCGCAGGCTGCGCCCGCACCGTCATCCACAGGTTATAGGCCATGATCAGCGCGCCCGTCAGGAACATCGCCCCGCCCAGACCCCGCACCACATACATCGGGAACTTTGCGGCCACCGTGTCGGCAAAGGCGTTCACCAGGAACCCGTTCGCATCCACCTCGCGCCACATCAGCCCTTCCATGATGCCGGTCACCCACATTGACGACGCGTAAAGAACGATCCCGATCGTCGCCAACCAGAAGTGCCACGACACCAGCTTCAGGCTGTATAGCCCCTCGCGGTTCCAAAGACGCGGCGTCAGGAAATACAGCGCGCCAAAGGTGATCATCCCATTCCATCCCAGCGCACCGGAATGCACGTGGCCGATGGTCCAGTCGGTGTAATGGCTCAGCGAGTTCACGGCCTTGATGCTCATCATCGGGCCTTCAAAGGTGGACATGCCGTAGAAACCGACCGACACCACCATCATACGGATGATCGGATCGGTGCGCAGCTTGTCCCACGCCCCCGACAGCGTCATCAGCCCGTTGATCATGCCCCCCCAGCTTGGCATCCACAGCATGATCGAAAACGTCATGCCCAGCGTCGATGCCCAATCCGGCAACGCGGTGTAATGCAAATGGTGCGGACCGGCCCAGATATACAGGAAGATCAGCGCCCAGAAGTGGATGATCGACAGCTTATAGGAAAACACCGGCCGCTCGGCCTGTTTGGGGATGAAGTAATACATCATCCCCAGGAACCCGGCGGTCAGGAAAAAGCCCACCGCGTTATGCCCATACCACCACTGGATCATCGCATCCTGCACGCCCGCCGTGACCTGCACGGATTGCGACGAAAAGATCGACACCGGGATCGCCAGGTTATTGCCGACATGCAGCATCGCAATCGTCACGATAAACGCCAGCAGGAACCAGTTCGCCACATAGATGTGCGGCTCTTTGCGGTTGATCAGCGTGCCCATGAACACGGCCAGGAACGACAGCCAGACCACCACGATCCACCAGTCGATATACCACACCGTTTCGGCATATTCCTTGGATTGCGTGCCGCCCAGAACATAGCTCGTCGCCGCCAGCACGATCATCAACTGCCAGCCCCAGAACACGAACCAGGCCAGGTTTCCGCCCCACAGCCGCACCGCGCTCGTGCGCTGCACGATGTAAAACGACGACATGATCAGGGCATTGCCCCCAAAGGCAAAGATCACCGCACTGGTGTGCAGCGGCCGCAACCGGCCAAAGTTCAAAATCCCCTGCGCCCATTCAAAGTTCAGCGCCGGAAACGCAAGCTGAAAGGCGATCCACACACCCACCAGAAACCCAACCACGCCCCAGAATGTCGTGGCAATCACGCCCGCGCGCACCACCCCGTCCATATATTCGTTCGGCGTGGCCCGCTTCGGCTCGTCCATCGTGCGCAGCGTCCACATGAATGTCAGGCCCGCCGCCAGCATCACCACCAGCGCATTGACCTGATAGGCAAGGTCGTGTGCGTAATTGGTGGCAATCGCGGCCAATACCGCAATCACCCCCAGCACGACCAATTTCGTGTAATCCCACATTTCGCGTCCCTTCGTCTCTTGGCCTCGTCCGATCCGGCCTGTGACCGGCACCAAAGGGCCTCTTGCGACAGGTCCGCTTGTGCAGCGGCCTGCCTTGTATTGCCTTGATCCATATCAACCATCTCTGCGCCCCACCTTGACCTCTGTCAAAGCAAACCCGCCCACGCGGCATTATGTCTTGTCCATCCCATGAAAGGAGGCATCTCATGGCCTACAAGACCCTGCTCACCGTCGTCACCCGCCCCGACCGCGCCGAACTCGCCATCTCTGGCGCGGCGGTGCTGGCAGCCGCCCATGACGCCCATCTCGATATTCTCGCCCTTGGTGTCGATCAGACGCAGGTCGGCTATTCCTACGTCGGGTCGGGGGCCGTCATCCTGCAAGCCGCGCTCGACCGCGCCGAACAGGATGCACGCGACATTGAAAAGGCCGCGCGCAAGGCTCTTGCCGGTCAGGATCCCACCCTGCGCTCCACGCTCGAGGCGGCGATCACGCAGCTTGGAACGCTGACTGAACTGGTGGCGCAACGTGCGCGTTTTGCCGATCTGGTGGTCCTGCCACAGCCTTATGGCGGGGGTCAGGGGGCCGATTCCGAAGCCGTCGTCGAATCCGCCCTGTTCGAAGGCCACGCCCCGGTGCTTGTGCTGCCCGAAACGGGGGCCGCCAGCGCCGCCAACCCCCGCCGCATCGTCATCGCATGGAACCAAAGCGCCGAGGCGATGACCGCCATCCGCAAGGCGCTGCCGATTCTGAAAAAGGCCGATCTGGTGAACATCGCCGTGATCGACCCGCCGAAACACGGCGCCGAACGGTCCGATCCGGGCGGGATGCTGTGCCAGATGCTCGTGCGCCACGGCGTCAAGGCCGAGGTGTCGGTGCTTGCCCGCACCCTTCCCCGCGTGTCCGACGTGCTGGCCCGCCATGTCCGCGACATCAACGCCGACCTGCTGGTGATGGGCGCCTACGGCCATTCCCGCTTCCGCGAGGCAATTCTGGGCGGCTCAACCCGCAACATGCTGGAACAGGCCGAAGTGCCGGTCCTCATGGCGCGCTGAATGGCGCGCTGACAGACCGGGGCGAAGGATGGCGCAACCTTCGCCCCGGTCTTTGCCGGCGCCACCGCAGTCTTGGGCTGCGGCGCGCCAAAGCACCCTTAACCACAATTTCGCACCGCTCTCTGCCGGAATTTGTATGCACGCCCGTCTGCACCGGCGTGCTGCACCAACGGCTGCACGGCCCACTTCACCCAGACCGCCAAACTTTCCCGGAAATTCAGGGCGTTAACCTAGTTCAGATATCCGCCGTCACTGTCATCCCCGGTCTCTTCCATCAGCCGGTCAAAGTCGGGCACGATGATGTGCCGCTTGCCCTCCAGCGTGATCACCCCGTCCTTCTTCAACGCGCTGACCTGACGGCTCACTGTCTCCAGCGTCAAGCCCAGGTAATCCGCCATTTCCTCGCGCGTCAGGGGCAGGTCAAACGTGATGCCCCCCTTCGCCGTCTTGGGCTTCAGGCTGGCATCCCGCCGCGCGATGATCGCCAGCAAGGACGCAATCTTTTCCCGCGCCGTCTTGCGCCCCAACAGCAGCATCCATTCCCGCGCGGCATCCAGTTCATCCAGCGTCATCTCCAGCAACCGCTGGGCGACATGCGGGGTGGATTGCATCATTTCTTCAAAGGGTTTCTTGCGAAAACAACACATTACAAGATCGGTTGTCGCCGTCACGTCATAGGCCGCCGTGGAACGCCCCGGCCGCCCCACGAAATCCGACGGCAGCAAAAGCCCCACCATCTGCCGCCGCCCATCTTCCATGGTCTGGGTCAAGGTGGCGATTCCCGTCACGACCGAGGCCACGAAATCCATCCGGTCTCCCGACCAGATCACCGTCTGCCCGGCCTGATAGCTGCGGTAAAACTTGATCTGTTCCAGCTTCGCCAGCTCGTCCGTCTCACAGCGCGAACAAACCGCACGATGCCGGATCGGGCAATCCCCGCACTGCTGCGACGCGGTCTGCATGTCATGATGTGCCATGACCGGCCCTTCCTTTTGCACCCCGACCCACCCGCAAGGGGGCTTGATCTGAATCAAGGCTGAATATCCGTCCCTTCATCAAACTAGGTGAATGACACATGAATCGCAACTCACCCGGCTTGGTCTTTTTGATGCGCGCGTCCCGCGCTACACCAGCTACCCAACCGCGCCGCATTTCGGAACAGCGGTTCATGAAGGCCAGTTTATCCAATGGATTCAGGCTATTCCAGCAGGGTCGGCGATCTCTCTTTATCTCCATGTGCCATTCTGCCGCCGCCTGTGCTGGTTCTGCGCCTGCCGCACGCAAGGCACTTCATCCGACATACCCGTCCGCGCCTATGCCGCCACGCTCAAGGCCGAAATCGCCCTGCTGAAAGGTCATCTCGCCCCCGGTGTCACCCTTTCCCGGCTGCATTGGGGCGGTGGCACCCCCACCCTTCTTCCTGCCGATCTGATGCGCGACTTGGCCGATACGGTCTTTGACGCGGTCCCCCTTGGCCCTGATGCGGAGTTCTCGGTCGAGATTGACCCGAACGAAATCGACGAGCCCCGCCTTGACGCATTGGCCGCCGCAGGCATGAACCGTGCTTCGATCGGGGTGCAGGACTTTGACCCCGAAATTCAGAAAACCATCGGCCGCGAACAAAGTTACGATCTGACCCGCCGTGTCGCCGACATGATCCGAACCCGTGGAGTCCGCAGCCTGAACGCCGATATCCTATATGGCCTGCCGCATCAGACCCGCGCGCGGATTGCGGATTCGGTTCAGAAACTGCTAACCCTCACCCCCGACCGGGTGGCGCTCTATGGTTATGCCCATGTCCCGTGGATGAGCCGCCGCCAGCAGATGATCCCCTCCGATGCGATGCCCACCCCCGAAGAGCGCCTCGCTTTGTTTGAAACTGCGCGGCAATTGTTCACTTGGGATGGCTATCAGGAAATTGGCATCGACCATTTCGCCCGCCCCGATGACGGCCTTGCCATCGCCGTCCGAAAAGGCACCCTGCGCCGCAATTTTCAGGGCTACACCGATGATACCGCACCGGTCCTGATCGGCCTTGGCGCGTCCTCCATCAGCCGCTTTCCGCAGGGTTACGCCCAGAACGCCTCTGGCACATCAGACCACACAAAGGCCATCCGTGCCGGCCATTTCTCCACCCATCGCGGCCATGTTTTTCAGGGCGAAGACCTGCTCCGCGCCCGGATAATCGAGGCGCTGATGTCCGATTTCCGCATAAGCCGCAGCGAATTGCTGCGCGACTACGACACCACGCCGGACCGCGTGGATCACCTGCTTCGCAATGCCAATGACGCCTTTCCAGGTATGCTGGACCTGACCGCCGATGGCCTGTTCATCCCGCCCAAGGCTCGCCCGCTTACACGCATGATCGCCCGCACCTTTGACGCCTATGATCACAGCAAGGCGCAACACTCTGCCGCGATATGACCCGGTGTCAGGGGCCGAAGCCTTCGACATAGGCCGCCATCCGGGGCAGGCACACTGTCCGCAAATCATACCGCGCAACAGCCGTCTGCCGTGCCGCATCGCGCAGGGCGTGATACCGCGCAGGCTCGGCCAATGCGTGGGTCATCGCGCGCGACCATCCGGCAATGTCAAAGAAATCCACCAACAGCCCGTTTTCGCCATCCCTGATCACCTCGCGCACCGGGGCGGTATCCGACCCGATCACCAGCGCCCCGGCCGACATCGCCTCGACCATCGACCAGGACAGGACAAAGGGATAGGTCAGGTAGGCATGCGCCCGGCTGACCTGCAACAGGTTCAGAAAGGTGGGATAAGGCACCTTGCCGATGAAATGCACCCGGCTCAGGTCCAACCTGTCCTTCACTTCATCCAGATAGACATCCTTCCAGCGCCGCCCGTCCTTTGGGGGCGGGCCATAGCTTACCTCATCGCCACCCACGATCACCACCTGCGCCTGTGGCCGTGCAGCCATCACATCCGGCAAGGCACGCATGAAGGTATGGTAGCCCCGATAGGGTTCCAGATTGCGGTTGACGAAGGTCAAAACCTCATCCCCTGCGCATAGCACGTGGCCGTCTGGCAGCGTCACGGTGGCGGTAGGGTCCGGCCTGACGGCTTTGGTATCGACCCCGTCAAAGATCACCTCGATCATCCGGCGCAATGCGGGTGGATAGGTCGATGCCTGCCATTCGGTCGGTGACACCCCCGCATCCGCATGCAGCATCGCCTGCCCCAGATGGGCGGTGCGTCCCTGTGCGATCAACACCTGATCAAATCCGGCATCCCCCGCCTCGCTGTCAAAGCCGACATCCGCGCCGCGCCCGCGATAGTAGAATTCGGCGTAAACGATCAGCTTTGCTTCGGGCCAGACTTCCTTGAGGAACAGCGTCTCGCCCCAACCGGAATGGCCGACAATCACATCCGGGACATAACCCGTCTCTTGCCGCAGGCGCAGGCAGCACCGCGCTACCGTGACCCCCCGGTCACTTTGCGTGGTATAATTCCGCCCAAGCCGCGACATGGTGGCATCGACCGTGGGGGCTTCGTGCCTGTAGCGCAGCGTGCGGGTATTGGTTTCCTTCTTGTTGACCGCATCGGTCAACGCCAGAACCTCGTGCCCGCGCTTGGCAAGTTCGGGGGCAAGGTGCAGGAATTGGCCGGGAAAGTTCTGGTGAACCAGCAGTATCTTCATGCCACCTGTCCCCCGAAGGCCGCAGCCATCAGGGCACGAGTGTAGGGGTTTTCCGGCGCCCCAAAAACCGCCGCGCTGTCGCCTGCTTCTACCACGTCACCAGATTTCATCACCAATACCCTGTGCGAAAGCGCCTTCACCACACGCAGATCGTGGCTGATGAAGATATAGGCCAAACCCCATTTCCGCTGCAACGCCCGCAACAGATCGACGATCTGCACCTGAACCGTCATGTCCAGCGCCGATGTCGGTTCATCCAGCACCACCAATTTTGGCCGCAGGATCATCGCCCGCGCAATCGCAATGCGCTGGCGTTGTCCGCCCGAAAATTCATGCGGGTAACGCCCCATCCATGCGGGGTCTAGGCCCACCTCTGCCATGATCTCGGCCACCATTTCGCGGCGGTCGCGGCCGGGGTCCACCCCGTGCACGCCCAGACCTTCGGCGATGATCTGTTCCGCGGTCATGCGTGGCGACAGGCTGCCGAACGGGTCTTGGAACACCACCTGCATGTCACGCCGCACCGCGCGCAGATCGCGCCCGCTGGCCCCTCGCAGGTCGCGGCCCATGAACACCACCGGCCCCTCCGACTGCGTCAGGCGCAGGATCGCCAGTGCCAGCGTTGTCTTGCCCGATCCGCTTTCGCCAACGACCCCCAGCGTCTCGCCCGCGCGCACGGAAAGCGATGCGTCATTGACCGCCTTTACATGGCCCACCGTCTTGCGCAGCAATCCACGCTGGATCGGGAACCAGACCCGCAGATGTTCCGTCCGCACCACTTCGGGCGCGTCTGTCGCAATCGGGTCTGGCATCCCCTTCGGTTCGGCCGCCAGAAGTTTGCGGGTATAGGGATGCTGCGGGTTGGCGAAAATCTCGGCCGCCGGCCCCTGTTCCACAATCTCGCCGCCCTGCATCACGCAGACCCGGTCCGCGATCCGCCGCACGATGCCAAGGTCGTGGGTGATGAACAGCATGCTCAACCCTTCACGCATCTTCAGATCGGCCAGCAGGTCGAGGATTTGTGCCTGAATCGTCACGTCCAGCGCCGTGGTCGGTTCATCCGCCACCAGCAATTCCGGCCCGTTGGCCAGGGCCATCGCAATCATCACCCGCTGCCGTTGCCCGCCTGACAACTGGTGCGGATAGGCCCCTAGTCGGCTTTCGGCATCGTTGATGCCCACCTTGTGCAGTAGTTCCACAATCCGCGCCCGCGCCGCATCGCCCGACAGGCCCTGATGCAGGGCAAGGCTTTCGCCCAACTGCCGTTCGATGGTGTGCAGGGGGTTCAGGCTGGTCATCGGTTCCTGAAAGATGAAACTGATGTCATTGCCGCGCACCCGCCGCAGTTCCGGTTCGGCCGCACCCACCATCTCGCTTCCCAGATAGCGGATGGAACCGTCCACCGCCGCGCTGTCGGGCAGCAGGGAAACGGTGGACAGCGCGGTTACGGATTTGCCCGATCCGCTTTCGCCCACCAGCGCCACGGTTTCACCCTTGCCGACGGTGAAGCTGACACCCTTGACCGCTTCGATCACCCGCCCGTCCTGACGGAAGCTCACGCGCAGCCCTTTAACCTCCAGCACCGTGGTCATCTGAAGGTCTTTCTTGGGTCAAAGGCATCGCGCACGCCTTCAAAGATGAACACCAGAAGGCTTAGCATGATGGCAAAGGTGAAAAACGCGGTAAAGCCAAGCCAGGGTGCCTGAAGGTTCTGCTTGGCCTGCTGGGTCAGTTCGCCAAGGCTGGGCGCGCTTTCCGGCAGGCCAAAGCCAAGGAAATCCAGCGTAGCAAGGCTGCCGATGGTGCCTGTGATGATGAAGGGCAGCATGGTCAGCGTCGCAACCATCGCATTGGGCAGCACATGACGGAACATGATCACCACATCCGGCACGCCCAAAGCGCGGGCCGCGCGGACATATTCAAAATTTCGCGCGCGCAGGAATTCCGCCCGCACCACACCTACCAGCGCAGTCCAGCCGAACAGCACCATAAGCCCGACCAATAACCAGAAATCCATGGTAAAGATCGCAGCAACGATGATGATGATATACAGGCTGGGCGTGGCGCCCCAAATCTCGATCACCCGCTGAAAGATCAGATCCGTCAGCCCGCCGAAATACCCCTGAACGGCCCCGGCCGCGATGCCCACCACCGAAGTGATCAGAGTCACGATCAGCGCAAAACTGACCGACAGGCGAAAACCATAGATCACCCGCGCCAGCACATCGCGTGCCGTATCATCGGTGCCCAGCCAATGATTTTCGTCTGGTGGCGAAGGGGCCGGTCCCGGCAGATCGTTGATGGTATTGAAGCTGTAGGGGATCGGGGGCCAGATGATCCAGCCTTTCTGGAATTCCGGGTCAACGGTCGCGCGCGATCCATCCTCGACCTGCGCGATCACGCCTTCCGGATCATCCCAGCAATCCAGGCTGCCGCCGGATTGGATAAGGCATTTCACTTCGATGTCGGTATACTTTGCCTCGGTCCTGAAATCACCGCCAAAGGCGGTTTCCGGGTAAAACGTCAGGAACGGTGTGTGCAATTCCCCCCGGTAACTTACCAATAACGGGCGGTCATTGGCGACCACCTCGGCGCACAGCGTGATGCCGTAAAGCACAAGGAATATCCAAAGCGACCAATAGGCCCGGCGATTGGCGGTAAAGTTGCGCCAGCGGCGCTGGTTCAGCGGGGACAGCTTAAAGAACATGGGGGCCATCATGTCCTCCGCGTGCCAAAGTCGATTCGCGGGTCGATCCAGACATACATAAGGTCGGATATGATCCCCATCACCAGCCCGATCAGGCCGAAAAAGAACAGCGTGCCAAAGATCACCGGATAATCCCGTTCCACCGCCGCGCGAAAGCCGAGTTGGCCAAGGCCATCAAGCGAAAAGATTGTCTCGATAATCAGGCTGCCACCAAAGAACACCGAAACGAACAGCGCCGGAAAGCCCGCGATCACGATCAGCATCGCATTACGGAACACATGGCCATACAGCACGCGGCTTTCCTTCAAACCCTTGGCGCGGGCGGTCATCACGTACTGTTTCTTGATCTCGTCCAGAAAGCTGTTCTTGGTCAGCAGGGTCAGTGTGGCAAAGCTGGAAATGGTCGACGCGATCACCGGCAGGGTGATGTGCCACAGATAATCCAGTGCCTTGCCGATGGGCGACAACTGATCGAAATTGTCGCTTGTCAGACCGCGCAAGGGGAAGATCTGATAATATGATCCGCCCGCAAACAGCACCAGTAGCAGGATGGCAAACAGGAAACCGGGGATGGCATAGCCCACGATGATTGCGCCGCTGGTCCAGGTGTCAAAGGCAGTGCCATCGCGCACCGCCTTGCGGATGCCCAGCGGGATGGAAATCAGATAGGCAATGAGCGTCGACCACAAGCCCAGCGTGATGGAGACGGGCATCTTTTCCAGCACCAGATCCACCACTTCGATCGACCGGAAATAGCTTTCACCAAAGTCGAACCGCATATAGTTCCACATCATGATGAAGAACCGTTCCGTGGCGGGAATCACCTCTTTCTGACATTCCGGGGCTGTCACCGAGGGTTCGCCCGTGAAGCCGTCCTCACAGACGATGCGCGCAAAGCCGAACTGCACCTCCAGCGCCGCCAGAAATTCCGGCGGCAGGCCCCGCGCGCCGATATAGCCGTCATCGCGGCCCTGATCGACCCCGGCATCGCCGCCACCCGACACGCTTTCCAACGCATCGCCATCGCCTTCCAGCCGGGCCGCGACCTGTTCGATCGGACCGCCCGGCACGAATTGCGTAAGGGAAAAGTTGATCACCATGATCCCGATCAGCGTCGGGATGATCAACAAGAGCCGCCTCAGGATATAGGCGCCCATCAGCGCAGCCCGCCTTTCGTCACCGTCATGCCCACCGCCGCTGCAACCGTCACTTCAAAGCGCCAGATGCCCGCAGCGCGTCGGCCTTTTCGGCGTTGTACCACCAGAAATCAAGTTCGCCCAAGGCATAGGGGGGGAGGTTTTCGGGATGCTCGAAAATGTCGAAATAGGCGATGGTGTGGGTCGCCTTGTACCATTGCGGCACCCAGAACCGTTCAGCCCGCAGCACCCGGTCCAATGCCTTGGTCGCCACACGCAGGCTTTCATTCGAATCCGCGGCCATCACCACATCGACCAACCGGTCTACGGCAGGTGATTTCAGGCCCATCTGGTTGAACGACGACACATCCGCCGTTTCCGACCCGTAATACTGCTTCAACTCGGACCCCGAGATGTAATCAGACCGGGCATTGCCGGTGATGATGTCGAAATCATACTGCGGCGGCCGGGTTCGGGATTCCATCTGGGCGTTGTCGATGGATGTCATCTTGGCGTCGATCCCGATGGCCTTCAGGTTTTCGACATATGGGTTGAACACCCGGTCAAAGCTGGGGCTGTCGTTCAGGAATTCGATGGTCAGCACCTCGCCCGCTGCGTTGCGACGCAGGCCATCGTCGCCCACTTGCCAGCCCGCTTCGTCCAGCAGGCTTGACGCCTTTCTGACATTGCCACGATCAAGCTGTCGGTCACCCGAGGACGGTGCCATGATCGCCTCGTCCGTCAGGATCGAGGCAGGCAAAAGACCTTCGTTCACAAGCGGTTGCAGGATCGCCACCTCGTCTGGTGTCGGCACCCCGGTCGCCGCCAGTTCGGTGTTTTCCCAGACCGAATGGATGCGCGCATAAAGATCGTAGAACAGGGTGGCGTTCGACCATTCAAAGTTGAACATCAATCCGATCGCTTCGCGCACCTTCGGATCCTGGAATTTCTCGCGCCGCAAATTGAACAGGAAGGCCTGACCTGATGCCTTGGCCCCCGATGGCAGTTCCACCTTTTTCACCGTGCCCGCCGCCACAGCCGGGAAATCATATCCCGTGGCCCAGGTGATGGACGATGCCTCGTTTCGGAAGGTATAATTGCCCGCCTTGAACCCTTCGAAAGCGGCCTGATAGTCGCCATAATATTCCACGCGAATTCTGTCGAAATTCCCGCGCCCGCGATTGATCGGCAGGTCGCTGCCCCAATAATCCGGGTTGCGTTTCCAGACGATGGATTTGCTGACATCGAACCGGTCCAGAACATATTGCCCGGTGCCAAGGAAGGGCGTCAGGCTGCTTTCTTCCAGGTCCAGATTGTTCGCCTCGTAATGCGCCTTCGATATGATCGGCAATCCACCCACGGATGCCGGCAAATCGCGCGTCGGCACGCCCGTCTTGAAGGTGAATTTCACCTTGTTCGGTCCCAACACCTCGGCGCTTTCGACCTGCTGTCCGAACACCGTGCGGAAATCCGTCAAGCCCTTGGTCAGGAACAGGTTGTAGGAAAACACCACGTCATCCGCCGTCATCGGCGTGCCGTCGGCAAAGGTGACTTCGGGGCGCAGGTTGAAGATGACCCAGGATCGGTCGGCGGGATATTCCATCGTCTCGCAAAGCAGGCAGTAAACGGTGCCGATCTCATCCGAGGTGCTGGTCAGGATCGCCTCATAGGGGGCAGAGGACAGGGCCGCGGCACGGCCCTTTACTGAATAGGGGTTCATGGAATCGAACCCCCCCGCCGTCCAGATCGAAATCTCGCCCCCTTTCGGCGCGTCGGGATTCACGTAATCCAGATGTGAAAAGTCCGCCGGATATTTGGGCGGGTCGCCAAAGGTGGTGATCGCATGGCTTATGATGACATCATCCTGCGCGCGCGCCGCAACCGCCCAACCGGCCAGCGCCAAGACAGCGCATCCCGCCGCAACCCAGCGCAGCAAGCCGGTGTTTGGGCCTGCCTGCGTGTTGACCTGCGCCCTGCTGTTCGCACCCTTGCGTCCGACCATCCCGATCTCCCCTGCCACGGCGGCTGTCCCGCCCGTCTTGTTCAAACCTAGGCTAAATCGCATCCTGTCGAGGTCACAAGTTGCGTTTGCGTGAAACATCGCATTCTGCCGCTCACACGTATGAAAAAGGGCCGCCCCGGAACGAAGCGGCCCCATGATGATGCGTTTGGCAGAAAGTTACTGCACAGAAGCCAGATAGGCGATCAGGTTTGCCCGCTCATCCACCTTGGGCAGACCAGCGAAGGACATCTTGGTTCCCGGCGCATAGCCTTTGGGGCTTTCAAGAAAGCCGTTCAGGTTGTCCGGCGTCCACGTGTCGCCCGCCATTGCCACCAGCGCATCCGAATAGGCAAAGCCGTCGGATGACGCCTTCAGCTTGTCTACGATCCCGTTCAGGTGGGGGCCGGTGCCATCGGTG
Source organism: uncultured Paracoccaceae bacterium (assembly GCA_958439195.1). Classification (GTDB taxonomy): domain Bacteria; phylum Pseudomonadota; class Alphaproteobacteria; order Rhodobacterales; family Rhodobacteraceae; genus Paragemmobacter. The sequence continues at coordinate 35,219 of OY288165.1, forward strand.
CCGTCCAGCTTGTGGCAGGCCTTGCACTTGGCAAAGACCTTTTCGCCAGCGGCTACGTCCGCAGCAGCATAAAGCGTTGCGAAATCCGGGCCTTCTTCGGCAACTTCGGTCGAGGCCTCCTCGGACCCGGTGTCAATGGAATAGGCCTGCGCCACTTCTTCGCCGCCGTGGCTGTCATGGCCAACATGATAGAGCGATTCACCCGCCCATGCCGCAAAGAGATAGACCAGCAGCGACCCGCAAACCGCGCCTGTTGCTTTGGTGATCGTCATCGTGTCGAACATGTCGCGCCTTCCCTTGGCCGTCGTATCGGGGGGTATGTATCCGCTTCCCCCATCAGGTTTCAAGGTATACTAGCGCGACCAATCGCCCCCCTTGCGGGGTTTTTGCTGTCGGAGCCTATCAGACATGACCGGACGCATTGCTTTTCAGGGGGAACCGGGGGCTTATTCGCATCAGGCCTGCACCCAGGCGCGGCCGGGGATGGACGTGGTTCCCTGCCAGACCTTTGAAGATGTCGTCGAACTGACCCGGTCGGGCGAAGTTGATCTGGGCATGCTGGCGGTGGAAAATTCGACCTATGGGCGGGTGGCCGATGTCCATAGCCTGTTGCCAAAGGCCGGGCTGCATATCGTGGATGAGGCGTTCGTGCGCGTGCATGTGAACCTTTTGGGGGTGCGCGGCGCGACACTGGACCAGATCACCGAGGCGCACGGCCATGTGGTAATCATCCCGCAATGCGCGGCGTTCCTGAAGGCGCGCGGCATAAAGGGCAAGGTCAGCAGCGACAACGCCCGCGCCGCGCGTGAGGTGGCCGAGGCGGGCAATCCCGCCCATGCGGCGCTGGCCAGCGAATTGGCCGCCGAAATTTATGGGCTGGATGTGGTGGCCCGCCATATCGAAGATCACGCCAACAACACGACCCGCTTTCTGGTGATGTCGCGCGATCTGAACACTGCACGGCGGGGCGGTGGCAAGATGATGACCACCTTCACCTTCCGTGTCCGCAACATTCCTGCCGCGCTTTACAAGGCGCTGGGCGGGTTTGCCACCAATGGTGTGAATATGACCAAGCTGGAAAGCTATATGGTCGGCGGCAGTTTCACGGCGACAGAATTCTATGCCGATATCGAAGGCCACCCCGAGGATGGTAACGTCAAACTGGCGTTTGACGAGTTGCGGTATTTCACCACGTCTTTCAACATTCTGGGCGTCTATCCGGCAGACCCGCAGCGCGGCTAAAGCGTAGGTTGGCCCGTGAACCGCTGTTCGATATCCTGAGCGACAGCGGCAAGCCGCGCATCATAGCGGCGTTGCACCCGGCGCTTTGCCAGCCGGAGCGACTGGATGAACAGCCGTGCCGCCAGGGTGCGGGGTTTGAGGTCCACCTGCATCAACATCCGGGTCCGTTTGGCCGACAATTCGACAAGGTCGATGTTCAGGTTGCCTTCGACAGACGGGCCATCGAAATCAATTGCAAGGTTCAGCAATGGTTGCAGCTTTGTCAGCCGGACCTGAAGGTTGCGTTCCCGTCCGCGCCAGGCAAATCGCGCCTGCCACGTCATGCCAGGGCCAGCGGCGCGCAGCTTGTCGGTGCGATGCACATCGGCACCCCGACGCATGGCGGCGCGTTCCCAGGCTTCGAAATCCGACAGCGCCGCAAAGACAAAAGCGATGGGCGCCCCGATATCCGTCCGACCGCTAAGCTTCATTCCAGTCCTGACCTGCCATTTGCACCCACATTCCATAACTAACTGGACATAACTAACTGGCTTGTCAGCCACCGTCTGCCATATTCGGCGATGTGTGGCTAATCAAGCCTGTCGGCAAGCCAGTTCGCAATCAGGAAATGCGCAATGGCCCCGCGCCGTGCCGGTTTGATGCGTGGATGTCGCCCTGCCATGACGGCGACCATCTCTTCCCGCGTCACCCAAAGCGCGTCTTCCAGTTCTTCAGGATCAAGGGTGATCGCGTCGGTCGTCGCCTCGCCTGCGCAGCCGAACATCAGGCTGGCCGGAAAGGGCCAAGGCTGGCTTGCCAGATAGCGCACGGCGCCGACATGGATGCCCGATTCCTCCAGCACCTCGCGGCGGACGGCGGCCTCCAGCGCTTCGCCGGGTTCGACAAAGCCCGCAAGCAGCGAATACATGCCTTCGGGCCAGTTGGCATTACGCCCGACCAGAACGCTGTTGCCGTGCGTGATCAGCATGATCACGACCGGATCGGTGCGCGGGAAATGGGATGCCCCGCAGGCCGGGCACATGCGTTGCCATCCGCCTTGGGCCAGGTCCGACGCTGCGCCGCAACTGGCGCAGAAACCGTGGCTGCGGTGCCAGTGCAGCAGCGCCTTGGCGGTTGCCGCCAGTTCCGCATCGCGCGGCGACAGGGCGGCCATCACACTGCGCAGTTCCAAAAAGGCAAAGCGATCATCCAGTGATGGATGATGTTGTTCGGATGTATCCAGAAACCCCTGTTCCACCCCTGCTGCGCCCGCTTCGGGTGACCAATGCGAGGTATCGCAGGCAAAAACGCCCTGCCCGTTATCCAGACCCAGAAACAGTGGCGCGGCGGCCCCGGCCAGAACCGGGCTGTCGGCCGGAACCCAACCCAGTTTGTCGCCCCCGTCGCAGAGCGGTTTGCCGCGCCAAACCGGCAAGACACGCCCGGCGGCCAGCAGGTCACGCAGTTTTGCCGGATCGCCGCGCAGGGCAGCGGCCCGGTCCAGCCCCGAACCGCCAAAGGTTACCGTTTCTGCAATCCGCATCCGCCGCTCCGCCATTTCCACCGTTCTCTTGCCATGGTGGCAGGGCCAAAGCAAACGCGGCCGGGCCAGAATGCCGTTAGGTAAACTTTGCTTGCAGAAAAACACGTATTGGTTGTATGACTTTATCCACAAGGCACGGTCACCAACCATCCGCTTTGCGTAACGATTTCTGGGGAGTGCGCCTTTGCCCACGATTGTGGCAATGCTCAGACTGCTTGCAACATCCGATCTGCATGCGCACGCCTTTGGCTGGGATTACCATGCCGACAAGCCGCAAGCGGGGCGTGGCCTTTCTGATCTGGCGCATATGATTGATGAGGCGCGGGCGGAATGCCCCAATACGCTGCTTCTGGACAATGGCGATTTCCTGCAAGGCAGCCCGCTGGGCGACTGGGCGGCGGAACAGGGTGAAAACGCGCGTCATCCAATGATTTCTGCGATGAACGCGCTGGGCTATGATGCGGCCACGCTGGGAAACCATGAATTCAGCCACGGCCTACCCCTGCTGAGGCGCGCCATAGCCGATGCGAATTTTCCCTTTGTGTCGGCCAATCTGCAACCGCTGGACAATGGGCCATTTGCACAGACGGCCATCGTGATTGACCGCGATCTGACGGATGGCAATGGCATAAGCCGGACGATCCGCATCGGCATTACGGGCATTGCCCCGCCGCAGACCGTAATCTGGGAAGCCGGGCGGATCGATGGCCAGATTGTTGCAAGCGATGCCGTTCCCGCCGCGACCGAAGCGGTGACTGCGCTGCGCAAGGCGGGGGCGGATGTGGTGATCCTGCTGGCACATACCGGGATGGGGGCCGCGGTGGACGGACACGGGATGGAAAACGTGGCCCTGCCGCTTGCCCGCCTTTCGGGGGCCGATGCGATGATCATGGGGCATACGCATCTGGTTTTTCCCGCGCCGGAGGCTGTGGGCGTGCCGCGCGGCGAACGGCGGTTGCATGGGACGCCTGCCGTGATGCCGGGATTTTTTGGCTCACATCTTGGGCGCATCGATATGACGTTACGCCATGACGGCACCGCCTGGTCGTTGTCGGATACGCGGGCGGACCTGCTTCCGGCGCAACCTGTGGCGGAACCGCATCTTGGGCTGGATGCGGTCTGCGGGGCGGCGCATCAGGCCGCGCGGCATTGGTTGGGCACGCCCATTGGCCAGACCGAGGCGCCGTTGCACAGCTATTTCGCACGGGTTGCGCCTTGCAACATCATGCGTCTGGTCGCCGCCGCGCAGGCCGATCACGTGCGACAGCGGTTGGCGGGAACGACGCTTGCCGACCTGCCCATCCTTTCCGCCACCGCCCCGTTTCGGGCCGGTGGGCGCGGGGGCGCGGCCAATTTCACCGACATTCCGGCAGGGCCACTGCAACTGCGCCATGCGTCAGACATTTATCCCTTTCCCAATCATGTCGTCGCCCTGTTGCTGACCGGCGACGAACTGGTTGATTGGCTGGAGCGTGCGGCCATTCAATTCACTACGGTTGATCCGGCGCAACCGGATCAGCCTTTGGTCAATGAAGACAGCCCGAGTTTTGATTTCGACCTGATTGCCGGGTTGTCATTCCAGTTCGACCTGACCCAGCCACCCCGGTTCGACACGCGCGGCCAATGTATCAACCCGGAAGCCCGCCGCACGATTGACCTGCGGCTGGGTGGCCAAAGGATCACATCGGCGGACCGCTTCATCGTGGCCACCAACAGCTATCGCGCGGCGGGCAGCGGGGGATTTGCAGGTTGCTGGCCCGACCGGGTGCTGTTGGACGACAAGACCGCGACACGTTCGGCGCTGATTGCGTTTCTGGCATCGGGTCGGGGGATGGCACAGACGGCACCCTATGACTGGTCCTTTAAGCCCATCGGGGCCAGCGTGACATTTGATACCGCCGCCGCCGCCGAGCGCCAGGTTGAGGCTGTCGCCGCCCTTTGCCCCGAACTGGTTGCAGGCGCAGACCCGGGATACCGGCGCTTTCGCCTGCATCTTTGATCGGTTAGGACGGGACGAACCCTGCGGAGCGGCCAATGTTTGACGCGATCTTCTTTGACCTTGATGGCACCCTTGTAGATACGGAAAGCATTGCGCTGACGTCGGGCCTTTGGGCATTTGCCGAGGTGGGGCATCCCGTCGACGCGGCCTTCATGCATGGGCTGGTGGGAAAGGCCGAACCGCAGGCTGCGCAGATCATCGTGCAATCGTTGCCGGGGATCGACCTGACCGCCTTTCGTGCTGCATGGCGGACCGGATTTGACACCGAATTGACCAAGGGGCTGGACCTGAAAGCCGGGGCGGCGGAACTGCTGGCGCTTTTGGATCATCCCTTGGGTCTGGTCACATCAACGGGGCGGGAAGGGGCGCATCACAAGCTGGGCCTTGCCGGATTGTCGCATCATTTCCAAACGGTCGTGACGTTTGATGACGTGACAATGCCAAAGCCCGCGCCAGAGCCGTATCTGCTGGCTGCGGCACGGCTGGGCGTCGATCCTGCGCGCTGTCTGGTGTTCGAGGACAGCGATGTCGGGGCCGAAGCCGCGCATCTGGCCGGTTGCACCGTGGTGCAGGTGCCGGATGTTGCCCCGACCCAAGGCCGCTTTGCCCGTCATCTGGCGACTGATCTGCTGTCTGGTGCAAGGGCCGCCGGGATCATCTGATACCCGCCGGGTGGGCGTTGTCCATTGCGCTTGCTTATCCGGGGGGGCGCGCCTATATCGGCGAATGAGAGGTTGGCGCGGGCGAGCGCCTCGCCAACCCGGTCAGGACCGGAAGGTAGCAGCCGTAACGAGCCCCGCTTGGGTCGTTGTCCAGCCTCTCACCTTTTCCCATCCTGTTTCCAGACTGATCAAAGCGCCGTGCGACCCTGGGGCCATGGTGCGTTCTGCGCAACCAACCCGTTACGATGCGGTTGTTGGGCAAGGTGGGCGGCGTGCAGGTGCCGTGTGCTTCGGCCATGACTTGCGGGTGCGGATTTCTGCATTCAGTGCATATTGACACCGAGTGCAAAATTATCTACGCCGCATCATGGACAAGGTGAACGCATCAGGGCGGCGCGAACAAAAGCGGCGCGACACGGAAAAACGCATCGTCGAGGCGGGGTTTTCCCTGTTTGCCCAGGCGGGCTATGAAGCAACCACCCTGGACGCGATAGCCGAGACGTCAGGCATCGCGCGCCGCACGTTCTTTCACTATTTCAATTCCAAGGAAGACGTTCTCCTTGCCTGGCAGGACGGGATGCCAGAGATCGTGCGCAGATCGCTTTTGGACCAGGGACGCACGGCATCGCCTTTCAAGTCGATGCAGAACGCCCTGTCCGGGCCTGTGCCGGAAATCGATACGGTCAAGCTGCGCGAGATCGACGCGATCATCCGCGCGAGCGACAGGCTTCGCGCGGCGAACCAGGCAAAGTTTCTGGTGCTGGAGCAGGTTTGTTTTGAAACGCTGTGTGAAATCTGGCCCGAACCGGCCCGGCGGCACGAGTTGCGGATCGTTGCGATGATGACCATCGGCGCGATGCGTATCGCCATCGATGACTGGGCGACGCACAGCGCGCCGGGGCCGCTTTCGGAACATGTGAAAGCAGCCTTCGCGGTTGTGGAGCATGGGGTGGGCCTGTCCGAGAATCATAGTTGAAAGCCCACCACCGGGTTTGATCCGGCAGACAAGACCAGCCGCGTCCCAACGGCCGCCGGCTGAAAAAGAACGCCTGACCCGCCTTGGCGGATCGGGACCAGTGAAACCCAGCCTGCACCGCTCTGCCAGAGTGTGAGGCATTCCGTATCGAGGATCGTTTATGAAACGTGTCGTTTATCACCGCTATGGCGGCCCTGAAGTCATGCGCTTTGAAGAGTTTGCCTTGCCCGCACCCGGCGCGGGTGAGGTGCAGGTGGCGATCAAGGCGGCGGCCCTGAATGCATTCGACTGGAAGGTCCGGCAGGGAATGATGAAGCTGGTGCTGAACCGCCGCTTTCCCAAGGCGATGGGGTCCGACCTGTCTGGCATCGTCGTGGCGGTTGGCCCCGGTGTCGCGGATTTCACGGCGGGCGATGCGGTGTTCGGATCGGTCGATGTCAAGCGGCAGGGCGCGTTTGCAGAAGGCGTCGTCGCCAAGGCGGCCGAATTGATCCGAAAGCCTGCATCGGTTTCCTTTGTGCAGGCGGCGGCCCTGACGATCCCTGGATTGACCGCGGCGGTGGCGATACTCGACCGTGCCAAGGCAGCCCCCGGTCGCCGTATCCTGATCTATGGCGCCATCGGGGCTGTGGGGGCTGCTGCCATCCAAATTGCCCAAACCCAAGGGGCCGATATCGTTGCTGTCGGCAGCGCGAATTCGCTGCGTCAGATCGCGGATCGTGGCGTTCGGGCCTATGCCTATGGCGATGCCGCTTTGGCGCAGGAGCCTGCCTTCGATGCGGTTTTTGATACGGTTGGCACGCTTGTGGTGGGCAAGGGTCTGCGCATGTTGCGCCGGGGCGGGGTGTTCATCGACATCAACCCGACCCCTGCCAGAGCGGCGCGCGGATTTATAACCGGGCGCTATCGCCTTGCCTTTGCGACGATGGGGTCAAAGCATCTTCCCTTGATCGCATCGCTTGCCGAACAAGGCCTGTTGACAGTGGCCATCGCGCAGGAAGCGCCCTTGCATCAGGCCATCGACCTGATCGCGGCGGCGGAACGTGGAACCGGACCGCGCGGCAAGACGGTGTTTCTGACCTAACTGTCGCATCAACCGGCAGGCGCGCCAGTGACCGGCCTTGTGGGGATACCTTCCGCAAGGCCGGGGATCGGATCAGCACTACCCAGCCCGTTCTTGCCGGATTAGACTGGCCCGGACGAAGGAGTGACCATGTCCGACACCTCTGACAAGGCCTATCAGGTTCTTGCCCGCAAATACCGCCCCGAAACCTTTGCCGATCTGGTCGGGCAAGAGGCGATGGTGCGCACGCTTAAGAATGCCTTTGCGGCGGACCGGATCGCCCATGCCTTTGTGATGACCGGCATTCGCGGCACCGGAAAGACGACGACCGCGCGAATCATCGCCAAGGGGCTGAATTGCGTGGGGCCGGATGGGACGGGGGGACCGACGACGGAACCCTGCGGGGTATGCGAGCCGTGCCGCGCGATTGCCGAGGGCCGCCATGTCGACGTGATGGAGATGGACGCCGCATCGCGCACCGGGGTGGGCGACATCCGCGAGATTATCGACAGCGTGCATTACCGGGCGGCAAGTGCGCGCTACAAGATCTATATCATCGACGAAGTTCACATGCTGTCGAACAGCGCGTTCAACGCGCTGCTGAAAACGCTGGAAGAACCGCCTGCGCATGTGAAGTTCATTTTCGCCACGACCGAGATTCGCAAGGTTCCCGTGACCGTGCTGTCGCGCTGCCAGCGGTTTGATCTGAAGCGGATCGAACCAGAGGTGATGATGGCCCTGCTGCGGCGGATTGCGGCGGCCGAGGGAGCGCAGATCACCGATGGCGCGCTGGCGTTGATCACGCGGGCGGCCGAAGGGTCGGCGCGGGATGCGACATCGCTGCTGGATCAGGCGATTTCCAATGGCGCGGGCGAGGTGACGGCAGATCAGTTGCGCGCCATGCTTGGGCTGGCGGATCGGGGGCGGGTGCTGGACCTGTTCGATCTGATCGTGACGGGGGATGCGGCGGGGGCTTTGGCGGAACTGGCCGGGCAATATGCCGATGGCGCGGACCCGATGGCCGTGCTGCGCGATCTGGCAGAAATCACGCATTGGATTTCGGTGATCAAGATTACCCCCGCCGCAGCCGAAGACCCAACCACGCCGCCCGATGAACGGGCGCGCGGCACCGACATGGCAACGCGCCTGCCGATGCGGGTGTTGACCCGGATGTGGCAGATGCTGCTGAAGACGCTGGAAGAGGTGGCCCTGGCCCCGAACGCCATGATGGCCGCCGAAATGGCGGTGATCCGGCTGACGCATGTGGCCGACCTGCCCGATCCCGAAACGCTGATCAAGAAGCTGCAATCCGGGCCGCAACCCGGGCCTGCCCCCGGTGGTGCGGGTGGTGCCCCTGCGGGCGGTGGGGGGCGCATGGTGCATGCGCCTGCGATGCAGATGGCGCCGTCCGCGCCGTCACGCGGGCCCGTCATGCAGGGTGGGCAGGCGCTGGCATTGGCCGAGGGCACCTTGCAGGTCTTTGTCAGCTTTGATCAGGTGGTCGAGTTGATCCGCGAAAAGCGCGACATGAAGCTGCTTTATGAGGTGGAGACGGGGGTTCGGCTGGTGCGCTATGCCCCCGGCCGGATCGAATTTCAGCCAACCGCCGATGCCCGCCCCGACCTTGCCGCGCAACTGGGGCAACGGTTGCAGATGTGGACCGGCGCGCGCTGGGGCGTGTCGGTGGTGTCCGAAGGTGGCCAGCCCACGATTGCAGAACAGCGCGACGAGGATCGGCTGAAGGCCGAGGGCGAGGCGATGCAGAACCCGCTGGTGCAGGCGGTGATGGCGGCCTTTCCCGGTGCGAAGATCGCCGAAATACGGACCCCCGCCGCGCTGGCCGCCGCAGCCGAGGCAGAGGCGCTGCCAGAAGTCGAGGATGAATGGGATCCGTTCGAGGACGGCTGATTATCGCAGCCGCACTGACCCCGCAGGCAGCCTGGGCCGAGGTTTGCGCCGTTCAGCGCCCGGACTGGGTGCCTGCTGACGGGCCACGCGGCGGGGTGGAAGAGATGGGGTATATCCTGACCTCTCCGCTTGGGCTGATGCTGCTGGCGGTGCTGGGTCTGGCGTTCCTGGTGCCGCGCCGCTGGCTGGCCGTTGTGGCGGCCCTGCCGGCCTTGGGGCTGGCGTGGTTGTTGATGATCAGCCGTCAGGCAGAGGGGGCGGCGATGGCGATGGCCGAGGGATGCGTGGGCAGCGCCCTGCCTACGGCGATCTTGCTGGTGGTTCTGGCGGCGGCTGTGCTGGTGCGGGGGTTCCGGGCCAGAGCCGCAGGCTGAGGCGGCCTTGCCGGGGGATGAGGCGCGGCCTATCACTGTGGCCGCAGGCGGTGGAATGAAGGAGCGATACGATGCTGAAGGGATTGGGCGGGCTGGGTGGCCTTGGTGATATGGCCAAGATGATGAAAGCTGCGCAGGACATGCAGACGAAGATGGCCGAAATGCAGGCGGAAATGTCCAACACCATCGTGATGGGGGAATCCGGGGCGGGGCTGGTGAAGGCCCGTGCCACGGCCAAGGGCGAGGTGACGGGGCTGGATATTGATCCGTCGATCCTTGTGGCATCCGAGAAAGAAGTCGTCGAGGATCTGATCATCGCCGCGATCAAGGACGCGCAGGCAAAAGGCCAGCAGAAGGTGGCCGATGAAATGCGCCGGATGACCGAGGCGCTGGGTCTGCCCGCCGATATGAAGCTGCCGTTCTGACATGGCATCAGGCGGCGGCGATGGCCCGCGCGAGATTGAGGCGCTGATCGATTTGATGGCGCGGCTGCCGGGGCTTGGCCCCCGGTCGGCGCGGCGGGCGGTTCTGACGCTGTTGAAACGGCGGGGGGCGCTGATGGCACCTTTGGCCACCGCGATGGCGCAGGTGGCGGTTTCGGCGCGGGATTGCCGGATCTGCGGCAATATCGGCACGGCAGATGTCTGTGCGATCTGCATCGATGACCGCCGCGCAACGAGCGAGATTTGCGTGGTCGAGGATGTCGCCGATCTGTGGGCGCTGGAACGGGCGGGGGTGTTCAAGGGGCGCTATCATGTGCTGGGCGGCACGCTGTCGGCGCTGGATGCGGTGGGACCAGAGGAATTGCGCCTGCCTGACCTGATCGCGCGGGTGCAGGGTGAGGGTATCCGCGAGGTCATTCTGGCGCTGAATGCCACGGTGGATGGCCAGACGACGGCGCATTACATCGCCGATGCGCTGGCGGCGTCAGGCGTGGCGATCACATCGCTGGCGCAGGGTGTGCCGATTGGCGGAGAGCTGGATTATCTGGACGACGGCACGCTGGGCGCGGCGCTGAGGGCGCGTAAGTCATTCTGAAAAAGCGGAGTGGAAGCAAAGCGGGGCGGGGCGATTGCCCCGTCCCGCCTTCGCGCCGATCAGCGGCGCGGGCTTTCGTCGTCTTCGTCTTCGTCTTCGTCGTCGGTCTGTGGCAGGTTGAAGAAACTTTCTGCATCCGAGAAATCGGCAGGCTTTTCTTCGCGTTCGGTGCGGGTGAAGGCATCCATGTCGGTCGGGATTTTGGCGTCTGTCGACATGCCCAGCGACTGTTCGGTCGATACCAGCTTGCGCCGTTCGTCATCCGACATGACCACGCCATCGGCGGCGCGCTTGCGGGCGGCGGCCTGAACGGCGGTGTCCAGTTCGGTCTGGCGGCACAAGCCAAGAGCCACCGGATCAATCGGGGTGATGTTGTTGATGTTCCAATGGCTGCGGTCGCGGATCGATTGGATGGTGGGTTTCGTGGTGCCCACCAGCTTGCCGATGGCGCCATCGGACAGTTCGGGGTGGAATTTCACCAGCCACAGAATCGCAGCAGGGCGATCCTGACGTTTGGACAGCGGGGTGTAGCGCGGGCCGCGGCGCTTTTCTTCGCCTTGCGCGGCCTGATTGTGTTTCAGCTTCAACCGATACATCGGGTCGGCCTGACCGCGTTCAATTTCGACCGGATCAAGCTGGTTGTTGGCGATGGGATCAAAGCCCTTTACCCCGGTGGCCACATCGCCATCGGCGATGCCCTGCACCTCCAGTTCGTGCATATCGCAGAAATCGGCGATCTGCTTGAAGGACAGGGTGGTGTTGTCGACAAGCCAGACGGCGGTGGCTTTTGCCATAAGCGGCTTTGTCATCGGATCGCTCCTTGCAATATCTCTCTCGGGCCGGGAAATCGGCTGCGGCCGGGGCCGCCATTCCACGATTTCGGGGAAGTTCATCGCGGGATATAGTGAGTTTTGCAGGCAGAGGAAAGTAAAAATGCGTTGGATTGTTCTGGCCCTTGTCGGGCTTTTGACCACCCCAGTGGTGACCGCTGTGGCGCGGGCCGAAGGGGAGCGTGCGGGGGATTTCGATTATTACGTGATGGCTTTGTCATGGTCGGCCAATTGGTGCGCGGCGACGGGCGATGCGCGGGACGATCCGCAATGTGATGCGGGGCGGGGGATTGATTTCGTGCTGCACGGGTTGTGGCCGCAGTATGAGGATGGCTGGCCCAGCTTTTGCCGGACGGTGGAGCGTGATCCGCCCCGTGCCCTGACCGCCGCACAGGCCGATCTGTTCGGGGGGGCGGGGGCGGCGTTCTATCAGTGGAAGAAGCATGGCCGCTGTGCGGGGCTGTCTGCGGGTGACTATTTTCGCACGGCGCGCGAGGCGTTTGACAGCGTGACGATCCCAGAGGTGTTCACCCGGTTGCGGCAGGATATTCGCCTGCCCGCCGATGTGGTGGAAGAGGCGTTTCTGGAGGCCAACCCCGCCCTGTCGCCCGACGGTGTGGTGGTCACCTGCCGTGACGGCATGGTGCAGGAGGTGCGGATCTGCCTGACACCCGATCTGGAATTGCGGCGGTGCAATGCCGATGTCGGGCGTGTTTGCCGGGGGACCGTGGGGATGGAGGCGGTGCGATAAACTTTGCGCCAGATCATGGCGCGACGGTGCTGCCAATCCTTAGATGTTCGTGGAACCGGTTAGAGAAAGGACAGGACATGGCACTTTTGGCAAAGGGAACATGGGCGGTTGTGATGGATGAGGAGCGGGCCATCGTTCTGGAAAACACCGGAACGGTCGACCAGCCCTATCTGTCCGAGGTGGAGCGGATCGCCGCAGAGCCGCTGGCCGCCTATAGCGACAGGCCGGGGCGGATGCATGACGTCGGCAAGGAACAGCGGTCCGCGATGGAACAGCCTGACCTTGACCGGATTGCAGGGGAACGGCTTGCGGCACGTCTGGTGGGGCATTTGAAGGAGATGGCGGGAACGCGGGCGTTGGTCATCGCCGCCTCGCCGCAGATGTTGGGCGCGGTGCGGGCAGAGCTGGATCGTCAGGATGCCCTTGTCGGGCCGGCGAAGTTGAACCTGCTTTGCACCTTGCCCAAGACGTTGACGGGGATGCCCGTGGCGAAACTGCCGCCGATCCTGCAACATGCGCTGGATGCGGTCTGATCCTGTCACCGACAGGCTTTTGATCCGTGCCGGGGGCGCGTGATCCCGCCCCCGGCACGACCGGAGACGGGGGTTGCCGACGATCTGGGCGGGGACGATCTGACCTGCGGCGAGCCTATTCCACCTTCAGTACGATCTTGCCGACATGGCCGGAGCTTTCCATCCGGGCATGGGCGGCGGCGGCATCGGTCAGCGCGAATTCGCTGTCCATCACGGGGCGGAATTTTCCGGCGGCGATCATCGGCCAGACATGCGCCTCGACCTCGGCCGCGATGCGGGATTTAGCAAGGTCGCTTTGCGGGCGCAGGGTGGACCCGGTGATGGTGAGGCGGCGCATCATCACCTCGGCAAAGTTCAACTCGATCTTGGGGCCTTGCAGAAAGGCGATCTGCACCAGCCGCCCTTCGGTGGCCAGCGCCTTGACGTTGCGGGGCAGGTAACTGCCGCCGACCATGTCAAGGATCAGTTGCGCGCCGCCTTCGTCATGCATCATGGCGACGAAATCGCCGGTGCGGTAATTCAGCGCCTTTTCCGCGCCCAGCCCTTCGCAGGCGGCGCATTTTTCATCGGATCCGGCGGTGGTGAACACCCGCGCGCCCAGCGCCTTGGCGATCTGGATGGCGGTGGTGCCGATGCCGGATGACCCGCCATGCACAAGGAAGCGTTCGCCCGCCTTGAGGCCCCCGCGCATCACAACATTGGACCAGACGGTGAAGCAGGTTTCGGGCAGGCAGGCGGCTTCCTTCATCGACACCCCGTCAGGGATGGGCAGGGCGTGGGTTTCCTGCGTGGCGACGTATTCGGCATAGCCGCCCCCCGGCAGCAGGGCGCAGACCTTGTCACCGATGCTGTAGCGGGTGACGCCGGGGCCGATTTCGACGACGGTTCCCGATGCCTCCAACCCCGGCAGGGGCGATGCGTTGGCGGGGGGCGCATAATTGCCCGCGCGTTGCAGGGCATCGGGGCGGTTCACCCCGGCATAGGCCACGCGGATGATGATCTGGCCGTGACCCGGCACCGGGACCGGGCGGGTGCAGGGTTGCAGCACGTCGGGACCACCCGGTTCGGTGATTTCGATCGCGCGCATGGTGTGGGAAAGTTCCATTGTCTTTTCCTGTCGGCCGCGTCAGCGGAAGGGGTTCCTGAACCGGCCGGGCAGATCATCGGGAACTGTCGGCGCGCGCCATTTGTCCATCACCTTGGCGGGGCCTGCAAGCAGCGCCTTACCCAAGGGGTTTTCACGGACTTTGGCCTTGATGGTTTCGATCTGCATCACATCGGCGATGCGACGATCCAGAAAATCCCAGGTCGCCTGATGGCCAAGGCTGTCATCGCCCAGCCAGTAAAGGACAGTGGAGCCATAGACCGCCGAAAGCGTGGCGCGTTTGGTATACCAGTTCACATCGCGCGATGTATCGCCCAGCGCGGTCCAGATCGCATCCGCCGTGCCCCAGATCAGCTTGGCCCCTTCGGCGGCGTGTTGCGGCAGGGCGAACAGGGTGGTGCCACGGCGGACGAGTTCGCGGTCTTCGACGGTGTCCAGACGGGTGCGGACGGCAAAGGTCACGCGATCGCGGAAACGCATCTGCGACAGGTCGGTTGCGGCCAGGGTTTCGGCCAGCCGCTGATCGCCGCGTTTGTGGAAGGCGACGGCCAGATCAATGCCGCCACGCGGAAACAGGGCGCGGGCCAGACCTTCGGCCACGCCCGAATCGGCAATGGCGGCGCGCAGGGTGGTTTCGGACCAGCCGTCGAAGGGCACATGCAGAAGTGCGGCCTCCAGCACCAGATCGCGGGCGTTTTCCGGGGTGTTCTGCTGTTGCATTGCGTCTCCTTCGGGGTGGTCGGTGGACAGGCGCGGTTTCCTTTGTTATAGGGCGCGCGCCTGCACACTGTAGTGCAACTCTAACTTAGGAAGGTGGTGACAACCACATGCAGGTCAGCGTCCGCGACAATAACGTCGAACAGGCCCTCCGGGCCCTCAAGAAAAAGCTCCAGCGCGAAGGCGTGTTCCGCGAAATGAAGCTCAAGCAGCATTTCGAGAAACCCTCCGTCAAGAAAGCGCGCGAGCAAGCCGAAGCCGTTCGCCGTGCGAGGAAACTCGCTCGTAAAAAGCTTCAGCGTGAGGGCGGCCTCTAAGCCGTTCTGCGACACTGGGGGTTTGTCTGTATGACGGCCCCACCCGATCAACCCCCGTCCGTGAGGCCGGGGGTTTTTCATTTCTGGATCAAGGGGTTGGCGAGGGTTCGGGGCGGTTCTGCGCGTGCAGCTTTCTGTGCAGCAGGCTGTGCAGCAATGTGTATGCACGCAGCGGACGGTGGGTTAGGGGATGCGGCGCGTTTTGTTAAGGATTGGGCGCGCAAGGCAGAGCGCGCTGGCGGACGGTGGCAAAGATGGGTTGGTGAAGGGTTAAGAGGCCGTACGGGGAACGATTTCTGAGGCAGAAATCGTGGCGAAATCTGCGGCAGATTTCGGCGCGGAATTTGCGTCAAATTCCGCTTGGAGGTGGACCGCTCGCAGCAGCATGATCATAGCGTATCACCGTAATTTGGAAGCGCAGCATTCCCGCGCAAGGCTATCTGGCCCTTTGACACAGACCCCTTAACCCGCACGCGCATGAAGACCATTCAAGTCGCCAATGGAACAGAGCCTTGGATCGCCCTTGGGGCGATCCTGCTGGGCGTGCTTTGCTTCTGGATCATCATGCGGTTGGTGGTCCGGATCGGCAGGCCAAAGGAAAACAAGCCAGAGGAAAAGAAGACACGCTGCAAATGGAAGCGGATGGCGCGAAAGGATCAAAGAGTGCTGAAGGCCTGGGCCTGCGCATCCTGCACGGAATTGGCCTATACCACGACGGGCAAGCCACCCACAGACTGCAAACGCGGCCTTTCGCCCCGCGCACTGTGACGCCTACACCGCCAGCGCCGTCGTCTTGACCACTGTGCGCAGGGCGAAGGAGGAATGCATTTGCCGTACGCCGGGGAGGCGTGAGAGGTATTGGCGGTGAATACGGGCGAAATCTTCGGTGTCTTCGGCCATGATCTTGATGAGGTAGTCCGCCTGACCCGCCATCAGGTGGCATTCGAGGATGTCGGGGATCTTGGCCACCTCACGTTCAAACGCATCAAGAAGTTCGTCGGCCTGGCCTTGCAGGGTGATTTCCACAAAGACCGTGGTCGGGCGGCCAAGGCGGCGGGCGTCGAGCAGGGCCACGTAGCCCGCGATGAAGCCTTCCTCCTCGAGCCTTTGGGTGCGGCGGTGGCAGGCCGAGGGCGAGAGGTTCACCCGTTCGGACAGATCGGCATTGGTGATGCGGCCTTCCTTCTGCAACACGGTCAGGATGCGGCGGTCGGTTGCGTCGAGTTCTGACATTGTGGCGGATTCTTTCACAAGACCTGCATTTGCCGCAGAATTCTACTGCCATGCCGCCCGCAGGTCATCCAGAATTCACAGATTTTGCGACGGATGTGACCCAAACTTTCCCCATAGCGGGCCGCCTGTCATGGCAGGCCCGACAGGGAGGATAAGAGATGAAGATCGGTTGCCCGAAAGAGATAAAGCCGCAGGAATTCCGCGTCGGCATGACGCCCAATGCCGCACGCGAAGCGGTGGCGCATGGGCATGAGGTGATGGTGGAGACGCAGGCCGGGGTGGGTGCGGGGTTTGCGGATGCGGATTACATCGCCGCTGGCGCACGGATCGTGGCGACCGCCGAGGAGGTGTTCGCAAGCGCCGAGATGATCGTGAAGGTCAAGGAGCCGCAAGCGGTAGAGCGGGCGCGGCTGCGCGAGGGGCAGGTGTTGTTCACCTATCTGCATCTTGCCCCCGATCCGGCACAGACGCAGGATCTGTTGGCATCCGGCGTGACGGCGATTGCCTATGAGACAGTGACGGATGATCGCGGCGGGTTGCCGCTGCTGGCGCCGATGTCCGAAGTGGCGGGGCGGCTGGCGCCGCAGGTCGGGGCATGGACACTGCAAAAGGCCAATGGCGGGCGCGGCGTGCTGATGGGGGGTGTGCCGGGGGTGCTGCCCGCGAAGGTTCTGGTGATCGGGGGCGGAGTGGTGGGCACCCATGCCGCCAAGATCAGCGCCGGGATGGGGGCGGATGTCACCGTGTTGGACCGGTCGGTGAACCGGTTGCGCTATCTGGATGATGTCTTTGGCGGGCAGTTCAAGTGCGGCTATGCCGATGCGGCCACCACCATCGACCTGGCGCGACAGGCGGATATGATCATCGGGGCGGTGCTGATCCCCGGTGCGGCGGCGCCCAAGCTGATTTCGCGGGCGCAGTTGCGGGAGTTGAAGCCGGGAGCGGCACTGGTGGATGTGGCGATTGACCAGGGCGGCTGTTTCGAGACGAGCCGCGCCACCACGCATCAAGACCCGATCTATGAGGTGGACGGGATCATGCATTACTGCGTGGCCAACATGCCCGGCGCGGTGGCGCGGACATCGACGCAGGCTTTGGGCAATGCGACGATGCCCTTCATGCTGGCGCTGGCCGACAAGGGGTGGAAGCGCGCCTGTGCCGAGGACAAGCATCTGCTGGCGGGGCTGAACACCCATGCAGGCAAGCTGACCTATGCGGCGGTGGGGGTGGCGTTGGGTCTGCCCACGATCACGCCGGAACAGGCGCTGGCGATCTGAATGGAAAAAGGCCGCAGGCGGTTGCCTGCGGCCTTTGTCTTTCCGTGGCCCGACTTACTTTTTCGCCGACTTACTTTTTCAGCGAGTCGCGGATTTCCATCAGGATATCCAGTTCGGTCGGGCCTGCGGGGGCAGCGGGTGCTTCGGCCTTTTTCGGCATCAGCTTGTTCATCATCTTGACGAGGATGAACACCACCCAGCCGATGATGACAAAGTTGATCAGCGCGGTGATGAACGCACCATAGGCAAAGACCGCAGCGCCGGATTCCTTGGCCGCTGCAAGCGATGCGGGGCTGGTGCCGGACAGGTCGATGAACATGTCAGAGAAGTTTATGCCGCCCAAAATCAGGCCGATGATCGGGTTGATCAGATCCCCCACAAGGCTGTTCACAATGGCGGTGAAGGCCGCACCAATGATGATACCTACGGCGAGGTCCATCACGTTGCCTCTCATCAGAAAGGTTTTGAATTCATTCAGCATTGCACGGTTCCCACTGTCTTTTTGTGTTGTCACAAACCCCGTCCCAGGGGCCATTGCCGCCATTTTCGGCGCGCGGGGGAAGTATGCAGAAAATTCGATGGATTTCACAGGGAAACTGGGACGATCACCCAGCGCGAGGCGCGCTGTTGCAGGATCGCCGCCAATTCATAGGGCGTGGATCAGATCGGGCGCACCATCGTATGTGCGGCGCGGAAGCCAAAGATCAGTCGCAGGGGACCAATGCCTTCGGTGCGGTCCAACACAAACCCGCAGCGCTCATACAGGGCGCGGGCGCGCTGGTTGGTGTCAACCACATCCAGCCTGACGGCGTGAAAACCGCGGGCGCGGCCTTCGGATACAATCGCCTCGAGCAATGCGGTGCCGACACCCTGGCCCTGGGCTGTGTCGCTGACGCAAAGACCGTCCAAGAGGAAACGGGTGGTGTCGACATCGCTTCCCAACAAGCGCAGCACCATTGCCCGCCAGCGGCCACCAAAGGCACCGTATATGGCGCGCAGGTCGGTATCCGAACCGCCGGCAAAGTTGCCGCGCGGCGTCTTGAACCCTGCCAGGCCGACAAGCTGGCCTGCACTGTCATAGGCGGCCAGGCAATGGTCGGCGCGCATGACCCGTTGCAGGAAGGCCAGCGCCTTGCGGTCTGGTCCCAGCACGCGGCCAAGTTTGCCGCCGAAAGCCTGCCAGTAAAGCGCCGCCGCCTGGGGGCGCAGGGGATCGGGAAGGCCGTGTTCGATGCGGATCATGGTGTGATCCCTTTTGCCGCCACTTTTCCTGACCTTGCGGCCGCAACCAGGGCGGCGGCGTGGCCTGCGCCAAGGATCCAGCCTTCTTCGGCGATGGCGGGGATGGCAGGTGGGGTCAGCAGTTCGGTCAGGCCGCCACTGCGTGACAGGCGCAACAGGGCGCGGGCAAGAAGCGTGACCTGAGCCGCGTCCTTGATACCGGGGGTTTGGGCCACAAGCGGGGCAAGGAGCGAGGGGTAAACCTCGGCCAGCATGACGGGGGCCAGCGTGGTGGCGGCGGGGGGATCAAAGGGCCACACCGTGACGCCGGGGCGTTGTGACAGGCGGTAGATCATCGGCAGGCCCATAAGCGCCTGTGACCCGACCGAGCCGGTGGTGAACAGCTTCCACACCGGTTGGGCGCGGGAAACATGGGTTTCCGCCACGCGGCGTTCGGGCAGACCAAGGGCGGGGTAGTCGATGGTCTTGCGGTCCGGCAGGTGCGGCAGGGGCGGATGCAGGCTGGCGGGGCGGCCCCAGAAGGGGCCGATGCCGAAACGGGCGTTGATGGCATCGGCCACGGCAAAGCGGTTGTTGCGATTGCCGTCATCGGTGATGTGATCCGCCAGCCAGCGCCAGATGGCGCGGGGATCGGCCTGCCCTGTCAGGCGGGCGGCAAAACCGGTGGGGTAGCCCATCGGGAAATCGAAGCCGATCAGCAGGCGGCGGCCTGCGGCCTGTTCGGTGGCGATCAGGGTGGAGAGGTGGGATTCCGCGTCGGCCCTTGTGCGGAAATACTGTGCGGTTTCGCCCTGTTCTGTGGCGGTGCCGATCCAGATCGCATCGGGCGAGGGTTTGGCAGGCGACGGGCCGTTGGTGGCAGACCAGTCGACAATGGCGACCGTATCGAAGCGGGGGGTGGAAAGGCCGGTTTCAGCAAGGATGAAATCGGCGATGGCGGCGGTGTCGTTGAGGTCCAGCACGGGAACGCCAAGGGCTTGGCCGGGGGCATCGGTTGCCACGGCGCGGATCAGCGGATCACCGGGTTGGATGAGGTTCTGCCCGGTCTCGACGCGCCACACCTCGATCTTCTGATGGCGGTCGCGCTTGTAGCCTTCGACCAGCACCAGATCGACCGGGGAAAGGCGGGACAGGATGGCCGCAAGGTCGGGTTCCGGGCCGCGATGTTCGACCATCAGGGCGAAACGGTCCTTGGAGGCCAGCACCACCTCGCGTGCGCCGGCCTGACGGTGGCGGAAGGTGTCTTTGCCGGGTTGGTCAAGATCGACCGCGTGATGGACATGTTTGACCGTAGAGACGGAAAAGCCGCGCGCAGTGATTTCGGTGACAAGCCGTTCCATCAGGCTGGTCTTGCCAGAGTTCTTCCAGCCGATGACGCCGTAGACCTTCATGCCGCGCCCCCGATCAGGGCGGCGGCGGCGGACAGATCCTGCGGCGTGTTGAGGTTGGCAAAAGCCCCGTCACCCGCAAAATCGGCACGGGCGGCGGCGTGGGCATCGGCGAAATCGCGGACGCGGGCCTTGGCCCCGCTGGCAAGAAAGGCGCGCAAGGGTTCGCGCAGCGCGACGGGCCAGAGGCCGAAGGTGGGGTGATCGTGCCCACCCGAACGGGCCAGCGCGCAGCCACCCGCGCCTTCCCCGGCCAGGATCAGGCGCGGCACCAGATCAGGGGGCAGGAAGGGGGCATCAACGGGAACGGAAACGACAGCGGTCGCGCCAAGGGGCGCGGCCCAATCGAGCGCCGACAGGATGCCCGAAAGCGGGCCTTCAGAGCGCGTATCGGGCAGGACGGGCAGGCGCAGCGCGGCAAAGCGTGTGGCATCGCCATTCGCGCTGATGGCCAGGCGTTCCACCTGTGGTTCCAGCCGGTCGATGCTGTGGGCAATCAGGGGGCGGCCTGCCAGCGGCAGCATGGCCTTGTCGGCCCCGCCCATCCGCCTGCCTTGCCCGCCCGCCAGTATGACCCCGAAAATTCGCACGATCCGCCCTTCACCTTCGTCTGCCATTGGCCTAAGCCCATCGGGCTGCAAGGTAAAGCGCAGGACCACATGACCCCCACAGGCAAGGCTTTTCTACGTGGCCTGATCGCCGCGCTGCCGATGACGGTTGTCGTCGGTCCCTTTGCGTTGTTGTTCGGGGTGGTGGCGACAGAGGCCGGGTTGAACCTGTTCGAGACGATGCTGTTTTCCATATCGGTCTTTGCCGGGGCGTCGCAATTTGCCGCGCTTCAGACCATGCAGGAAAATGCGCCCGCCTTGGTGGTGCTGGCGACATCGCTGGCGGTGAACCTGCGGATGGTGATGTATTCGGTCACGCTGGCCCCGCATTTCGGCAGTTTGCCGCTGCGGTCACGGGCGCTGATGGCCTATTTTCTGGTGGATCAAAGTTTTGCCACGACGGTGGCCGAAATTGACCGTGCGCCTGCGATGACGGCCATCGAAAAGCGCGCGGTGTTTTTTGGGGCGGTGGTGGCGGTGGCGCCGTTGTGGTTCATCGCCTGTCTGGTGGGAGGGATGATCGGGCAGACGATCCCGCCGGATTATGCGCTGGATTTCGCGCTGCCGATTACCTTTCTGGCGATGGTCGCGCCGATGCTGCGCAGCGTGCCGCATGTGGTTGCGGCGGGGGTGTCGATCCTGCTGGCCATTGCCTTGGCCGGGTTGCCCTGGGGAACCGGCATGCTGATTGCCGCATCGGTGGCGATGGCGGTGGGTGCGGGGCTGGAACGCTGGATGGAACGGCGGCAGGGGGTGCCGCGATGATCGACAAGGCGACATTCTGGACGGTGCTGCCGGTGTTGGCGATTGGCACCTATGCGATTCGGTTTTCGTTTCTTGGTACGCTGGGGACACGGCCCCTGCCCGGCTGGCTGACCCGCTGTTTGCGCTTTACCGCCGTGGCGGTTCTGCCTGCGCTGGTGGCCCCCGGTGTGCTGTGGCCCCCCGCCACGGGTGGCGAGACAGACCCCGCACGGTTGGCGGCGGCGCTGGTCACGCTGGCGGTTGGGGTGATGACGCGCAGCACAATGGCGGCCATACTGGCCGGGGGTGTCACGCTATACGCGCTGCTGGCCGTGATGGGTTAAAGCGGGGTTTCGCCCGCCTGGATCAGCAGGACACCGTGGTTCTTGTCGGCATCTTCATCGCGGATCACGCGGGTGGTGACACCGGGGATCTTGGCGAAATCATCCATGATCTTGTTGGGATACCAGCTGGACCGGATGTTTTCAAAACCCGGCACACCCGCAAGGATGGATGAGATCGACCGCGCACATTGCGCCTTTGGCACCGCGCCATACGCCTTGGCCCGCTGGGCCACCAGTTCGGCCACGCCGGGCGACACGATAACCGTCTGTTCCACAACGCGAAAGGTTTCGCGGGCGTGATAGTCGATGTAGAAGTTTACGATCCGGGGCGTGATGCCATAATGCACATCGTTGCGTTCCGGGATGCGCGGGTGGTTCCAGGTGCCGGCCGGATCAAACATGATCCGTTCCGACCCGTTGATCATCAGCCCGCTATGCGCCCCGGAATTTGATCGGTTGTTGATCACGGTGAACAGCGTGATCGCGGGCGGGCCATCATGCACATAGCGTGCGGCCTGCACCCGTTCTTCCGGCGCGTAAACCGGCTCTGCCGCGCAAGCCGCAAGTGTCAGGACCGCGAAGAGCGAGAGAATGGCACGCAGCATACGATGTTCCAAATTCTTGGGCTAAAATGCAAACCGGGAGGTGAGGGTCGGAACGAACGGTATCAGATCAGGCGTTGGCAAGCGCCATAAAGATCAGGATGGCGATGATGATGACAACGCCCCATTGCACCATTTTCAGAAAGCCGGCGAAGGTCTTTTCCTGCGCGCGGACATCCATGCTGCCGGGTTTGAAATCGCTTTTGTGATCGGCCATTCGGGTTCCCTTTCGTCGTCTTTCCGGCGAGATAGCCGATTCATCCCGCCATGTCACGCCTTACGGCGCTGCAAAGCCCGGCGAAGCGGCGGCAAGGCGGATTCCGTCATGCCGTGATGCGTTGCCAAAGCCAGGCACCCTGATCTGACAGGGATCGTGACACCAGACCACGGTGCAGCAGGCAGTTCAGGTGGGCCACTGATTCGACCAGCGCCATGCCGAATTCCGTGTCGTCGATCTGGCGTTTGAACAGCGGGATAAAGCAATCGGCGGCCACCTGCGGCGTTGCAAGGTGGTCAACCAACCGGTCAAGCGCGCCTTCGTGGTTTTCCGCCATCTGGCGCAGGCGCAGGGGCAGGCCGGTGAAGGGCAGCTTGTGGCCGGGAAGGACAAGCTGGTCATGGGTGGCAAAGACCGCAAGGCGGGCGCAGCTTTCCAGCCATTCGGTCAGCGGGTCGGCATCGGGTTCGGTGGGATAGACGCCGATATTAGCAGAGATGCCGGGAAGAAGCTGATCACCGCCGAGGATGAGGGGGTCATCCATGCTCCATAAGGTGGCGTGTTCGGGGGCGTGGCCATCACCGCAGCGCACGCGCCAGCGGCGGCCTGCGGCGGTGAGGGTGTCGCCGTCCTTGATCCGGGTAAATCCGGGGGGCAAGGGGGCCACGACATCGGCAAAGTTGAAGGGGCGGGTGGTGGCGTAGCTGTACAGGCGTTCGGGCGAAACCCCGGCGCGACGCTGAAACTCTATCGCTTCGGGCAGGGGTGTGGCGTGTTCGTCCAGCACCAGCATCCGGGCATAGAGCCAGCTTGTGCGGGTGGTGACCAGTTCCGCGCCCTGTGATTGGAACCATCCGGCAAGGCCGATGTGATCGGGGTGGTAATGGGTGACGATGACGCGCTTGACGGGGCGGCCTTTTAGCACGCCGTCCAGCAACCCCTGCCAGATCGCGCGGGCGCGTTTGCTGTTGAACCCGGTGTCGACAATGGTCCAGCCATCGCCATCATCCAGCGCGTAGACATTCACATGATCCAGCGCCATCGGCAGCGGCAGGCGCAGCCAGAGAATGCCGGGGGCCACCTCTATCGCCGCACCTTCGGCCGGGGGGGTGGCAAAGGGGTGGCGGATGCCTGTGTCGGGTGTATCCCTCACGCGGCCAGATCCTCGGGTGACAGGGCGTAAAGCTGGGCCGCGCCTTCGCGCGCCTCGGCCAGCAGGGCGGTGTGTTCCGGCAGCAGGCGGCGGATTGCCACGCGGGCCAGCGCGGTGCGCGCCCCGCCCGTGGCATGAGCGGCGCGCAGATGGGCATCGGCCCCCAGCACCAGCGCGAAGGCGCGCAGATAGGGCGCGGCCCCGGCGAAACGGTCGGTCATGTCTTGCTGCAACAGCGTGTCGGTGGCATCGCGCAGCGCCTGTGCCGCCTGCCAGACATCACCCGCCAGATCCGGAAGCGTGGTGCGGGCGGCGGCAGCCCCGGCCTGCACATCATCCAGCAGAGCCAGCGCAGCAGTGCCGCCATCGGCCATCTTGCGGGCGACAAGGTCCATCGCCTGAATGCCATTGGTGCCTTCGTAGATCGTGGTGATGCGCACATCGCGGGCATATTGCGCGGCACCCGTTTCTTCGACAAAGCCCATGCCGCCGTGAATCTGAATGCCCAGATGCGCGACTTCGTTGCCGGTATCGGTGCCATAGGCCTTGGCGATCGGGGTCAGCAGGGCGGCGCGGGCGTGCCATTCCGGCGCGTCGGTGGCGCGGGCCATGTCGATGGCCACGGCGCAGGACAGCGCGATGGCGCGGCTTGAGAAGACCTGCGCCCGCATCCGCGCCAGCATCCGGCGCACATCGGCATGATCTGTGATCGGCGCGCGGCCCGTGGGGGTGCGGCCCTGAACGCGGCCTTCGGCATAGGCCAGCGCATGCTGAAACGCCGCTTCGGCGATGCCCACACCCTGCACCGCCACACCAAGGCGGGCGTTGTTCATCATGGTGAACATGGCGGCCAGCCCCTTGTGCGGCGCGCCCACCAGCCAGCCCTGCGCCGCATCATATTGCATGACGCAGGTCGGGCTGCCGTGCAGGCCCAGCTTGTGTTCAAGGCTGACCACCGACAGGCTGTTGCGGCGGCCCGGATGGCCCGCCGTATCGGGGATGAACTTCGGCACCAGAAACAGGCTGATCCCGGCCGATCCCGGCGCGGCATCGGGCAGTCGGGCCAGCACCAGATGGCAGATGTTCGGCATGAAATCCGCATCACCCCAACTGATGTAGATCTTTTGCCCGGTGATCGCATAGCTGCCATCGGCATTCGGTTCGGCCTTTGTGCGCAGCGCGCCCACATCAGACCCGGCCTGCGGTTCTGTCAGGTTCATCGTGCCGCCCCATTCCCCCGACGTCAGCCGGGGCAGATAGGTCGCGCGGATGGCGTCCGAGGCGTGATGTTCCAACGCCTCGATCTGGCCCTGGGTCAGCAAAGGATTGACCTGAAGCGCAAGACAGGCGCCCGACATCATCTCATTCACCGCCGTGGCCAGCGTCATCGGCAGGCCCATGCCGCCGTTTTCCGGGGCGGCGGCCATGCCGACCCAGCCGCCATTCGCGATGGCGCGGTAGCCTTCGGCAAAGCCCGGCGAGGTGCGGACCACGCCGTTTTCCAGCCGCGCGCCCTGTTTGTCGCCCACGCGGTTCAGGGGGGCGAGGATGGTTT
>OY288166.1 GCA_958439195.1 uncultured Paracoccaceae bacterium
GAATTTCTTCGCCTGCCCCGCCCGCTTGCCCGAACCCCCGCCCCTGCCTATAAGCCCCGGAACCCCCGAAGGAGGAACCGATGACCTTCCGTGCCCGCCACCTCCTTGGTATCGAACACCTCGCGCCCCTCGAAATCACCACC
Source organism: uncultured Paracoccaceae bacterium (assembly GCA_958439195.1). Lineage (GTDB taxonomy): Bacteria > Pseudomonadota > Alphaproteobacteria > Rhodobacterales > Rhodobacteraceae > Paragemmobacter. The sequence continues at coordinate 144 of OY288166.1, forward strand.
ATCCTTGATCTGGCCGACCGCTACGTCGACCTGAACCGCCGCACCGTCAAACAATCCGACGTGCTGGCCGGGATGACGCAAATCAACATGTTCTTTGAAAACTCCACCCGCACGCAGGCCAGCTTTGAACTGGCGGGCAAACGGCTGGGGGCGGATGTGATGAACATGTCGGTTGGCCAATCCTCGGTGAAAAAGGGCGAAACCCTGATCGACACCGCGCTGACCCTGAACGCCATGCATCCCGACCTCTTGGTCGTGCGCCACGGCGCATCCGGCGCGGTCAACCTGCTGGCGTCAAAGGTGAACTGCGCCGTGCTGAACGCGGGCGATGGCCGCCACGAACACCCCACGCAGGCGCTGCTGGATGCGCTGACCATCCGCCGCGCCAAGGGCCGGATTCAACGCCTGACCATCGCCATCTGCGGCGACATTGCCCATTCCCGCGTCGCACGATCCAACCTTATCCTTCTGGGCAAGATGGAAAACCGCATCCGCCTGATCGGCCCCCCCACCCTGATGCCGACAGGCATCGGCGAATTCGGGGTCGAGGTCTTCGATGACATGCGCAAAGGCCTGGATGGCGCCGATGTCGTGATGATGCTGCGCCTGCAAAAAGAACGCATGGATGGCGGTTTCATCCCGTCGGAACGCGAATACTACCACCGCTACGGGCTGGACGCGGAAAAGCTGTCCCACGCCAAACCTGACGCCATCGTCATGCATCCCGGCCCGATGAACCGGGGGGTGGAAATTGACGGCGATCTTGCCGATGACATCAACCGCTCGGTCATTCAGGATCAGGTGGAAATGGGCGTCGCCGTCCGCATGGCCTGCATGGATCTTCTGGCCCGCAACCTGCGCGCCGAACGCGGGCGCAAGATCGTGGGAACGATGGTATGACCGCGCCGGACTGGCAGGCCCGTCTTGCCCCCTTCCTGCGCCCCGGCGAAACCCTGCTCTGGCAGGGCGCACCCCAACCCGGCTTTCACCAACCCGGCAAGCGCCTGCTCCTGATGGCCTTTGGCCTGCCCTTCCTGCTGGGCGGCCTTGGCCTTTTCGCGGCGGCCCTGATGCAACCCACAAAACCCGGCACCGAAGAATGGGCCTTCTCCCTCTTCCTCGCCGCCTTCGCCCTCGTCTTTGCCGGAATCGGCGCCTTCCTCACCCTCGGCCCGGTGATCGAGGCACGCCACGCCGCCACCCGCCTGCGCTATGCGCTAACCACCCGCGCCGCCTACATCCTGTCGCATTTCGTCACCGACCGCATACAAGTCTATCCGATCCTGCCCTCCACACCCATCGACCTAGACCCCACCCCCACGGGAAAATCCGGCATCGGCACGGTCTGGTTTCACGCCCGCCCGCAACGCGATAGCGAAGGCGACACCTACACCGAACGCGCGGGCTTTCAGAACATCCCAGAGGCGCGCCACGTTTATCATCTGATCCGCGGCCTACAGGAGCAGACAGCATGATCCCCGACCCCAACCGCAAACCCACCAAGGAAGAGATGCGCGCAGGCGGCAAGGTGGCCGCGCTGGTGCTGGTCTTCATCGCGCTCTTCACCATCGCCTTCGTGGTCATCGCATGACCACCGCCTTCCGCCCCGACGCAGCCACCTACTGGCGCGCCCATGCCATCATGGCGCTGGCAGGCGGCATCGCGGCGGGCCTCGTCCTTGTCGCCCTGGGCAACCCTGCCCCTTGGGTCGGCCCCCTCGGCGCGGCGCTGGCGATCGCCGTCCGCGCGGCCTATGTCAGATCCGAAGCCCTGGCCGAAGTCTGGACACTGACCGATACCCACCTCATCGGCCCCGCTGGCCGGTTCATCCCGCGCGCCCGGATCACCCAGACCCGCACCCTCTTGGGCGCGGTGCAGGTGATCACAGCGTCGGGCGACAAGCACCTGATCCGCTACCTCCCCGATCCCGCCGCGGCTGCGCGCGCGATCCACTCTGGACGCAAAACATGACCACGCTCCACCTCACCAATGCTCGCCTGATCGACGCTGAGGCCGGCACCATCACCCAAGGCTCGGTCACGCTCGCCAAAGGCGTCATTGCCGCCATCAACGGCCCCAAACCCAAAGGCGCGACAGAGATCGATTGCGGCAATCACCACCTTGCCCCCGGTATCGTCGACATCGGGGTAAAGATCGGCGAACCCGGCGAACGCCACCGCGAATCCTTCCGCTCAGCCGGGCTGGCGGCAGCCGCAGGCGGCGTCACCACCCTCATCGCCCGCCCCGACACCCTGCCCGCCATCGACACCCCCGAAACGCTCGAATTCGTCACCCGCCGCGCGCTCGATGCCTCACCGGTCCGCATCCGCCACATGGCCGCCCTGACCAAAGGCCGCCACGGGCGCGAGATGACAGAGATCGGCTTTCTGCTCGACGCGGGTGCCATCGCCTTCACCGATGCCTTCGCCGTCACCTCCGACGCCAAGGTGCTGTCGCGTGCCTTCACCTATGCCCGCTCCCTCGGCGCGCTGGTGATCGGCCACCCGCAAGACCCCGGCCTGTCCCACGGCGCCGCCGCCACGTCGGGCAAATTCGCCTCGCTCCGCGGCCTGCCCGCCGTCTCGCCCATCGCCGAACGCATGGGCCTGGAACGTGATCTTGCGCTGGTGGAACTCACCGGCGTCCGCTACCACGCCGACCAGATCACCACCGCCCACAGCCTGCCCGCCCTGATCCGCGCCCGCGCCCAAGGTCTCGACGTCACCGCTGGCACCTCGATCCACCACCTGACCCTGAACGAAATCGACCTCGGCGATTACCGCACCTTCTTCAAACTGACCCCGCCCCTGCGGTCAGAAGAGGACAGGCTCGCCATGGTCGAAGCCGTCGCCAATGGCACCATCGACTGCATCTCCTCCATGCACACCCCGGCGGATGAGGAATCCAAACGCCTGCCGTTCGAGGATGCCAACCCCGGCGCGGTGGCGCTGGAAACCCTGCTCCCCGCCGCCATGCGCCTCTATCACGCGGGCCATATCGACCTGCCCACCCTGTTCCGCGCCCTCTCGCTCAACCCGGCAAAACGGCTCGGCCTGCCACAGGGCCGCATGGCACCGGGCGCCCCCGCCGATCTGGTGCTATTCGATCCCGACGCCCCCTTCCTGATGGACCGCTTCAAGCTGCACTCGAAATCCAAGAACACCCCGTTTGACGGGCAGCGGATGGAAGGTAAGGTGCTGGCAACCTTCGTGAACGGAACACAGGTGTATTCAGCATGATCTTCCTGCCCGAAATCACCTCTGCCCCGTTCGCACTCGCGCTCACCGCCGTCCTCGCCTATCTCTTGGGTTCCATCCCCTTTGGCCTGGTCATCACGCGGATGATGGGCCTGGGCGACCTGCGCCAGATCGGATCGGGCAATATCGGCGCAACCAACGTCCTGCGCACCGGGAACAAACCCGCCGCCGCCGCAACCCTGATCCTCGACGCCGCCAAAGGCGGCATCGCCGTGCTGATCGCCCGCGCGCTGGTGGGCGACGATGCCGCGCAACTTGCGGCGCTGGCCTCGTTTCTGGGCCACCTTTTCCCGGTTTGGCTGGGCTTCAAGGGCGGCAAGGGCGTGGCCACCTTCCTCGGCATCCTGCTGGCCCTCGCCTGGCCCATCGGCCTTATGGCCTGCGCCACCTGGGCCGTCACGGCCGCCATCACCCGCATCTCCTCGGCCTCCGCCCTTGCCGCCTCGGCCCTCACACCCGGCTATCTGGCCTTCGCGGGCTACTCCGACACGGTGATCCTGACGGTGCTCCTCGCCGCTCTCGTCTGGGTCCGCCACGCCGCCAACATCCGCCGCCTGCGCGACGGCACCGAACCAAAGATCGGCAAGAAGAAATCGGCCTGACGTCCCGCCCCCGGCCCAAGGGCGGGTGGGCAAACCGCCACCCCCCGCCCCAGTTCCCCGATCCATTCATCTTGGCAAAAATACCCTCAGGGGGTGAATAGCCGCGCGGCACGCGCGGACAGAGGGGGCGGAACGCCCCCTGAACGCGGAGCGGGCCGCGCAGGCGGCGACGACACAAAAGGCATGCGGCGGCATGGCCCACGCCGCCAGATCACCTCCCCCACCCCCGAAATCCCGGTTGATCCGCAGCGCAACCTGCGCAAGGCTTGCCTGTCACCATCGCCAACGGCGACGGTTTGGCCAAAAGCTGTAACGAGGGAACCAGAATGAATATGATCGAGGCCGTAAAGGCCGCCTTTTCCAAATACGCCACCTTTGAGGGCCGCGCACGCCGGTCGGAATACTGGTGGTTCATCCTTTTCAATTTCATCATCGCCGTGATCCTGAACATGATATCACCCGGCGTTCTCGGCGGCATCTGGTCACTGGCCACGCTGCTGCCCACGCTCGCCGTCGGTGCGCGGCGTCTGCACGACATCGACCGTTCGGGATGGTGGCTGTTGATCGGCTTCATCCCGGTGATCGGGCTGATCGTGCTGATCGTGTTCTTCGCCACCCGCGGCCAGACCATGCCGAACCGCTTCGGCCTGCCGCCGATGCCCGCCTGAAAAAAACATGGCCTAAAAAAGATGGCCTGAAGAATAGACGGCCTGAAACGGAGACAGCCTGTTCCTGAGACGGCTTCAATCAGAAAAAGGGCGGCGCTGGTCATACCCGCGCCGCCCCCATCCCTTGACCAATCCTTGCCGCGCCGCCCTCTGCGTGCATACGCCCGTCTGCACTGGGCCGCTGCACCGGAAGCTGCACAGGCAGCAGCGCCTAAAGACTCGCAGCCTGATAAATCTGCCCCAGATCGCCGCCCCAGTCGCCATGATACAGCGACAGCCAGCGATCCGCCTGCGTCACGCCTGTCTCAACCGCCGCCACCAACGGCCCCAGATAGCGTTCCTCGCCCAATCCACGCCCCGCCAGCCCGGCATGCGACAACGCCACCGCCGCCCGCGCCAGATCGGCGATGCGCACGCCACCTGCCTGCCCAGCCAGCCCGTCAACCGATGCCGCCACCCGCAGCCCCTCGCGCGTCTCCGTGTCGAACCCCTTCACCAGATCCCAGGCTGCATCCAGCGCCGTCTGGTCATACATCAGCCCCACCCAGAACGCAGGCAGCGCCACGATATGTGCCTGGTCGCCGCAATCGGCCCCGCGCATTTCGATATACCGCTTCACCCGCGCTTCGGGGAACACGGTTGTCATGTGGTCGGCCCAATCGGACAGCGTCGGTTTTTCCCCCGGCAGGGCGGGCAACTGCCCCTTCAGGAAATCCCGGAAGGACTGGCCCAAGGCATTGATATACTTGCCATCCCGATAGACAAAATACATCGGCACATCCAGCACCCAATCCACATAGGCCTGAAAGCCGAACCCTTCGTCAAAGGCGAAAGGCAACATCCCCGTGCGCGAATTGTCCAACCCCCGCCAGATGCGCGACCGCCAGGATTTATGCCCGTTCAGCTTGCCCTCAAAGAACGGCGATGATGCGAACAGCGCCGTCGCCACCGGTTGCAGCGCCAGCGCCACCCGCATCTTCCGCACCATGTCGGCCTCGGATGCATAGTCCAGGTTCACCTGCACCGTCGAGGTGCGGTACATCATCTGCGTGCCATGGGTGCCCACTTTGCCCATGTAATCCGTCATCAGCCGATACCGCCCCTTTGGCATCACCGGCATCTCCTCGTGCCGCCATTCGGGCGCCGCACCAATCCCCATGAACCGAATGCCCAGCGGCTCGGCCAGGCTGCGCACTTCGTCGAAATGGTTCTGCAACTCGGCGTCTGTATCGGTCACGCTCTCGAACGCCGCCCCCGAAAGCTCGAACTGCCCACCGGGTTCAAGGCTGATATTCGCCCCGTTCCGTGTCAAACCGATAACATTCTCACCCTCGCGCACCGGCGCCCAACCAAACTGCGCCTCCAACCCTGCGAACAGCGCGTTAATGGATCGTTCACCATGATAAGGCAGCGGCTTCTGCGTATCGGTCAGCCATCCGAACTTTTCATGCTCGGTCCCGATGCGCCAATCGGCCTTGGGCTTGCTGCCGGATTCCATGAATTCGGCAAGCTGGTCGAAGCTCTCGATCGGCCCGCCACCGGACTGGGGAATGGACATAGGCAAGGGCTCCGCTGCGTGTCTGTCATCAAGGCCCCAACTCGTGCTTGGACTGGCGGGCCAAGTCAAGGGGCCGAACACCTGAACGCTGCCGTAAAGCTGTCGGAAACCACTTGGCCCTCAGGCCCGCGCCATGCCCTGCCCCGCACGGCGCCAAAGCACCAGCATCTGCTCCCCCGCCACCAGCCCCCGCCCGGTGCCATCCCCCTGCGGCCCAAGCGCCGCCAGCAGCGCCGCCATATCCATCCCCGGCAAGCTGGCAAAGACGTCAAACAACCCCTCGGCCCCCGCCGCCTCAACCGGGATCAGCAACGCCTGCCCATCCGCCTGCCGCAGCCGCCACAACCGCCGCCCCCGCAGGGTAACAAGCCGCACCTCCACCAATTCCGGCACACTGACGAACCCGCCAAGCTGCGGCCCCATATAGGAAATCTGTCCCTCATCCACCGCCACGACCCCCGGCGCATCGCCACCCGTGGCAAAACGCAGCCGCCGCCATCCCTGCACCGCCAGCCCCGCGCCCAGCGCCGCGATCAGCAGGCCCAGCGGCACCAGCAGATACCCGCCCTGCGCCGCGATCCACAGGCCAAGCGCCGCCACCACGCCCGCCCCGATCACCTCGCGCCAGCGCCACAACACCGCCTGCAATTCCGGCCGGATCACCGCCAATCCCCAAGCGCGGCCTGCCACAATGCCAATGCCGCCACCGCCGCCGTATCCGCCCGCAGGATGCGCGGTCCAAGGCTGACCGCCACCACCTGCGCCATCCCACGCAACCGCGCAGCCTCACTTTCCGAAAACCCACCCTCCGGCCCGATCAGGATGGCCCAAGGCCCCGGCTCCAGCCCCGCCAACGCCGCAGGCGCACCCACCAGCGCCTCATCACACCACAGGATGCGCCGCTCGGCGGGCCATGTCGCCAGCAATCGGTCCAGCGCCACAAGGTCCGCCACCTCCGGCACAAAGGTGCCGCCGCATTGCTCGGCGGCCTCGATGGCATGGGCCTGCAACCGGTCCTGCCGGATGCGTTCGGAATTGGTATGCCGCGTCTGCACGGGAACGATCCGCCGCGCACCCATCTCGGCGGCCTTTTCCACGATGAAATCCGTCCGCGCCTTCTTGATCGGGGCAAACAGCAGCCACAGGTCGGGCGGCACCTGCAACGGCCGCGACAGCTCCAGACACAGCAGCACACCGTTGCGCTTGCCTGCCTCGGCCACCTCGGCCCGCCATTCGCCATCCCGGCCATTGAACAGCGCAATCACGGCGCCCTTGGCCAAGCGCATCACCGCAAACAGGTAATGCGCCTGATCCTGCGACAGGGCCACGGCTTGCCCCTGACCAAGGGGCTGATCTACAAAGAGACGAACCTTCGTATCCATGGCCCGCACCCTATGACCCAAACGCCCCGAACGCCAGAGGTGCCCAGCGGCACACCAACTGGCACCGTCGCGGATGCCCCGCGTGGCAACTGGGTCGATACGCTGGCCCCTGCCGCAACCCGCCCCTACCTGCGTCTGTCGCGCGCGGACCGCCCCATTGGCACATGGCTGTTGTGGCTGCCCTGCCTTTGGGCCATCGCTCTGGCGGCCGCCAGCACGGGCGGCTTTTCCCTGCACGATCTGTGGCTTGCGGCCTCCTCTGGTCTGGGTGCTTTCCTGATGCGCGGCGCGGGCTGCACCTGGAACGACATCACCGACCGTCACATCGACGCCGCCGTTGCCCGCACCAGATCACGGCCTATCCCGTCAGGTCAGATCAGCGTCAAACAGGCGCTGGTCTGGATGGCCCTTCAGGCGATCGTCGCGGCGGCGATCCTGTTCACCTACCACCCGCTGGCCATCGCCCTTGGCATCGGCTCGCTGGCACTTGTCGCCATTTACCCCTTTGCCAAGCGTTTCACCTGGTGGCCGCAGGCGTTTCTCGGCCTTGCCTTCAACTGGGGCGCGCTGCTCCTCTGGGCCGCGCAGACCGGAAGCCTGGGCCTTGCGCCCCTGTTGCTTTACGCCGCAGGCTTCACCTGGACGCTGTTCTACGACACGATCTATGCCCATCAGGACCGCGAAGATGACGCCCTGATCGGTGTCCGCTCCACCGCACGGCTGTTCGCAGAAAACACACCGCGCTGGCTCGCCGCCTTTCTGATCGCCACCGTAACGCTCATGGCCGGTGCGGTGATCGCGGCCCTTCTGCCCCTTGCCACGCCTTGGCCCTTGATGGTCGCACTGGCAGGCGTCTGGGCGATGGGTCTGCATATGTTCGGCCAGTTGCGCCGCCTGAATATCGACGACCCTGCCCTTTGCCTGATCCTGTTCCGGTCCAATCGTGATACAGGGCTGATCCCTGCGCTGTTTCTTGCCGCCGCAGTGCTGGTTTGATTGATCCCACCCCCCACGCGACGTAAGCACATGGAACGCGCAAAGAATCCCCTGCCGGGGGTGGCATCTGCGCCGGAACAGCCCTGATGAAAGCCGCCTGATGCGCCTGCCCAAACTGCGCCTGCCCAATTTGCGCCAGCCCAACCTGCGTATGCCCAACCTGCGCCTGGCCGACTTACGCCTGCCGAATCTTCGCGTCATGGCAAAGCGTGGACGCCGCCTGCCGCAGGGTGTGATCGCGCTGCTGGCCTTTTCCGCCGCAGGGGCTTTCGCGGTTTTCATCGCCATGACCGCTTCTGCCGTCATCGAACGCCGGTCAGTCAAGGCGATCAACTGGGCCATGGCCAATGAAGGCATCACCTGGGTCACGGCCAGCGCCGACGGTATGCTTGTCACCCTGTCCGGCACCGCACCGAACGAAGCCGCCCGCTTTCGCGCCGTCAACATCGCCGGATCGGTCATCGACAGCGGCCGGGTCCGCGACACGCTGGACGTAACCCCCGCAACACAGGTTCAAGCCCCCCGTTTCTCCATCGAAATGCTGCGCAACGATGATGGGATTCAGTTGATCGGCCTGTTGCCCGAAGGTGATAGCGAAACCATCCTCGCAACGGCAGCCATCGAACTGGCCCGTGGTGTCCCGGTGGCCGACATGCTGGAAACCGCCGCCTATGCCCCGCCAGACACATGGCAACCCGCCTTTGACCTTGGCCTTGCGGCGCTGAAACTGCTCCCCCGGTCCAAGATTTCGGTCGCCGCCGATGGGGTGGAAGTCACCGCCATCGCCGCCAGCGACGCGGAAAAACGCACGCTGGAAAGCGAACTGGCCCGCCTGCGCCCCGAAGGCTTGCCGCTTCTGGTCAACATCTCGGCCCCGCGCCCGGTGATCACCCCCTTCACCCTGCGCTTTGTAAAGGATGCCGATGGTGCGCGCTTTGATGCCTGTTCTGCCGATACCGATGCCGCCCGCACCCGCATCCTGGCTGCCGCCACCGCAGCAGGGGTGATCGGCAAAACCAATTGCACCGTTGGCCTTGGCGTGCCCACCCCCCGATGGGCCGATGCCGCCGAAGCCGGCATCCGCGCCATTGACGCGATCGGCCAAGGCACCATCACCATGTCCGATGCCGACATCTCGCTTGTCGCCGCCGAAGGCACCGATCAGGCGGTGTTCGACCGCGCCGTGGGCGAATTGAAGGCCGCGCTGCCGCAGGTCTTTTCGCTGGATGCCGCGCTGCCCAAACCCGCCACCGCCGCCGCCGCAGGCCCGGCGGAATTTACCGCAACTCTGTCACCCGAAGGCAAGGTCGACCTGCGCGGCCGCCTGACCGACGATCTGCAACGCGCCGCCATCGACAGCGTGGCCCAGGCCGAATTTGGCGCCGGAAATGTGTTCAACGCCACCCGCATTGATCCCGAACTGCCCGATGGCTGGCCGGTCCGCGTTCTGGCAGGGCTGGAATCGCTGGCCGAACTGGAAGAAGGCAGCCTTCTGGTGCGCGAAGACACGGTCGAGGTATCGGGTGTCACCGGATCACAAAACGTGCGCGGCCGGATCAGCCAGATCCTGTCGGACAAGCTGGGCCAAGGCCAGACCTTCAAGGTCAGCGTCACCTATGACGCCGACCGCGACCCGCTGGCCGCCCTGCCAACCCCGCAGGAATGCCTTGCCACAATCGACGCGCTGCTGGCCGATCAAAAGATCACCTTCCCCCCCGGCAGCGCCGAAATTGATGCGACAACTGGCCAGTTGATGACCCGCCTCGCCGACGCGCTGAATGAATGCACTGCGATGCCGCTGGAAATCGCGGGCCACACCGACAGTCAAGGCTCGGAAGAAGGCAACCGCGCCCTGTCGCAGGCCCGTGCCGAGGCGGTCCTTCTCGCGCTGCAAGGTCGCCGGGTCGAGGTGTCTGAAATGCGCGCCGTGGGCTATGGCGAAACCCGCCCCATCGCCGACAACGAAACCGAAGAAGGCCGTGACGCCAACCGCCGGATCGAATTCACCCTGATCGGTGCGGAACCGGCCCCCGCCCCGGATCTTGCCGCAACCGATCCCGCAACAGCCGGGTCTACGGCTGCCACCTCCGGCACCATGATCCCTGCGCTGGCCCCGCCCGCCGACGGCGCGGCCTGCGTGGCCAACATCACCACCCTTCTGGCACGCGACAAGATCACCTTCGATCCCGGTTCCGACGACATCTCCGATGCCTCCCTGCCGCTCGTCGATGCGCTTTCGGAATTGCTGAAACAATGCCCCGGCGTCCCCGTCGAAGTGGCGGGCCACACCGATTCGCAGGGCACCGAACGCAACAACCTGACCCTGTCCGAAGACCGGGCAAAGGCCGTTCTGGTCGCCCTTGCCGAACGCGGGGTGGATGTCGCCACGCTCAAGGCCGTGGGTTATGGCGAAACCCGCCCCATAGCCGACAACGGCACCGATGACGGGCGCGAGGCGAACCGCCGCATCGAATTCACCCTGATCGGCGTCCCCGCCGCGCCCGCGACAACGCCATCCCCCGCAGCGCAGGCGCAACCCCCCGCGACCACCCCCCCATCAGGCACCCCCGACTTCTCGAACGACACCAGCCCCTCTGTCGCACCGCAGGAAAAGACCTTGCGTCCGACCGCCCGTCCCGCGAATAACGGCTAAGGCCAGCAAACCGACCAGGGACCAATGAACCGCCAGGAATTTATCACCGCCACCGCCATCATCCTGTTGCTGGCCTTTGCCCTTGGCTGGTTCACCTATTGGCTGCTGCACCGCTTCACCCGCGTTGCTGGCGGCGATGTGGGCGAAATGGACAACCTCGCCCAATCCCTGCACGAGGCCGAAGAGGCCCGCGATCAGGCGCTGATCTACCTTGAAGAACGCGAAGCCGAGCTGATGAACCAGATCGCCCAGACCGAGGCCGAATTGCGCGCCGCGATGGAAGGCCTGCGCGATGCCCGGCACGAGGCCGAAGAAATGCGCGCCTATATCGAACGGATGCACGCCGCGAACTAAGGCTCCGGCCTGACCCACGCCAAATTTCTTCGAAGAAATTTGCAAAAATCTTCGAAGATTTTTGTCCTACCCCACCCCGCCCAAGCAGGCCTCCATCAAAGGCGATGCCGGATCACCCAGCGCGTCCACCACATCGAAATGGTGCCGCCCCGGATCCACCGTCCACGGGCAATCCCACGCCTCTGACAACAGCCGCGCCTGCCACAAAAAGACCGGGCGCTCTTGCCCGCCCACCCAGACATGCGCCCCAACCCCCGGCCGCAATAGCGATCGTGCCGGGCTTTCCGCCGCGCATTCGGCGGTATCCAGCCGCAGCTTTTCGTTCATCGTTGTGCCCGCCAGCGGGGTCAGCTCGGCCAGCGGCGAAATCGGCACCACCCGCACCACCCCCGGCACCGCCGTTCCGACACATCCCATCCGCGCCGCCAGATGCCCGCCCGCCGAATGGCCGGTCACCACAAGTGGCCCCTCCACCTCGGCGGCGGCAAAGGCGCAGGCCCGCGCCACCTCATGCGTCATATCTCCAATCCGCGCCTCGGGGGCCAGCGTGTAGGACGGCATCGCACAGGCCCATCCCCGCGCCACCGCGCCCGCCGCCAGATGCGACCACAGCTCACGCCCGAAGGCCATCCAGTATCCGCCATGCACAAAGACCAGCACCCCGCGCGGCCTTCCCTCTGGCAGAAACAGGTCCAGCCGCTGCCGCGCCCCCGCCCCATAGGCCAGCCCCATCCGCGCCCGCCCCCCCAGCGAATCGCGGAACCCCGCCGCCGCCGCCTCCCACCGGGGTAGATATTCCTCGGCCCCCGGAATGAACGGACCATTGGCATAGGCCCGGTCCATCGCCGCACGATCCATTCCCCACAGGTCAGTTTCCGCCATCTTGACTTCCGTTTCCGTCGATTTGATCAAAATTAACATACCATCAGGCAATATTTCCCCGCCAGAACTGGACAAGCCCCCCCTCGCGGATGCATCCATCCTTAACCCGAAAAGCCGGAGGCCCCCATGCTCGATTCCGTAACCAACCTCGCGTCGCTTCTGAAAGACCCGACGCTTCTGGTCACCAAGGCCTATGTCGCAGGCCAATGGATCGACGCCGACGATGGCACCACCTTCCCCGTCACCAACCCCGCGCGGGGCGATGTGATCTGCCACCTGCCCAATCTGGGCCGCGCTGAAACCGCCCGCGCCATCGACGCCGCGCAAACGGCGATGAAGGAATGGGCCGCCCGCACCGGCAAGGAACGTGCCGCCATCATGCGCAAATGGTTCGATCTGATGATCGCCAACGTGGATGATCTGGGCAAGATCCTGACCGCCGAAATGGGCAAACCGCTGGCCGAGGCGAAGGGCGAGGTCGCCTATGGCGCCTCTTTCATCGAATGGTTCGGCGAAGAGGCCAAGCGCGTCTATGGCGAAACCATCCCCGGCCATCAGCGTGACAAGCGCATCACTGTGATCAAGCAACCCATCGGTGTGGTCGGCTCCATCACGCCCTGGAACTTCCCCAACGCAATGATCGCCCGCAAGGTCGGCCCGGCCCTCGCCGCAGGCTGCGGCTTTGTCGCCCGGCCCGCGGCGGAAACCCCGCTTTCGGCGCTCGCAATGGCGGTCCTTGGCGAACGTGCCGGCCTGCCTGCGGGCATCTTCTCGGTCATCACTTCGATCCGGTCCTCCGATATCGGCAAGGAATTCTGCGAAAACCACGCGGTGCGCAAACTCACCTTCACGGGGTCCACCGAAGTGGGCCGCATCCTGTTGCGTCAGGCCGCCGATCAGGTGATGAAATGCTCCATGGAACTGGGCGGCAACGCGCCCTTCATCGTGTTCGATGATGCCGATCTGGACGCCGCCGTCGCGGGTGCCATGATTTCCAAATTCCGCAACAACGGCCAGACCTGCGTTTGCGCCAACCGCATCTATGTGCAGGCGGGCGTCTATGACGCCTTCGCCAAAAAGCTGGCCGAGGCGGTGGCAAAAACCAAGGTTGGCGATGGCCTGTCCGAAGACGTCACCTTTGGCCCACTGATCAACGACAAGGCGGTGGTCAAGGTCGAAGAACACATCGCCGACGCCGTATCAAAAGGCGCCAAGGTTGAAACCGGCGGCAAGCGCCACGAACTTGGCGGCAGCTTCTTCCAACCCACCATCCTGACCGGCGTCACCACCGACATGCTGGTCACGAATGAAGAAACCTTCGGCCCCCTCGCCCCGCTGTTCAAATTCGACACCGAGGAAGAGGTGATCGAACTCGCCAACGCCACCATCTTCGGCCTGGCCTCTTACTTCTACGCCCGCGACATCGGCCGCATCACCCGTGTGCAAGAGGCGCTTGAATACGGCATGGTCGGCGTCAACACCGGCCTGATTTCCACCGAAGTCGCCCCCTTTGGCGGGGTAAAGCAATCCGGTCTTGGCCGCGAAGGCAGCCATCATGGCATGGAGGACTACCTGGAAATGAAATACATCTGCCTCAGCATCTGAAAGGGTTCCGGATGATCAGACGGTCGGTCCTGTTTCTTACCCTATCCCTCACCCTCGCCGCCTGTGGCGGGGGTGTGCCGATTGTGCCCTTCATCTAGGGCTGATGTGATGCCTGGATCTTGCGGGCGCATCTGACGACCGGGTCAGCCCGCAACCAACACCGCCTCGATCTGACCCCAGATCGCGGCAATCGCATCTTGGGCGCCTGGCACCACATCGGCAAAAACCGCCTCGCGCATCCCAAAGGTATAGATCGCCCAGATCGCCGCCAGCGCATCGCCCACGGCCACATGCCTGCGGAATAACCCTGTTGCCTGCCCTTCGCGGATCAACCGTTCGACCGGCGCCAGAAAGGCCTGTCGCGCGCTGCGGTTTTCGGCCTCTGCCGCCGCAGACCAGCTCCAGCCATGCGCCTGCAACACTTTCAACAGCTTTGGATCGGCCAGATCGAACGCCGCCCAGTCCATCAGAACATCGCGCAGCCGCTCGGTCGCGCTGCCCGGACCTTCGGCAATCGCCTCTGTCCGCTCCAGCAGCGCCGCATGAACATCCTTGACCATCGCCGTGATCAACCCGGCCTTTCCGTCGAAATAGGCGTTGATCAGGCTGTGTGAAACACCTGCCCTGCGCGCCACCTCAACCACCGAAATACCGTCAATCCCACGCTCTGCCGCGATGGCGCGGGCGGCATCCAGCAACGCCTGCCGGGTGGAATTCTTCTGCGCCACACGCCGCGCGCGGGCCGGTTCAGTAAGGGTATAGGTGCGGGTCATGCCCTGGGGCTTTAGCGGCTATGCAAAAATTGTCAATGACAATGTCTTGCGCTTTTGCGCGATCACGACTATTTACGCTGACAATGTAAATGGGAAATCCGCTGGAACTCCGATGATCCAAATGACAGACACCACACCCGAACTTCTGCGCCGCCTTGCCCTGCGGGCGATGGATGACGGCCTCCTGAACCTGTCCGAAGTTGAACGCGTCGAAGTGGCGACCGAACTCTACCGTCTTGCCGATGCAATCACGGTGGAACCGATGACACGCGGCGATATAGACGCACAAAAGCAGGCAATCCGTCGTGTGGCGTGGCTGACCAAATGGCTGGAACGGGCAACACAGAAACCGGCGAAGGCCACCGAATAACACGCGCCCAAAGGCCGCCGATAGCCGTTGTTATCGCATATCAGCCTTGCGCTTTTGCTTAGCACAACCAGATCGGCCATCTGAGATGACAAGGCAACTCGCCCAGTCATCGAAAGGATCGATCATGCTGCCGCGTCTCCGCACCACAGCCACCGCCGCCATCGCGGCCCTCTCTCTCGCCGCCACCGCCGCCGCCCCCGTGCAGGCCGGACAGCGCGAACGCGACTTCCTGAAAGGCGTTGCCGCCACGGTCATCGTGGGCACCCTCCTCAACAACCAGCGCGCCCAGGCACAGCAACCCCGCTATTATCAGGAACCCCGCCAATATCAGCAGCAGTTCCAGGAGACGCGCCACTATCAACAGCCGCGCCACCAGCAGCCTCAATATTACAGGCCGGCCCCCAACGAACCGGCCTATTTCGCCCAACCCTCCCGCCCCAGCGTCTCCAGCACGGCGGCGGCCCAGGCCTTCAAAAGCTACAGCCCCAGCGAACGCCGCGCGATCCAACGCCAACTGGCACGCGCCGGGTATTACGGCGGTGGCATTGATGGTGCCTTTGGCCCAGCCACCTATCGCGCCGTCGCCGCCTATGCCGCCGACCGGGGCCTTTACGGCCAGATCGACACCGCGTCAGGCGCCTATACGGTGTATGACAGCCTGATCTATTGATGCCAAAAGGGGCGCCCCGGCCACCTGCCGGGACGCCCCATTTCATTTCAAAGCCGATGCCCGGATCAGTTCGCTGTCGGGCTTGCGGTCCCTTCCAGAACCGGGGCGGCACTTGGCACCGACCGGGAAATCTCGATCCGGCGGGGCTTCAACGCTTCGGGCGTTTCACGCACCAGATCGATATGCAGCATGCCATGCTCATGCACCGCGCCCGTCACGCGCACATGATCGGCCAGCGCAAAGCGCCGCTCAAAGGCGCGGGTGGCAATACCGCGATGCAGATAGGTGGTGGTCTCCGCCTCCGGCGCCTTGCGCGCGGTCACGACCAGCGTGCCATCCTTCACCTCGACACCCAGCTCCTCGGGCGTGAACCCGGCCACGGCGATCGAGATGCGATAGGCATCCTCGGCGGTCTTTTCGATGTTATAAGGCGGATAGGTCGGCTGGGCGACATCGGTCGTCAACACCCGGTCCATCAGATCGGCGATCCGGTCAAAACCAACGGTCGCACGGTAAAGCGGCGCAAAATCAAGGTTACGCATAGGGGTCATCCTCCAGTGAGCGATGCTATGTTATGCCCTCCTCATCGGACGGGCGGGGAAACACCGGCCCTGTCACAGGCACCGGCGTATCCTTGATTTGGGAAAACACATCCCCCGTTTCAAGACCCCCACTCCATGAACCCCAATCCAGGAACCCCGATCCAGGAACCCTGGTCCACACAGCACGCTAAGGTGCCACCTTCACGAACTTCGCCCCGCCACTGCCCCCAGAAAGAACCTTCGGCCCCGTCGCCGCACGCGGCGCGCCCGCGGCCATTTCCGCCTGCAATGCCGCCAAAGGTTCCATCAACGGCACCGCAAGCGCCACCGGCTTCCCCTCCACCACCGCCTTGGCCGACACGACCGACACGATCCGCACCTCGCCATCCCGCATGGCAAAGACCGGTGCGCCGGACGCCCCGAATTCCACCGCACAGGTCAGCACCATCAAATCGCTGCGCTGCGCCATGATCTCGCACACCTCTTGCAACGACGGCGCTTCCGACCGGTCCGTCGCATAGGACACGATCCCAACCTCCTCGCCCATCCGGGGCGTCCAGTCCGTCGCAAACGGCGTCACCTGCGGCAGTCGGATCGGCTGGTCCAGCCGCAGCAATGCCAGATCCACCCCGACATTGCCCAATTCCTCGGCCACGTCGAAATCATATCCCGGATGCGCTAGCGCACGGGCCACGTTGCGATAGGCCTCTGCCCGCCCGTTCCGCCACCCCGCCAGAAACCGCAGATCACCCTCCGCGATCCGCGCCCCCGTCTCCTTGTCATACAGGCAATGCGCCGCCGTCAGCACCAGATCATCGGCAATCAGCGCCCCGGTGCAAAACCCCCGCCCGCCCAGCTCGATCCGGCCAACCGCTTGCCACCCCTTGCCCTCCTGCACGGTCTGCAAGGCGCGCATCGTCGGCCCCTCGGCCAGCGCAGGCCCGGCGATCATCCCAAGCATGCTCGCAATCACTGGGATCAAGCCACGCATTCCGCACCTTTCCTTCAGGACAGCACCCCGGCTACCCCGCCATTCCGGCATAAGTTTGGCAGCCCGTCCCGCACCGGTCCAGCGACCTTGGACAAGCCCGACCAAAACCCCGCCCGACTGATGCAGAAAACCAACCAAGGCCATTTCACCTTGGCCTAAATACCCAATCGACCCATCCACCCCGCAACACCCGTCACACTCCGG
Source organism: uncultured Paracoccaceae bacterium (assembly GCA_958439195.1). Classification (GTDB taxonomy): domain Bacteria; phylum Pseudomonadota; class Alphaproteobacteria; order Rhodobacterales; family Rhodobacteraceae; genus Paragemmobacter. The sequence continues at coordinate 17,651 of OY288166.1, forward strand.
GTGCAGCGCGATGTCCGCCCCGGACATCGCGCCAAATTCCTTTCTTCAAGGAATTTCCCCCTCCAGCGCCCGTGGCTTCGGCCCCCCCGTCGCCCAGTCCAGCAATTCCACCGTATGCACCACAGGCACCCCGGTCCCCGATCCGATCTGCATCATGCAGCCGATATTCCCGGCCGAGATGACATCCGGCCCCTTCGCCTCCAGCGTGCGCACCTTGCGCGCCTTCAACTCCTTGGAAATCGCAGGCTGCAACAGGTTATACGTCCCCGCCGACCCGCAGCACAGATGGCTGTCCGCCGGTTCCACCACTTCAAATCCCACCCGCTTTAGCAAATCCTTCGGCGCAGACTTCACCTGCTGGCCATGCTGCAACGAACAGGCCGCGTGATAGGCCACACGCATCCCCTTGGCCGCCCCCTCCGGCAGGCCAATCCGCGCCAACAGTTCCGATATATCGCAGGCCAGCCCCGCCACCCGCGCCGCATCCCCGGCCAGCGCGTCATTGCGGAACATGTGGCCGTAATCCTTGACCGTCGTGCCACAGCCGCTCGTGTTGATCACGATGGCATCCAGCCCCGCGCCATCAACCTCGGCCACAAAGGCGCGGATATTTCTGGCGGCAAAGCCATGCGCCTCATCCTCGCGCCCCATGTGATGCGTCAATGCCCCGCAACAGCCCATGCCCGCAGGGATCACCACCTCGCATCCCAGCCGCCTGAGCAGCCGGATTGTCGCGTCGTTGATGTCGGTGTTCAGCGCCTTTTGCGCACAGCCCGTCATCAACGCCACGCGCATCTTCCGCACCCCCATAGGCGCAAAGCTCTGCGGGTCGTCATTGCGCGATACCGGCGGCACCCGCTTCGGCACCATGTCCAGCATCGCCTCCACCCGCGCATCCGGGATCAGCCGCGCAAAGGGCTTGCCGATCTTGGCCAGCAACAACGCCACCCGAAACCGCATCGGATAAGGCAACACCTTGGCCAACACAAAGCGCAGCGCCCGGTCGGTAAAGGGCCGCTTGTAGGTTGCCTCGATATGGGCGCGGGCATGGTCCACCAGATGCATGTAATGCACCCCCGACGGGCAGGTCGTCATGCAGGACAGGCAGGAAAGACAACGGTCGATATGCTTGACCACGCGCGCATCCGCCGCCCGCCCGGTCTCCAGCATCTCCTTGATCAGATAGATCCGCCCACGCGGGCTGTCCAACTCATCCCCCAGCACCTGATAGGTCGGGCAGGTCGCCGTGCAGAACCCGCAATGCACGCAAGAGCGCAAGATCTCGTTCGACCGCGCCAGCGCCGGGATCGCCAGTTGCGCGTCGGTGAAATTCGTCTGCATCCAGTTCCCTCAGGCCAAAAGAAAGAAAAGAAAGACCGCCGTCAGCGCCACCCCTGCGGCCAATGCGGGCCACATCCATCGCGGGCTGCCCGGCCGGATCACCCCCCGCAGCGCCTGCGCCAGCGCGGCCAACGCCACCGGGGCCGCCCCCAACAGCACCAGAAACCGAACGGCGTTGCCCCGGTCCGTGGCGGGATCATTCATCACCCAGACCAGCCCCAGCGCCGCTGCCGCCAAAGCCGCGCCGAGCGCCGCGCGCTCACGGGGCAACACACACAGCGACACATAAACCGCCACAGGATAGGCCAATATCAACATCGGCATCAGGCCGCCCCCATCAAACCGGGGTTGAAAAGTCCCTTCGGGTCGAACTTCGCCCGCAGCCCTGCCGATAGCGCGGCCAAGGCAGCAGGTTCCGGCGGAAAGGCCGGCACCGCGCCCGCCCCCCGCACCCGCGTTGCGTGGCCCGCAAAAGCCCCCAGCCGCGCCCGCATATCCACTCCCGGCTCCACGACCAACCAGACCAGCCCGCCACCCCAATCATACAGCGCCGCCTCGGCCCCGGCCCGCGCCACCAGCCCCGCCGCGTCAGACGGCGTCACCGCCAACCGCCAGACATCGCCCGCGCGCCCGTGAAACGGCACCACATCCCGCACCGCCTGCCAGACCGCGCCATCCACGTCCTCTACCGCCCCAAACCGCGCCAGCACCTTGGTCAATTCCCCCACCCGATAGCGGACCGATGTCTCGAACCCCTCCACCCGCAGAAACGTGCCCCAACCGGGCATATGCGCGGCCCCTGTCACGTCAAAGGGTGATCCCAGCGCCGCCGCCATCGCCGCCACGGCGCGGGCATCATCCAACCCCTCGATGCGCAGCGTTGCCCCCGTCTCCGGTGCAGGCAGCAGCTTGAAGGCCACCTCCGTGATCACCCCCAGCGTGCCCTGCGATCCGGCCAGCAGCTTGACCAGATCATAGCCCGTCACATTCTTCATCACCCGCCCGCCATTGCGGATCACCGTCCCGGTCCCATCCACGAACCGCACCCCGATCAGGCTGTCCCGACAGGCCCCCGCCTGCACCCGCCTTGGCCCACTGGCATTGGCCGCCACCACCCCCCCGATGGTGCTTTCCCCTGTCCGTCCCAACAGCCCGCGCAGATCCGGCGGCTCGAACGGCAGGCGCTGCCCCTCTGCCATCAGCGCCGCCTCCACCTGCGCCAAAGGTGTCCCCGCCTGCACCACCAACGTCAACGCACCCGGCTCATAAAGCGTGATGCCCGCCAGCCCCCCGGTTTCCAGCACGGCACCGGGGCCAACGACGCCAATCCCCCGCGTCCCGCCCCCGCGCAGCACAAAGGGCGCGTTGGCCACGCGCACCAGTTCCGCCAGTTCCGCCTCACTCCCCGGTCGCATCCTCGCCCTCCTTCAGGCCGCGCGACGGCTGGCCGTCACATACAGCGGAAACACCTTCGCCGGGTTCAACAACCAGCCGGGATCAAACACATCCTTCACCCGCAACTGCGCCTCCATATCGGCATCGGTGAACTGCACCGACATCAGGTCGCGCTTTTCCACCCCCACGCCATGTTCGCCGGTCAGGCAACCACCCACCTCGACACACAGCCGCAGAATATCGGCGCCCAGCGCCTCCGCCAGGTCCAGATCACCGGGCTTGTTGGCGTTGAAGATGATCAAGGGATGCATGTTGCCATCGCCCGCGTGGAAAACATTCGCCACCCGCAGCCCGTATTGATCCGACAGTTCGGCAATCCGGCGCAGCACGAAGGACAGTTCCGACACCGGGATCGTGCCGTCCAGACAGATGTAATCCCCCATCTGCCCCATCGCCCCAAAGGCCGATTTCCGGCCCAGCCAGATACGCTTGGCCTCATCCTCCGACGCCGCCTCGCGGTAAGCCACCGGGTTGTGCCGCGCCGCAATCGCCTTGATCCGGGCCAATTGCTCATCAATCTCGGCGGGGCTGCCCTCTACCTCCACAATCAGCAGCGCCTCGCAATCGGGGTATCCGGCCTTGGCGAACGCCTCCGTCGCCTCGATGCACGGCCTGTCCATGAACTCGATCGCCACAGGCAACAGCCCGCCCTTGATGATGTCGGACACACAGGCCCCCGCCACCTCGTTCGATCCAAATCCCATCAATACCGGCCGCGCCCCTTCGGGCTTGGGCAGAATGCGCAGCCACGCCTCCGTCACCACACCCAACTGCCCCTCACTCCCACAGATCACCCCCAGCAGATCAAGGCTGCCCGCATCCATATACGGCCCGCCCACCTGCACCACCTCACCCGCCATCGTGACCATCGTCACACCCAGCAGGTTGTTCGTGGTGACCCCGTATTTAAGGCAATGCGCCCCCCCGGAATTCATCCCGATATTGCCGGCAATCGCGCAGGCCAACTGGCTGGATGGGTCCGGCGCGTAAAAGAACCCGTCCGCCTCCACCGCCCCGGTAACGGAAAGGTTCGTCCGGCCCGCCTGCACACGAATAAACCGGTTGGCATAATCCGTCTCGATCACGGCATTCATCCGCGCCACACCCAGCACCACCGCATCCGGCGTCGGCAATGACCCACCCGCCAGCGACGTGCCCGCCCCGCGCGGGATCACCTTGACCCCTTCGGCATGACAGACACGCAGAACCGCCGCCACTTCGTCGGTCGTGCGGGGCAGGACCACCGCCATCGGCAGGCAATGATAGGCCGTCAACGCATCGCAATCATAGGCCCGCGTCTCCGTCGGGTCGGTGATCAACGCATCCGCGGGCAGCACCTCAGCCAGCCGCGCGACGATCCGCCCGCGTTTCGCCAGAACCACCGGATCGGGAAGGGGCATTTCCATCGCATCGGTCCTTATACTGCCAAGATTTTCGTCACGGGCCTGAATTGGTAAAAAGATATAACCAATTTACCGGGCTGACAAGCGCCAATCCCGCGCCTAACCATCATCCCATGACCATACCCTTCCACATCGGCAGCCTGACAGCCCCCGACCTGATCGCCGTGGCGGCCTATGTCCTGCTCTGGGTCGCCAGCGGCTGGATCATCGAAAACCCGCCCGCCCGGCATCCTTCGGTCACGGTCATAATGAAACAGTATCGCCGCGACTGGATGGGCGAATTCGTCACCCGCCAGCCCCGCATCTTTGACGCCACGCTGATCGACTCGCTGCGCCAAGGCACCGCCTTCTTCGCCTCGGCCTGCATGATCGCCATCGGCGGCGGGGTGGCGCTGATCGGCAATTCCGACCGGGTCGAAGGGCTTGCCGCCGACCTCACCCTTGGTCAGGCCGCCCCGCAGATCGAAATGAAGATCATTCTCGTCATCGCCTTCCTTGCCAATGCGCTCCTGAAATTCATCTGGGCGCATCGGCTGTTCGGCTATTGCTCCATCCTGATGGGGGCGGTGCCGAACGATGCCAGCGATCCCAACGCCACAATCCGTGCCGGACAGGCAGCGGAAATCAACATCACCGGCGCGCGCAGCTTCAACCGGGGCCTGCGGTCGATCTACTTCGCCCTCGGCGCGCTCGGCTGGCTCTTTGGCCCCTATGGCCTGCTCCTTGCCGGCCTTGCCAGCGCCGCCGTCCTGATGCGCCGCGAATTCGCGTCGCATTCCCGCGATGTCATGCTGAAACGGTAGGCCGCCGCGCGCCCCGCCGCCCCTCGATCAACCAGGCCGCAATCGCCAGCCCCGCCGCCAGCAGCAGCCACAGCCAGCCGGGCAACAAGGGCGCGATGGTCAGGTCTTGCGTGACATATGCCCCACGCGGGGTGATCCCCACCCAACCCCGCCCCGCCGCAGGCCGCCCCTCGCGCACCGTGCGAATATCCGGCACGCCCTCCTCCAGCCGCACGATGCCGCCATTCGTGGGCGTCACCACCGGTTCCAACACCGCGCCCGATGCAATCGTCTCTACAAACTCGCGCGGTGCCGATGGCCCCACCGCCACAACCCGCGTCAGATCGCCCTGCTCCAGCCGATACAGCCCCATCATCGGCGCCTGCCAGACCAGCTCATACCGCCCCGGTCCCACTTCGGGCATCGGCAGCACCACCACCGCCCCATCCGGCCCCGTGATCGTCAGATCACCGGGCGGCTCTTCTGCGATGGACCGCCGCCGCACCGTCAATTCCTGCCCGGTGGTCGTGGCGGTCAACGCCTCTTCCTCCAGTTCCGGTTCCTTCAGCATCCAATGCGCCAGCCGCCGCAACAGCTCCAACTGCGGCCCGCCGCCTTCATAGCCGCGCCCCCACAGCCAGGCGTGGTCTGACGCCAGCACCGCCACCCGCCCCTCATCCACCCGGTTCAGCACCAGAAGCGGCCGCCCATCCGCGCCCGACATAACCACCTGCCCCGCGCGCGGCACCACGTCAATCTGCCGGAACCAGCGGCCCCAGCCGCCCTCAGGCGCCAGCGCATCCAGGCCTTCCGTCACCGGATGCCGCCGCCCCAGATCGGTCAGTTCTGGGCGAAACCCGCCCTCGATCACCCGCGCGGTCGGTTCCACCGGCAGCACATCCGCCAAAGGCGACCGCCACAGCGAATCCACCGCCCCGAATTCCGGCCCCGCCGCCACCAGCACCGTGCCGCCGTTACGCACATACTGCGCGACGTTTTCCAAATAGGACATCGGCAGGATGCCCCGCATCCTGTATCGGTCGAACACAATCAGATCGAATTCCTCGATCTTTTCGACAAACAACTCCCGCGTCGGAAAGGCGATCAGCGACAGTTCCGTCACCGGGATCCCGTCCTGCTTTTCCGGGGGCCGCAGAATGGTGAAATGCACCAGGTCAACCGACGCATCGGATTTCAGCAGGTTGCGCCACACCCGTTCCCCGGCATGCGGCTCGCCCGAAACCAGCAGCACCCGCAACCGATCCCGCACCCCATTGATCTGCACCACGGCGGCATTGTTGCGATCCGTCAACTCGCCCTCCGCCGCCGGGGTCGAAAACTGCAACACGTTCATTCCGCCATGCGGCAGCGTGACGGGCAGATCCAGATCCTCGCCCACCGGCACGCGGAATGTCTGCGGCTCGCTGTCATCCACCGCAATCGTCAGGTCCACCGCACCCTCACCCGGTGCCGCGCCCTGATCTTCGATCCGCAGGGTCAGCATCACCTCTTCGCCCAGAATGGCAAAGGCCGGCGCGTTCTTCACGATCAGCCGCCGGTCCCAGTCGCTTTCGCGCCCCGTCAGCAACACATGCAATGGCGCAGGCAGCGTGGGGGCCAGTTCCACATCATGCACCTGCCCATCGGTGATGATCATCGCCCCCGCCACCCGCGCGCGGGGTTCTTCCGACAGCAATTCCGCCAAAGCCGTCATCGCCAGCGACCCGCCATCCTCGGGCGCGTCGGCAAAGCGGCGCACCCGCAATTCGGTGTTCTCCAGCCGCGCCACCTCGGCCTCGACCCCGGCAATCGCGGCCTCTACCTGCGCCGCGCGGTCGCCCAGGCCCTGACTGGCGCTGTCATCCACCACCAGCAGCACAATATCCGACAGCGCCGCCCGCTCCTCCTCTTGCAAGGATGGGTTCGCAATCGCCGCCAGCACCACCAGCGCCGTCAACCCCCGCAGCCACCACCCCGACAACCCGCGCCACACCGCCACCGCCAACAGCACGGCCGCAAACCCCGCCAGCCCCCACAACACCGGCCAAGGCACCAACGGGTCCAGAACCAGCGCACCCGTCATTGCCCCAACCTTTCCAAAAGCGCCGGCACATGCACCTGATCCGACTTATAATTCCCTGTCAGCACATGCATGATCAGGTTGATCCCGAACCGGTTCGCCATCTCGCGCTGGCGTTCCCCGGCAAAACCGCGCCCAACCGGGAACATCGGCACCCCCATCTCATCCACCGCCCAGGCCGAGGCCCAGTCATTCCCGCCGATCACCACCGGCGTTACCCCGTCATTCAGGTTGCGAAACGGCATCCCCTCCACCTGTTCGGCATCCGGCGGCGCGGCTTCCACCCACACGGGTGCGCCGCCGTGGCGACCGGGGAAATCCTGCAACAGATAGAACGTCCGGGTCAGCACATGATCCGGCGGCACCTGCTCCAGAGGCGGAATGTTCAGCCCCGCCGCAATCCGTTGCAGATGCTGCGCCTCGGGCGTGTTGCCCCCCACCCGCGCCACATCGGAATCGCGCGTGTCAAACAGGATCATCCCGCCCGTCCGCAGGTAATCGTTCAGCTTGCGATAGGCATTTGCCGAAGGCAGCGGCTGGCTGGTCGATACCGGCCAATACAGGAACGGAAAGAACGCCAACTCATCCCGCTCTATATCCACCCCCACCGGGGCTTCGGGTTCAATCGACGTGCGTTCCCACAACCGCTCGCCCAGCCCCCGCAACCCTGCCTCGGCCACCTGGTCCAGCGCGCCATCCCCGGTCTGCACATAGGCCAGCACCACCGCCGTCGTCGCCTCCAACGCCAGCGCCTCTTCATCGGGGTCTACCACCTCGGTCGGCGCGGCCTCCTGCGCCTGCGCCCCCGGTGCCGCGCCCAGCGCCAGCATCACCACCGCCAGCCCCGCCATCCCGCGCCGCCACCCCGACAGCTTGCCCGAAATCCACAACGCCGCCAGAATATCGATCATCAGCGCCGCCAGCGCCGCCGACAGGAACCACCCCTTCAACACCTGTTCCGCCGCCATTTCCAACCCTTCGATCGGCGTCCCCGCAGGCCAGGCCGCCGCGTCCAGCGCCGTCTCTGCGCCCACAGCGTTCAATGCCACCCGCCGATCCGCCCCGGCATACAGCCCCGGTGGCAGGTCCGGCCCCGGCCCCGCGACCATCGCCCCGGCCAAGGCCGCACCCTCCACGCCCGACATCTCGCCCGCGTCAGACGGCACGCCATAGGCATCCAGCACCACCTCCGGCACCCAGACCTGCTCCGCCAGATCCTCGGCCCCCGGCGTGGCTGGCCGTGTCGATACGGCCAACCGTTCCAGCATCTGCACAAACAGCCCTGAAAGGGGCAGCGTCGACCATTCGGCATTCGCCGTCACATGGACCAGCACCACCTGCCCTTGCCCAACCTCCTTGCGCGTCACCAAAGGCGTGCCATCCTCCAGCGCGGCAATCGTCCGCGCCGCCAGTTCCGGGTCCGGCTGCGCCAGAACCTGCGCCGTCACCGTCACCTCATCCGCCACGGGCAATCCAAAGAACGGCGATCCTTCTGTGAACGGCGCAAGCGTCTTGGGTTCGCCCCAACTCATCGCGCCGCCCACAATGCGCCCGCCCTCACGCAGGCGCACCGGCATCAACGGGTCTTCCGACAGGCGCGATACATCCGACGCCGCCAGCAGCGGCCCGGCAAAGCGCAACAACAACCCGCCGCCATCCAGCCAGCCCAGCACCGCATCCTGTTCATCCTGCGTCAGCGCCGGCACATCGGCCAGCACGATCACATCCGGGTTCGCCAACAGCACATCCATCAACGACCCGTCGATCAGATCCGCCACCGGCTCCAGCGCCTGCCGCAGATAATGCGTGGGCGACAGCAGTTGCAGCCCCTCGGCATTATCCGCCCGCCCGCCGATCAACGCCACCTTGCGCCGCTTCAAACTGTCATCCGTCAGGCTCACCGCCCCCGCCGACCGCTGCCCCGCGATTTCAAACCGTGTGATCCGGTTGCGCAATTCGGGCGGCAGCGACAGCGCCACCTCGCCCCGCGCCTCGCCCAACCCAAAGCCCAGCGTCACCCGCGCCAATTCCCGCTCGATCCCTGCCGGATCAGGCCCGCGCGCCACAACCTCCACCTCCAGCGGGTCGGCGGCGGGCAGGCGGCTTGCCGCCAATTGCACCGCCCCATCCGCAAACCCCGCCGGATGCAATGCCAGCACCGGGCGCGGGCTTTGGAACACCGTCACATCCCCCGCCGCGTCCAAGGCATCAAACAAGGCCGACCGCCCCGCCCTGTCCAACCCATCCGACAGCCAGAACGTCTCAAACCCCACATCGGGCAGCACCTCGGCCCATCCCGCCAGATCGCCCGGCAACCACGCCTGCGGCGTCAACGCCGCCAACCGCCCCGCCCAGGCATCCGCCGCCTGAAACACCACCGTCTCGGGCGCATCCGTCAGCCGCACCACGGCCACCGTCCGCCCATCGCGCCCCGCCTCATCCACCAAGGCCACCGCCCGCTCGATCCGCCGCCCCCAGTCGCGCGCATCGGCCCAGCCACCATCCAGCACAACCAGCAGCGGCCCGGTTCCCGCCACCCGCTCACGCGGGTTCAGGATCGGCCCCGCAAAAGCGATGATCGCCGCCGCAATCGCCGCCATCCGCAGCAGCAACAGCCACCACGGCGTGCGGTCCGTCTCATTATCCTCGTCCTGCAACCCCAAAAGCAGCGCCACCCCCGGAAACCGCCGCCGGATCGGCGCAGGCGGCACCGCCCGCAGCACCAGCCACAGCAATGGCAACGCCACCAACGCCCACAGCAGCACGGGCGTTACAAATCCGACGGCGCCGACCATGAACATCAACGGCCCCCTTCCAACGCACGATACAGCCACAACAGCGCAGGCTGTGCCGCGTCGCCTGTGTGGTGGCACTGGTAATGCCAGCCCACCGCACGGGCCAGCATCGCCAACCGGTCCTTGCGTTCCGCCAGCCGCGCCAGATACCGCGCCCGCAAATCGCCCGCGCGCAACGTCTCATGCCGCACGGTCCCGCCCATGCTTTCAAAGATCGTTCGCCCGTCAAACGGGAAATCCTCTTCCGCCGGGTCCAGCACCTGCAACAGCACCCCCCGCGCCCCCCGGTCCGAAGCGCGCGCCAGCGCCGCCTCAACCCCGGTCATATCCCCCATGAAATCCGACAGGAACACCGCCCCCCCGTGGCTGGCGATCCCCGTGGCATCGGGCGTGCCGTAATCCGCCGCCCCCGCGCCTTCCAACCCCATCAGCAGGCGCAGCAACTGCCCCCGCCCCGGCCGTGGCGGCACGCCAGCCCCCGCCAGCCCAACCCGTTCGCCACCGCGCAACAACAGCACCGAAAGCGCCATCGCCAACAGCCGCGCACGGTCGCCCTTTTCGACCCGCCCCTTCGCGCCGGAAAACGCCATCGACTTTGCCGGGTCCACCCACAACGTCACCGACTGCGCCGCCTGCCATTCCCGTTCGCGCACGAATGTCGCGTCCGACCGCGCCGACCGCCGCCAATCGATCATCCGCGCAGAATCGCCCGAATGCGTGGGCCGATACTGCCAGAACTCATCGCCCTGCCCCGCCCGCCTGCGGCCATGTTCCCCCAGCATGATGGTCGATGCCAGCAAATCCGCCTCGGCCAGCAACGGCGGCAGCGATTGGCCCAGCGTTTCGGCCCGCTGCCGCAGGTCGCCAGTGGCAAAGGGCGCGGCCTCCGTCACGCCGCCGCCTCAAGCCCCAGCGTCCGGCTGGCTGTGCGGTCAATGATCCCGGCAAGGCTTTCGCCCCGCGCCCGCGCAGCAAACGACAGCGCCATCCGATGCGTCAGCACCGGCCGCGCCAGCGCCGCCACATCCGCCACCGCAGGCGCCAGCCGCCCATCCAAAAGCGCCCGCGCCCGCACCGTAAGCATCAGGGCCTGCGCCGCACGCGGCCCCGGACCCCAACTCAGACTGTCCGCCAGATCCCGCCCCTCAGGCTCTCCCGGACGGCAAGACCGCACCAGATCAAGGATCGCCTCCACCACCTGCTCGCCCACAGGCATCCGTCGCAGCACCTGCTGCGCCTCCAGCAATTCCTCGGCGGTGAACACCTGATGCACCGCCGCCTCTTCGGCCCCGGTGGTGGCAATCAGAATATCCCGCTCCGTCGCGCGGGTGGGATAATCCACGTCCACCTGCACAAGGAACCGGTCCAACTGCGCCTCGGGCAGGGGATAGGTGCCTTCCTGTTCAATCGGGTTCTGCGTCGCCAGCACATGAAATGGCCGCCCCAGCGGGCGATGCTGGCCCGCAATTGTGACTTCCCGCTCCTGCATCGCCTGCAACAGCGCCGATTGCGTGCGGGGCGAGGCGCGGTTGATCTCATCCGCCATCAGCAACTGGCAAAAGATCGGCCCTTCCAAAAAGCGAAAAGCCCGGCTTCCATCCGCCGCCGTCTCCAGCACCTCGGACCCCAGAATATCGGCGGGCATCAGATCGGGGGTAAACTGGATACGGCTGCCCTTCAGCCCCATCACGGTGGACAGCGTATCCACCAACCGCGTCTTGCCCAGCCCCGGCAGGCCCACCAGCAACGCATGGCCCCCGCACAGCATGGCAGCCAGCACCAGATCGACCACCTTCTCCTGCCCGATGAACCGCCGATCAATCGACGCCTTCGCCTCGGCCAGCTTGGCCCCAAGCCCTTCGATCCGTGCGACAAGTTCGGTTGCTTCAGTCATGACTTTGCTCCTCGCACGGTTATATGGTGGCATTAGACCGAACTATCCCGCCCGGCACAAATGGCAAAAACAATGAGCGGACAAATGATCGTGAAACCATCCGCCGAAGGGCTCGCAGCCTCGGCAACAGCCGCCGCGAAAAAAGGCCCGCCCCCGGTCCATCTGTGGAACCCGCCCTTCTGCGGCGACATCGACATGCGCATCGCCCGCGATGGCACATGGTTCCACGAAGGCACGCCCATCGGACGGCCGGGCCTGGTGAAACTCTTCTCCGGCATCCTGAAAAAGGAAGGTGACAAGTATTTCCTTGTCACCCCTGTCGAAAAAGTAGGCATCATCGTCGATGACGCGCCCTTCGTGGCGGTCGATTTCGACACGGCAGGCCAAGGCAAGGACCAGACCCTGACCTTCACCACCCATGTCGGCGACAGCGTGCCGCTCGACACGGACCACGCCCTGCGGGTGACCCGCGACCCGGCGACAGGCGAACCCGCCCCCTATATCCACATTCGCGCCGGGCTAGAGGCGCTGATCGACCGGAAATCCTTTTATCGGCTGGTAGATTTGTGCGTTCATGAACGGATCGAGGGAAAAGACTGGTTTGGTCTCTGGTCATCGGGCAGGTTCTTCCCGATGATTCCCTCGGAAGACCTACCCTGAATGCCCCGTTTCGCCGCGAATGTGACGATGCTCTTCACCGAAGTGCCCATGCTGGCACGTCCCGACCTTGCCCGCGAAGCGGGATTTGACGGGATCGAAGTGCTTTTTCCCTATGACCACCCGCCGCGCGACTGGCAGGCCGCCCTGTCGGGCATGCCGCTGGCGCTGATCAACACCCATCCAGGCGACTGGGCGTCGGGGGACCGTGGCCATGCCGCCGTGCCGGGGCAGGAAGACACCTTCCGCGCCAGCTTTCACCGCGCTGCCGATGTCGCGTCACAACTTGGTGCCGCAACCATCCATGTCATGGCCGGCGTCGCCCGCGGCGAACAGGCCGAGGCGACCTATCGTGACAACCTGTCCTGGGCGGCCGAACAGACGCCGGACATCGCCCTGACGATCGAACCGCTGAACACCGATGACATGCCGGGGTATTTCCTGAATGATTTCGATCAGGCGGCCCGCATCATCGACGATCTGGCCCTGCCCAATCTGGGTATCCAGTTCGATCTGTGGCACGCCGCGCGGATCCACGGCGATGCCGATGCCGTCTGGGCGCGCCACAAGGCCCGCGTGAACCATATCCAGATCGCAGGCTTCCCCGGTCGCAATGAACCCGGCGGTGGCGGGTTCGATCTGACTGGACTTTGCGGCGAACTGGACCAGACCGGCTATCCCGGTTGGGTCTCTGCCGAATACATGCCCGCGCGCGCCACCGTGCATGGCTTGATGTGGCTCGCCGCGCTCAAGGGTCGGGCAAGGCTGATCGGGGCCTGATGGGCCTTGTATCCCCCCGGCCCTGACGGATAAAACACCCGTGCCGTAGTGAAAGGTCGCGCCATGCCCATCGACACCCCCGAATCCGAAGTCGTCACCACATGGAAAGTGGCCTGCGACGGCGGCGAAGGCGCGTTGGGCCATCCCCGCGTCTGGCTGTCGATCCCGCGCGATATCGGATGGGTCGAATGCGGCTATTGTGACAAGCGCTACATCATCGACCGCGACCACGCGCACGACGATCACTAAACCCGGCTTGCAGTAACGTCCCGCCAGAACTCCCGCGCACAATCCTTCTTCGAAGGATTACCGGCTTTTGGCAAAAAATTCGCTCAACGCCACAAACCCTCTCGCACCAACCGGTTGAAGCACCACCGCTGATGCCGCCCGCCACAAGACGCTTGACGCCTGCACCGGCCCCGATGCACTGTTCCGCCATGCTGAACCGGGCCGCCCTCGCTTCGTATTACTTTACCGGCGCATCATAGGCGGCCGGTCAGCGTTTCACACACACCCCTGACCTGATGGCCGCCCCTGCGGGTGGTCTGACATGTCTCTCGCAGCGGCGGCGGGAGAAAACCATGACACAGACCCTGACCACCGAAATCCGCCTCGCCACCCCCGATGACCTGCCCGCCCTTCTGGACATGTCCACGCGGCTTGCCACCCATCTGGGCGATCCGCCGCGCACGGCCCAAACGCTCCACCGCGACGCCTTCATCCTGCCCGGCACCCGCGCCCTGATCGCCCGCGGCGCACAAGGCGCTACCGGCTACCTGCTGATGCGGCTGACCCGCGATCCTGCCACACTGGCCTTGGGCTATGAAATCGCCGAACTTTTCGTTGCAGCCCCGCATCGTGGCCGTGGCATCGGCCGCCGCCTGATCGGCGGCGCCCGCCTGCTGGCCGAGGCCGAGGGTCGCTCCACCCTCTCCATCACCCGCACAATGGCCGCACTGACAGGCGGCATGGGGGCCGCCCGCGCCTTGCCTCTGGCACTGGCCTAAAGGGGGTAGATCATGCCATACCTGCCCCCGGAACCACCGCAGACGGGATGCATAAGATGAGCTTCGGCAAGGGCAGCCACCTTCACCTGATCGACGGATCGGCCTTCATCTTCCGCGCCTATCACGCGCTGCCCCAGCTCACCCGCAAATCGGATGGCCTGCCGGTGGGGGCTGTTGCGGGCTTTTGCAACATCCTGTTCCGCTATCTCGAAGGCAACAAGGGGCCGGATGCCCCCAACGGCGCCCCCACCCATGTCGCCGTGATCTTCGACCACTCGTCCGAAACATTTCGCAACGCCATCTACCCGCTCTACAAGGCCAACCGCCCCGAACTGCCCGTAGACCTGCGCCCGCAATTCCCCCTGACCCGCGATGCCACCCGCGCCTTCAACATCGCCTGCATTGAAACCAAAGGGTATGAAGCCGACGACATCATCGCCTCCTACACGCGCGAGGCAACGGCCGCGGGCGGCGATGTCACCATCATTTCGTCAGACAAGGATCTTATGCAACTCGTCGGTCCCGGCGTAATGATGTATGACCCGATGAAAACCCGCGCCATCGGCCCGGATGAGGTGTTTGAAAAATTCGGCGTCGGCCCGGACCGCGTGGTTGATGTGCAGGCTTTGTCGGGCGACAGCGTCGACAACGTCCCCGGCGCGCCCGGCATCGGCATCAAGACCGCCGCCCTGCTGATCCAGGAATATGGCGATCTGGAAACCCTTCTCGCCCGCGCAGGCGAAATCAAGCAACCCAAACGGCGCGAGGCCTTGATCGAAAATGCCGAACAGATCCGCATCTCGCGCCAACTGGTCCAGCTCAAACTCGACACCCCCCTCGACACCCCACTCGATCAACTAGAGGTCCGCCTTCCCGACCCGGATGCCCTGATGACCTTCCTCAACCGGATGGAATTCCGCACCCTCACCCGCCGCGTGGCCGACAGCCTGAAGATCGCGCCCCCCGCCCCTCTGCCCGAAGGGCAAGGCACCAACCTCAACCACCCCGAACCGGCCACAGCAGCCCAACTTCCCTTCGACCACGCCGCCTATACCGCGATCACCGACCTGGCCACACTGGACCAATGGATCACCACCATCCGCGACCGGGGCCATGTCGCGGTGGATACCGAAACCACCAGCCTTGATGAAATGCGCGCCGAACTGGTGGGCATCTCGCTCTGTGTGGAACCCGGCAAGGCCGCATATATCCCGCTGTCCCACCGCTCCGGCACGGATGATCTGTTCGGCTCGGCAAAACTGGCCGAAGGCCAGCTTGACATGGATACCGTCCTAAAGGCCCTGAAACCCGTTCTCGAAGATGCGTCGATCCTCAAGATCGGCCAGAACATGAAATACGATTTCAAGATCTTCGCCCGCCACGGCATCCGCATCACGCCCTTTGATGACACGATGCTGATGTCCTCGGCCCTCCATGCCGGGCTGAACGCCCACGGCATGGACGCCCTGTCGGAAACCCATCTGGGCCACACCCCGATCCCGATCAAATCCCTGCTCGGCTCCGGCAAATCCGCCATCACCTTCGACCGTGTCCCCGTCGCAGACGCCGTGAAATACGCGGCCGAAGATGCCGATGTCACCCTCCGCCTTTGGCAACACCTGAAACCCCAATTGCACAAAGGCCATGTCACCACCGTCTACGAAACCCTGGAACGCCCCCTTGTCCCGGTGCTGGCCGACATGGAAATGGCGGGCATCCAGGTGGATCGTGACACGCTGTCGCGCATGTCCAACGCCTTCGCGCAAAAGATGGCCGGATTAGAGTCCGAAATTCAGGACATCGCCGGCGAACCCTTCAACGTCGGCTCCCCCAAACAACTGGGCGAGGTGCTGTTCGACAGGCTGCAAGTGCCTGGTGGCGAAAAGGGCAAGACCGGGGCCTATGCCACCGGGGCCGACATCCTCGAAGACATCACCACACTGGAAGACGCCCACCCAAAGGCCGCCCGGCTTGCCGCCCGCGTGCTGGACTGGCGGCAATTGTCCAAGCTGAAATCCACCTACACGGATGCGCTTCAGGATCACATCCACCCTGATACGGGGCGTGTCCACACCTCCTACTCGATCACCGGGGCCGTCACAGGCCGCCTCTCCTCTACCGATCCGAACCTGCAAAACATCCCCGTCCGCACCGAAGAGGGCCGCCGCATCCGCGAAGCCTTTGTCGCGCCAAAGGGAAAGCTCCTCGTCTCGCTCGACTACAGCCAGATTGAACTGCGCATCCTCGCCCATATCGCCGACATCCCCGAACTTCAGCAGGCCTTCCGCGACGGGCTGGATATCCACGCCCTCACCGCGTCTGAAATGTTCAATGTGCCCTTGGATCAGATGACCCCCGACATCCGCCGTCAGGCAAAGGCCATCAACTTCGGCGTCATCTACGGCATTTCCGGCTTCGGCCTCGCCCGCAACCTGCGCATCCCGCGGGCCGAGGCGCAGGGCTTCATCGACCGCTACTTCCAACGCTTCCCCGGCATCAAAGGCTATATGGACGCCACCATCAAAGAGGCGCAGGCGCGGGGCTTTGTCACCACCCTCTTCGGGCGCAAGATCCACACGCCAGAGATCAACGCCAAAGGCCCCACCGCAGGCTTCGCCAAACGCGCTGCCATCAACGCCCCCATTCAAGGCACCGCCGCCGATGTGATCCGCCGCGCCATGATCCGCATGCCAAAAGCCATTGCCGACCTGCCCGCGAAAATGCTGCTGCAAGTCCATGACGAACTGCTGTTCGAGGTGGACGAAGACGCCGCCGCCACACTCGCCGCCCGCGCGAAAGAGGTGATGGAAGCCGCCGCCACCCCCGCCGTGCAGTTCAAGGTGCCGCTGATCGTCGAGGCAGGCCAAGGCCAGACATGGGCGGCAGCCCATTGAAACAGTCAAATCCCCTCACCTTCGCCACCCCCGAAGAATGGAACTTCTGGCTGTCGATGCGCCATGACAAGGCAACGGACGTCTGGCTGCGCATCCCGAAAAAGGCCGCAGGCGAAGCCTCCATCGACTGGGAACAGGCGCTGGAAGAGGCGCTGGTCTGGGGTTGGATCGACGCGGCCCGCAAACCTGATGGTCCCCATCACATGCTGCACCGCTTCACCCCCCGCCGCCCCGCCAGCCCCTGGACACCGAAGGCCCGCGCCACGGCGGAAAAGCTGATCGCAGGCGGCTGGATGGAAGACCCCGGCCTCGCCCAAGTCACCCTCGCCCAATCCGATGGCCGCTGGGCCGCCGCCTATGCCGCGGAAAAGCCCGCCGACATCCCCGATGATTTCCTCACCGCCCTCGCAACCGCCCCCGAGGCCGCGCAAAAAGCCTTCACCGCCCTGCCCGCCAAGGCCCGCGCCGCGCTGGCCTTCCGCCTCTCCACCGCCAAATCCCCTTCCGTCCGCGCCCGCCGCATCACCGAATTCATCGCAGGGCTGGGCGGCGACGAAGGTTTCAACCCATGATCACCACCTGGCCCATGCTGCGCGCCTTCGCGCTCGGCCTGGGCCTCCCCGAAGTCACCCTCGCCACCCCCTGGGGGCATGAGGCGCTGAAAGCGCATGGCAAACTCTGGTGCTACTGGTCCCCCTATGTCGACGCCGCCGTGTTCAAGGCCGACCGCGAAGAACGCGACATGCTGATGCAGGCCGACCCCGACACCTTCTTCCTGCATCCCCATTACGCGCCCCACCCCCTGATCCTTGTCCGCGCCGGGCGGATTGATCCCGCCTGGGCGCGCCCTCGCCTGATCCGCCAATGGCGCGACGCCGCCCCCAAACGCTGGCTCAGGGCATGGGACGCCGCCCAGCCGCAGCCCTGATCGATCCTTCCCTTTGCCCTTTCATCTTGGCCCAAATACCCAAATCCACGCCCACAACCCGCGCCAACCTCTCCGGCTCACCGCCCTTCCCTCTCCCCCCGAACCGGGGGTGGGAAAGGGGGGGAACAGAACACCAGCGCACGGTTAACCATGAATGCGCGCATTCCTCTGCCGGAATTTGTATGCACACCCGTCTGCACCGTGCGTCTGCACCAGCAGCGGCACATCTAGTTCGGGGCATAATCTACCGATTTGATAATATCCGCCAATCAGCGCCACGGCTCAACACCCGGCCACCGACCACCCTCATCCCCGCTCCACCCGCACCTGAAAACAATTGTTCCGCGCCGACCGGACATGCACAAACGCCACCCCCGGCATCGCTAGCAATTCATCCGCCCGCGCCGGAATCTGCGCGGTCGGAACCACACCCCCAGTGCCATAAACGATCCGCTCATCCGCCCCATAGCCTCGGATGATATAGTCAGCCGATGCCAGCATCTCCGGCAGCTCCGCCCCACCCCCCGCCTCACACCGATCTGCACACAGAAAGATCGGCCCCGTCTCGGCATAAGGTTGCAACGCACCAAAAGGCCGATGCGCCAGCACCAGCATCCCCGCCCCTTCCGGGATCATCCGCAGGCAATGGCGGCAGGGGTTCCCACCCCCGTCCGACACCCGCCGCTCCGGCAAAAGACCATAGGAATCAACGCCCCCCGCCTGATAGGTGCGGGCGATCTCGGTCGGCACGGAAATAAATCGCAGCATCGGGAACCCTCCATGAATGGTCCCGATTACCGCATCATATCGCCCTCAGGCGACCCGAACCTTGCGGTTTCAATCGCGGGTCAACATCCGCCCCAGCGGCGCGCCACCCACGATGTGCAGGTGATAATGCGGCACTTCCTGCCCGCCATCCCCGCCTGCATTGGTGATGCCGCGATACCCCGCCCCACCATCCCCCAGACTCACCCCCAGCATGGCGCAGACACTGGCCGCCGTGCGGTGAAAATCCACGATCTCTGCATCGCTGGCCTCGGCGCAGAAATGGTCAAACGTCACATATGGCCCCTTCGGGATCACCAGCACATGATGCGGCGCCTGCGGGTTGATGTCGTGAAAAGCCAGCGTGTGATCCGTCTCGATCACCGTCTTGTTCGGGATTTCGCCACGCAGGATGCGGGCAAAGATGTTGGTCTCGTCATAGGTATGGGCCATGTCCCGGTTTCCCGTCTTTCAATCCACGAAAAGATGCCCTGTCGCGGCAATCTGGCGCGCCTTTTCGACAGGAATATCAAGGAATTCTGCCAAAGGCAGGGTGTTTTCATCAACGCTCGCGCTTTGCCGGATACGGTGAAATCCGGGGAAGTTGGCATCCCGCAGCCGGTCACTTTCAAACTTCACATCATAGCGGATCGTGGGCAACAACCGGTCAATCGTTTCCTTCGGCGTCTTGTCCCCCGCCAGACCCACCCGCCGCGCATGGCCCACCAGATAGTCGTCCGTGAAATCGCATTCGATTTCCAACAACCGCACCTGCGCCTTGTCGTTATAGAAATCCTGCATCAGATCCACATTCGCCGGATCAATGCAGAACAACAACCGATCCGATTGCCAGTAATCAAACAGCATCCTGACCAACGCCCGCCTGTGCCGCGTCCGTTTCTCCAGCGTCGTCTGGATGCCGCCCAGATCGGGCAGCGGCGTCGATCCCTCGTTGAACAGGTAATCCATCGCGGGCAGGTTCGTCACATCACGCACCCGTTCGACCAACCGCTTGGCAACATGCCATTTCTTGCACGTCACCATCAGCAGCGTCCGTTCCCGGCCCAGCGACGATTCCCGCTCCCAGAACCGTGGCGCAAACCGCCGGCCCACCCGGCCCCGCCCCGTCAGGAAACTGAACAGGCTCCGCCCTTCGTTGGAAATGGTGAACCGCACGCCCTTGGCGACATACAGCTTTCCCAGCCGATCCTTCAAGTCACTGGCATCCGGTGATATTTTCCGCGCGAAAAGGTAATCCTGACTGACCAGCAGATCGTAATGGTCATTATAGAACGTCAACGGCATCCCATAATCGGTGAACATCAGAAAGGTCAGCGTCCGCGTCCTGATCTCGTTTTCCGGCACCAGATGGCGCACCAGCGTCTGGAAAAACGTCTCATCCGGGATCCAGGTCGTGCGGAAAAACCGCATCACATCCTTGCGCCGATCACAAAAGTCCAGCACCCATTCAACCGTGCGCCGCCGCAGGCACCACCATTGGCTGCCGATCTGCATCTGGATATCCGCCGGAATCTGCCGCGCCAGCCCCAGCCTTTGCTGCACCTGCAAGGATCCGTAGAACAGCCGTTTATGCGTGCGTTCGTTGAACCAGTGGCGATAGATCAGCCGCTCTTCCTTGATCCCGGTCTTGATCCAGTCCGAGGTGAAGAAATCAAAACTTTCAATGTAATCCGCTTCGTCCCGATCCAGAAATTCATGGGCGAATTCGGCCGATTTGATAGGCATGCAATCGCCTGACAGCATGTAGAAATGCGTGGCCCGCGGAAACGCCTCAACCGCGGCCCGCACGGCAAGCAGCGTCGCCTCCACCAGGCTCCACCCGCCCCAACCGCATCTGATCCGCTTCCGCGCAAAGGCCACCGCGCCATTCGCTGCCAACGCCGACCGGATCTTGTCAAACGCGTCCTGCGGTGCGCGGGCATCGAAATGGATCGCCACGCAATCCCCCGCCGCCGTCAGGCGCTCTGCCTGTGCGATGATGCCATCGGGGTCCTTGTGGCACAAAAGAATATAGGCAATCTTGGCCATGGGATCCGAACTGCAACGGTGCGCTATCTGTCACTGACCCGACAAATAACGCAGGCGGCCTGAACGGTCATTGAATAAACAACATTTCTTTGCTTTTTTGTGGCCATTGTTTCAAGGGCGCGTCAGACAGCCCGATGTTGGAGGCAGTTTTCAGATGGGTTTCCCAGGAACCTGGATGACCGAAAGCGAAAGCGTTGTGTATCGCGTGGTGCCGAAATGCGCCTGCTCATCCATCGGTCAGATCATGTATTTTTCCGACCATGGCCGCTTTTTCGATGGCGACATCCATGACAGCACCACGGGCCTGCACAAATGGGCGCAAGAAGACAGCCAAAAGCTGATCGAGGCGAACGTAAAAGGCCATAAATCCTATGCCTTCACCTGTGTGCGCAACCCCTATACCCGCATCCTGTCATCCTTCTTCGACAAGATTTGCGGGATTCAGCGCAACGGCAAACGCTATCGCGGCAACCTCGTGCCGATGCTGGTGCAGAAATACGGGGTGCAGGTCGGCGGCGATGACGGCAAGGAAGAATTCGACCAGATCGCCAGCTTCCGCCGCTTCCTGCTGTTTGCCCGCGACACCATCCGCTTCAAGAAACCGATGGAGCCAGACATTCACTGGTCCGCCATGTCGGGCCATATCTCTACCTTCATCGTGAATGGCGGGCGGTATGACCACATCTTCTTTACCGAAAAGTTCGATGAAGGGATGCAGGTCGTGCTGGACAACATCCAGACCAAGCACAAGATCAACCTGAAAAAGATCCCGCGCTTCAACGAAAGCGAAGGCCACGGCCCAAAACGCCTCCACCCGGTCGAGGCGTATTTTGACGATCTGTCGCATCACCTGATGTGGGAAATCTACAAGCGCGATTTCCAACTGTTCAAATACGATTTCGACAATCCCGCCAACAAGATGCCCAAGGCCGAGGTCGATCTGGACGAGGTTCACGCCAAGCTGGGCGACTGATTCGCATCCGCAGCACGGCCTACCGCGCACATGCAGAAAATCTGCCGACAGCATCGGCGGATTTCCGTCGGGCCTTTGGCATGGCGGCCCGGCCTGCTGACCAACCAAAGGCGGAAATCCGATAAACTCCCGGCCCTGAATTACGTAATTTGCGTAAACCTTCTGATGACGGCGGATTTCGCCGAAAACGGCCGCCCGAACCGGCAAACCCCCGCTTAGGGCAGGGTTGGCGGAACGGCCTCCACGGGTGACTCTGCACCCCCACGGCACCCGCCGATCACAGGCAGGGCCGGCACGGAACGCATCGGAACAACACAGAAAGAACGCAACATGGAAATGCTGCTCGTCACTGACTCGGTTCGCTTTGGCCATCTCCTGGCGGTTTGCATCGGCCTCGGCGCGTCGATCATGGCCGACCTCTATATCCTCAACCGTCTGCGCACCCCGCTGTCATCCGACATGCTGGCCACGTTGCACCGCACCCATCTGGTGGTCTGGGCGGCGCTGGGGGTGATGTGGGCCACCGGATTGGGCCTTGTCTATATCCGCACCGGATTTGACCCTGCCGCTTTCACGCCCAAGCTGATCGCAAAGCTGGCCACCGTCTCGGTCCTCACGCTCAACGCGCTGCTGATTGGCTGGGTTGTTATGCCCGTCCTGAAACGTGGCAAAGGCCGGTCCATCGCCGCGCTGGCCCGTGGCGCGAAGCTGCGCCTTGCGGTAATCGGCGGCATTTCGTCGGCAAGCTGGATGCTCGCCCTTGCGATGGGCGTCAGCAAGGTGCTGGCCCGCAGCGGCGCGGATGTCTTTGCTGTCCTGCTGCCCACGGCCTATGTGGCCGCCCTGCTGGCGACGGCGGCGCTGCTCTTGTCGCAACCACGCCCCGCCACCGCCTGACCGAAACAGGGGCTGATCGTCAGATCAGCCCTTCCTTGCGGAACAGCGCCTGCAAATCCGTCTCGGGGCGCGCACCGAAATGGCTGATCACTTCCGCCGCCGCGACACAGCCCATTCGCCCGCTTGTCGCCAGCGGCTGCCCGGTCGCCAAGCCATACAGGAACCCCGCCGCAAACTGGTCGCCTGCCCCGGTGGCATCCACCGGCACCACACGGCGCACCGGCACAGTCACCGTCTCATCCCCGCGCACCAGAATGACCTCATCCCCAGACCGGGTGCAAACCACCACCCCGGCATCCGCCGCCGCCTGTTCCAGCGCCGCTGACAGATCGGTCTGATACAGCGATGACCACTCATGTTCATTGCCGATCACATAGTCCAATTCCTTGACCAGTCGCCGAAAATCATCGCGGTGCCGGTCCACGCAGAACGGGTCCGACAGCGCAATCCCCGCCATGCCCCCTGCCTCTCGGCACAGCTTGGCCGCACGTTCAAACGCCTGCTTCCCCTTGGGCTTGTCATAGAGATAGCCCTCAAGAAACAGCAGCGTCGCCGCCCCCGCCACACCATCGGACACGTCATCCGGCCCCAGCTCGGATGAAATCCCCAGATAGGTGTTCATCGACCGCTCGCCATCGGGCGAGACGAAGATCATCGACCGCGATGTTGGCAATTCCCCCCCCGCAACCGGCGGGTTGGGAAAGGCCGTCCCGCCGTCCGCCATGGTCTGCGCATAGAACCGCCCCAGCGCATCGTCATGCACCCGCCCGATGAACGCCGTCCGCAGCCCCAGATTGCCCAGACCCGCAATGGTATTGGCGACCGATCCGCCGGGCGCCTGCACCCGGTCCTTCATCGCGGCATACAGGATCTCGCCCCGCTCCCGCTCGACCAGTTGCATGATGCCCTTCTCGATGCCCATCATCTCGATAAAGCTGTCATCGGCCTGATTGAACACATCAACAATGGCATTCCCGATGCCGACAACATCATAGGTCTTCATTCGGTCTTTTCCTCATACTGACAAAGGTCGTTGATCGGGCAGATCCCGCACTTCGGCTTGCGCGCCACGCAAATATAGCGGCCATGCAGGATCATCCAGTGATGCGCGTGCAGTTGAAATTCGGCCGGCACATTGTCCTCGATGGCGCGTTCCACCGCCGTCTCATCGCGGCCGGGCGCTATGCCGCTGCGGTTGCCCAGCCGGAATATATGCGTATCCACCGCCTGCGACGGCTGGCCGAACCACATGTTCAAAACCACATTCGCCGTCTTGCGCCCGACCCCCGGCAGCGATTGCAACGCCGCCCGGCTGGACGGCACCTCGCCACCAAAATCGTCAATCAGGATACGGCTCAGCTTGATCACGTTCCTGGCCTTGTTGCGGAACAGGCCAATCGTCTTGATATGGCTGATCAATCCCTCTTCGCCCAAGGCCAGCATCTTGGCGGGTGTATCCGCCACTGCAAACAGCCCCCGCGTCGCCTTGTTCACCCCCACATCCGTGGCCTGCGCCGACAGCGCCACCGCCACCAGCAGGGTGAATGCGTTCACATGCTCCAACTCGCCCTTCGGCGCTGCATCCAGCGCGTGAAAGCGGGTGAAGATCTCCTTCATCGCGGCATAGGAAAGCTGCTTGGCCATGTTGTCTGCCTTAAGCGACAGCACCTCACCCGGCAAGCAGCGACCGGCGCGGGATGCGCAAATTCCGGGTCGCCTGTGGCCGCCCGCGCCCATAGACTGCCCCCAAGGAGAACCCGATGCCCGACCAGACCACCCCCCAATCCCCCGGCTATCATTACGCCGTCATCGCCCGCGCCCTGGCCCTGATCGACAAGGCGGGTCCGGGCCTGACGCTCGATGATCTTGCCGCGCAGATGAACATGTCCCCCGCCCATTTTCAGCGTGTCTTTTCCCAATGGGTCGGCATCTCGCCAAAGCGCTATCAGCAATACCTTGCGCTGGATCACGCGCGCCAGATGCTGGCCGAACGCTTTACCGTGCTGGATACAGCGCTTGCAACCGGCCTGTCCGGCTCGGGCCGCCTGCATGACCTGTTCCTGCGCTGGGAAGCCATGAGCCCCGGTGATTTCGCCAAGGGCGGCGCGGGCCTGACCATCCGCCACGGCTGGTTCGACAGCCCCTTTGGTGCCGCCATCGTCATGGGCACCGACAAGGGCATCTGCGGCATCGGTTTCGCCGCCGACATGGGGGCCGAGGCAGCGGTGACCGACCTCACCCGCCGCTGGCCCAAGGCCAGTTTCGTGGCAGACCCCGATCCCCTTCGCCCCTGGGTCAAGGCCGCCTTTGGCCCGAACGATCCGGGCGATGGTCAAACCGAAACGCCCCTTCACCTCATCGGCGCGCCCTTCCAGATCAAGGTATGGGAGGCGCTTTTGCGCATCCCCACCGGCCATGTCACCACTTATTCCGAACTGGCCGGCGCCGTCGGCCACCCAAAGGCCGTGCGCGCCGTCGGCACCGCTGTGGGCCGCAACCCAATCAGCTTTCTGATCCCCTGCCACCGCGCCTTGCGCAAATCCGGCGATCTTGGCGGCTATCACTGGGGCCTGCCGGTCAAACGCGCCATTCTGGCCTGGGAATCCGCCCGCACCGGAATGTGATGCGCGGAATGTTGCCGCAAACCGGGCATCGCTATCCAGCCACGCCGCTGGCTGGTATATGAACGATCGGCACCCGAACTGTCGGGCGATAACCATCAAGGCGATTACCATGACCTTCAAGACACCCCTGATCCTGTCCACCGTGGGCCTTCTTGCCCTCACCGCCTGCGTTCCCGCTGATCCCTACGGCGCCCCTGCCGCACCGGCCGGTCCCCGCACCCAATCCGGCGCGCTGATCGGCGCTATGGCGGGCGGCCTTCTCGGATCGCAAAGCAGCGATGACCGCTTGCTGAAAACCGCCGTCGGTGCCGGGATCGGCGCAGTCGTCGGCGGTGCCATCGGTGCCACGCTTGACGCGCAGGCCGCCGAGTTGCGCGGCATCAACGGTCAATTCAACGTCACCAACATGGGTGACTACCTTGTCGTCAACATGCCGCAAGACGTGCTCTTTGCCGTCGACAGCGCCGCCTTGCGCCCCGACCTGCAAGATGACATCCGCTCTGTCGCGCAGAACCTGCTGCGCTATCCCAACAGCCAGATCCAGATCATCGGCCACACCGACAACACGGGTGCGGCCAGCTATAACCAGGATCTGTCGCAGCGACGCGCCGTTTCGGTGGCAACGGTTCTGCGGGGCAGCGGTGTGCCGTCGAACCGCGTCACCGCCTTTGGCCGGGGCGAGGATCAGCCAATCGCATCGAACCTGACGCCGGAAGGCCGCGCCCAGAACCGTCGCGTGGAAATCATCATCCGCCCGACCAACTAATACCAGACGGCAAACCAATGGAAAGGCCGGGCCAAGTGCCCGGCCTTTTCCATTGTGAAGTGCCGCCTTTGGTCATAAATTCCGACCAATCCGGGGATGTTCATGCCGTTTCACAAGGTCCAGACCGAAAAGCTGTCGCAATCCGTGATCCGTCAGATCGAACTGCTGATCCTGCGCGGCATCCTGCGCCCCGGTGAACGCCTGCCCTCGGAACGGGAACTGGCCGAACGCATGGATGTGTCCCGCCCGTCGCTGCGCGAAGCAGTGGGCGATTTGCAGGATCGCGGCCTGCTTGTCGCGCGCCCCAATGCCGGTATCTATGTGGCCGACGTCCTCGGCTCCGCCTTCGCCCCCGCGCTGGTCGACCTGTTCGCCCGCCACGACGAGGCGGTGTTTGACTACATCGCCTTTCGCCGCGACATGGAAGGTCTGGCCGCCGACCGCGCCGCCCGCCTGGCCTCTGACACCGACCTGTCCGTCATAAACGCCATCTTCATCAAGATGGAAGCCGCCCACAGCAAACGCGACCCATCAGACGAGGCGGCGCTGGACGCCGAATTTCATATGGCGATCATCGAAGCCAGCCACAATGTCGTCATGCTGCACATGATGCGGTCGATGTTCGACCTGCTCCGTCAGGGCGTGTTCTATAATCGCCAAATGATGTTCAAGGCACGCACCACGCGCGAGGCGCTGCTGGATCAGCACCGCGCCATCAACGCCGCGTTGCAATCGCGTGACGCCACTGCCGCCCGCGCGGCGGTCGAGGCGCATCTGACCTATGTCGAAACCGCGCTCACCGAACAGATCCGCGCCGAACGGAATGAGACCATCGCACGTCAACGGCTGGAACATGAACAGGGCCGCTAGGCCCATGAAAAAACCCGGCCTAGTGGCCGGGTTCATTCCAACTTCCGAAACC
This sequence comes from uncultured Paracoccaceae bacterium, assembly GCA_958439195.1. GTDB lineage: Bacteria > Pseudomonadota > Alphaproteobacteria > Rhodobacterales > Rhodobacteraceae > Paragemmobacter. Next base: position 44,663 of record OY288166.1, read on the forward strand.
CGAAGGCTTCAGTGCATCTTGGCTTCGACCTGCGCAATCGCCGCGTCGATGGATGCTGCGGTGCCTTCTGCCGTCATCTGCTTGGCCAGCACATCGCCCGCCGCCGCAACTGCCACGGCAATCGCCTGCTCGCGCACGGCACGGATGGCCGAGGCTTCCGCCGAAGCAATCTGATCCTCTGCCGCGGCCATACGGCGCGCGATAGAGGTTTGCAGATCGGCCTTGGCCTGCGCCGCTGCCGTCATCGCCTCTTCCTTGGCATTCGCCACGATACGCTCTGACTGTTCCTGCACATCCTTTTGCTTGCGCTCATAGGATGCCAGCAAGGCCTTTGCCTCATCGCGCAACGCCCGCGCCTCTTCCAGTTCCGCCTTGATCTGCGCAGCGCGCCCATCCAGCAGCCCGGTGATCTTTGCCGGCACCTTGTAGTAAAGCAGGATGCCGATAAAGACGATGAAACCGATCGACACGATGAAATCGGTATTGCTCAGCGAAAAGAACGGCTTTCCTGCCGCCGCCATCGCAGGCGTGGCAGTCAAAGCCAGAAGTGCCAGAAGCATTCTCATCGCGTTCACCCTTTCAGCCGTGCTGTGACAGCCGCCGTCACCGACCGCGCATCCGCCTTGCCGCCCAGTGCCGCGACCAGTTCCTTGGCAGTATCCTTCGCCACCTCGGTCACAGCCTCCAGCGCCCCGGCACGAATTTCGCCGATCCGCTTTTCCGATTCCGCCGATCGCGCAGCAATCTCAGCATCGGCCCGCGCAGTCGCTGCATCCAGATCTTTCTGGATATCCGCCCGCGCCTCGGCCACGATCTTCGCCGCCTCGGCCCGCGCACGCGCCAGCGCATCCTGATAGGCCTTTTCGGCGTCAACTGCCTTGGCCTTCAGTTCTTCTGCCGCCGTCAGGTCGTTGGTGATCGTGCCCTTGCGTTCGGCAAGAACGCCGCCGATGCGCGGCAGCGCAATCCGCGACAGCACGAAATAGATTGCGATCAGCGCGACGACCAACCAGAAAACCTGGTTCGGCATCCACTCCACGCAAAGCTGCGGCATCCCAATGGCGCTGCCATTGGCATCCACGCAGGCCCCGATCGCACCGCCGGTTGTTTCAGTCGCCATCTTGTCCTCCGCCGGACCCTTTGAACTTCGAAGGGGTGCCGGTTCCCCGGCACGCCCCCCTCACGTCAGGATACGAAGTCAGATCAGACCGCGAACATCAGCAGAAGCGCAACGAGGAACGCGAAGATCCCCAGAGCTTCGGCAAAAGCCAGACCGATGAACAGCGTTGCGGTCTGCGAACCGGCAGCCGACGGATTGCGCAGGGCGCCCGCCAGGAAGTTCGCCGCCACGTTGCCCACACCGATAGCGGCCATGCCCGAACCGATGGCGGCGAGGCCGGCACCGATGAACTGACCCATGCTTGCGATATCGCCTTCCATGATTTTCTCCTTGCGATGGAATGCTGTTGATTAGAACCGAACCGCGCCTCAGTGGCCGGGATGCAGGGCATCCCGCAGATAGACGCAGGTCAGGATGGTAAAGACATAGGCCTGGATAAAGGCGACGAGCACCTCAAGCCCATAGATTGCGACGATGGCCAGGATCGAAACCGGGGCCAACGCGGCCACACCGGCAAAGGCCGCAAAGACCTTGATCACGGTATGACCGGCCATGATGTTGCCTGCCAGTCGGATGGAATGGCTGACCGGGCGGACAAAGTAGGAAATCACTTCGATCACCGCGATGATCGGGCGCAGCACCAGCGGCGCATCCGACATCCAGAACAGGCCAAGGAAATGGGCCCCATTCTTGACGAAACCCAACACCGTCACGGCGATGAACACACCAAAGCCCAGAACCGCCGTCGCCGCGATATGCGACGTGGGGCTAAAGGACATCGGGATCAGCGCCAGATAGTTGGTCATCAGGATAAAGACGAACAGCGTGAAGATCTTCGGGAAATACTTCGCGCCATCCGGCCCGGCGATGTCTTCCACCATCTTGTAGATGAAGCCATAGGCCAGTTCCGCGATGGATTGGACGCGCGTCGGAATGATCGCCCGCCCGCGCGTTCCCATCACGAACAGCGCCACCGTGCACAGCACCGCAATGCCCAGCCACAGCGTCACGTTGGTCGGCGTGTACCACTGCACCGGACCCTCGCCAAACAGCGGCTTGACGATGAACTGGTCCATCGGGTGAAACACCAGACCGCCTTCGCTATGCGCCTCTTCCGCCACGTCAGTCGTCCCCTTGTTCGGCGGCCTCGGCCGCCTTGCGTTCCTGCACCTCTTTCGCCGATCTCAGCATGGTTTTCACACCCGCCGCGAGACCCGCGAAAATGAACAGCACCATAAAGATGGGCAGCGTTCCAAGCAGAACATCCAACCCGTATCCGATGCCGAAACCGATCCCAAGACCGGCCACAAGTTCCACCACCATCCGCCATGCCAGATTGGCCTGCGAATACTGGCTGTCCTGATGGCGCTTGGCGGGTCCTTCGACCACGCCCTTCACCTTGGCGATCCGTTCCTCAAGCGCCCGTAGACGCTCGTGATCGGGGTCTTCTGCCATGGTTGGGTGCCCCCAGTACAGTCGGGGGATACCTACGAAGGGGGGTGGCCCGAGTCAAGCGCCGAAATCCCCCCGCGTCCAAGACACAAAGCAATGATTTCATTGAATTATATTTCAGGCTGATCCCACACCAAAAGCACCCGCGCGCCGTGACATGCCCTATCCGCATATTCAACCAACCGGTTGACGATCAAACGCGCCCGCCGCAAACATGCGCGCATGACCAGCCCTTCATCCCATCCACTCGACACCGTATTCGCGGCTCTGGCCGACCCGACCCGCCGTGCCATCCTGACCATGCTTCTCGAAGATGACATGGCCGTCACGGATGTTGCCCACCCCTTCGCCATGTCGCTTGCGGCCATCTCCAAACACCTTCAGGTGCTGGCCGATGCGCGCCTGATCACCCAGGAAAAACGCGGCCGGGTGAAATGGTGCAAGCTGGAACCCGATGCCCTGCGTGCGGCTTCGGTCTGGATGCAGGGCTTCGGTCAATTCGACCCGGTCGATCTGGATGCCTTCGAACGCTTCCTTGCAACCGAACTCCCGGACGATCCCGAAATCTGACGCAGATTTCGCCCGTCTCAGACAAACCGCCCCTTATAGGTGTCCCGCAGCAGGTTCTTCTGCACCTTGCCCATCGTGTTGCGCGGCAGGCTGTCCACCACCACCGCCGCCTTGGGCTGCTTGAACCGTGCCAGCCGGTCGGAAATCGCCGCCAGCACCGCTCCCGGCTCCAACGCCGCGCCTTTCTGCGCCACCAGCACGGCAAAGACCGCCTCGCCGAAATCCGGGTGCGGCACACCGATCACCGCGCTTTCCGCCACCCCCGGCACCTCGTCCAGCAACATCTCCACCTCTTTAGGATAGACGTTATACCCCCCGGTGATCACCAGATCCTTCGCCCGCCCCACGATATGGACATAGCCATCCGCATCACGCATCCCCAGATCGCCGGTGATGAACCAGCCATCCGCGCGCAGCTCCTCGCGCGTCTTGTCGGGCATCTGCCAATACCCCTGAAACACGTTCGGCCCCCGCACCTCGATCATCCCCACCGCGTCAGGCCCAACTTCGCGGCCATCCGCCATGATCCGCACCTCCACCCCCGGCAACGGGAACCCCACCGTTCCCGCCCGCCGCTCGCCCTCATAGGGGTTTGAGGTGTTCATGTTCGTCTCGGTCATCCCATAGCGTTCCAGAATGCGATGCCCGGTCCGCGCCTCCCACGCCTCATGCGTCTCGGCCAGCAGTGGGGCCGATCCCGACACGAACAACCGCATATGCGCCACCAGATCGCGGTTCAGCGCCGCTTCATCCAACAGCCGGGTATAGAAGGTCGGCACCCCCATCATCACCGTGGCCTCGGGCAGCAACCGCAGCACGGCACCCGCGTCAAATCCCGGCAAAAAGATCATCGCCCCGCCGGACAGAAGCGAAACATTCGACGCCACGAACAAACCATGCGTGTGAAAGATCGGCAGCGCATGCAACAACACATCCCGATCCGTGAACCGCCATTCGCGCACCAACACCTCGGCATTCGACAACAGGTTGCGATGTGTCAGCATCGCCCCTTTCGACCGGCCCGTGGTGCCTGAGGTATACAGAAACGCCGCCAGATCATCCGGTCCAGCCGCCACCGGCACCACCCGGTCCAAAGCCCCAACTGCCAGATCGGTCAACTCTCCCGACCCGTCCGCATTCAGCGTCACCAACCGCGCGCCATGCGCCGCCGCCACGGGGGCCATCACCCCCGCCTTGGCCCCATCGCAGACAAACACCCGCGGCGTCGCATTGCCCAGAAAATAGCCAACCTCATCCGCCGTATAGGCCGTGTTCAGTGGCAGGAAAATCGCCCCCAGCGCCACCGCCGCCCCATAGATTGCCAAAGCCTCGGGCGTCTTGGCGACCTGCACCGCGATCCGGTCGCCCTTGCCCAACCCCATCGCCCGCAGCGCATTGGTCTGCCGTGCCACCAACCGCAAAAACGCATCCCCGCTGATCCGCCGGCCGTCCGCCTGCACCAAAAGCGGCCTGTCCCGCCCCTCCAGCGGCGCGAAAAGCGCGTCAAAAAGCATGTTTGCCATCCCGCATCCTCCCCATTCTGCGCCCCTCATCGCACGTCCTCCGGCCCCGGCTCAACCCCACTGCCCCCGGCAGGCCTTCACGCCAATACCGCCAAAACGACGCGGAAAGACCCAATCGCCGCCCCTTTCTTGCCGCGCTTTCCTGACACATTGGGCAAAAGTTACATGCTCGCCAATCGCGGCCCGAAAGGAGACGGACATGCAATTCGGCCTCAGCCTCTTGGAAAAGTTCGGGCTTTTGTCACATAAGGCCGGGCAGATCGACCCGGAATTCGACCTGCGCCTGCAACGCATCGGCGCACGCGAAACCCTACGCGCCACGCAAACCGGCCCGTTTTCGGGCCACGGGCAGCTTAGAAATCCACCCGGACACCCGGCAGTCTAAGTTCGGACACCAGATCGCGCACTTCCTGCCGCGCGGCGATGTTGGACAGGTTCAACTGATCCACTCCGGTATCCCGCAGGTCCAGAAGCGTCAGCCCGCGCGGAAACAGCTCGCGGAAAATCACGCGCTCGGAAAAGCCGGGGGCCACGCGGAATCCGATCCGGCGTGACAATTCCTCCAGCGCCGCCCCAACCTTTTTCTTGTTATGCATCTGCTGCGCACCCAGACGGTTGCGCAGCACGATCCAGTCGATCGGCTTCAACCCCGCCTGCGCCCTAAGCTGCCGCGCATTCCAAACCATTTCGGAATAGATCGACGGCCCCTTCACCTTGCCCGTCTCCGGGTCCACCCGCGCCAGCAGGTCAAAATCCACAAAGCTGTCATTCAACGGCGTGATCAACGTATCCGCCAGCGAATGCGCCACCTGTGACAGCCGCGTATGCGAACCGGGGCAATCGATCACGATGAAATCGGATACCGGTTCCAGCGCGGCAATCGCATTGGCCAGCCGCGCGTCAAAGGCGTTCTCGCCCGGCGCCAGGCTGTCCGCCGCCACTTCAGGCAATTCGCGGTAATCCGGTGTCGGCAGGGTCAACCCCATCCGCGCCATATACGCGCGCCGGTTTTCGACATAGCGCCCGAAACTCCGCTGCCGCAGATCAAGGTCCAGCGCCCCAACCCGGAACCCCAGCCGCGCCAGCGCCGTGCCAACATGCATGCAGGTGGTCGATTTCCCCGACCCGCCCTTCTCGTTTCCGACAACGATGATATGCGCCATGCAGCACCCCCGAACCTTCCAGCGCCCCGCGCGTCAATCGCAAGGCGAAACAGGGATAAGGCCCAGTTGGCGAAAATCCGCAAGCCCTTCCTTGCCCTGCCCCAACGGAAAACGCCGCCCGTTGCGGGGCGGCGTTCATCCTTTGCACGGCGGAATGGATCAGAAACCCAGTCCGGCGTACTTGTTCTTGAACTTCGACACACGGCCGCCGGTATCCATCAGCTTGGCCGACTGCCCGGTCCAGGCCGGGTGGGCCAGTGGGTCGATATCCAGCGCCATCTGATCGCCATCCTTGCCCCAGGTCGTCCGGGTTTGAAAGGTGGTGCCGTCGGTCATCTTGACCGTGATCATGTGGTATTCGGGGTGAATGCCCTTTTTCATCTCATCGGCTCCTTACTCGGACTTTTCTTTGTAGTTGGTCACTTCCGCGATCCGGGCCGATTTGCCGCGACGGTCGCGCAGGTAATACAGCTTGGCACGGCGCACGCGGCCACGACGCACAACCTCGATCGAATCGATGTTGGTCGAATACAGCGGGAACACCCGCTCCACGCCTTCGCCAAACGAAATCTTGCGCACGGTGAACGAGGCCGCGATGGTCGCGCCGCCCTTGCGGCCGATGCACACGCCTTCATACATCTGCACGCGCGAACGCGAGCCTTCGGTCACTTTATAGCCGACGCGCACAGTGTCGCCTGCCTTGAAATCCGGGATCGTCTTGCCGAGAGCGGCAATCTGCTCCGCCTCGATCTGCGCGATAAGGTTCATCGCTCTTCTCCATCTGCCTGCGGTGATCCCGCAGAGGTTATGCCGCCCCAGAGCTCTCGGTCTTCGATCGGGTCCGCCATCCCAAAAGGGTGCGCCCGCCAGAGGTTCAGGCCTGCTTGTCATGCACCGCCCCCGCCGCCTTGATCCCGCCGAAGAAGGCAGAGGCAAAAGGGAATCGGGTCCAAACGGTGAAACCACCCCGGACCGGGGGCGTATAGGGGCGAAACCGCCTTGTGGTCAAGGGTTGATGCACTGGATGGATACACAGGATGGATGCAATCACCACCCGGCCACTACCCGGCCCGGCGTCAGCCTCGGCCCTGAGTCACTTCCCCTTCCACCGCTCCCACAGATCCGGCCGCCGCGCCTCGGTCAGCCGCTCGCTTTCCGCCCGCCGCCACTTGGCAATCTCGCCATGATGCCCCGACATCAGCACCGGCGGAATCTCCCGGCCTTCCCACACAGGTGGCTTGGTGAATTGCGGATGTTCCAATAACCCGTCCGAGAAGCTCTCCTCCTCGGTCGACGCCGCATTGCCCAGCACATGGGGCAACAGCCGAACCGTGGCATCCAGCATCGCCTGCGCCGCGATCTCGCCCCCGGTCAGCACGAAATCCCCCAGAGAAACCTCCTCGATGCCCCAGTGGTCCAGCACCCGCTGATCCACCCCCTCGAACCGCCCGCACAGCAGGGTGATGCCGTCTGCCCCGGCCCAGTCCCGCGCCCGCGCCTGATCAAACGGCTTGCCGCGCGGCGACAGGTAAACGATCGGCCACCGCCCCCGGTCCGCTGGCGTGCCAATCGCCGCCTGCCGCAACGCGCGATGCACAATATCGGCGCGCAGCACCATGCCCGCCCCCCCGCCTGCGGGCGTGTCATCCACATTGCGGTGCTTGCCTTCGCCAAAAGTCCGCAAATCCAGCGTTTCCAGCCGCCACAGCCCCTGATCCAACGCCTTGCCGGTCAGCGACAGGCCCAACGTGCCGGGGAATGCCTCGGGAAACAGCGTCACGATCCGCGCCTCCCACGCCCCCTTGACGCGGCGCGGCTCTTCCATCAGGTCGCGCGGCACTGCCGTCACCTGAACCTTCAGCCGGCCATGCGACTTTGGCTTGTCGGGGGCGTCAGCCATCGGCCCTATTCCGTCTCTTCCGGCAGATCGATCACGATCCGCCCCGCCGCCAGATCAACCGTCGGCACCACAGCCATCGTGAACGGCACCAGCAACGCCGCCTTCATCCCCGGCCCCAGAATCTCCAGCAGATCGCCCGCGCCGTGATTATGCACCGCCCGCACCGTGCCCAGCACCGCGCCCCCGGTATCCTGCGCCGTCAACCCGATCAGATCGGCATGGTAAAATTCATCATCCGGCAGCGATGGCAACCGGGCGCGGTCGGCGAAAAGCTGGGTGCCTTTCAACGCATCCGCCTGTTCCTTGGTCAGCACGCCCGACAGGCGCACCCCCAACCCACCCGATACGTTCGACCGGGTCAGCTTTACAGTGAACGACCGCGCGCCATCCTCGGTCCACAAGGGGCCATAGGCGGCTATCGCCTCCGGATCGGCGCAAAAACTTTTCAGACGCACCTCTCCCTGCACGCCAAAGGATCCGGCAATGGCACCGACACAGATGCGGTCAGGTCGCGTCATGGTCATTCACCAAGGGGCTGGATCTGCGGAATGGGGGGGGTCCGGGGGGGCCGCCGATGCAGCCCCCCCGGCCGTTTCTTATTCTTCCGCAGGTGCTGCGGCGCGGGCGGCCTTCTTGGCGGCACGCTCGGTCATCGCCTTGCCCGGAACGGCGGATTTCGGGTTGCTGCGGGCTTTCTTCGGCATCACGCCAGCGGCTTCCAGCATCCGCGCGATCCGGTCGGTCGGCTGCGCGCCCAGACCCATCCAATGCTTGATGCGGTCCAGGTCCATCTTCACGCGGTTCTCGTCATCCTTGGCGAGCAGCGGGTTATAGGTGCCCAGCTTTTCCAGAAAACGGCCATCGCGCGGCATACGCGAGTCGGTCGCCACGATGGAATAATGCGGGCGCTTCTTCGACCCACCACGGGCCAGACGGATCTTCATTGCCATGTCGTTTCTCCTTTGAATGGCTTGGGTCGCAAGGGGGCACAGGGCCGCCTTACGGGGATTTCAGTTTCTCGTGATGCCTGATGACTTCGCTGATGATGAAGGTCAGGAATTTCTTGGCGAATTCCGGGTCCAGATGTGCCTCTTCGGCCAACCGTTCCAGACGTTCGATCTGCCGCGCCTCGCGCGCCGGGTCGCTTGGCGGCAGGTCATGCTCGGCCTTCAGTCGGCCCACCTGCTGCGTATGCTTGAACCGCTCGGCCAGCGTATAGACAAGGATCGCATCCAGCCGATCGATGCTGTCACGATGTTCGGCCAGCAAAATGGCGGCGCGGGTGGCGGCGTCAGTCATGCGCGAACCTCGCAGGTCAAGGGATGGATCATGGGACAACGCATCACGCCAGCCCCCGCAAATCATGGACGATCACCACATCGCCGGGATCAATGCCCTGCCCCGCCGGGTCGATCCGCCCACCCAGCCGCAGGCCCAGCGCGATGGACCGCGCATTGCCGGGGTCGATGATGCTGGTGATCTGATCCCAGCCAAAGCTCCGCCGCACCCAGCCCATCACCGCCCGCGCCGCGCTGGTGGCAACACCTTTGCCTTCGGCCTCCGGCACCACGAACCAGCCCAGTTCCGGCCCCGGATACTCTGCCGCCTGATAGATGCCCACTTCGCCCAGATAGGCCCCATCCGCCTCTACGCTGAACGGCCCATAGCCCCGCAGCGGCCACAAACCCACATCCGATGCCCAGACCCGCCAGGCCTGCGCGCGGTCCAGCGGCCCGCCTTCCCACACGGCGCGATCCGATGCATAGAACGCCGCCCGCGGTTCAAAATCCGCAAGACACGGCATCCGCAGCGTCAACCCGTCATGGTGCAGCACAGGCGCCATCATTTCTTCTTCATCAGCCCCGACAGGCCCGAAGGCAGCGTCAACCCGCGTGGCATTCCGGGAAAGCCGCCGCCCTGGCCCATCCCCTGCTTCATGCCGCGCGCCGCTTCTTCCAATTGCTCGGGCGTCATCTTCGATGGGTCGGGCATACCACCCTTGCCCATCATCTGCTTCAGGGCCTGCTTCATCATGCCGCCCTTGCCCATCTTCTTCATCATCTCGGCCATCTGCTTGTGCTGCTTCAGCAGACGGTTCAGATCGGCCACCTCCAACCCCGCACCCGCCGCGATCCGCTTCTTGCGGCTGGCCTGCAACATGTCGGGATTGGCGCGTTCCTTCTTGGTCATCGACTGGATCAGCGCGATCTGCCGCTTCAGCATCTTGTCGTCGATCCCCGCCTCGGCGGCGGCGGCCTGCATCTTGCCCATGCCGGGCATCATGCCCATCAGGCCCTGCATGCCGCCCATCTTGACCATCTGCTCCAACTGCATGCGCAGATCGTTCATGTTGAACAGCCCCTTCTGGAACCGCTTCATCATGCGTTCGGCCTGCTCGGCCTCGAACGTCTCCTGCGCCTTTTCGACCAGCGCAACAATATCGCCCATCCCAAGGATGCGACCTGCCACACGATCGGCCTCAAAGGTCTCGATCGCATCCATCTTCTCGCCAAGACCGACAAACCGGATCGGCTTGCCCGTCACCGCCCGCATCGAAAGCGCCGCACCGCCGCGCCCGTCGCCATCCATCCGCGTCAGCACCACGCCGGAAATGCCGACCTTGCCGTCAAACTCCGTCGCCACATTCACGGCGTCCTGCCCCGTCAGGCCATCCACCACCAGCAGCGTCTCGCGCGGCTGCGCGATGTCGCGCACCGCCTGCACCTCGTCCATCAACACTTCGTCGATGTGCAACCGGCCTGCGGTATCCAGGAACAGCACGTCATAGCCGCCCAGATTGGCCTGCGTCCTGGCCCGCTTGGCGATCTGCACCGCCGTCTCACCCTTTACGATGGGCAGGCTGTCCACGCCGATCTGCGCGCCCAGAATGGCCAGCTGCTCCATCGCCGCCGGACGGTTGGTATCCAGCGACGCCAGCAACACCTTCTTGCCATTGCGGTCCTTCAACCGCTTGGCCAGCTTGGCCGTCGTCGTGGTCTTGCCCGACCCCTGCAATCCCACCATCAGGATCGTCGCGGGCGGATTGTCGATCTTCAGCGCATCCGCAGGCCCATCACCCTGCAACACCCGGATCAGTTCGTCATGGACGATCTTCACCACCATCTGCCCCGGCGTGACTGACTTGGTCACCGCGGCCCCCGTGGCCTTGTCCTGCACCCGTTTGACGAAATCCCGCGCCACAGGCAGCGAAACATCCGCCTCCAGCAACGCCACCCGCACCTCGCGCAGCGCCGTGACAACATCCGCCTCGCTCAGCGCCCCGGCCTTTGTCAGGCGGTCGAAAACACCACCAAGGCGTTCTGACAGGCTCTCGAACATGCGACCCTCCGGGTTCAATGCAAAGACCGGATATGGGGGTCCGGCGGCGGAATTTCAGCCGCGCAAAGCAGAAAGGCACCCGTGGGCGCAACGCGCTGACGGATGGCGATCCCCGCATATGCGACGGGACCGGAAGCATGGGCCTCCGGGGAATTAAACCGGGCGATACGCCCATGCACCGCACGTGTCAACCCCGCCACCCACCCACGCTTGGGAAATGCCCCTTGCAAACCAATGCCTCTTGCAATCCCCCGCGCATCCCCGCCAAAGTGCCGGGCACATTGTTCACGGACGCACAGCTATGGGCATTGATACCTGGGACGAAATCCGCACCGCCTATCAGGTTGCGCGCCTTGGCACCGTCTCCGGCGCGGCCGAGGTGTTGGGCGTTCACCACGCCACCGTCATCCGGCATATAGACTCGCTTGAAAAGCGCCTCGGTACCCGCCTCTTTCAACGCCACGCCCGCGGCTACACGCCCACCGAGGCAGGCCATGACCTGCTGTCGGTCGCCCAGACCACAGATGAACAATTCGCCCAACTTGCCAGCCGGATAAAGGGCATCGGCGAAACCGTGGCGGGCGAACTGGTCGTCACCTCCATCTCTGGCGTCAGCGATCTGCTGGTCCCCGTCCTCGCCCGGTTTCAGGTGGAATACCCAGCCGTCATCCTGCGCTTTCTCACCGATATGCGCGTGTTCCGGCTGGATTACGGCGAAGCGCATGTCGCCATCCGCGCCGGTGCCGCCCCCGAAGAACCCGATAACGTGGTCCAGCCGCTTGCCCGCATCCGCACCGGCCTCTACGCCGCGCGCAGTTACATCACTGCCCACGGCCTGCCCGCATCCGAGGCCGACCTCGCCCAGCACAGCATCATCGGCATAGACAGCGTCGAAAGCCGCGCCCCGTTCAACCGCTGGCTTCGCGCCACCGTGCCGCTAGAGGCGATCCGCTTTCGCGGCACCGAAATGCCCGCCATCGAAGCCGCCATCCGCGCCGGTCTCGGCATCGGCTTCATGTCCGCCTACAAGGCCGCCCAAGACCCGGATCTGGTCGAGGTGATGGAACCCCGCCCCGAATGGGACGCCCCCCTCTGGCTCGTAACCCATGTCGATTTGCACCGCACCCGCAAGGTGCAGGCCTTCCTGACCGTCCTGAAAGACGCCGCCAAGGATTGGTCGCTCTGATGCACCGCTGACCGGGCCACCATGACATCCCAACCCAACAACTCCGGCCAAAGACGCGGCCATCTGGCCATGCTCACCTTCTCGGCTCTCGTGGCAGGGTCGTTCAGCCTCGGCTCCATGGCCGCACCGCTGATCGACCCGCTGGCCCTGTCGGCCCTGCGCTTCCTGCTGGCCGGCGCGCTGGTCGGGGCCGTAGCCTTTGCCACCAAAGGCATCCCCCGCAGCACCTGGGCCGCCCCCTGGCGTTACATCGTTCTTGGCGGGCTGCTGGCCACATACTTCGTGCTGATGTTCGAAGGGCTGAAAACCGCCGAACCCGTCTCAACCTCGGCGGTCTTTACCCTCACCCCGGCGCTGGCCGCCGGTTTCGGCTGGCTCACCCTGCGCCAACGCCTGACACCGCGCATGGCACCGGCGCTGGCCATCGGGGCCATCGGCGCGCTCTGGGTCATCTTCCGCGCCGATCTGCAACGCCTCTTGGGATTTCAGATCGGCAGGGGCGAGGTGATCTTTTTCTTCGGCTGCATCGCCCACGCGCTCTATGCGCCGCTGGTGCGCAAGTTCAACCGGGGCGAACCCGCTGTGGTCTTTACCTTCGGCATGTTGATCGCGGGCTGGGCCATCCTCACCCTTGCGGGCCTCCCGGCCATCCTGTCGACAGACTGGCCGGCCCTGCCCGGCATCGTCTGGATCACACTCCTCTACATCGCCATCTTCGCCAGCGCCGCCACCTTCGTGCTGCTGCAATTCGCCAGCCTGCACCTGCCCGCCGCCAAGGTCATGGCCTATACCTACCTTGTCCCCTCATGGGTGATCCTGTGGGAAATCGCCCTTGGCCGCAGCGCGCCCCCCGCCCTGATCCTCGGCGGTGTGGCCCTGTCGATCCTGGCGCTTCTGATGCTCTTGAAAGACGAAGGCTGACCCCTGCCCCAACGGCGCAGGGGGCGTTCCGCCCCCTCGGAGCTTCGCTCCTCACCCCCTGAGGGTATTTTCGCCAAGATGAAAACCAAAGCCCTTTCATCTTGGCTCAAATACCCCGGGGGTCTGGGGGGAACCCCCAGCCTGAGCCGAAGCGCGACTGCGCGCAGGCGAGGCAAGGAAAATGCAGGCTGGGCCGCCCCGGCCCAGCCTGCGCATCAAAATCCGCGCAATCGGATTACCGCAACTCCTCGGGCAACAGCGCCTCGGGCAGGTTCTGGTAACTCACCGGCCGCAGCCAGCGGCGGATGGCCATCGTCCCCACGCTGGTCGCGCCGAAATTGGTGGATGCGGGGTAAGGCCCGCCATGCACCATCGCCTCGCAGACCTCTACCCCCGTGGGGAAGCCGTTGGCCAGCACCCGCCCCGCCTTGCGCTCCAGTACCGGCAGCAACCGCCGCGCCAAATCGGTATCGCCCGCATCCATCTGCAAGGTGCAGGTCAACTGTCCCTCCAGCGACCGCGCCACAGCCTCCATCTCATCGGCATCCGTGACCCGCACAATCAGGCCCAGCGGCCCGAACACCTCTTCGGACAGCGCGTGATTGGCCAGCCAATCCTTGCCCGTCACCTCGAACACCGCAGGTGTCGCGCTGCGCCCGTCGCAGGGCGTGCTGATAACCTCGCGCACGCCACCTGACGCCGCCACCCGGTCACGCCCTGCGCGAAAGGCCTTTGCAATTCCGTCGGCCAGCATCACCTGCGCCGCCACCGCCGCCACCGCCTCCCGCGCGGCGGCGACAAAGCCATCCGCCGCAGGCCCGTCGATCACCAGCACGATACCAGGATTGGTGCAGAACTGCCCCGCCCCCATCGTCAGCGACCCGGCCCAGCCCTTTGCCACCGCCTCGCCCCGCGCCGCCAGCGCCGCGGGCAGCAAAAAGACCGGGTTCACCGACCCCAACTCGCCATAAAACGGGATCGGCACATCGCGCCGCGCGCACAGATCAAACAGCGCCCGCCCACCCGCCAGCGACCCGGTAAATCCCACCGCCGTGATCAGCGGATGCTGAACCAAGGCCGTCCCCAGATCATTGCCCACGCCCTGAATCAGGCTGAACACCCCCGGATGCACCCCACAGGCCGCAATCGCCGCCGCCACCGCCTGCGCCACGATCTCGCCCGTTCCCGGATGCGCCGGATGCCCCTTCACCACCACCGGGCACCCCGCCGCCAAGGCCGATGCCGTATCCCCCCCCGCGGTCGAGAAGGCCAAGGGAAAATTCGACGCCCCGAACACCGCCACTGGCCCCACCGGGCGCTGCATCATGCGAATATCCGGGCGTGGCAAGGGCTGCCGATCCGGCAACGCCACATCATGGCGCAGGTCAAGGAACTGATCCGACAGGATATGCCGTGCAAACAGCCGCAATTGCCCCGTCGTCCGGCCCCGTTCCCCCTCTAGCCGTGCCGTGGGCAGGCCCGTCTCGGCACTGCCGATGGCGGTCAATTCCGCCCCCCGCGCCTCGATCTCATCCGCAATCCGCTCCAGAAACGCGGCGCGCTTGGCCCGTGACAGTGCGGAATAGGACCAGAACGCCGCCTCTGCCGCCTGCACCGCGCGGTCCACTTCGGCCGGTCCGCCGCTGGCAAAGGCATGGCTTTCGCCCTGCGCCGGTGCCGAGGTAAAGACCTCGCCACCGCCAACCCATTCCCCGGCAATCAGATGTTTTCCGTTCAGCATCGCGTGGTCCCCTGTGCAGTCATCTTGCCCCGACATGCCAGTTTCGGCCCCGAAGGAAAACCCCACCCCCGCAAATCAGGCCACCCGGCCGCCGCCAAAGCCGCCCCGACCTTCAGTCGCCAGTATACAGCCCGCGCCGCTGCCGGTCTCGTGGCGTCGCCCCAAGAATACGCCAAAGCCAGGTGCCTGATGTCCGCGCATGGAACCACCGCAGAAAGGGCAGCAGAACCAACCCCGCCAGCGCCGGCAGACCCGCGCTTAGCAGCACCAGAACCCAAACCCGCGTCTCGCCGAAATGCGCGGTAACAACCAGCACACCCATATGCAGGAAATAGATGATCATCGCCATGAAGGCGACGTTCACCGGCGGCTTGGGCAGCGGCACCCGCAGGGCCAGCAACAGCGTCACCATGCTGAACGCCACGGCCAGCACCGGAAACTCTGGCGCGGCATAAATGCTCAATCCATAAAGATGCAACGACAGGGCCGCTTCGCCCAAACGCAAGACGACCAGCACCGAAAACACCGCCAGCAAGACCCCGGCCCTGGGCAGCCAATCCCATCCAAGTCGGCGCAACCGATCCGCCACCAGCCATCCCATCGCCGCATAGGGAAATTCCAGAAACACCCCGTTGCGTGCCAGGTTCATCGGCAAATTCAGGTCATTGTGGAAACCCACCATCTGGATCGTGTATCCGCAAAGCAGGCACAAAAGCGCCGCGCCAGCCAGCACCCACCGCGCCCGGCGTTCATGCCGGACCAGCGTCACGATCGCCAGGATCATCAGCAAGGCCACCAGCAGCGCCGCCATATACCACAGATGCATCGGCCCAAAGATCACCGATGCGGCCAGATCGGCCGGCGTCTCCACCTTCCGCAACCACAGGGGCGCATAAATGACCAGCCAGACAAGGTAGAACACCAAAAGACGGCCCAGCCACCCCCGCGCCCGGCCATGATGGAAGGTGCCGTGAAACAGGAACCCCGACACCAGCGCAAAGGTCGGCACAACCGACCGCACCAGACCTTGACCAAAGATATAGCTGAACACCTCGCCATTCAGCGTCAAAAGCGTCGCATGCGCCCAGACCACACCCAGCGCGATGGTCAGCTTCAGATAGTCAACGGAATGTAGTCTTTGCATGTCACCGCACTATCGGCGGATTGCGGCAAAAATTCGGAAACAGAATGAACCTGATCATCCCGCCTTCCGCACATGACCCGGAATGTCGGGAACATGCCTGCGCAGCAGCCCACCAAGGGTTATTTATCACCGGAAAACATGGCCAACACCTCTGGCCAATCCTCGCGCCCGAACGGGCCAACTCGCGTTCGCGCACCTTGCACACCGGTCCGGACATGTTCAACCCACCACGCGCACTGCCCTGCGCAAACCCATCATCACAACACCACCCGGCCCACATTCACCGGCGCGCCATTGCCCCCGCAATCCGCCCGTCCATCGCCAGCAGGCCCACCCCGATCAGCCCCATCCCGGCATAGTGGCGCAGCGCCAGCGCCTCGCCCAAAATCAGCGTGCCCAACAGGATCGCACTGACCGGAACCAGCAGGGTCACCAGCGCCACATTCACCGCGCCGGCAGAGGCGAGGATGCGAAAAAAGATCACATAGGCAACCGCCGTCGACAGGATCGCCAAGGCCAGAACCGACAGGATCACCGCAAGGCTGGGCACCGCAAGCATCCAGGGCCGGTCCACAATCGCCACGATGGGGGCCGCCATCACCGTCGTTGCGACAAGCTGGCCAAACGCCACCTGCGGCGCGGCCAGGTTCATCGCCTTGAACCGCCGCCCGAACACACCGGCAAACCCATAAGACAGCGCCGCCCCAAGGCAGGCCAACATCCCCAACAGCGCGACACCCGTCCCGCTCAACGCATCGCCGCCCAGCAAAACCAACACACCCAGAAACCCGAACAGAATCCCAATCGCCTTGTGCGCGGCCATCCGTTCATCCGCCAAAAGGAAATGGGCGACGATGATCGAAAAGATCGGCGTGGTGGCATTCAGGATCGACGCAAGCCCGCTGGGAATCATCGTCTGCGCCCAGAACAACAGGCTGAACGGCACCAGATTGTTCAACAGACCCATGCCGAAAAAGGCCGGGGTCGCGCCCTTGCCAAAGGGCAACTCCACCCCGCGCATCCGCAAGAACACAAGCAGGGTCATCGCGGCAATGCCGGTGCGCACCATCACCACCGTCAAAGGCGGCAACTCTTGCACCGCGATGGCGACGAAAAAGAACGACCCACCCCACAGCACCGACAGGCCGAACAGCAACCCCCAATCCAGACCGGTCATGCGCATGGATGCTGTCTTTCCCTGGCAAGCCCGTCTTTCCGTCGCAGGCCCGCCTTTCCCTAGCAGACCTGTCGCCAGACGGCCACCTCTGCCCGCCCCCAGCCGCGCCTCAGGCCCGACAGACCACCACAGCCGCTACCAACACACCACCCGCCGAGGCAGACGCGGAACACCCGCCCCGTTCCCGAAAAGGATCTCCGCAACCCCGCCGCGCCCTGCAAAACCCCCGCGCAAAATCCCGCAGCCTGTCACCACCCCGGCGCCCCGCTACTCCAGATCGCCCCAGACCACACGCCAGCCATCAGGTTCCGTTTTCAGGAACATCGCATCCAGCACCTCGCCCGATGTCATCCCCGGTATCCCGCCAATCCCCATGCCATCGGGCATGTTGATGTCGATGGTCTGGATGAACAAACAGACATAGCGCGCACCCGGCACCTCTTCGGTGCAGCCAAGTTTTTCAACCCCAAGCAGCACCACCCCGAACTGCCCTGCCTGCCCCGACCACACCGCAGGCTGCGACAGGCAAGCCAGCGCCGAAAGCGGATCATTGAATTCGCTGGCAAGGCAGCTTTCCTCTTGCCGCCGGATGTCGGCATTGGCCGAACGCACCCGTTCAAAGACAAAGGTGGCGATGTCGGCAATGGTGGGTTCACCCGGCGATGTGGCCTTGGAATTGTCCACCAATTTCACCTGCCGCAACTCGGCGTGCAGAATCGCCCGCTCCACGATCCGTGCAAACTCGGGCGCATGAACCAGATCATCCGCAACGATATAAGGTGCCGCCGCCGCCATCACCGCGCCTTGGGCATCGCCCCGCGCCTCAACCTCTGCCAAGGCATCGGCGAATTCGGCCTGCACCCCGGCATCGGCCCGTAATTCTGCGATCCGCGCATGCAAAGGGCGCAACACGCCCTCCGGGTCCAGCGACCCGAAGGCCGCTTCCATCCCCGCCCGCCACGCCGCCAGCGGGGCCATCGCGGCCTGTGCCTGCCGCAACCCATCCAGCGAATTGGGTAAGCCCGACACCACGGCAACGGCTGCCGCCTTCGGCCCGGCCAAAATGGCGGCAGCCTTCGCCTCTGCCGCTGCCCTGACGGTGTCACGCAAATCACCCGGCAATTGCCCCGCCCGCTCCACAACGTCCAGAACCCGGCCCAACTGCCCCTGCGCAAAGCCGTCATCCGACAGCGCCATGATCTCGTCGGTCAACAGTCCCGCCCGCACCTCCACCGCCCGTCGGTCAATTTCGGCCAACAGGGTGGTCTTTTCCTCCGGCAACAACTCCGGCCGCTCCCGCTCCGCCTCGCGCCGCAAACGCGCCAGCTCTGCCTCAGTCTCGGCCGTTTCTGCCATCCCCGGCAGCGCCGCACGCGTATCTGCCAACCAGCCCGCCGTCTCGCGCCGATTGGCAACCTGCGCGGTGAACCGGGCAAACTGCGTATCGGTCATCAGGACAAAATCACCCATGAACATCACCGCATCATGCACCTGCCCCCGGCAGTTCGCCTGGATGAACCGCGCCACCGACCGGCGTTCCACCTGCGTCGTCAACAGGAACGGCAGACCGAACACCGGAACGAAACGGTCATCGTCCAGCGCACCCGCCAACCGCTGCATGATCGCATCCGGCGTCTGGCGCTGCATGTCCACCCCATCGGCATCGGGCGCTACCCAGGCATCCAGCGCCCGGCATTGCCCCTCGCGCGAAGGGGCGGCGGCCAGCGCCCCGCCGATCGACCCTTCAAACCGCGCAGGCGGCGCTTCCCCCGATGCCAACGCATCGCGCGCCGTGTCATCAGGCCGCGTCAACACCACCATCGCCGATGCGCCGTCTGCCACCAACCGCGCCGCATCCCGCTGCGTTTGCGCCATCTGAAAGGCCAGCCCACCCTCCACCGGATCAATCAGCATCACCCGCGCATCGCGCAGGAAATGCGTCCCCCCCGGATTGCTGCGCACAAACGCCCCGGTCGCTTCACGCACCCCGACAGGCACCCACAACAGACGGCCCACCCCCAGATCGACAGGCATCAGCGACAATTGATACCGATCGCGTTCAATCTCTGGCCGATTGGCAGGCCACGTCGCCTGCATCTCGGCCATGCCAGCCGCAACCTGCACCACAAGGGCGGTCGGCCGGTCATTCTGCGTGGCCCCCGCCCAAAGCCCGACCCGCGCCTCACCCACCGGCGGCACGGGCAGGTCACCCACCCGGTCCAACGCAATGGTCTGACAGCCATTTGTCCGCACCGTGCCAGCAAGGCGCGCCCCGCCCTCCAGCACCACCTCCATCGACCTAAGCTGGATAGGCGCACCCCCGACATCCACCGCCACGAATGCCACCTTGGCAGTCCCCGCCTCAACAACACCCTGCGCCACAAGGCGTTGCTCGAATACCGGGCCTTCGCCGCTGCCACGGGCCTTGTAAATCTGCATGACCCCGCCGCCGCCAACCCCATCCCCATCCATCGCCAGATGCAATTCGATGGGATAAACCTCGATCTTGCCGCGCCGATTGGACGAACAGGACACGCCACCCCGCCAAACCCCGGCAAACGGCCCCCCACTCAGGGCGGCCATCGCGGCCATTTCCGGGGGCGGCGCATTCGCCGCCTTTGCAGGCTCTGCAACAAAGCCGCCTGCCCCGCAGGGGATCAGCTTGCCCTCGATCGCCCGCCCGCCAGCCCTGAACTGCCCCTGCAAGGTCAGCGCCATCATGCCCTTTGGCCGCTCGATCCACTCCTGCGGCGCCAGCGCAAATCCCCCCGCGCCATCCTCGCGCCCGATCACCTGAAACGCTCCGGCCCCGTCCGGGTGGTCAAAACGGAATACCCCCTCGACCTGCCCACCCTCTCCGGTCAGGTCCAGCACCATCCGCCCCTCAACCCGCCCGTCACAGGAATAACGCCCCTCCCAGACGCCGGCCAATCCTTCGGCCTGCGCCCACCCCGGCACGGCCAGCCATGACACGCCAAACAGCAGCCCCAGAACACCGCAGAACGCCCGCAAAGTGATGGAAAAACGCCGGTTTGCACCCATCAGCATCCTGCACCCTCATCGCCAGAGGTTTCGGCCCCGAAAGCCTGAATAGGCCATCAGGTCGGTGGACCGGTCCGGGAAAACCCGGCCAAAGCCCACCCTGCCCAGAAAGATTATCATTCAGGTATCGACGGGCCGATAAAGCGCCATCGGTCCGGCAAAGTTTCCGACCTTTGTCGCATGGCAACCAACCCCGCCACCACCATCACCCGCCGACAATCCGCCGCAACATCCGGTAAATGCCGGGCATCCGGCAGACCCTAAAGCACCCGAAAGTCCCGGTCGCACAGGCATCGACCATCCCCGCCACAAATGGGGCATCCATCGGCCCACCCGCAGCAGCCAATCCGGTAACCTTCGGTATCAAGGGGGGAAATGGCGGACCCGGAGCGATTCGAACGCCCGACCCTCAGATTCGTAGTCTGATGCTCTATCCAGCTGAGCTACGGGTCCGCAATGGCCGTGCGTTTAGCCCCGGCTGATCGGGGGCGCAAGGGAAAAAATCGCCGCCCTCTCACTCTGCCTCGCCAGAGGAAAGCCCCTTGGGCAGCCGGATCAGGAACTCTGTCCCCTCGGCATCGCTGCGCGCCAATTCCAGCCGCCCGCCATGGCCCCGCACCAATTCCGCCGCGATGGCAAGGCCCAGCCCGGTGCCGCCCTTGCGCGCGCCGCCCTGAAACGCCTCGAACAGATGTTCCTTCGCGCGCGGCGGCAGGCCCGGCCCGGTATCGCCCACCCGGATCCACCAATCCTGTTCATCTTCGCCCGCCGACAGCTCCACCGTCCCCGGCTGCCCCGTCGCCTCGATGGCCTGCCGCGCATTGCGCACAAGGTTCGACAGCACCCGATAAAGCTGTTCGCTATCCGCCCGGATCACCAGCCCCGCTGGAATGTCGATCAGGAACGTCACTGGCGATTCCTCACCCGCCAACCCCTCGCCGCCGATCACATCCTCGGCCAGCGTGCGCAGCGCAAACCGCTTCAACTGCGGCGGCGGCTCCTCGGCCTTGCCAAAGGTCAGCGTCGATTCGCACAAACTCACCGCGCGCGAGATTGACCGCACCAACTTGGGCGCCGCCCGCGCCACTGCCGGATCGGCGCTCGCCTCCAGCCGGTCGGCAAAAAGCTGCGCCGTGGTCAGGATGTTGCGCAAATCATGGCTGATCTTGGCCACCGCCCCGCCCAGTTGCGCCAGCCGCTCCTTCTGCCGCAACGCGCCGGTCAGTTGCGTCTGCATGGATGCCAGCGCCTCTTCCGCCACGCGCAACTCCTCGACCTGCGCCGAAGGCGCGATCACCCGCCGCGCATCCTCCGGGGCCTGGGCATAGGCCGTCATATGCTCCACCACCCGCCGGATCGGCACCACCAACAACCGCTGCGTCGCCAGAAACAGCAAGAACGCCGTGACCACCGAAATCAGCGCCGACAGGAACAGGATACGCAGCCCATATTCCAACATCGCCGCGCGCAGCGGCCCGGTCTCCATCGTGATCTCGATCAACAGCCCGGCATCCTGCACCGGGTTTCCGATCACCCGGATGATCCGGTTTTCCGGGTCCGCCAGCACCGCCGTCGCATCGCGGATCAATTCCCACGGCCCCGCCATCCGCAGATCGAACGTGTCATGGATCGGTGCCGGAATCGGCGATGACAGCACCAGTTGCCGGATCTCATCCCGCCGCAGCACCACGTTGAACACTTCGGCATTCTTCAGCAGCTCTGTCTCCAGATCCGCCCCCACCGTCGCATCATCCGCCGCCAACAGGGCCAGCGACGCGATCTGCGCCTTCTCCAGCCGCAGCAGCATGTAATCCGCCCGGAACCGCGCGATGGATGGCACAAAGATCAACACTTCAGCCAGCATGACAAAGGCCACCGTCAGCAGCAGGAAACGCCCAGACAGCGTGTTCAGGAACCTGCCCCGCCCGATCCGCACCCGCACACGCCCTTTCCACCGCCCGGCCTGTTGTCGCCCTCAGGGCAAGATGCGCTGCACCAGCCCGACGAACCGCTTCAACGTAGGGTTATCAAAGAGTTTCGGGGAAAAATAGGCACCCGCCGCACGTTTGCCGATCTCTGCCAATGTCGGATAGGGCAGCACCACACCCGCAAAGGCCGAAACCTTCATCCGCGTCGCCACCGCCAGCGCCAGCGGCGCCAGCACCTCGCCCGCATGGGGACCAACCACCGTTGCCCCCACGACCCGCCCCTTGGCGATCATCACCTTGGCAAAGCCTTCGCCCGCCCGCATCGCCTGCGCCCGGTCATTGTGGTGAAACTCCGCCCGGCTCACCGTCAGCCTGTCACCCCAAACCTTGCGCGCCTCATCCTCGGTCGGTCCCACCTGCGCCAGTTCGGGATCGGTATATGTCACGCGCGGGATGTGATCCGTCCGCACCTTGGCAGGCAGGCCCAGCACCGCCTGCCGGATCACGATCCCCGCATGATACCCCGCCAGATGGGTGAACTGCGCCCCCCCTGCCGCATCACCCACGGCGAACACCCGCTTGTTGCTGACCGACCGCAGGTTCGCCCCCACCGTCACACCGCGCGCGTCAAAGGCCACGCCCCCGGCCTCCAACGCCAAACCGTCCAGCGCCACCTTGCGCCCCGCCGCCACCAGAAGATGCGTCCCCTCGACCCGCGCGCCATCCGCCAGCACCGCCTCGATCCCGCCCTCCACTGCACGCAGCCGCACCACGCCCTGCCCTTCCAGCACCACCACCCCCTCGGCCCGCAACGCCGACACCACCACCGCCGCCGCCTCCGGGTCATCGCGCCCCATCGCGCGCCCGGCTTCGATCACCGTCACCGCGCAGCCCAGCCGCCGATGCGCCTGCGCCATCTCCATGCCAATCGGCCCACCCCCCAAAATCAACAGATGCCCCGGCCGCTCACGCAGCGCGAACACCGTCTCATTCGTCAGATGCGGCACCGTCTCGATCCCCGGAATGGGCGGCACCACAGGGCGCGATCCGGTGGCAATCACGAATCGCCGCGCCCGGATGCGCCGCCCCCCGGCCTCTACCTCGCGCGGCGACACGAACCGCGCCCAATCCCGGATCACCACACAGCCCAGCCCCTCGAATCGCTCTTGGCTGTCTACGGGCGCAATCCCTGCGATCACTGCCGCCACGTGATCCTTCACCGCCCCGAAATCCACCCCCGGCTCCACGGCCGCGATGCCGAACCGCGCCGAACCGCGCTGCGCCTGCGCCGCCTCGGCCGCCGCGATCAACGCCTTGGACGGCACGCATCCCGCGTTCAGGCAATCGCCGCCCATCTCGCCGCCTTCGATCAGCACGACCCGCGCGCCCATCTGCACCGCGCCCGCCGCCACCGACAGCCCCCCCGATCCGGCCCCGATCACGCAAATATCCGTCTCTACCCGGTCCACCCTTACAACTCCCCCTTCTTGCGCAGCGCCCGCACCACCATCGGCAACAGGCCCAGCGCCACCAACCCGATGATCGGCCACAGCACATAAGGCTCCAGAAACACCCCGAAATCCGGCGTCCCCCCGCTGGCGAACACACCCCCCAGCCCCGACCCGACCGAAGTCAGCACCAAAGCCCCCGGCACGATCCCCAGCGCCGTCGTCACCACGAACTTGAACAGCGACACATTCAACAGCGCCGGAATCAGGTTGGCCATGAAGAACGGCACGATGGGCGTCACCCGCATCAGGAACAGCACCTCCCATTCATTCGCCGCCAGTGCCGCGCGCAACCGCGCCACCTTGCCGCCCTGCATCTCGATCTTTGCGGCCAGCCCCGCGCCAAACCCGGCACGCGCCGCCAGAAACAACAGCACTGCCCCCGCCGTCGCCCCGGCCAGATTATAAAACACCCCCGGAAACAGCCCGAACAGGAACCCGCCCGTCAGCGTGGCCACCGTCGCACCCGGCAGGGAAAACGCCACGATCACCACATAGGCCGCCACAAAGGCCACCACCGCCAATCCGTAATGCGCATCGCGGTAAGCGATCAGCGCCTCACGGTGCTGGGCCAGCGCATCGAATGTCAGGCTGTCCCGCAGGAACACCGCGCCCAGCACCGCCACCACCCCGATCACCAGCACGGGAATCATCCGCCCCCGGCTTTTGGGGGCATCAGGCCCGGGGTCGGAAACGGGTTGGGGGGGGTGCATCTGTTCCATGCCCCGAACATGGCCAAATCCCCCCATCCCCGCCACCCGCATCACGCGGCATTGACCGCACCCCCCCCATTACCCCACCGTTTGCAACAAACCCGCCCCGCCCGACGTGAAATGTTGCAGAAAATCGCCCTACCTTCCGTTGACTTGCCGGGAAACCGCCCGTAAAGACCGGGCTTCGAATGCATATGGGGCTCGAATCCATCGGATTTGCGCTGCCCGACCGATACGGAGAGCCGCAATGAAGCGTACATTCCAACCCTCGAACCTGGTTCGCAGCCGCCGTCACGGCTTCCGCGCCCGCATGGCAACCAAAGGTGGCCGTCTTGTGCTGGCCGCCCGCCGCGCCAAGGGCCGCAAGAAGCTGTCCGCCTGATCCTTCCCGGCCCGCCAACCGGGCCGACAAAAGGTGACGCCATGACACCGCCGCGGGAAACGGGCCAAGGCAGCAACGCCGCAACGCCCGGGCTTCCCCCGGCGGTTTCCTTTTGCGCATCCGAAATGTCGCAACAGCCCCCGCAAAAACCCCAAACCCTGCGCAAGCGCGCCGATTTCCTGCGCGCCGCCTCGGCCCGCAGGCAAGGGACGGGCGGCTTCCTGCTGCAAGCCCGCAACCGCGATGATAGCGACCCCGCCATCCGCCTAGGCTTTACCGCGTCCAAGAAAATCGGCAACGCCGTCTTTCGCAACCGCGCCAAGCGTCGCCTGCGCGCCGTGGCACAGCAGGTGCTGCCCGCCCTTGCGCGACCCGGCTGGGATTACGTCCTCGTCGCGCGCCCGCAGGCTACTGTCACCCGCGCCTTCGCCGACCTGCTCGACGATCTCGCCACCGCGCTCACCAGCGTCCACCGCGACAAAAAGCCATGACACCGCTCGCCCGTGCGCTTGCCCTTCCCGTCCGCGCCTATCGTCTGGTGCTGTCGCCCTGGGTCGGTCACGGCTGCCGCTTCCAACCCACCTGTTCCGCCTACGCGCTTGACGCGCTGGAACGCCACGGCGGTCTGAAAGGCGGCTGGCTCACCGTCCACCGCATTTGCCGCTGCAACCCCTGGGGCGGCCACGGCTACGATCCCGTGCCGGGCGCAGACCCCGACCATGACAGCCGCCGCGCCGATCCTTCGCATAAGGATCAAACCTGATTTTTCGCAGAAAAATCGTCCCCTACAGCTTCTCAAAGCTGATCGAAACATCCCCGATATTCACCCCGAACCGCTTCATATAGGCCCGGTTGAACAGCCGATCCTCGCTCTGCAACCACATCCAGTCGTCAAAGGTCACGCGCAGCGTCTCCGCTGGCCCCTCTGCCGATGGCACGGGCAGGTCGATGGTGTATTTCCAATTGAACCGATCGCCCTTTTCCACCCCCGTGGCCACCCCGATCACACCGGGGGCCGTCCCCTCCCACGTCTCGTCGCCCGTCTTGCGCAAGGTCCAGACCCGCTGCTCCGTCGATCCGTCCTCATAGACGAAATCCTCCACCAGCCGCAGCCGCTTGCCATCCCAATCACCCACGATGTTCACCACGAACTGCCGCCGCACCGTGCCGAAAATGTCCTGAAACTGGCCATAAGCCACCAGCCGCCCGTCAAAGAACTGCTCCAGCTCCAATTCCCGCGTGGAAAGCGACGCATCCTCCAGCGACGGTTTGCCCGAACAGGCCGCCACCACCGCCACCGCCGCCAACATCATCCCCGCCCGCATCATCCGCATGCCGATCATCCCCTGTTTTCCCATATACGCAGCACCACCCTGCCGGATTGCCGCGCGCGCGCCCATCTGGCATAGCCATCCTGCACATTGGCGTGAAAGCAACCCCATGCTGGACGATCTCGACGACATCCACCCGCTGTTCCACGGCGCGCCCTCAACGACCGAGTTCAAGAAGCTCCGCAAGCGCATCGTGCGCGAGGCGCGTGAGGCGATTGAAACCTACGGCATGGTCAACCGCAGTGACCGCTGGCTTGTCTGCCTGTCCGGCGGCAAGGACAGCTATACCCTGCTGGCCGTCCTCTACGAACTCAAATGGCGCGGCCTGCTGCCGGTCGACCTTCTCGCCTGCAACCTCGATCAGGGCCAGCCGGGCTTCCCCGCCACCGTCCTGCCCGAATTTCTGACGAAAATGGGTGTCCCCCACCGCATCGAATATCAGGACACCTATTCCATCGTGATGGACAAGGTGCCCCAGGGCCGCACCTATTGCGCCCTCTGCTCGCGCCTACGCCGCGGCAACCTCTACCGCATCGCGCGCGAAGAAGGCTGCTCTGCCGTCGTCCTTGGCCATCACCGCGATGATATCCTTGAGACGTTCTTCATGAACCTGTTCCACGGCGGCCGCCTCGCCGCCATGCCGCCCAAACTGCTGAACGAAGACGGCGACCTGATGCTCTACCGCCCCCTCTCCTTCGTGGCCGAAGCGGATTGCGAAAAATTCGCCCGCGCGATGAATTACCCCATCATCCCCTGCGATCTTTGCGGCTCGCAGGAAGGCTTGCAAAGGATGCAGGTCAAGAAACTGCTGGATGAATGGGAAACCCGCTCCCCCGGCCGCCGTCAGGTGATGTTCCGCGCCCTTATGAACGTCCGCCCCTCCCACCTCGCCGATCCCGCGCTGTTCGATTTCCTGAACCTCGCCCCCGGCGGCATCGCCCCCACCGATACCGACACCGGCCTTCCCCCGATCCTGCGATAAATGGCCCTGCACTGATCAACTTTCCCGGCCCGCCCCTGCGCGCATTGGCGAAAGCCCTTGACCTTTGCCCCCCCCTTCTGTTGAAGCACCCCTGACCCAATTCCACCAAATGGCGGCAGTCTCTCCCTATGGAAGATCAGAACAAGAACCTCCTGCTCGCAACTGTGCTGAGCTTTATCGTGATCCTCGTCTGGTTCGTGTTCTTCCCCCCACCCGAGGCACCGGCGGTTGACCCGAACGCCCCCGCCGCCGTCACCCAGACCGAGGCACCGGCCACCGCCATCACCCCCGAAGGCACCGCCACCGCCACCGCCGAGGCGGCAGAACCCCTGCCCGAAGCACCGCGGCTGACCGTGGATACGCCGGAACTCGTCGGTTCCATCTCGCTCTTGGGTGGCCGCATCGACGACCTGTCGCTGAAAAGCTACAAGGAAACGCTGGAACCCGACTCTCCCATCGTCCGGCTGCTGTCGCCCGTGGGCGAGGCGCACCCCTATTACGCCGTTTTCGGCTGGGGTCCGGGCACCGGCCTTACCGCCGATGACGTGCCGGGTGCGAAAACCGAATGGCGCATCGCCGAAGGCGGCACCCTGTCGCCGGGCCAGCCTGTCACCCTGCAATGGCAAAACACCAAGGGCATGACCTTCACCCGCGAAATCGCGGTCGATGAAAACTTCATGTTCACGGTCACCGACACGGTACAGAACGCCGGCACCGCCGCCGTCTCGCTCTTCCCCTACGGCATCGTTGCCCGCCACGGCCAACCCACCGGCCTGCAAAACTTCTTCGTCCTGCACGAAGGCATGGTCAGCCGCACCGATGGCACCCTGACCGAACTGGGCTATGACGACATCACCGAATTCCCCGTCGTCGCCCGCGAAGGCGCGCAGGCCGAAGTGGTGGATGCGGGTGCCGATGGCTGGATCGGTTTCACCGACAAATACTGGATGACCACGCTGATCCCCGAACAGGGCACGCCCTTCACCGCCGTCACCAAATACGTCCCGGGCGCCGACATCTACCAGACCGAAACCCGCAAACCCGTGCAGGAACTGGCCGCAGGCGGAACCGTCACCTCGTCCACCCGCCTGTTCGCAGGTGCAAAGGAATGGGCCACGATCCGCGCCTATGAACGCGACCAGAACATCCCCGGCTTCATCGATTCCATCGACTGGGGCTGGTTCTTCTTCCTGACCAAACCGATCTTTGCCGTCCTGCACTGGCTGAACGCCATGATCGGCAACATGGGCCTCGCCATCATCGGCCTGACCTTCTTCCTCAAATTCCTCGTCCTGCCGCTGGCCTATAAATCCTATGTCAGCATGGCCAAGATGAAGGAACTGCAACCGGAACTTGAGGCGCTCAAGGAACGGGCCGGCGACGATAAGCAAAAGCTGCAAAAGGAAATGATGCAGCTTTACAAGGATAAGAAGGTCAACCCCGCCGCAGGCTGCCTGCCCATCCTGATCCAGATCCCGATCTTCTTCGCGCTCTACAAGGTGATCTTCGTCACCATCGAACTGCGCCACGCGCCGTTCTTCGGCTGGCTCAAGGATCTGTCCGCACCCGACCCGTCCTCGATCTTCAACCTCTTCGGCCTTTTGCCCTGGGACGCGCCTGCCCACGGCACCATCCTCGCGCTGATCTTCATCGGTGTCCTGCCCATCCTTCTGGGCATCACCATGTGGCTGCAACAAAAGCTGAACCCCGCACCCACCGATCCGATCCAGCAACAGGTCTTTGCCTGGATGCCGTGGATCTTCATGTTCATGCTCGGCGGTTTCGCCTCGGGTCTCGTGGTCTACTGGATCACCAACAACATCATCACCTTCTCGCAGCAATACCTCATCATGCGCAGCCACGGGCACAAGCCCGACATCTTTGGCAATATCAAATCCGGCATGAAGAAAAAGGAACCGGTCCCCGTGGCCGACAAATCCAAAAAGGCCAAGAAATGACGGCTGGGCACCTCGCCCATATCTGCCGCCACCCGATCAAGGGCCACGGACGCGAAATGCTCGCGTCCGTTGCTCTTTCGGCCGGTGCCTGCCTGCCCTGGGACAGGCACTGGGCCGTCGCCCATGATGCGGCAAAGTTGACCGATGGCTGGAACCCCTGCATGAACTTTGCCCGCGGGGCCAAGGCCTATGCCCTGAACGCCATAGAATCCGATCTGGACGAATCAACCGCCACCGTCACCCTGCGCCACCCCGACCGGGGCGAAATCACCTTCCGCCCCGACGATGCCACCGATCTGCCGCGCTTTCTGGATTGGGTCCGCCCGCTCAACCCCGAAAATCGCGCCCAACCTGTCCGCATCGTCACCGCCGACCCCAATAATTCTGGCCGTGGCATGACCGACAGCGATTTCCCCTCCATCTCCATCCTCAACATGGCCAGCCTCAAAGACCTCTCCACCCGCATGGGCCAGGATCTGTCGATCCATCGCTGGCGCGGCAATCTCTGGCTGGATGGCGCCGCACCTTGGGCCGAATGGGATTGGGTCGGCAAGGATATCCGTATCGGCTCCGCCGTGCTGACCATCCGCGAACGCATCACCCGCTGCATGGCCACCACCTGCGAACCCGCCACCGGGAAAAGCAACGCCGATACGCTCGGCGCGCTTGAACGCAACTTCGGCCATCAGGATTTCGGCCTCTACGCCGTCGTCACAGAACCCGGCACCATCACCACTGGCGACGGGTGGTCCATCCAATGACCGGCCTGCAATTCACCCTCGCCCCCGACCCCACGGATGAGGCGCGCGAAAAAGGCCGCCTCCTGTTCGCCGGCCCCGTAACCTTCGTCAAAGGCGTGGTCGCTATGTCCGGCCTGCCCCCGGCGGATCGGCTTGAGGTTTGCTTCGCTGGCCGCTCCAATGTCGGCAAATCCAGCCTGATCAACGCGCTGACGGGCCGCAAAACCCTCGCGCGGGCATCAAACACACCGGGCCGCACGCAGGAAATCAACTACTTCGCCCTGGGCGAAGACCGCTACATGACCGACCTTCCCGGCTACGGCTACGCCGAGGCCCCTGTCGCCGTCGTCCGCAAATGGCAGGAACTGCTCAAGGCCTATCTTGCTGGCCGCCAGACCCTGCGCCGCGCCTTTGTGCTGATCGACACCCGCCACGGGGTAAAGGCGGTGGATGAAGAAATTCTGACCCTCCTCGACCGCTCTGCCGTCACCTTCCAATGCGTGCTGACCAAGGCCGACAAGGTGAATGCGGAAACCCGCGAAGCAACCATCGCACAGGTCAAGGCAGCCCTGACCAAACACCCCGCCGCCTACCCGGAATTGGTGGTGACCTCGTCCGAAAAAGGCGACGGGATCGAAACCCTCCGCGCCATCATCGCCACGCTGGAATAACGCCCCGCTTCTCCTTCCCCCTGCAAGGGGAAGGGTCGGGGAGGGGGTCACCTCCCCACAAGCGCACCCTTAACCAAAATCGCGCGCCCGACTCTGCCAGAATTTGTATGCACACCCATCTGCACGGGCATCTGCACCGGGCGCTGCCCTCTCACACATGCTGCCCGCCATTCACCTGTATCTCCGCGCCGGAAATATAGGACGACTGATCCGAACACAGAAACCAGATCGCATCCGCCACTTCCCGTGGCTGGCCCAGCCGCCGCAT
Source organism: uncultured Paracoccaceae bacterium (assembly GCA_958439195.1). Classification (GTDB taxonomy): domain Bacteria; phylum Pseudomonadota; class Alphaproteobacteria; order Rhodobacterales; family Rhodobacteraceae; genus Paragemmobacter. The sequence goes on from OY288166.1 coordinate 75,422, forward strand.
CGGCAGCCCCTCCACAATCTTGTCCGTCCCCGGCGACAGGATCGCCGTCTCGATCTCACCGGGGGCGATGGCGTTGACCCGCACCCCCAAAGGCCCGAAATCATGGGCCATTTCCCGCGTCAACGCCGACAGCGCCGCTTTGGATGTGGCATAGGCCGCCCCCGCAAAGGGATGCACCCGGCTTCCCGCAATGGATGTCACATTCACCACCGAACCCCGCGCCGCCGACAATTCCTCCTGCAACCCACGCGCCAACACGATCGACGCGAAAAAGTTGATGTGAAACACCTGCCCCCAGGTGCGCAGATCGGTTTCCAAGGTGTTAAGGCGTCCGCCCCCCTCGCCCTTCGGACTGATCCCCGCATTGTTCACCAAAGCATGTAACCGCCCGTTTATCTTGGCTTTTATCACCTCAATCGCGGCAATGGTCTTGTCGGGGCTGGCCAGATCAATCTGGATATGGTTCTCCTCCCCCCCCGGCCAGGGGCAGCGTTCATCAAAGGCGTGGCGCGAACAGGTCAACACCCGCCAGCCTTCCGCAGAAAACCGCTTCACCGTCGCATGGCCGATCCCCCGCGAAGCCCCTGTTAACACAAGCGTTTTCTGCTCTTCCATCCGACTCACCACATGATTTCTGCGGCCATTCTCGCCGCTTTGCGCAGCGAAAGCCATTGCCGCTTGGCAGGGGTCGCACAAGGCATTACCAAGAAACGAACCCCGCCAGAGGCCCCCATGAAACTGCAAACGAGCACCATGTCCGACGCCGCCAACACCGCCAAGATGCTGTCCGAAGCCCTGCCCTACCTGCAACGCTATGCCGATGCCGTGGTGGTGGTGAAATTCGGTGGCAACGCCATGGGCGACGATGCCGCTATGGCCGAATTCGCCCGCGACATCGTGCTGATGCGACAGGTCGGCGTGAACCCCGTCGTGGTGCATGGCGGCGGCCCGATGATCAACGAAATGCTTGAAAAACTTGGGATAAAATCCAACTTCGTGCGCGGCAAGCGGGTCACCGACAAGGCCACCGTGCAGGTCGTGGAAATGATCCTGTCGGGTCTTGTGAACAAACGCATCGTGCAGGCCATCATGGATGCCGGCGGCCGTGCCGTGGGCATTTCCGGCAAGGATGACGATCTCATGGTATGCGAAGCGGATGATCCCGAACTCGGCTTCGTGGGTCGTCCGGTTGAAATGAACGTGCAGGTGCTGCGCGATCTCTACAACGCAGGCATCATCCCGGTCGTGGCCCCCGTCGCCACCGGAATGGCCGATAATGAAACCTTCAACGTCAACGGCGACACCGCCGCCGGGGCCATCGCGGGCGCGCTCAAGGCCGACCGCCTGCTCCTGCTTACCGATGTTGCCGGGGTCAAGAACGCCGATGGCCAGATCATGACCCAGATCACCCCCGAAGAGGTGCGCCAGATGATCATCGACGGCACCATCGCCGGCGGCATGATCCCCAAGACCGAAACCGCCCTCGCCGCCCTGGCCGAAGGTGTGCGCGCCGTGACCATCCTTGATGGCCGCGTCCCCAATGCCTGCCTGATGGAACTGTTCACCGACCACGGCGCCGGGTCGCAAATCCGATCCACCGAACCGCGCGTGAAGCCGCGGGTAAAGCGGTGACATTGGCGGATTTTCAACATACCCTCGCCACCCATCACCTTGCAATCCTTGGCGGTTTTCACCCCGATGACGCCGACGCAACCCCGCCCGGCACCCGCACCCTTTTCCTTCTCGGCCCGGCGGAGCCCGGCTTCTGGCCCCACCTTACCGCCCAACCCGAATGGCTGGATGGCCAGCCTGATCCCGTTGATCGCTGGTCGCGCCGCACCATCGGCCGCATCGCCTGCGATCTGGGGGCCAAGGCGCTGTTCCCCTTTGGCGGCCCGCCTTACAACCCGTTCTACAAATGGGCGCTGCGCACTGGCCGAACCTGGGACAGCCCCGTCCGCCTGCTGGTCCACGCGGATCAAGGCCTGATGGTCAGCTTTCGGGGCGCGATCGCCCTGAAAGACCACCTCGACCTGCCCCCGCCACCGCCCAAACCCTGCGATAGCTGCGCCCAGCCCTGCCTCACCGCCTGCCCACCCCGCGCCCTTACCACCGCAGGCTATGACGTCCCCGCCTGCCACGCCTTCCTCGACACTGCCCCCGGCGCCAATTGCCTGGAAACCGGCTGTGCTGTCCGCCGCGCTTGCCCGCTGTCACAGGGCTATGCAAGACTTGCCGAACAGTCGGCCTATCACATGCGCCGATTCCACGGGGGGCAAACCAAAGAATGAAACGGCTGATCCTGACACGCCACGCGAAATCCAGCTGGGATGATCCGCTCACCCCGGATCACGACCGCCCATTGAACGAACGCGGCAAGGCCGCCGCCGCCGATCTGGGCCAATGGCTCGCCTCGCGCGGCTATGTCCCGGATGAGGTGCTATGCTCCGACGCGCTGCGCACCCGCAAAACATGGAGCGGGATCGCCCCTGCCCTGCCCGGCAGCCCGGTGCTGGAACTCAAACCCGCGCTTTATCATGCAGGCCCCGATGTGATGCTGGCCGTCCTGCGCCATGCCAAGGGCGACACGGTGATGATGATCGGCCACAACCCCGGCATCGCCGAATTCGCCGCCCGTCTGGTCGCCCACGCGCCCCAGAACAGCGAATTCCACCGCTACCCCACCGGGGCCACGCTGGTGGCCGATTTCAACGTCACCAACTGGGCCGATGTCACCTTCGGCACTGGCGTGGTGGATGATTTCATCATCCCCAGCGAAATCGTCACCGGTTAACCAAAGCAGGCGCGAACCGCCGTTCCCGCCAACACTGACATCGTCAGCAGAACAAAAAAGGGGGTGCCAAACGGCACCCCCTTTCGCCATGTCCAAAGGGGTCAGTGACCCAGAATCTGTGACAGGAACAGCTTCGTCCGGTCGCTTTTTGGGTTGTTGAAGAACTCTTTCGGTTCGTTCTGTTCCACGATCTGCCCTTGATCCATGAAAATCACCCGGTTCGCCACCGCCTGCGCGAACCCCATCTCATGGGTCACGCACAGCATTGTCATCCCTTCCTCGGCCAGCTCGATCATGGTGTCCAGCACCTCTTTGATCATCTCCGGGTCCAGCGCCGATGTCGGCTCATCGAACAGCATGATCCGCGGCTTCATGCACAGCGACCGCGCGATAGCCACCCGCTGCTGCTGCCCACCCGACAACTGACCGGGATACTTGTTCGCCTGCTCGGGGATCTTCACCTTGCGCAGGAAATGCATCGCCGTTTCCTCGGCTTCCTTCTTCGGCACCTTGCGCACCCAGATCGGGGCCAGCGTGCAATTCTCAAGGATCGTCAGATGCGGGAACAGGTTGAAATGCTGAAACACCATCCCAACCTCGGACCGCACCTTGTCGATGTTCTTCAGGTCGTTGGTCAGTTCCGTCCCATCCACCACGATCTTGCCCTGCTGGTGTTCTTCCAGCCGGTTGATGCAACGGATCAGCGTCGACTTCCCCGAACCCGACGGTCCGCAGATCACGATCCGCTCGCCGCGCTGCACCGTCATGTTGATGTCGCGCAGCACGTGGAACGTGCCATACCACTTGTTCATGCCGGCAATCTGAATGGCGACCTCATCCGAGATCTGCATTTTGGAACGGTCAATAGCTGCGTCTGACATGGCTAATCCTTAACGGTGATCGGTCTTTAGCTTGCGCTCGAGATGCATCGAATAGCGCGACATGCCAAAGCAGATGACAAAGAAGATGGCGCCGACAAAAATGTAAGGCTCCCAGTAGATGCCCTTCCAGTTGATGTCGGCCCGGACGATTTGGGTAACGCCCTTCAACGGGTCCATCAGGCCCACGAACGCCACCAGCGTGGTATCCTTGAACAGCCCGATAAAGGTGGACACAATCGACGGGATCGAAATCTTCAACGCTTGCGGCAGGATGATCAACCGCTGCGCCCGCCAGTAATCCAGGCCCAGCGCATCCGCCGCCTCATACTGCCCGCTCGGCAACGCGGCCAGTCCGCCCCTGATCACCTCGGCCAGATAGGCCGCGGCAAACAGTGTCACCAGGATGATCACCCGCAGGATAATGTCGAAATTCGTTCCCGGCGGCAGGAAATACTGCAACAGCAGCGATGCCGTGAACAACAGCGTGATCAGCGGCACGCCCCGGATAAATTCGATGAACCCAACACACAGCGTTTTCACGATCAACATGTCCGACTGCCGCCCAAGCGCCAACAGAATGCCGATGGGCAGCGAAAATCCGATCGCCGTCACCCCGATGGTGATGGCCAGAAGGAACCCCCCGAACTGATCCGACGCGACAGCCTCAATCCCCCAGGGCAGCGCCGCAAACAGCGCCTCGGTCAGCGGCTTGTCCAGAATGAACCACCAGGCCAGCGCCAGCACAACACCCACCCCGGCGGCGGTCATCGGGCTTGTCCGCCCCACCAGCGCCAGATAGGCCACGCCCAGCACGACAAAACCCAGCATCGCCACCACGGGCAGCCAGATCGACCCACCCCACAGCAGCCAGAAACACAGCGCCGGATACAACGCCGTGAACCACAGCAGCTTGCCCGATCCCGCCTGCGCCACGGCAATCATGCCCAGCACCACTGCCATCGACAGCACGAACACCACCAGCGGCGCCCCGGCCATCCACAGCGTCACCAGAAGGAATGCCGCCACAACCGCCAGGATCATCGTCAGATTGCGCTTTTGCCCGCCAAACAGCACAGGCGCCAGCGCCGCCACCAACAGCCCAAAGGCAAGAACGGGCCGCCAATACAGTTCGGATGGATAGAACCCAAAGATGAACTGATGCCAACGCTCGCGGATCATGGCCCAGCAGGCGCCGGTCGCGCCTTCACCCGCCTGTGCTGCCACAATCTCGCGGCACTCGCTCAGCGAACCGGCATTCCACACGGAATTCAGCCACCACGGCAGGGCCGCCACGATGATCGAATAGATCACATAGATGCCAACCAGCGTCAGTATCGTGTTGAACACACCAGAAAACAGGTTCTCGCGCAGCCACTTTACGGCCCCCGCTTCGCGCACCGGCGGGGCTGATGGGGCCAACATCTCATTGCGGACAAAGTTGATGGGTGCCATGTCAGCGCGCCTTGATCTGAACGGATGAGTTATAGAAGTTCATGACAGCCGAGATGATCAGACTGATGGTCAGATAGATCAGCATCATCAACAACATGCATTCCAACTCGCGCCCCGTCTGGTTCAGCGTGATGCCGCCCAGCGTGCCGCGCAGGTCAAGATAGCTAACCGCGATCCCCAGCGACGTGTTCTTCGTCAGGTTCAGATACTGGCTGATCAACGGCGGAATGATCACCCGCAGCGCCTGCGGCAGGATGATCAGATTCATCGTCCGCCCCGGCCGCAGGCCAAGCGCAAAGGCCGCCTCCGATTGCCCGCGCGAAATGGCCAGAATACCCGCCCGCACGATCTCGGCGATAAAGGCCGCCGTATACAGCGCCAGCGCAATCACCAGCGCGGTAAAGGAATGGGCCACCAGAATGCCGCCCTGAAAGTTGAACCCCGTCAGTGCAGGCACTTCCATATGCAGGCCCAACCCCACGCTCAACGCGATGACCGGGCCAAACAGAACCGCCAGCGTTTTCCACCAGGTCACAGGCCGATCGCCGGTCGCCTCTTGGCGCGCACGGGCGGCGGCAATAATGCGGCTGTTCACCCAGATGGACCCGCCGATCACCAGAATATAGGCAAGCGCCGTCAGGTTCACGCTCAGGAACCCCAGGTCCAGACTGCCCAGTCCCCGGTCAAACAACGGCGACGGGATGTTCGTTCCCCGGTTCGTCACCGCGACCGTATCCCATAGGATCATCGACGCCGCCGGGGCCTCTCCCGCCGCCGCCATCTCATCCGTGATGCGGAAATCGCGCGGTTGCGGCGTCGTCTCCGACAGGATCACATAAGACAGCAGGATCCACAGCAACAGCGGCACATTTCGGAACATCTCGACATAGACGGTCATCAACCGCCCGATCAGCCAGTTGTTCGACAGCCGCAACACGCCCACAACCACCCCGATCACCGTCGCCAGCACACAGCCGATGATCGCCACTACCAGCGTATTGACCAGCCCCACCAGCAGCGCGCGGAAATGGTTGCTGTCATTGGTATAGGGGATCAGTTGCTGGCCAATGTCATAGCCCGCCCTCTGCCACAGGAACCCGAAGTTGAATTCCTTGCCCCGCGTCGCCAGGTTTTCGGCCGTGTTGTTCAACAACCACGCCACAAACAGCGCAAACAGGATCAGGACAAAGACCTGAATGGTGATCGATCGATACCGCGTATCATAGATCAGCATGGAGAGCCGGAAGGAATCCTTCGGCACGTCGCTGGCCACAGCCATGTAATTTCCCCTGTGTTTCTGCGCTTGTTCGACGCGAACCCCGGTATTCCGGGTGTTCTTTCGGATGCCGCGAAGCCCCGAATTGGGCCGGGGGCGCCCAACAGGCGCCCCCGGTCTGTATCAGATCAACGGAACGGCGGTGCGTATTGCAGGCCGCCCTGCGTCCACAGCGCGTTCAGACCGCGCGCCAGGTTGATCGCGGTGCCTTCGCCGATATTCGCGGCAAAGATTTCACCATAGTTGCCGACCGATGCGATCGCGTTCTTGAACGCGGCATTGTCCAGACCGATCTTCGCGCCCATGTCGCCCGACAGGCCCAACAGACGCTTCACTTCTTCATCCGCGGTCGAGGTGGCAACCTCTTCCACATTTGCCTTCGTGATGCCCTTCTCTTCCGCGATCAGCAGCGCGAAATACGTCCAACGCACGATGTCGCCCCAGTTGCTGTCGCCATGGCGCACGACCGGACCAAGCGGTTCCTTGGAAATGATTTCCGGCAGAATCACGTGGTTCGCAGCATCCGGCATCGTGGCGCGCGACGCGGCCAGACCCGAAGCATCCGTGGTATAGGCGTCGCAGGCACCGGCCAGATACTGGCGCTGTGCTTCCGAATCGTCGGCCACAGTCACCGGCTGATAGCTGATGTTGTTCTGCTTGAAGAAGTCCGCCAGGTTCAGTTCGGTCGTCGTGCCGGTCTGGATGCAAACCGTCGCGCCATCCAGCTCCTTCGCCGAAGACACGCCCAGATCGCTCTTCACCATAAAGCCCTGACCGTCATAGTAGTTCACGGCCACGAAATCCAACGCCAGCTCGGTGTCCCGGCTCAGCGTCCAGGTCGAGTTGCGGATCAGCACGTCCACTTCACCCGACTGCAGCGCCGTAAAGCGGGTTTCGCCCGTTGTCGGGACGAACTTCACTTTCGTCGGGTCGCCAAAAACCGCGGCCGCAATGGCGCGGCACAGATCAACGTCAAAGCCGACCCAGTTGCCGCTGGCATCCGGTGCGCCGAACCCGGTCAGACCGGTGTTCGACCCGCAGATCAGCTCGCCGCGTGCCTTGACAGTCTCCAGCGTCGCTTGCGCCGAAGCCACGCCAGCAACCATGGTGGTCGCCGCGACGACGCCGAGGAATACGGATTTTTTCATTCTTACCTCTTCCTGAGTATGCCGTCCTTTTCCCGGACGGCGGTTTTCTTGTCCCCTGTGGCACACCAAGGCGCCCAATGGGCATAACCTGCAGGAGGTGCGCCTCTCCCGGTGCCTGCCAGTTTCTTCCGAAGCGGTTTGAAAGGTCAAGCACATCCCGCCAAGAAACGGAAATCCCTGCACGATCAATGATTTGCCCTGCGTTGATCACGCTTCAGGCGGGGCTTGCCCGAAAAACAGGCAGGATTGTCACCCGCACAAAGCATAGAATCGACTCGCATCGTTGAAAGCGACATGCCGAAACGCCTCCATTTCGGCCGCTTCTTCATCCGCACCCCATTGCTCGATCTGCCAATTTTCATCAATCCGCGACAGCGCCCACGCCTCCTCCGGCGTCAGCCGCCGCTCCGTCACCGCCAACGCCAGGACCAGCGATCCCGAAATCGCCACCAGATCATGCAGCCCCGCCAGTTGGAACTCTGTCATCCCCGCCACCCGCGCCGTCAGACGCGCCAGCGCCTCGGGCGGTTGCGCCACATGCATCACGCCCGCCGTCGCCACCAGCTGCGCGCCCAACGCTTCTGCCGCCCAATGCAGCACCGGATCCCACCCCGCCGCCTGCCGCTCCACCAGCGCCGCAGGCCCGATCGCGCGGTAACACAGCAGGTCAGACTGGCCATAGGCGGCGATGATCTCGACCACCTCGTCACGCTGCGGGATGATCTTGTCGATGGCGGAATTCGCCGCCCGCGTCACCGGCATCGTGGCAGGCCGCACCTCGCCCGTCTGGGCATCCCATTCCGCTGCAATCGCCTGCGCCATCGCCAACGTCGGCACCACCAACGCCGCCTTGGCCGGCGTTTTTACAGCGCGGCCATCCAGCAGCACGGTAAAGCCGCCGTCACAGGCCAGCGCCTCGGCCGCCGTCCAGAACCGCTTCGCCTTCCATGCGCTCATTTGAACACCGTAAACGGATCGGCCGGCACGTCCTTTTCGTTCCAGTCCAACGCTTTCCACGTCCGCGCCATGTGGTCCGGCAAGGGCGCGGTAAAGGTCATCTCGGTTTTCAACACCGGATGCTCCACCACCAGCATCCGCGCATGCAGATGCAGCTTGCGGCTGATGTCGCCACCCACCGCCGCGCCCCAGCCATCGCCTTCATTGTCGGCATCCGACCCGCCATATTTACCATCCCCGATGATGGGATGCCCGATCTCGGCCATATGCGCGCGCAACTGATGCGTCCGCCCCGTGACAGGTTCCAACGCCATCCATGACAGCCGCGTGCCAAGGAACCACAGCACGAAATAATCCGTGTGCGCCCGCTTGGCATCGGGAAACTCGGCCATTTTGGCGGGATGCACGCACAGCATCTTTTCCCCCTCGCCACGCTTGCCATGGCCGGGGGCCTTCATCAGCCCGTATTTGATGCTGCCTTTCTTCGGGTTTGGCACACCGGCCACCACGGCCCAGTAAATCTTGCGCGTGTTGCGGTGCCGCAGCGCCTCAGACAGGTTGCGCGCCACCCGGTCGGTGCGCGCCAGCATCAGCAAACCGGATGTATCCTTGTCCAGCCGATGCACCAACTTGGGCTTGTCCTTGTAGCCGAACTTCAACGCCTCGGCCAATCCGTCCACATGCCGCTCGCCCTGCCCGCTGCCGCCCTGGCTGGGCAGGCCGGCAGGCTTGTTCAGCACGATCATGTGGTCATCCATCCACAGCACGCAATCCTGGATCATCTTGGCATCCGCCGCGCTGATCCCATCCGTCCGGGCACGGCCCGGCGCATTCGGATCGGGCAGGGGCGGCACCCGAATGGTCTGGCCGGGGATCACCCGGTCCGATGCCTTTGCCCGCGCCCCATCCACCCGCACTTGGCCCGTGCGGCACATCTTTTCCACCGCGCCTTGCGTGACATGCGGAAACCGCCGCTTGAACCAACGGTCGAGCCGCTGTTCGCCTTCATCTTCGGATACGGTCAAGGTCTGGACGCTGTTCATGTCAAGCTCCGTGCAAGGGTCAGGCCCGCCACGATCCCTGCCAGCGACAGGATGACCGAACCAAGCACATAGATGGCTGCCGCACCGCTCTGCCCCCGCTCCCACAGGGTCAGCGCGTCCAGCGAAAAGGCCGAAAAGGTGGTGAACCCGCCCAGCACCCCGGTCATCAGAAAGGGCGCCAGGTGGCCGCCCCCTTTCCGTGCCAGAACGGTGACGATCACGCCCATCGCAAAACAGCCCGCAACATTCACGATCACCGTCCCCACCGGGAAACCGGGTCCGAACAAACGGCCCGCCCCGACATTCGTCAGATAGCGCAGCGCGGCACCGATGGCCCCACCTGCGGCCACTTGAAGAAGGGTCATGATCATCCGTTCTGCATTGCGCCAAGGGGTCGGAATGTCAACCACGACAGGCCCCCCAAACCCCGCCAGACCCCAGCAAGCCCTGCCGTTTCATCTTGGCCCAAATACCCAACTGCGCCCTCGCCCCCGGCACCACCACCTCTGGCGGTGCGCCATTCGCCCTCCCTCACAACCGGGGGCGAAGAAAGCGAAGAACCTCCACACCAGCGCACCATTCACCATGAACGCGTCCGTCACTCTGCCAGAATTTGTATGCACACCCGTCTGCACTGCGCGTCTGCACCAACGGCTGCACATCCGTTCTCGCCTAAACCCCGGCAGCAAAAGGAAACCTTACCGCTCCCCCTGCCGCTTCCCGCGCAGTTTGGCAAAATACTCCACCCGCTTTTTCAACTCGCGCTCGAACCCGCGTTCGGGCGGCGCGTAGAACACCGGGCGCTTCATGCCTTCGGGGAAATAGTCCTGCCCCGAAAACCCATCCTCTGCCTCATGGTCGTAAGAATAGCCCGACCCATAGCCGATCTCTTTCATCAGCTTGGTCGGCGCGTTCAGGATATGGCGCGGCGGCATCAGGCTGCCCGTCTCACGCGCGGCCGCCCGCGCGGCTTTATAGGCGACGTAAACCCCGTTCGATTTCGGCGCAAGTGCCAGATAAACCACAGCATTCGCCAGCGCCAGCTCGCCCTCGGGCGATCCCAGCCGCTCATAGGTCTGCCATGCGTCTATGCAAATTCCCTGCGCCTGCGGATCGGCCAGGCCAATATCCTCCACCGCCATCCGCACCAACCGCCGCGCCAGAAACCGGGGGTCTTCGCCCCCTTCCAGCATCCGCGCAAACCAATACAGCGCGGCATCCGGGTCCGATCCCCGGATGGATTTGTGCAGGGCCGAGATCAGGTTGTAATGCTCTTCCCCCGATTTGTCGTATTTCGCCGCCCGCCGCATCAACCGCTGCGCCAACTGCGCCCGGTCCACCGCCCCGTCCACCCGCCACGCTGCCACCTGTTCGATCAGGTTCAAAAGCGCCCGCCCATCCCCATCCGCCATCTCCAAAAGCGCCTCACGCGCCTCGCCGGTCAGGGGCAGGTTGCGGGCCAGTTCCTTTTCGGCCCGTTGCGCCAGACGTTCCAGATCGGCTAACGAAAGGCGTTCCAGAACAATCACTTGCGACCGGCTCAGCAAGGCGGCATTCAATTCGAAACTGGGATTTTCGGTGGTTGCGCCCACCAGAAGGATCGTCCCATCCTCCATATGCGGCAGGAAACCATCCTGCTGCGCCTTGTTGAAACGGTGGATTTCATCGACAAAAAGCAGCGTCCCCTGCCCGTTCTGTCGCCGGATTTTCGCCTGCTCGAACACCTTCTTCAGGTCCGGCACACCCGTAAATATCGCGCTGATCTGCACAAAAGCCAGGTCCGTCTCATCCGCCAGCAACCGCGCTATGGTGGTCTTGCCCACCCCCGGCGGCCCCCAAAGGATGATCGACGACAGGCTTTTCGCCGCCAGCATCGCCCCCAACGGCCCTTCGGGCGACAGGACATGCCCCTGCCCGATCACCTCGGACAGATGCCGTGGCCGCAGCCGATCGGCCAGCGGGCGCGGGCCCTCTGTGGCAGGTCGTGGCGCAGAGTCGAACAGATCAGCCATCCGTGCAGACTACCCCCGCTACACGGCCTGCGAAAGGGTCAGAAGCGGAACCGCAACCGCAAAGACTGCCCGCCCCGGATCAGGTCAACCACCCAGACCCGCGCCTGCATCCCCGCCAGCGCCACCACATCAGCAGGATCTGCCACCACCGCCCCGTTGATCGCCAGCACCACATCCCCCGGCTGAAATCCCGCACGCGCCGCCAGATCTTCGGCCTGCACCACCGCAACGCCACTGGCCTGCAAGGGCAGGTTCAACTCTTCCATCACTGCCGGGTTGATCCTAGCCACGGTCAGCCCGCGCAACGACACATCCTCGACAACGGTGGTCTGGTCCCGCGGCGGATCGTCGGGTGCCGGGGCCAGCGTCATCATTGCGCGTTGCTCGACCCCGTCGCGCAGCCAGACAAGTTCCGCCTCTGCCCCCACGCCAAGAGCCGACAATCGGAACATAACCTCTTGTGGCGTATTGGTTTCCGCCCCGCCCAGCGACAGGATCACATCGCCGGCCCGCAGCCCCACGGCGGCAAAGGGGCTTTGCGGATGCAGGTCCGACACCAGCACCCCATCGGGCCGATCCAGACCCAATCCGTCGGCCAGCGCCGCATCCATCGCCTGCCCCGTCACTCCGGCCCAAGGCCGGGCAAAGCGCGTGGCCCCTGCCTCGGCCTGCCCCACGATGCTTTGCACAAGGTTGGCCGGTATCGCAAAGCCAATCCCGTTCGATCCGCCCCCCCGTGTCAGGATCGCCGTATTGATCCCCACCAGCCGCCCCTGCAAATCAACAAGCGCACCGCCGGAATTGCCCGGATTGATCGCGGCGTCGGTCTGGATGAAATAGCCCCGCCCATCCCCGACCTGCATCGCAGACCGTGCCAGCCCCGACACGATGCCCGATGACACAGTCTGCCCCACACCAAACGGGTTGCCGATGGCCAGCACAAGATCGCCCACTTCCAATTCATCCGAATTCCGCAGCGGCAGGAAGGGCAGCCCTTGCGCATCGCGCAACCGCAGGACGGCCAGATCGCTTTCCTCATCCCCTAGGATCACATCTGCCGCATATTCGCTCCGGTCATTCAGAACGACGCGAATTTCCGTCGCCTGCCCTACGACGTGATAGTTCGACACCACAATCCCTTCGGCCCCGACGATCACACCTGACCCCAGAGAATTTTGCACCCGCGGCTGTGCGGGCCCCAGCGCCTCGAAGAACTGGTTGAAGAAGGGATCGTCGGCAAAGGGCGACCGCCGCGCCTGCACGACGCGCGTGGCATAGATGTTCACCACCGCCGGGGCGGCCTGTTTGACGACGGGCGCAAAAGACAGCGCAATCTCGGCCTGCGACTCTGGCACCGCAGTCTGGGCCAGGGCCGGCAAGGGGCCAAAAAGCGCAAGGATAAGACAAAGCTCGCGGATCATGGGTCACTCCCTGACAGGCTTGCCCAAGATATGCGCCCGCGCCGCGCGTCGCACAAGCATCGCGCGGCGCGGCCGTTTCAATGCATCCGCGTTTGCATGCTGATCGTCACACAGACGCTGCGCATTCCGCCCGCATCCAGCACAGGCCCAGCCGGAACACAATCCAGCCCCACCCGCCGCGCCAGTCGCGGCGCATGTTCCGGGATGATCCCCAACAGCGATGTCGCCCCCAAATCGCGGGCCGAGATCACCATTTCGTGGATCAACCGCATCTGAACCCGCAGCCGATCCACCGCAGGAACAAGGTCGGACACAAAGACCCGGCTTGATTCCCAGATATTCGGATCGACCGGTGCCTCAAAGTGCAGCAGATCCGTGGGGATCGTGTCCAACAACCCGCGCTGCGCATCACGGATCATGTAGGAATAGATGCCACAGCGATGGACAGTCGGCGTCAACCGCACCCCGGCCATCACCTGGCCACGCTCATGCACCGCCACCCAGCGGCTGGCAGGGGTGTCATACTGGTCAAACTCCATCCCGTCCGCCTCGGGCAGGTTCCAGCCATTGTTGCGGATGAACGTCCGGTGACGCGCGCGGAACAGATCGGCAAACAGGGTGCCGTGGGCGTGCAGGTTGCTATAGGAAAGGGTCGTGACTTCCATCGGTGGTCTCCTTCTCAGGGTTGGGTAACCTGTGAAGGGATGGCCCGCGTCAAAGCAGCCGGTATTCCCGCGCCTTTCTGATCGCTTCCGATGTGGTCCGCGCCTCAAGCCTGATGCGCGCGGACACGAGCCGCGCCTTGAGCGCACTTTCAGATATACCAAGTTTCCCCGCCGCTGCCGCATGGCGATCCCCATCGGCCAGACATTGAAGCGCCTCGATCTGCGCCCGCGTCAGTTCGCTTGGCGGTTTCGCTTCGATGTGCAGCCGGATCGTGATTTCCCTAAGCTGCGCCAGTTCCTCATCGTCGAATTCCCGATCACCGCGGGCAATACCCACGATAGACCGCGACGTGATGGGACCGTAGGACGACACCGCACCGTATTTCAAACCGTGCGATGCGGCCTTTGCCATAACGCTAAAGGGATCAGGCAGGGGGATACCGCTCCACCGCGTGGTGCCTTCGACACCGACGCCCCAGAACACAAGTGGATCCCGCAGATAATAGGAATGACTGTTGTAAAAAGCAGTCCATTCCGCCGGATAGCTGCTTTTATACACCAGAGGACTCGCAAAACGAATGTGCAGCCCGACCGAGTACCCCATTGGGGCAAGCTGATCGAGGTCCTCCAGCAACTGATTAACAACCCTTTTTTCCGACATTTCAGCTCTGCGCGAGCACGCCCCCTTTCAACCTAAGATTGCTATTCCCTGAACATGCATTCGTGCAAGCGGAAAACTGTGCATTGTGTCATTTCTGGATACAATCGCCATGCAGGCAGGCCAAGGCTGCAATCTTGCATCCAGCCAGGCCGAGCAACCCACAAATGCAAGAAAGCCCGCCAAAAGCGGGCTTTCTGTCAATTCACCACCAAGACGGCGGAAATCAATCCTCGGCGTTGTCCGCAGCCTCAACACGGGCACGGTCCGCAGCACCCTTGGCCGATGTATCGCGGTCCACAAATTCGATGATTGCCATCGGGGCCATGTCGCCATAGCGGAACCCGGCCTTCAGGACGCGCACATAGCCACCCTGACGGTCCTTGTAGCGCGGCCCCAGGATTTCAAACAGGCGGGCGGTGTGCATGTCCTGCTTAAGTTGGGCATGTGCCTGACGGCGGGCGTGCAGGTCGCCGCGCTTGGCCAGCGTGATCAGCTTTTCGATGATCGGGCGCAATTCCTTGGCCTTCGGCAGGGTCGTCTTGATCTGTTCGTGTTCGATCAGCGAACCAGCCATGTTGGCGAACATCGCCTTGCGGTGTTCATGGGTGCGGTTCAGCTTACGGTAGCCATTCGAGTGACGCATGATGGTCTCCTGACGTCTTGTTTTGCTTTGTGTTGCGGCCTGTGCGTGCAGGCCGCGTCGTTGGGGCAGAATGCCCAGGTATTCCCCGCCTGCGCGGGCATTTTCCGAAAGGCGGGGTTTCCCCCGCCCCCCGTATCAGAATTGGTCTTCGAAGCGCTTGGCCAGGTCTTCGATATTCTCCGGCGGCCAATCCTCGACTTCCATGCCAAGGTGCAGGCCCATGCCAGACAGCACTTCCTTGATCTCGTTCAAGGACTTGCGGCCAAAGTTCGGGGTGCGCAGCATCTCGGCTTCGGTTTTCTGGATCAGATCGCCGATATAGACGATGTTGTCGTTCTTCAGGCAGTTGGCCGAACGCACCGACAGTTCCAGCTCGTCCACTTTCTTGAGCAGCAGCGGGTTGAATTCCAGCCCCGCATCCACTTCGCCCAATTTGGCCGATTCCGGTTCGTCGAAGTTAACGAAGATCGACAGTTGATCCTGCAGAATGCGCGCGGCGTATGCCACAGCATCATCCGGCGTCAGCGAACCATCGGTTTCGATCTTCATGGTCAGTTTGTCGTAATCCAGCACCTGCCCCTCACGGGTGGGCTGCACTTCGTAGGAAACCTTCTTGACCGGCGAATAGATCGCATCAATCGGGATCAGACCGATCGGCGCATCTTCGGGGCGGTTCTTGTCGGCGGCGACATAGCCCTTACCGGTATTCACCGTCAGCTCCATGAACACATCCGCGCCGTCATCAAGATGGCAGATCACGTGGTCCTTGTTCAGAACCTCGATCCCGTTGGATTCCGAAATATCGCCAGCGGTCACAACGCCCGGACCCTTGGCCGAAATCGACAGGCGCTTCGGCCCTTCGACTTCCATCTTCAGGCTGACGCCCTTCAGGTTCAGCACGATGTCGGTCACGTCTTCACGCACACCGGCCACGCTGGAAAACTCATGCAGCACGTTGTCGATCTGCACGCTGGTGATGGCCCCGCCTTGCAGCGACGACATCAGCACGCGGCGCAGCGCGTTGCCCAGCGTCAGGCCAAAGCCGCGCTCCAGCGGTTCGGCGATCACAGTCGCCACGCGCGCTGGATCAGCACCAGGTTTGACCACCAGTTGCGTCGGTTTGATAAGTTCTTGCCAGTTCTTGTGGATCATGCTTTCGCCTCCATACTTGTCCGCTGCCCATGTCCAGTTAGCGGCGGACGCCCGAGGATCAGAAATAGATGAGACGGGC
This sequence comes from uncultured Paracoccaceae bacterium, assembly GCA_958439195.1. Lineage (GTDB taxonomy): Bacteria > Pseudomonadota > Alphaproteobacteria > Rhodobacterales > Rhodobacteraceae > Paragemmobacter. The sequence goes on from OY288166.1 coordinate 91,606, forward strand.
CGCACCCGAAGGCACGGCCCGCCCATATGAAACAGAGTCAGACGCGGCGGCGCTTCGGCGGGCGGCAGCCATTGTGCGCCAGCGGGGTAACATCACGGATCGAGGTGATGTTGAAGCCCACAGCGGCCAGCGCGCGCAGCGCCGACTCGCGGCCCGAACCCGGACCCTGCACTTCGACTTCCAGCGTTTTCACGCCGTGTTCCTGCGCCTTCTTCCCGGCGTCCTCAGCGGCCATCTGGGCGGCATAAGGCGTCGACTTACGCGACCCCTTGAAACCCATCGTTCCGGCCGAGGACCACGAAATCGCGTTGCCCTGAACGTCGGAAATCAGAATCTTGGTGTTGTTGAACGAAGAATTCACATGCGCCACACCGGCGGCAATGTTCTTGCGCTCTTTTTTCTTAACGCGCGCGGCGTTCTTGGTATCACGTGCCATGAATGCCCCTCCTTATTTCTTCTTGCCAGCGATGGCTTTGGCGGGGCCCTTGCGGGTGCGAGCGTTCGTGTGGGTGCGCTGACCGCGGACCGGCAGGCCCTTGCGGTGACGCAGGCCGCGGTAGCAGCCCAGATCCATCAAACGCTTGATGTTCATCGACGTTTCACGGCGCAGGTCGCCTTCGACGGTGAAGTTTGCGTCGATGAATTCGCGGATCGCCAGCACTTCGGCATCCGAAAGCTGGTTGACGCGGCGCGACGTGTCGATGTTCAGGGACGTGCAGATGATCTCGGCGTTATGAGGGCCGATACCGGTGATGTAGGTCAAAGCAATCGGCACCCGCTTTTGGGTGGGGATGTTGACGCCAGCAATACGTGCCAAACGTAAGTTCCTTTTCGTTGCGGTTCCGTGATGCCAGAACCTTTTTTCACAACTCCAGCGGCGCGGGCGATCCCAAGCCACCGATTCGATCTGACCGGCCAAGCATCAATATGACCAGACGATTCCCTTACGGGACGCTGTGCTTTATGGGCTTTTCTGCTGCCCGTCAAGGCGACAGGGTGGCATTTTCACGCTTTGTCAAGCACTGCCGCAATGGCCGCCGAAACCGTGTCCATTTCCGCCAGACCATCCACCGATGAAAGCTGTCCTTTGGCATAGTAATAGCCAACCAGAGGCGACGTCTTTTTATAGTATTCCATCAGGCGCTGTTTCAGCGACTCTTCATTGTCATCCGCCCGCCGCCGCAGGTCGGTTGATCCGCAGGCATCGCACACGCCCGCCACTTTTGTGGGTTTGGTCTGGTCGTGATAGACCGCGCTGCAAGTGCCGCAGGTATACCGCCCAGTGATGCGCGCGACCAGCGCGGCATCATCGACCTGCATCTCGATCACTGCATCCAGTGCCTGCCCAGTCCGTGCCAGCAGGTTGCCCAACGCATCCGCCTGTTTCAGCGTGCGGGGAAAGCCGTCAAAGATAAAGCCGCCACCCGAAGGCGATGTGATCTTTTCCTCGATCAAACCGATCACGATGTCATCGGTCACCAACTCGCCCCGCGCCATCACGTCGGATACGCGACGTCCCATTTCGGTTCCGCTGGTCTTGGCTTCGCGCAGCATGTCGCCGGTCGACAGTTGCACCATACCGCGGTCATCAACCAACCGCTTGGCCTGCGTGCCTTTTCCCGCCCCCGGCGGGCCTAGAAGAATGATGTTGACCATCTCTGCCCCGCGATCAGCGCCGCGCCGGCGCTTTGGGCGCCGTCCGCTTTTTGCCGCGCAGGTTCGACTTTTCGATCAAGCCCTCATACTGATGCGCCAGAAGATGCGACTGGATCTGGTTGATCGTGTCCATCGTCACCGAAACCACGATTAGAACCGAGGTCCCGCCGAAATAGAACGGCAGCCCCACCTCGGCGATCAGGATTTCGGGCAGCAGGCAGACCGCCGCCAGATAACCGGACCCAAGCACCAGAATACGGTTCAACACATATTCCAGATACTCTTCGGTCTTTTTGCCAGGCCGTATTCCGGGGATGAACCCTTGCTGGTTCTTCAGGTTTTCGGCCACATCTTCCACCTTGAACGCCACATTGGCGGTGTAGAAGTAAGAAAAGAACACGATCATCGCAGCCATCGCCAACAGATGAAGCGGCTGACCATAGCCCAGATAAGCCATCAGCGTGGACAGCACCGGGTTGGTATCGGACCCGGAAAAGGTGCCGATCGTGGTGGGCAGCAACAACAGTGACGACGCAAAGATGGCCGGGATGACGCCTGCCGGGTTCACCTTGACGGGCAGATGCGACGACCCGCCATCGAAAATCTTCATCCCAACCTGACGGCGCGGATACTGAATATGGATCTTGCGCAGCGCACGTTCCATGAAGACCACAAAGGCGATCACGGCGACGACCATCACGATGATCCCCAGGATCAGCGGCGTGGAAATCGCGCCCGAACGGCCCTGTTCAAAGAACTGCACCAGCGCCGCCGGAATTTCCGCCACGATGCCTACGAAGATGATCAGCGAAATGCCGTTGCCGATGCCGCGCGCGGTAATCTGTTCACCCAGCCACATCAGGAACATCGTCCCGCCAACCAGCGTGATCACGCAGGCCGCCTTGAAGAACAGCCCCGGATCATGCGCCAGACCGCCCGCCTCCAGCGATACGGCAATGCCCCAAGCCTGGAAAATAGCCAGACCCACTGTGCCGTAGCGCGTGTATTGGTTCAGCTTCTTACGGCCCTGCTCGCCTTCCTTCTTCAGCTGTTCCAGCTGCGGCACCATCGCGGCCATCAACTGCACGATGATCGACGCGCTGATATAGGGCATGATCCCCAGCGCAAAAATCCCCATCCGGCTGATCGCGCCACCCGTGAACAGGTTCAGCATACCGCCGATACCCTGGCTTGCCTGCGTCATGAATTCGCGCAGGGCCGTGCCATCGATCCCCGGCACAGGGATATAGGTTCCCAGCCGGTAGACGATCAGCAAACCAAGAGTAAAGAAAATGCGTTGGCGAAGGTCGGTCGCCTTGCCAAGGGCGGACCAACTCAGGTTCGCCGCCATTTGCTCCGCAGCAGATGCCATGCCCAGACTTCTTTCATGGAGGCGCCGCCGAACCGTTTTCCGGTCGGCGGCGCGGGAAAACTTGCCCTGATGTAAGCGGTCCTGCGACCGCTCACAACCGTTATTCGGCTGCCGCTGCCGCCGATGCCTTCACAGTGATCGACCCACCAGCCTTTTCGATCGCCTCAATGGCCGAAGCAGAGGCGCCGGTCACCACCAACTTGACCTTCGACGTGATTTCGCCCTTCCCAAGAATGCGGATACCATCGCGCTTGTTCTTGGTCAGGCCAGCCGCAACCAGCGCGTCCTCGGTGATCTCGGCCTTGATGTCCAGCTTGCCCAGACCGATGAATTTCTCGATCAGGCCCAGGTTGACCACCGCGAATTCCAGACGGTTCGGCTTGTTGAAGCCGCGCTTGGGCAGGCGGCGATACAGCGGCATCTGACCGCCTTCATACCCACCAATGGCCACACCCGAACGGGATTTCTGACCCTTGATCCCGCGACCTGCGGTCTTGCCCTTGCCCGAACCCGGGCCGCGCGCGACGCGCTTTTGCTTTTTCGCGGCGCCGTCATTGTCACGCAGTTCATTCAATTTCATGTCGCATACTCCTTAGCCGGAATGCCCATACCTGCGACGGATAAAGGGCAACGCGGCATTTCTTGTTGATTCTGCGGTCCCAAGGACCACCGCGAGGCCTTACCCCACTCCCCCAGCCTTGGCAAGCACCGTGGAACCACCTAGCCTGCCGCAGCATAGCTGCCATCTGCGTCATGCGTTTCCTGCCCTGTCAGCGCCGGGGTGAAAATGCAGACGATCCGAAGGTCCGTCTCTGCCCGCAACAGATGTGCCTCGTGTTGGTCCAGCACATAGACCGTGCCCGGCCCCAGCGCCCACACCTCGCCGGTGGCGATATTTTCCACCTCGCCCTGCCCCTCGATCACGTAATTCGTCTCGACATGGTTGCGATATTCCAGCCGCTGTTCTGTTCCCGCCTTGCACAGCGTGTCATGCAGCGAATAGCCCAGCCTGTCAGCAGCCAACAGAATTCGCCTGCTTTCAAAGGCATCGCCCTTCACATGCGCAGGCGTGTCGATGATAGAGGCAAGCGTTCTGACAATCATGATGATCCCCTCCAGATAGCCCGGCAATGTTGCGGCCCTTCTGGCATATCTGCAACCGCCCGCAAGGCAGGCCGAAATACAAAAACGCCCCAGGGTTTCCCAGGGCGTTCCTACATTCAGCGATCAGCGTGGATTAACCGCGCTCTTCGATGATTTCCACAAGGTGCGAAATCTTGCGCACCATGCCGCGCACCGACGGCGTGTCTTCCAATTCGCGCGTGCGGTGCATCTTGTTCAGGCCCAGACCTTTCAGGGTCGCGGTCTGCACAGCCGGGCGGCGGGCGGCAGAAGCCACCTGCTTTACGACGATGGTTTTCTTGGCTGCCATGATCACGCCTCCACTGTTTCAGCTTCGGGCTTCTTCAGGATCTCGGCCACTTTCTTGCCGCGACGGTTCGCGACCTGGCGAGGCGAGGTTTCCTGCTTCAACCCGTCAATTGTGGCGCGGATCATGTTATAGGGGTTCTGCGACCCGATGGATTTCGCCACCACGTCCTGAATCCCCAACATTTCAAACACGGCGCGCATCGGACCACCGGCGATGATCCCGGTCCCGGCTACGGCCGTCCGCATCACCACTTTGCCAGCGCCATGACGGCCTTCCATATCGTGATGCAGCGTGCGTGCATCCTTCAACGGAACGCGGATCAGCGAACGCTTGGCCTGTTCGGTGGCCTTGCGGATCGCTTCCGGCACTTCCTTGGCCTTGCCCTTGCCAAAGCCGACACGACCACGCTGGTCGCCGACCACGACGAGTGCCGCAAAGCCAAAGCGCTTGCCGCCCTTAACGGTTTTCGAGACGCGGTTGATCGCGACCAGACGGTCAGCGAATTCCGGGGTTTCTTCCGGGCGGTTGTCGCGGCGATCATTGCCACGGCCTTCCCGGCGGTTATCACGTTCTGCCATAAGGCATTCCCTTTATCCTGGCGCGGCAAAGCGCCGTGTATCTGCCAATCCTGGTGGATGCCAAAGGCAACCCCGGATCATCGGGGCGGCATGTCCGAAACCGGATACGCCGCCCGCTTCTGATCAGAACTTCAGGCCACCTTCACGGGCAGCGTCGGCCAAAGCCTTGATCTTGCCGTGAAAGATGAAACCGCCGCGGTCGAAATAGCACTCTTCGACACCGGCCTTCTTTGCCCGTTCTGCAATCGCAGCGCCGATCTTGGCCGCAGCCTCGACGTTGTTCTTGCCAACGACACCCAGATCCTTTTCGAGCGACGATGCGGCGGCCACAGTGACCCCCTTCACGTCGTCGATCAACTGGGCGCTGATGTTCTTGTTTGAGCGATGCACCGAAAGGCGCAGACGCCCGTTGGACATCGCCTTGATTTTGTTCCGAACGCGCAGGCGGCGCTTGAGGAACAGATCTCTCTTGTTGTTCGCCATGGTTGCGCCCCTTACTTCTTCTTGCCTTCCTTGCGGAAGATATACTCATCCTTATAGCGGATGCCCTTGCCCTTGTACGGCTCGGGACGCTTCCACTCACGGATGTTCGCAGCAACCTGTCCGACAAGCTGCTGGTCGATACCTTCCACAACGATTTCAGTCTGCTTCGGAGAGGTGACAGTCACCCCCTTCGGCACTTCGAAGTTGACCTCATGCGAATAGCCGAGCGACAGCTTCAGAATGTTCCCGTTCATCGCGGCGCGGTAACCCACGCCCTGGATTTCCAGGTCTTTCTTGAAACCATCGGTCACGCCAACCACAAGGTTGGACACCATGGAGCGGGTCATCCCCCACTGCTGGCGCGCACGCTTTGACATGCCACGCGGCGTCACCTTGATGGTGGTGCCGTCGACAGTCAGCGTCACGTCGTCGCCAGCGGTAAAGCTGCGGGTGCCTTTCGGCCCCTTCACTTCGATGGTCTGGCCGCTGATCGAGGCCGACACGCCCTTGGGCATTTCGACCGGCTTCTTTCCAATACGAGACATACCACCCTCCTCAGAACACGGTGCAGAGCACTTCGCCGCCAACATTGGCGGACCGTGCTGCTGCATCGGACATGACGCCTTTCGGCGTGGAGACGATGGAAACACCCAGACCGTTGCGAACTGTCGGGATATCCTTGACAGCCATATAGACGCGACGGCCCGGCTTGGACACGCGCTTCAATTCGCGGATCACCGGGGTGCCTTCAAAGTACTTAAGCGAGATCACCAGTTCACCCTGGCCATTCTCGGTCGTCTTTCTTTCGTAGCCGCGGATATAGCCTTCACCCTGCAGCACATCCAGAACCCAGGCGCGCAGCTTGGAAGCCGGGGTCGCCACGGTGGACTTGCCGCGCAGTTGCGCGTTGCGGATACGTGTCAGCATATCGCCGAGAGGATCGTTCATCGACATCTGTCTTCCTCCCTTACCAGCTCGACTTCACCATGCCGGGGATCTGACCGAACGAGGCCAGTTCCCGCAGCATGATGCGCGAGAGTTTCAGCTTACGGTAATAAGCATGGGGACGGCCCGTCAGCTGGCAGCGGTTGTGCAGCCGGGTGGCGGACGAGTTGCGGGGCATTTCAGCCAGTTTCATAGTCGCCTTGAAGCGCTCTTCAACCGGCTTGCTCTGGTCGTTGATCACCGCCTTCAGTGCCGCGCGCTTCGAAGCATGCTGCTTCACAAGTTTGGCGCGCTTCACTTCGCGGTTCACCATGGATTTCTTTGCCATATCTTTGTTCCTCGCGCGTTACGACGTGAAGGGCATGTTGAAATGCTTCAACAGCGCCTTGGCTTCCGCGTCTGTCTTCGCGTTGGTGCAGATGATGATGTCCATCCCCAGAACTTCATCGACCTTGTCGAAGTTGATCTCGGGGAACACGATGTGTTCTTTCAGGCCCATGGCATAGTTGCCACGGCCATCAAAAGACGTGCCCTTCACGCCGCGAAAGTCGCGGACGCGCGGCAGGGCGATCGTGATCAGACGGTCAAGGAATTCATACATCCGGTCGCCGCGCAGCGTGACCTTGCAGCCCAAAGGCATCTCTTCCCGAACGCGGAAGCCGGCGATCGACTTCTTGGCATAGGTGATGACGGCCTTCTGACCCGCAATCAACGACAGTTCTTCGGCGGCCTGTTTCACCTTTTTGGTGTCCTTGACCGCTTCGCCGACGCCCATGTTCAGCACGATCTTCTCGAGCTTGGGGATCTGCATGTCGTTCTTGTAGGAAAACTCTTCCTTCATCGCGGGGCGGATGCGCGTGGCATAATCCGCCTTGGCCCGCGGGGTATAGGTGGCTTGGTCAAGCATCAGATCGCCTCCCCGGTGGACTTGGCGTAACGCACCTTCTTGTCACCTTCCATGCGGAAGCCGACGCGCGTGGGTTTGCCGTTCTTGTCAACAATCGCCAGGTTCGACAGATCAACCGGCAGTGCCTTTGCAAGACGGCCGCCCTGCGAAGAAGCCGACTGCTTGGTGTGGCGGATCGCAACATTCACGCCGTCGACCACGGCCTTGTTGTCCTTGGGCATGACGGCGGAAATCTCGCCCTTCTTGCCTTTGTCCTTGCCGGTCAACACGACGACGGTGTCACCCTTCTTGAGTTTCGCAGCCATCAGAGCACCTCCGGCGCCAGCGAGATGATCTTCATGAAGTTCTTCGCACGCAACTCGCGCACGACCGGCCCGAAGATACGGGTGCCCACCGGTTCGCCCTGGTTGTTCAGGATGACGGCGGCGTTACGGTCAAAGCGGATGGACGTGCCGTCTTCACGGCGAACTTCCTTGGCGGTGCGAACGACGACGGCCTTTCGGACATCCCCCTTCTTAACACGGCCTTTCGGAATAGCTTCCTTCACCGACACCACGATGATGTCGCCGACCGAAGCATAACGGCGGTGCGAACCGCCAAGAACCTTGATGCACTGAACCCGGCGCGCGCCAGAGTTGTCAGCTACATCCAGATTGGTCTGCATCTGGATCATTGGTTTACTCCCGACCTTTGGGAACCGTCATGATCGTAACGGTCCCAGGGTTTCGTTCGTGTCGAACGGAGGTTGCGGCTTACGCCTCGACAACCACCGTCCAACGTTTCGTTTTCGAAATCGGCGCACATTCCTCGATGCGGACGGCGTCGCCAACCTTGAACTTGTTATGCTCGTCGTGGGCCCGGTATTTCTTGGACTTACGGACGGTCTTTTGCAGCAGCGGGTGCTTGAAACGGCGCTCGACCAGAACGGTGATCGTCTGGGCGTTCTTGTCCGAGGTCACAACACCTTGCAGGATGCGTTTGGGCATGTCGTGATCCTCTTATTTCGCGGCTTCAGCGGCTTTTTGGTTCAGCACCGTCTTGATGCGCGCCACGTCCTTGCGGATGGCGTTCATGCGGGCGGTATTCTCAAGCTGGCCGGTGGCCTGCTGGAAGCGCAGGTTGAACGCTTCCTTCTTAAGCGCAACCAGGCTGTCACGCAGCTGGTCAGGCGTCTTGGTCTTCAATTCCTTGGCGATCATGCGCCATCTTCCTTTTCTCAATCACCAGAAGACCCCTGCAATCGTCTCAGGGTAACCTTGAACCTGGTGGATCAATGACAAACCACCGATTCCGAGTCACCCCGGAGCCGTGGATGCGCTGCTATACGGGGGGCGCGCCCGAAGGGCAAGCGTTAGTTTCCGCTTTATCTGCAACGCCACACAAACAAAAAAGCCCCCACCGTGTCCAGTGGGGGCCGATATTGAAAGTCGGGATTTAACCCGCCTTGCTTACCAGTCTTCCTTTGCGACAACGCGCGTGGTGACCGGCAGTTTCATTGCGCCCAGACGCAGGGCTTCACGTGCGATCACTTCGGACACGCCGTCGATCTCGAACATGATGCGGCCCGGCTTCACCTTGGCTGCCCAGTAATCCACCGAACCCTTACCTTTACCCATACGGACTTCGGTCGGCTTCGACGACACCGGAACATCCGGGAAAATCCGGATCCAGACGCGGCCCTGACGCTTCATGTGGCGGGTGATCGCGCGGCGGGCCGCTTCGATCTGCCGCGCCGTCACACGCTCGGGCTCGGTAGCTTTCAGAGCAAAGGACCCGAAGTTCAGCAAAAAGCCGCCCTTCGCCTCGCCGTGGATACGGCCCTTGTGCTGTTTGCGGAACTTGGTCCGTTTCGGTTGCAGCATTTCCTTCTACTCCCTTACGCGCGTTCGCGGTCGCGGCGCGGCGCACGCGGTGCAGCACCGTCCTGCGCTTCGGCCTGACGGCGATCATGGGCCTGCGGATCATGCTCAAGGATCTCGCCCTTGAAGATCCACACCTTCACACCGATGATCCCATAGGGCGTCTCGGCTTCCGACAGCGCATAGTCGATGTCGGCGCGCAGCGTGTGCAGCGGAACGCGGCCTTCACGGTACCATTCGGTCCGTGCGATTTCCGCACCACCCAGACGACCGGCGACGTTCACACGGATCCCCAGCGCGCCCATCCGCATGGCGTTCTGCACGCCCCGCTTCATGGCCCGGCGGAACGAAACCCGGCGCTCCATCTGCTGGGCGATCGACTCGGCCACCAGTTGGGCGTCCAGTTCCGGCTTGCGGACTTCGACGATGTTCAGGTGCAGTTCAGACTTGGTGAACACCGTCAGCTTTTTGCGAAGCGTTTCAATGTCCGCGCCCTTCTTGCCGATGATCACGCCCGGACGTGCGGTGTGAATGGTCACACGGCACTTCTTGTGGGGGCGTTCGATGATCACGCGGCTGATGCCGGCCTGCTTGAGTTCCTTGTGAATGAACTCGCGCATGCGCAGGTCTTCCAGCAGCAGGTTGCCGTAATCCTTCGACTCGGCAAACCAGCGGCTGTCCCAGGTGCGGTTGACCTGGAGGCGCATCCCGATGGGGTTAACCTTCTGACCCATTATGCAGACTCCCCGACTTGACGCACCTTGATGGTGATCTCGCTGAACGGTTTCATGATCTTGCCAAACCGGCCACGCGCCCGCGGACGGCCGCGCTTCATGACCAGGTTCTTGCCGACCCAGGCTTCGGCGACGACAAGGCTGTCAACGTCGAGATTGTGGTTGTTTTCCGCATTGGCGATTGCCGATTGCAGACACTTCTTCACGTCACCCGCGATGCGGCGCTTCGAGAAGGTTAGGTCGGCAAGCGCCTTTTCCACCTTCTTGCCCCGGATCAAACCGGCGACGAGGTTCAGTTTCTGCGGCGAGGTGCGAAGCATCCGGGCAATGGCCATCGCTTCGTTGTCCGCCACGCGGCGCGGATTCTTTTCCTTACCCATGGCTTACTTCCTCTTCGCTTTCTTGTCGGCGGCATGACCGTAATAGGTCCGGGTCGGTGAATATTCCCCGAACTTCTGACCAATCATTTCTTCGGTCACATTCACCGGAATGTGCTTGTGTCCGTTGTAGACCGCAAAGGTCAGGCCAACGAACTGCGGCAGGATGGTGGAACGGCGCGACCAGATCTTGATCACTTCGTTCTTGCCCGATTCCCGTGCTTTCTCGGCCTTTTTCAGGACGTAAGCGTCGACGAACGGGCCTTTCCAAATGGAACGAGACATGGATTAGCGCCCTTTTTTCTTGGCGTGACGCGAACGGACGATGTACTTGTCCGTCTGCTTGTTCGACCGGGTCCGGTTGCCCTTGGTCCCCTTGCCCCACGGCGTCACCGGGTGACGACCACCCGAGGTGCGGCCTTCACCACCGCCATGCGGGTGGTCGATCGGGTTCATCGCAACACCGCGAACGGTCGGGCGGATGCCCATGTGGCGACGACGCCCGGCCTTGCCGAGGTTCTGGTTCGAGTTGTCGGGGTTGGACACGGCACCGATGGTCGCCATGCATTCCTGACGCACCATCCGCAATTCGCCCGAAGACAGGCGGATCTGCGCATAGCCACCGTCACGGCCCACGAACTGGGCATAGGTGCCCGCCGCGCGTGCCAACTGGCCACCCTTGCCGGGCTTCAGCTCGACGTTGTGAACAATCGTCCCGATCGGCATGCCCGAAAACGGCATCGCATTGCCGGGCTTCACGTCGGTCTTGGCGCCCGCGATCACCTGATCGCCAACAGCCAGACGCTGAGGAGCCAGGATATAGGCCAGCTCGCCATCCGTGTATTTCACCAGCGCGATGAAAGCGGTGCGGTTCGGGTCATATTCGATCCGTTCCACCGTCGCCGCGATATCGAACTTGCGGCGTTTGAAATCCACGATGCGGTACAGGCGCTTTGCGCCGCCGCCCTTGTGGAACATCGTGATACGTCCGGTGTTGTTCCGGCCGCCCGTCTTTGTCAAACCCTCGGTAAGGGCTTTGACAGGGCGTCCTTTCCACAGCTCCGAACGGTCGATCAGAACCAGCCCACGCTGGCCAGGCGTCGTCGGTTTATACGACTTGAGTGCCATGCTCTCTGTCTTCCGTCAGCTAAGGGAGCGCATCTGCGTTCCCGTGGTTATAGGGCTCCGAAGATCCCCGATTTCGGCCATGTGCTTAATGGCAAATGGCCGGATTCCTTAAAAATCCACGGCCCCGGAAAACCGGGGCCGCCAGATTCGTCGGCTCAATATCAGAGGCCGGTGGCAACGTCGATAGTGTTGCCTTCTTCCAGCATGACATAGGCCTTTTTCTTGTCCGACCGCTCGCCAGCGCGACCACGGAACTTCTTGGCCTTACCCTTGGTAACAACGGTGTTCACCGCCTTCACCTTCACGCCGAAAACCGCTTCGACGGCTTCCTTGATGGCGGGCTTGGTTGCATCCATAGCCACCTGAAACACCACCGCGCCATGCTCCGATGCCATGGTGGCTTTTTCGGTGATGATCGGCTTCTTGATCAGGTCGTAATGTTCGGGTTTCGCGCTCATTTCAGACGAGCCTCCAGTGCTTCGACACCGGCCTTCGTGATCACCAGGGTGTCACGCTTCAGGATGTCATAGACGTTTGCACCAATGGTCGGCAGCACGTCGATCCCTTCGATGTTGCGGGCGGCCAACACGAAATTCGCGTCAACATCCGCACCATCAATGATCAGCACGCGCTTCCAGCCACGTTCCTGCAGGGTCTTGGCCAGCAATGCGGTCTTGGCTTCTGCCATTGCCAGGCTGTCCACGATCACCAGTTCACCCGCCTTGGCCTTGGCCGAAAGCGCGTGACGCAGCCCAAGGGCGCGGAACTTTTTCGGCAGGTCATGGGCGTGGCTGCGCGGGGTCGGGCCCTTTACAACACCACCGTGCCGGAAGATCGGTGCCTTGCGGGAACCGTGGCGTGCGCCGCCGGTGCCTTTCTGGCGATAGATCTTCTTGGTCGAATAGGAAACCTCGGCCCGGGTCAGCGTCGAATGGGTGCCAGCCTGGGATTTCGCCCGCTGCCAGCGCACCACGCGGTGCAGGATATCGGCGCGCGGCTCAAGGCCGAACAGCGCTTCGTCCAGATCGATGGAACCGGCCTTACCGCCGTCCAGCTTGATCACGTCAAGTTTCATGCTTCACCCCCTTCGACCGCGACATCCACGGCCGGAGCAGCAGTCACCGAACGCACCGCTGCCGGACGCGGCGCGTCAGCGAACGGGGCCTTCTTCACGGCGTCCTTCACGGTGACCCAGCCACCCTTCGAACCCGGGACAGCGCCCTTGATCATGATAAGGCCACGATCCGCATCCGTGCGAACGACCTGCAGGTTCTGCGTGGTCGTGCGGACGGCACCCAGATGACCGGCCATCTTCTTGCCCTTGAACACCTTGCCGGGGTCCTGGCACTGGCCCGTGGACCCGTGCGAACGGTGCGACACGGAAACCCCGTGCGATGCCCGCAGACCGCCAAAGTTGTGGCGCTTCATCGCACCGGCAAAACCCTTACCGATCGAGGTGCCCGCGATATCCACGAACTGGCCTGCCAGATAATGGTCGGCGGTGATTTCCGCGCCCACATCAATCAGGTTGTCCGGCGACACGCGGAATTCCGCGATCTTGCGCTTCGGGCTGACATTCGCCTTGGCGAAATGGCCGCGCTGCGCAGCGGTCGTGCGCTTGGCCTTGGCCTCGCCCGCGCCAAGCTGGACGGCGGTATAGCCATCCTTGTCGGCGGTGCGCTGTGCCACGACCTGAAGGTTGTCAAGTTGAAGAACGGTCACAGGAACCTGCGTTCCGTTCTCGAGGAACAGCCGGGTCATGCCCAGCTTTTTTGCAATAACGCCAGAGCGCATGGTCATGCCCCCTTAAACCTTGATCTCGACATCCACGCCAGCCGCGAGGTCGAGCTTCATCAGCGCGTCCACGGTCTGCGGGGTCGGATCAACGATGTCGAGAAGACGCTTGTGCGTCCGGATTTCCCACTGGTCGCGCGACTTCTTGTCGATGTGCGGGCCACGCAGAACGGTGAATTTCTCGATCTTGTTCGGCAGCGGGATCGGGCCGCGCACTTGCGCGCCAGTCCGCTTGGCCGTGTTCACGATTTCCAGCGTGCTGGCATCCAGTACACGGTAATCAAAGGCCTTAAGCCGGATGCGGATGGTTTGACCTTGCATCTTGTTTTCCTTTTAGAACATTGGGGTGGGCTTTCGCCCACCCAAGAGGTTCTGTTTGTTGTAATTACAGCAGAATCTTCGACACGACGCCTGCGCCGACGGTGCGGCCGCCTTCACGGATGGCGAAGCGCAGCTTCTCTTCCATCGCGATCGGGGCGATCAGCGTCACGTTGAACTTCAGGTTGTCGCCCGGCATCACCATCTCGGTGCCTTCCGGCAGTTCAACCGTCCCGGTCACGTCCGTCGTGCGGAAATAGAACTGCGGACGATAGTTCGCAAAGAACGGCGTGTGACGGCCACCCTCTTCCTTCGTCAGGATATAGGCTTCCGCCTCGAACTTCGTGTGCGGGTTCACAGACTTCGGCTTGCACAGAACCTGACCACGCTCCACGCCCTCACGGTCAATGCCGCGCAGCAGAACGCCGACGTTGTCGCCAGCCTCACCACGATCCAACAGCTTGCGGAACATTTCCACGCCCGTGCAGACCGATTTCTTGGTGTCGCGGATGCCCACGATTTCAACTTCGTCGCCGACGTTGATCACGCCACGCTCCACACGACCGGTCACAACCGTGCCGCGGCCCGAAATCGAGAACACGTCTTCGATCGGCATCAGGAACGGCTGGTCGATCGCACGGGCCGGCGTCGGGATGTATTCATCCACGGCCTTCATCAGCGCGCGGATGCTGTCCTCGCCGATGTCCTTGCGCTCGCCGATCATGGCCTGGTGGGCCGAGCCCTTGATGATCGGAATGTCGTCGCCCGGATATTCGTAGCTGGAGAACAGCTCGCGGATTTCCATCTCGACCAGTTCGATCAGCTCTTCGTCATCAACAAGGTCAACCTTGTTCATGTAGCAGACCATGTAGGGAATACCCACCTGGCGACCCAGCAGGATGTGCTCGCGCGTTTGCGGCATCGGGCCATCCGACGCGGCACACACCAGAATCGCGCCGTCCATCTGCGCGGCACCGGTGATCATGTTCTTCACATAGTCGGCGTGGCCGGGGCAGTCGACGTGGGCATAGTGACGGGCTTCCGTCTCATATTCCACATGCGCGGTCGAAATCGTGATCCCGCGCGCACGCTCTTCCGGCGCACCGTCAATCTGGTCATAGGCGCGGAATTCGCCGAAATACTTCGTGATCGCCGCCGTCAGCGTCGTCTTGCCATGGTCAACGTGGCCAATCGTGCCAATGTTGACGTGCGGTTTGTTCCGTTCAAACTTTGCCTTGCCCATCAGGGTCACTCCTCATTCGTGTGTCGGTGGTGCCGGGGTTGTCCCCGGCCTACGGGGTGGTAGGGCGGGGTTCACCCCGCCACACCGGTTAAGCGTATTTCTTCTGGATCTCGTCCGAGATGTTCTGCGGCACGGCCTCGTAATGGTCGAATTCCATCGAGAACACAGCACGACCCGACGTCATCGACCGAAGCTGGTTGATATAGCCGAACATGTTCGCCAGCGGAACCATCGAAGCGATGACATTCGCGTTGCCGCGGCTGTCCTGCCCGTTGATCATCCCGCGACGCGAGGTCAAGTCGCCGATCACGCCGCCGGTATATTCCTCCGGCGTCACAACCTCGACTTTCATGATCGGTTCCAACAACTTGGCACCGGCCTTCTTCAGACCTTCGCGCATCGCGGCACGGGCCGCGATTTCAAAGGCAAGAACCGACGAGTCAACATCGTGGAACGCGCCGTCGATCAGCTGCACCTTGAAGTCGATGACCGGGAACCCAGCAAGCGGACCCGAATCCATCACCGACTTGATGCCCTTTTCGACACCGGGGATGTATTCCTTCGGCACCGCACCACCAACGATCTTGGATTCGAACGAATAGCCTTCGCCCGGCTCCGTCGGCGAGATGATCAGCTTCACGCGCGCAAACTGACCCGTACCACCGGTCTGCTTCTTGTGCGTGTAGTCGATCTCATGCTCGCGCGAGATCGTCTCGCGGTACGCCACCTGCGGCGCGCCGATATTCGCCTCGACCTTGAACTCGCGGCGCATGCGGTCAACGAGGATGTCGAGGTGAAGTTCCCCCATGCCCTTCATGATGGTCTGACCGGATTCGATGTCGGTCTCCACCCGGAAAGACGGGTCTTCGGCGGCCAGACGGGCCAGCGCAATGCCCATCTTTTCCTGGTCGGCCTTGGTCTTGGGTTCCACCGCGATCTCGATCACCGGGACCGGGAAGGTCATGGTTTCCAGAACAACGGGTGCCGCCGGATCACAGAGCGTGTCCCCGGTGGTGGTTTCCTTCAGACCGCCCAGCGCGATGATGTCACCGGCAAAGGCTTCGGTGATTTCTTCGCGGTCGATGGCGTGCATCATCATCATGCGGCCAACGCGCTCTTTGCGCTGCTTGGTCGCGTTCAGCATCGCATCGCCCTTGGCCAGCTTGCCCGAATAGATCCGGGTAAAGGTCAAGGAACCGACGAAGGGGTCGTTCATGATCTTGAACGCAAGGCCCGAGAACGGCTGATCATCATCTGCCGACCGCGCGATGTTACGGGTTTCCGACTCGTCGCCCGGCGCAAAGCCCATATAGGGCGGCACGTCCAGCGGCGAAGGCAGATAGTCGATCACAGCGTTCAGCAGCGGCTGCACACCCTTGTTCTTAAAGGCCGAGCCTGCGAACACCGGGATGAAGTCGATGGCCAGCGTCCCCTTGCGGATCAGCGCGCGCAGCTCTTCCGGCGACGGCTCGTTGCCTTCCAGATAGGCTTCCATCGCTGCATCGTCCTGACCGACTGCCGTTTCCAGCAGGTTCAGGCGCCATTCATCGGCAGTGGCTTTCAGTTCGTCACGGATCGGCTTGCGCACCCAAGAGGCGCCCAGATCTTCACCCTGATAGACCCACTCTTCCATGGTCACCAGGTCGATGATGCCTTCCAGCTTGTCTTCCGCGCCGATCGGCAGGGCCACCGGCATCGCATTCGCGCCAGTCCGGTCCTTGATCATGCGAACGCAGTTGAAATAATCCGCGCCGGTCTTGTCCATCTTGTTGACGAACACGATCCGCGGAACCTTGTAGCGGTCAGCCTGACGCCACACGGTTTCGGTCTGCGGTTCCACACCGGCGTTCCCGTCAAGCAGAACAACCGCACCATCCAAGACCGCCAGCGAACGCTCGACTTCAATGGTAAAGTCGACGTGGCCGGGGGTGTCGATGATGTTGAAACGGTACTTGTCGGAACGTGCATGCTCCAGACCCGGATCGATCGTCCGCTCCCAGAAGGTCGTGGTGGCAGCCGAGGTGATCGTGATGCCACGCTCTTGCTCTTGCTCCATCCAGTCCATGGTGGCAGCGCCATCATGCACTTCGCCAATCTTGTGCGACTTGCCTGTGTAATACAGGATGCGCTCAGACGTCGTGGTCTTGCCAGCATCGATATGCGCGATGATGCCAAAGTTGCGATAGCGCGTCAGCGGAAATTCGCGTGCCATGATGACCCCTTACCAGCGATAGTGGCTGAATGCTTTGTTCGCATCCGCCATTTTGTGGGTGTCTTCACGCTTCTTCACGGCGGTGCCGCGATTCTGCACGGCGTCCGACAATTCGGCAGCCAGACGTTCTTCCATGGTGTTCTCGTTGCGCTTGCGGGCAGCGATGATCAGCCAGCGGATCGCCAGCGCCTCGCGGCGTTCCGTCCGCACTTCGACGGGAACCTGATACGTGGCACCACCGACGCGGCGCGAACGCACTTCGACAGACGGCTTCACGTTTTCCAGTGCTTCGTGGAAGCACTGGATCGGTTCGCGCTTCAGGCGCGTCTGAACGCGCTCCAGCGCGCCATAGACGATGGATTCTGCAACGGATTTCTTTCCGTCCAACATCAGGTTGTTCATGAACTTGGTCAGAACCCGATCACCATACTTGGCATCGGGCAGGATTTCGCGCTTCTCGGCGGCGTGACGACGTGACATGCTCTATCTCCTCACTTCGGACGCTTGGCGCCGTATTTCGAACGACGCTGACGACGTTCTTTAACGCCCTGGGTATCCAGAACGCCGCGGAGGATGTGGTAACGCACACCGGGAAGGTCTTTTACCCGGCCGCCACGGATCAGAACCACAGAGTGTTCCTGAAGGTTGTGCTTTTCACCCGGGATATAGCTGATCACTTCGAAGCCATTCGTCAGGCGCACCTTGGCGACCTTACGCATAGCCGAGTTCGGCTTTTTCGGGGTGGTGGTGTAAACGCGGGTGCAAACGCCGCGCTTCTGGGGGCAGGATTCCAAGTGCTGCGACTTGGACCTTCTGACTTTTGCTTCCCGCGGTTTGCGGATCAGCTGTTGGATCGTCGGCATTCAACTACCTCGAATTGCCCTCACGGGCGTTGTCAATACTCGCGCCAATCTCCCGGCGCGCTGCTTCTCGACTGACGCCTGCGCGGATCGCAAAACGCCAAAACCGCATGCGCCCCCTTAGTGGGGACGACGCGGTGGAATTCCAGAGGATCGGGGCATAGGCCCGGATCATGACCACTCACTTTTCGATATCCTTTGGCCGACTCCCAAAGGGGCCAGCACATCAGGTAGCGGGCGTATAGGGGGAGTCGCGGGGGATGTCAACAACCGGCCCGGTCCGCTGTCAGCCCTGCACCGTCTGTGCCTGAACAACCTTTACCTTGCGCTCGCGCCACAGCGTAAAGATACCCGATCCCACCACCAGCGCGGCCCCCATCAGCGTAAGCGCATCCGGCAACGTGCCAAACACCACCCAGCCCAGAAAGATCGCCCACAAAAGGGCGGTATAGCGGAACGGCGCGATAAATCCGATATCCCCAACCCGCATCACCATGATCACAAAATTATAGCCCACCACCAGTGCCGCCGCCGCCGCCGCGATCAACACCCCCTCGCGCAGCGTCACCGCCTCCCACCCCCCCGGCAACGACAGCGCCAGCGCCGTCACCGTCACGGAAAGCGACGCCATGACCGCTACGGTCGCCGATGGCACCGCGCGCGACAATTGGCGTGTCGACAAATCACGCACCACCACAAAGGCCACCGACGCCAACCCCATCAACGACCAGAAATCAAACCCCTGCGGACCGGGGCGAATGATGATCAACACCCCAACAAATCCCACCAGAATGGCCGTCATCCGCCGCCACCCGATCTTGTCGCCAAATACCAGCCACGCCGCCAGCGCCACGGCCAGCGGCAGGGATTGCAGAATGGCAGACAGGTTCGCCAGCGGCATATGCACCAGCGCCGCCAGAAAAAGCAGGGTGGATGCCACCTCGGCCACCGAACGTATCGCAACGATGCCCGCATCACGCCGCGGCATCGCAAGGCGCAATCCACCGGTCGCCCACCCGATCATGGCAAGCGGGATCAGCGTCAACAGCCCGCGCATCGCAATCGCCTGCCAAAGCGGCAAGGTCTGCGTCGCGGCCTTCATCGCGCTGTCGTTCAACGTAAAGGCGGCCATTGCCACCATCATGTAGATCGCACCGCGCAGGTTATCGGATATTGGCATGATCTCCCCTTGGCTTGCATCGCTATCAGCGCGGCCAGCAAAGGAAAAGGGCCGCCGCATCGCTGCGACGGCCCCCGTTTGATCGCCATCAACCTGGCGGTTGAAGGATCAATCCCGGCTTTCCTCGGTATCGACCATGCCAAGGTTCAGATCGACCTCTTCCTTTACCGGCGCAGCCAGGGCTGCGGCGGTTTCGGCATCGGACCGACGCGCCTCGATCACGTTCTGGTCCCGATCCGACGCGATCTTCTTCACGCGGCTTGTGGCACCACCCGTCCCTGCCGGGATCAGACGGCCCACGATCACGTTCTCCTTCAGACCCACCAGTTTGTCGCGCTTACCCTGAACCGAAGCCTCGGTCAGCACGCGGGTGGTTTCCTGGAAGGACGCCGCCGAAATGAACGACCGTGTCTGCAAGCTCGCCTTGGTGATCCCCAGCAGAACCGGTTCGGCCTTCGCCTCACGCAGCCCGCGGTTCCGCGCCTTGGCGTTTTCCTCGTCCAGTTCGATCCGCTCCACCTGTTCACCCTTCAGCAGCGTGGTATCGCCGCTTTCCAGAATCTCAAGCTTTTGCAGCATCTGACGCACGATCACTTCGATATGCTTGTCGTTGATCTTCACGCCTTGCAAACGATACACGTCCTGCACTTCGTCGATCATGTAGTTGGCAAGCGCCTCGACCCCCATGATCCGCAGGATGTCATGCGGAGCAGGGTTGCCATCCATGATGTAGTCACCCTTCTGGACAAAATCGCCTTCCTGAACCGGAATGTGCTTGCCCTTGGGGATCATGTATTCGATCGGCGTCAGCGTCTCATCCACCGGCTCAACCGTAATGCGACGCTTGTTCTTATAGTCCTTGCCGAACCGCACATAACCATCGGTTTCCGCGATGATCGCGTGATCCTTCGGGCGACGGGCCTCGAACAGTTCCGCCACGCGGGGAAGACCCCCGGTGATGTCTTTGGTCTTGGCACCTTCGCGCGGGATACGCGCCACCACATCGCCCGGACGCACCTCTTGCTGGTCTTCGACCGACAGGATGGCATCCACCGACATCGGATAGGTGATCGGGTTGCCATTATCGGCACGCACCGGTTCACCCGTCGCCGGGTCCATGATGATGATCTCTGGTTTCAGTTCGTTGCCCTTCGGCGCGGAACGCCAGTCCGACACGATCTTCTGTGTCATCCCGGTCGCTTCGTCCGTTTCGTCCCGGACAGCGATGCCCGAAATCAGATCGACAAACTTCGCCACACCGCCCTTTTCGGCGATGATCGGCAGCGTGTAGGGATCCCATTCGAACAGCTTGGTGCCGCGCTTCACAGCCATGCCGTCCTTAGCATGGATCTTGGCACCATAGCTTACCTTGTGAACCGCCCGGTCCTGACCGGCCTCATCCACGATGGCGATGGACATGTTCCGCCCGACGACGATCTGTTCGCCATTGGCGTTGGACAGAAGGTTGGCGTTGCGGAATTCGATCCGGCCTTCCTGGCTGGCTTCCAGGAACGATTGCTGACCACCCTGCGCGATGCCGCCGATGTGGAATGTCCGCATCGTCAACTGCGTGCCGGGTTCCCCGATGGATTGCGCGGCGATGATGCCGACCGCTTCCCCGATGTTCACCAGCGTGCCGCGGGCAAGGTCACGGCCATAGCAGGCCGCGCAAACACCTTCTTCCGCTTCACAGGTCAGCGGGCTGCGGATCCGGCAGGACGCAACACCCGCCTGATCAATCAGGTCGGCCTTGCGTTCGTCGATCAGCTCGCCCCGTGCGACAATCACCTCGTCCGAACCTGGAACCAGGATGTCATCCGCCGCCACACGGCCCAGCACACGTTCGGCCAGCGATTGCACCACTTCGCCGTCGTTCACTGCGGTTTCCGCCGTGATCGCCCGCTCCGTGCCGCAATCATTTGTCCGCACGATGCAATCCTGCGCCACATCCACCAGACGCCGCGTCAGATAACCCGAGTTCGCGGTCTTCAAGGCCGTATCCGCAAGGCCCTTCCGCGCCCCGTGGGTCGAGTTGAAGTATTCAAGAACGGTCAAGCCTTCCTTGAAGTTCGAAATGATCGGCGTCTCGATGATCTCGCCCGACGGCTTGGCCATCAGACCGCGCATCCCGCCCAACTGCTTCATCTGGGCAGGCGAACCCCGCGCACCCGAATGCGACATCATGTAGACCGAGTTCGGCTCTTTCTCTGCGCCCGCATCATCGAAGCGAACGGCAGAGATTTCCGCCATCATTTCGCCCGCCACCTTGTCGGAACACTTCGACCAGGCATCGACCACCTTGTTGTACTTTTCGCCCTGCGTGATCAGGCCGTCCATGTACTGCTGTTCGAATTCCTTCACCTGATCACGAACTTCGTTCACGATGGTCCACTTGGAATCCGGGATCAGCATGTCGTCCTTGCCGAACGAAATCCCGGCACGGAACGCCTCGCGGAAGCCCAGCGTCATGATCTGGTCACAGAAAATGACCGACTCTTTCTGCCCGCAATAGCGGTAGACGGTATCGATGACGTTCTGAACGTCTTTCTTCCGCAGCAGACGGTTGACCAGTTCAAACGGTGCCTTGGCGTTCAACGGCAGCAGGTTGCCCAGCCGCAACCGGCCCGGCGTGGTCTTGAACCGCTTCCAGACCTCATTGCCTTCGTCGTCGATCTGTTTGATCCGCGCTGTGATCGAGGCGTGCAGATGCACCGCGCCAGCGGCCAGTGCATGTTCCACTTCCTCGATATCGGCAAAGGCCATGCCTTCGCCGACCATGCCCTTGCGCTCCATAGTGACGTAATACAGCCCCAGAACCATGTCCTGCGACGGCACGATGATGGGCGCGCCGTTGGCGGGCGACAGCACGTTGTTGGTCGACATCATCAGAACGCGCGCTTCCAGCTGCGCTTCCAGCGACAGCGGAACGTGAACGGCCATCTGGTCGCCGTCAAAGTCGGCGTTGAACGCCGAACAGACCAGCGGGTGAAGCTGGATCGCCTTGCCTTCGATCAGGATCGGCTCAAACGCCTGAATCCCCAAACGGTGCAGCGTCGGCGCACGGTTCAACAGAACCGGGTGTTCGCGGATGACCTCGTCCAGAATATCCCAAACCTCGGGACGTTCCTTTTCCACCAGCTTCTTGGCCTGCTTGACGGTGGATGACAGACCCTTCGCCTCAAGCCGCGAATAAATGAACGGCTTGAACAGTTCCAACGCCATCTTCTTCGGCAGGCCGCACTGGTGCAGCTTCAGTTCCGGCCCGGTCACGATGACCGAACGGCCCGAAAAGTCCACGCGCTTGCCCAGCAGGTTCTGGCGGAACCGGCCCTGCTTGCCCTTCAGCATGTCGGACAGCGATTTCAGCGGGCGCTTGTTGGTGCCCGTGATCACGCGGCCGCGGCGGCCGTTGTCAAACAGCGCGTCCACCGCTTCTTGCAGCATCCGCTTTTCGTTGCGCACGATGATATCGGGCGCGCGCAATTCAATCAGCCGCTTCAGGCGGTTGTTGCGGTTGATCACGCGGCGATACAGGTCGTTCAGGTCGGACGTGGCAAACCGGCCACCGTCCAGCGGCACCAGCGGACGCAGTTCCGGCGGGATCACCGGCAGCACCGTCAGAACCATCCACTCCGGCCGGTTGCCCGACTCGAGGAAGGATTCAACGATCTTCAAGCGTTTGATGATCTTTTTCGGCTTCAACTCGCCGGTGGCTTCCTTCAGGTCTTCGCGCAACTGATCGGCCAGCGGGCCAAGATCAATCGCCGCCAGCATTTCCCGGATCGCTTCCGCGCCGATATTGGCGGTGAAGGCGTCCGCGCCATACTGGTCCTGCGCATCCAGGAATTCTTCCTCGGTCATCAACTGACCATAGGTCAGGTCCGTCAGGCCCGGTTCGATGACGACATAGTTCTCAAAATACAGGATCCGTTCCAGATCCCGCAGCGTCATGTCCAGCATCAGGCCGATCCGCGACGGCAGCGATTTCAGGAACCAGATATGCGCCACGGGCGCGGCCAGTTCGATATGGCCCATCCGCTCGCGCCGCACCTTTTGCAGCGTGACTTCCACACCGCATTTTTCGCAGACAACGCCGCGATACTTCATGCGTTTGTATTTGCCGCACAGGCATTCGTAATCCTTGATCGGCCCGAAGATACGGGCACAGAACAGGCCGTCACGCTCCGGCTTGAACGTGCGATAGTTGATGGTTTCCGGCTTCTTGATCTCACCGAAAGACCACGAAAGAATCCGCTCCGGGCTGGCCAGAGAGATCTTGATTTCGTCAAAGGTCTTGATCGGGGCAACCGGGTTGAACGGGTTGTTGGTCAGTTCCTGGTTCATTTCCAAATCCTTGAAAGGGGGCGGGGGCGCAGGGCGGGTGTCATCCCGCCCCACGAGGGGCCAAAGGGCGGTTCACACCGCCTTTCGGTCACTCCTCCTCCGCATCCAGGAGTTCCATATTCAGGCCAAGTCCACGCACTTCCTTGACAAGGACGTTGAACGATTCCGGAACCCCGGCTTCGAAATTGTCCTCGCCCTTGACGATGGATTCGTAAACCTTGGTCCGGCCTGCCACGTCGTCCGACTTGACGGTCAGCATTTCCTGCAGGGTATAGGCGGCACCATAGGCTTCCAGCGCCCAGACCTCCATCTCCCCCAGACGCTGACCACCGAACTGCGCCTTACCACCCAGCGGCTGCTGCGTGACCAGGCTGTACGGTCCGGTCGAACGGGCGTGCAGCTTGTCATCGACAAGGTGGTGCAGCTTGAGCATGTATTTCACGCCCACAGTGACCTTCCGTGCGAATTGCTCGCCCGAACGGCCATCGAACACCACCGACTGACCCGAGGTATCGAACCCGGCACGCGTCAGCGCGTCGTTCACGTCCGCTTCCTTGGCCCCGTCGAACACCGGCGATGCAATCGGCACACCGGTGGTGACATTGCCTGCCAGTTCAAGGAATTCATCCTCGCTCCGGTCGGCCAGCACCTCGTCATAGGTTTCATCGCCATAGGCGATCCGCATCGCTTCACGAACCGGCGTCATGTCACCCGAACGACGATACTCTTTCAAAGCCTCGTCGATCTTGATGCCAAGCCCGCGCGCAGCCCATCCCATATGGGTTTCCAGGATCTGCCCGACGTTCATCCGCGACGGCACGCCCAACGGGTTCAGCACCAGATCAACCGCCGTGCCATCCGCAAGGAACGGCATGTCTTCGATTGGCACCACCTTCGAGATCACGCCCTTGTTGCCGTGACGACCGGCCATCTTGTCGCCCGGTTGCAGCTTGCGCTTCACCGCCACGAACACCTTGACCATCTTCATCACGCCCGGAGGCAGATCGTCGCCGCGACGAACCTTTTCGACCTTGTCATCGAACCGCAGGTCAAGCGCGCGCTTCTGCGCCTCGTACTGGTCGTGCAGGGCCTCGACATCCTTTGCCTCGGCTTCTTCCGCCAGCGCAAGCTGCCACCACTGGCCACGCGACAGCGTGCCCAGCAATTCGTCATCAATGGTCGATCCGGCACGAATGCCCTTCGGTCCCTTGACGGCAGTCTTGCCCATGATCAGAGTCTTCAGGCGCGAATAGATGTTCCGCTCCAGGATCGCCAATTCGTCGTCGCGGTCACGCGCCAGACGTTCGACTTCTTCCCGCTCGATCTGCAACGCGCGTTCATCCTTGTCCACACCGTGGCGGTTGAACACGCGCACTTCCACGATGGTGCCATAGGCCCCCGGCGGCAGGCGCAGCGACGTGTCACGCACATCCGATGCCTTTTCGCCAAAGATGGCGCGCAGCAGCTTTTCTTCCGGTGTCATCGGGCTTTCGCCCTTGGGCGTGATCTTGCCCACCAGAATATCGCCCGGCTGCACTTCGGCACCGATATACACGATCCCGGCTTCGTCCAGGTTGCGCAGGGCTTCCTCGCCGACGTTCGGAATATCGCGGGTGATCTCTTCCGGCCCCAGCTTCGTGTCACGCGCCGCAACTTCGTATTCCTCGATATGGATCGAGGTGAACACGTCATCACGCAGAATGCGTTCCGAAATCAGGATCGAGTCTTCATAGTTATAGCCATTCCACGGCATGAACGCGACGACCACGTTCCGCCCCAGGGCCAGTTCGCCCAGATCGGTGCAGGGACCGTCGGCAATCACTTCGCCACGGCCAACCGTATCACCCACCTTCACCAGCGGGCGCTGGTTGATGCAGGACGACTGGTTGGAACGCTTGAACTTGCGCAGACGATAAATGTCCACGCCCGGCTCTCCGGGTTCCAGCATCTCGGTCGCGCGCACAACGATACGGGTCGCATCGACCTGGTCGATGACACCGGCACGGCGTGCCATGATCGCAGCGCCGGAATCGCGCGCCACAACGGCCTCGATCCCCGTGCCCACGAAAGGCGCGTCCGATTGCAGCAAAGGCACCGCCTGACGCTGCATGTTCGATCCCATCAACGCGCGGTTCGCGTCGTCGTTCTCAAGGAACGGGATCAGCGATGCGGCTACAGACACCAACTGCTTCGGCGAAACGTCGATCAGGTCGATCGCATCCGGCGGGTTCAGCATGAATTCCCCCGATTTCCGGCTGGAAATCAGATCATCCGTGAACTTGCCTTCGGCATCCTGCGCCGCGTTGGCCTGCGCCACCGTATGACGCATCTCTTCGGTCGCCGACATATAGACAACCTCATCGGTCACCTTGTTGTCGATCACTTTGCGATACGGTGTTTCGATAAAGCCATACTTGTTCACGCGGGCAAACGTGGCCAACGAGTTGATCAGACCGATGTTCTGGCCTTCCGGCGTTTCAATCGGGCACATCCGGCCATAATGCGTCGGGTGAACGTCCCGCACCTCAAAGCCCGCACGTTCCCGCGTCAGACCGCCCGGCCCAAGGGCCGAAAGGCGGCGCTTGTGGGTGACTTCCGACAGCGGGTTCGTCTGGTCCATGAACTGCGACAGCTGGCTGGAACCAAAGAATTCCCGCACCGCAGCCGCCGCCGGCTTCGCGTTGATCAGGTCTTGCGGCATGATCGTGTCGATTTCCACCGACGACATCCGCTCCTTGATCGCACGCTCCATCCGCAGCAGACCGACGCGATACTGGTTTTCCATCAATTCGCCGACAGACCGCACACGCCGGTTGCCCAGGTGGTCGATGTCGTCGATCTCGCCCTTGCCGTCGCGCAATTCCGTCAGCGCCTTGATGCAGGCGATGATGTCTTCACGGTCCAGCGTGCGCTGTGTATCTGCCTTGCCCAGATCCAGACGCATGTTCATCTTGACCCGGCCCACGGCCGACAGGTCATAGCGTTCGGAATCAAAGAACAGCGTGTCAAACAACTGGCTCGCCGCTTCGACGGTCGGCGGTTCACCGGGGCGCATCACGCGGTAGATGTCCATAAGCGCGGTATCCCGGCCCATGTTCTTGTCCGCCGCCATCGTATTGCGGATGTAGGGGCCGACATTGATGTTGTCGATGTCCAGCACCGGAATGTCGGTGATGCCCTGATCCAGCAGAACCTTCAGGCTGCCACCCTTCACGCCGCCGTCGCGGTCGTATTCCATCGTCAACTCGTCACCGGCTTCGACCCAGATCTCGCCGGTTTCTTCGTTGATGATGTCCTTGGCGACGTAGCGGCCGATGATGTGATCGAACGGAACCAGCAGCTCCGTGATCGCGCCGTCATCCTTCCACTTCTTCACCATCCGCGGCGTGGCCTTTTCACCCGCCTTCAGGATAACCTCACCCGTCGCCGCATCGACCAGATCATAGGTCGGGCGCGTGCCGGAAACGCGGTTCGGGAAGAACTTGGTCACCCAGCCCTTGTTCTTCACATGCTTGAAGGAAATGGTGTCGTAATAGGCATCCATGATGCCTTCCTGATCCATGCCCAACGCATAAAGCAACGTCGTCACCGGCAGCTTCCGGCGGCGGTCGATCCGCGCAAACACGATGTCCTTGGCGTCGAACTCGAAATCCAGCCACGACCCGCGGTAAGGAATGATCCGGCAGGTGAACAACAGCTTGCCGCTGGAATGCGTCTTGCCCTTGTCGTGGTCAAAGAACACACCGGGCGAGCGGTGCATCTGCGACACGATCACCCGTTCGGTGCCGTTCACGATGAACGTCCCGTTCGATGTCATCAGGGGCATGTCGCCCATATAGACATCCTGTTCCTTGATGTCCTTGACCGACCGGGCGCCGGTGGTTTCGTCGACATCAAACACGATCAGACGCAGCGTTACCTTCAACGGCGCGGCATAGGTCATGTCGCGCGACTGGCATTCGTCAACGTCATACTTCGGCTTTTCCAGTTCGTATTTCACGAACTCCAGAACGGCCGTCTCGTTGAAATCCTTGATCGGGAATACCGACTGGAAGGTGCCCTGAATGCCCTCGCCATCGGCGGGCTTGTCGCCGTCACCCGATTTCAGGAACAGGTCATAGGAAGATTTCTGAACCTCAATAAGGTTCGGCATCTCAAGGACTTCACGGATCTTGCCATAATAGCGGCGGATGCGTTTCTGGCCAACGTAAGCTTGCGCCATGCTCGTCGTCACCTTTTCTCGTGTCGCTGGCGCAGGTTCGTCGGGGTCACGAACGCGCGCCTATTGCGATGCGGCGGAAGGGTTCCATTCATGCTTTCCGTCCCACCGGAAAGCTCCCGAACCCAAAACCACGCCTTGAAAGGGGCACCCGCTGCGGGGCCGGGGCCGAAAGATGCCCCTGTCAAGACAGGTTCGGCTGGGCCGGGGAATCCCCCGACCCAGCCTAAAAACCAGTGTCAGAATGCGTGATGCATCCTGCCCGATTACTTCAGTTCGGCCTTGGCACCAGCCTCTTCGAACTTCTTCTTCATCGCTTCGGCGTCAGCCTTCGAGATGCCTTCCTTGATCTTGCCACCGGCTTCGGTCAGGTCCTTGGCTTCCTTCAGACCCAGACCGGTGATTTCGCGCACGACCTTGATCACGTTGATCTTGTTCGCGCCGGCATCGGTCAGGATGACGTCGAATTCGGTCTGCTCTTCTGCCGGTGCAGCAGCGCCAGCAGCCGGACCAGCAGCCATCATGACGGCGCCACCAGCGGCCGGCTCGATGCCATACTTGTCCTTCAGGATGGTTTTCAGTTCCTGAGCCTGCAGCAGGGTCAGGCCGACGATGTCTTCGGCGAGTTTGTTCAGATCAGCCATTTTGCTCATTCCGTTCTATAAAGATGGGGTCCAACGCTGTGGGGTCAACCACGCGGGTATTCTCGGATCAGGCCGCAGCCTTTTCTTCGATGGTGGACAGGATGCTTGCGATGTTCGAAGCAGGCGCGCCAATTGCACCAGCGATGTTCGCAGCAGGTGCCCCGATGCACGACACGATCTGAGCGATAAGCTCTTCGCGCGACGGCATGGAAGCCACAGCCTTGACACCGGCCTGGTCCAGAATCGAGCCGCCCATAGCCCCGCCAAGAATGACAAACTTGTCATTCGTCTTGGCATAGGCCTCGGTGACCTTCGCCGCAGCGACAGGGTCTTCCGAATAGGCAAGCACGGTCATGCCCGTAAGCAGGTCACCCATCTGTGCGCCGGGTTTCCCTTCAAGGGCGATCTTGGCGAGCTTGTTCTTGGCAACGCGTACGGACCCGCCAACTTCGCGCATTTTCGCGCGCAGGTCCTGCATCTGTGCAACCGTCATACCCGTGTAGTGGGCAACCACCACAACGCCAGAGCTTTCGAAGATCTGGCCGAGTTCATCGACCACTTTCTCTTTCTGGGCTCTATCCACAGTTTCACTCCAAGTGTGGGGGTCTCCCCCCGGCTCATTTAAGCCCCTGCAAGCAGGGGCGTTCGGGTCCGAATGATGTCCCGAGGCCCTGATCGCCCGAGGAAAACCCCCGGAAATCTGTCTCGTTCTCTCATCTCAGGAGGGAAATTAAGCAAGGCTCACACCCTGCACCCACCGTCTCGGACGAAATACATGACGCCCCGACGAATCGGCGCACTTCATGCAGAAGGACGCTATATAGCCCGCCCGTGCGCTTTCCAAGCCCCGGCGTAACTGGTTGTTTGCCGCATCCGCATACGCGCAGCCTCAATCCGGTGCAACGGTCCCACTTGCGACCGGCTCAATCGCGCGACCCTTGGCCCATATGGTCTGGATCCGCGCCTGCAGTTTCTTTTCATAGCTCGCAATCCCGCGCTGCCGCTGCATCCAACCCAACCTGCTCCAGTCAGCCTTTCCTTCCATGAACCCCGCCCCAACCAATGCGTCACGCACCTTTGGAAAATCCAGTTCCGCAAACATGGACCAATTTTCATTCCGCTCATTGTCGCGCCGGAACAAACGCAAGATTGCATCCACCACCAATGGCTTTCGGCCCATGAAGCCGGTCAGTTGCGGCAGAATGTCATGCGCGCCTTCATGGCGTCGCAACAGAATGGCAACCTCTGCATCTGGCGGCGACACAAAGCCGACAAGGTGCAACGCAGAACTGTCCGGGCCGATGATGTGCCTGGCACCCAGATACGTTGAAAGCTGCTGTTCAAACGAATGGCGCTCTGGCGCAAAGGCGACATATCCTTCCGTCTCCAACAACTGGCGCAGGTGGCTTTCCGCAAAGATGCCGCCACGGCGCAAACGATACCCTTCCCGGGTCAGGTAAATTCTCTCCATTCCGGTACGGGGCGAAACAACTCCAAACTGCCGTCGAACAAAATCCCGAAACACAGGTGTTCCCGCAGACAGGGGGCCCATCCCACACCCCGGCCGTGGCACAATCAGACGTTCAAACCCCATGGGCTGGTCAACAAAGATGATCGGCAAATCGATGCCAAGGTGTTTCAGGATCGTCAGGAACGCCTCGGGTGGCGAACGATGCCCGTGACCACGGAAAAAGACCACCCCGTCCAGCTTGTCCCGCACCAACGGCACGGCCCACAGCCGCGAAATGGTTTCGAACAGAAAATGTCCGAAATGCATCCAGAACACTCCGCCGAAAAGGTATGTTCCCGACATGACTGTGTGCGGCTCCACGATGCTGCGATCCACGAATTCCGCCGGGATATAACGACTGCGCCGGAATATCCCGGCGTCCACGACCGGCGCGCCAAAGGCATCGCAAACCGTCGCCTCGCTCCCGTTGCGCGCAGGCACCGCCATGGCACCATGCACCACCGTGATCGGTTCGGATGCCGCCAACACGCCGTCGCCCTCTTTGGTCATTGGCCACCTTGCTCCATCCGTCACCTCGCCCAATGCGCGCCCACCATGCAATCATCACAACGTCGCGCGTTAAATCACTGTTCTGATCTGATGCCGCTTTTGCATCCCACCATTGATCACCTCGACCACCTTTCCCAGCCCCGCACCAATCCGGTTCAGCATCTTTACCAGCCCCGTCTGGAAAACTCCGAACGGCTCGATCGGCGATACGTGATCGGGCAGATAGGCCCAGCCGTGATCCGGCATCAGCAACCCACCCGGCTTTAAACACCCGATCCAACCCGCAAAAGCCCGCTGCGGATCATGGGCGTGGCCCCAGGAATTGGAATAAACCACGTCCATCGCACCCACCCAGACGGGATCAACTTCGTGGCAGTCCCACTGGTTCGTGTGGGTGAAATCCGTGACCGTGTTCGAAATTTCGGTGCCGACAATTTCCGCCTGCGGACCCAGATGCTTGCGAAACCACGTCTGTTCATGGCCACGTCGCGTCCCGTGACAGATGCCGGAAACCGGCCTCACGTCTTGGGCCAGCATGAGGCGCGACAGGTGTTTCGGGGTCAGTCCTTCTAACACCTCCGGCAGGCGCACGACACGGCACCCCGGCGCATCCAGCGTCGCATGATCGGTAAAGACAACGTTGTCCCAGTCGCCTTCCGGCCCCAGCGCAAAGCGATGAAACGGTTCATACTGTCCGAAAGAGCAGGAATAGACGGTAATCCTGCCGCGTTCGGACACCAGATCGGTAGTTGCCTGACTGCCCTCCGACTGATTCACCCGCACGCTCCACACCTTGGGTAAACACCGATACTGACGCACATGAAAAAGCGGGCACCCGCAACCGGATGCCCGCTCATACTAGATCAAAGGACCAACCAGGCGGTCAATCAGTTCCCGCTGGCCGAGGCCAGATCAACCGAAACGCCCGGCCCCATCGTCGAAGACAGCGACACCTTCTTCAGGTAGGCACCCTTCGCACCAGCAGGCTTGGCACGGCTGACGGCGTCAACAAAAGCCCGCACGTTCTGCGCCAGCTTTTCGGCATCGAACGACACCTTGCCAACACCGGCATGCACCACACCGGCCTTTTCAACCTTGAACTGCACTTCGCCGCCCTTTGCCGCTTCGACAGCCGTTTTCACGTCCATCGTCACGGTGCCAACCTTCGGGTTCGGCATCAGGTTGCGCGGGCCAAGGATTTTGCCCAGACGACCCACCAGCGGCATCAGGTCCGGCGTTGCGATGCAACGGTCAAACTCAATCTTGCCCGACTGGATGGTTTCCATCAGGTCTTCCGCGCCCACGATGTCGGCACCGGCTGCCTTGGCCTCATCGGCCTTGGCACCACGGGCGAACACCGCCACGCGCACGGTCTTGCCCGTGCCGTTCGGCAATTGCACCACGCCACGAACCATCTGGTCCGCATGGCGCGGGTCAACACCCAGGTTCATCGCGATTTCAACCGTCTCGTCGAACTTGGCCGAAGCCGCCTTCTTGATCAGGGCCACGGCATCCTCAACCGTCATGTTCGACGCGGTTCCGAATGCTTCTTGCGCTGCACGCGTACGTTTTCCGAGCTTTGCCATGATCTCAGCCCTTCACTTCGATGCCACAGGACTTTGCCGAACCCAGGATGATCTGCATCGCAGCTTCCACAGAGTTGGCGTTCAAGTCCTTCATCTTCGTCTCGGCGATCTGGCGCACCTGCGCCACGGTCACCGTGCCGGCCACTTCGCGGCCCGGCTTCGAAGAACCCTTGGCGCGGTTACGCTTGCCGACCTGCGGCAGACCGGCAGCGGTCTTGAGCAGATAGGACGCCGGGGCCGTCTTCAGTTCAAGGCTGAACGACTTGTCCTGATAATAGGTGATCACGACAGGCGTCGGGGTTCCCGGCGCGATGTCGGCGGTCTTCGCGTTGAATTCCTTAACGAAGGCCATGATGTTCAGCCCGCGCTGACCCAGCGCCGGACCAACTGGCGGCGACGGGTTGGCTTGCTGTGCCTTGACTTGCAGCTTCAAGCTGCCGATGACTTTCTTGGCCATTGGGCCATCTCCTCTATCACAGCGCCATATGGCGCGGTTTAGTGGTCCGGTCCGTCACCCCCTCAGGGGCGCTCGCCTCCCACGCGATACACTCAGGCCCCTTTGGTGACCTGCGTGAATTCCAGTTCGACCGGGGTTGCCCGGCCAAAAATCGACACCGATACCTTCAGGCGGCTATGGTCCTCGTCGACCTCTTCCACCATCCCGTCAAAGCCCTCGAACGGGCCATCGGTCACCTTCACCTTTTCGCCAATGTCAAAGCGGATCAGGTTGCGCGGTGCAGCCTCGCCTTCTTCGACACGGTTCAGGATCGCATTCACCTCGGCGTCGCGCATCGGCATCGGCTTGCCCTGCGGGCCAAGGAACCCGGTCACCCGGTTGATCGACGAAATCAGGTGATAGCCCTTGTTCGACATCTCCATACGCACCAGCACATAGCCGGGCATGAACCGCCGCTCGCTTGTCACCTTCTTGCCGCGCCGCACCTCAAGGACTTCCTCGGTCGGCACCAGCACCTCGTCAATCTCATCCTGCAACCCGGCTTCCACCACGGCCGTCCGGATCTGCTCGGCAACCTTCTTCTCGAAGTTCGAGAGAACGCTCACCGAATACCACCGCTTCGCCATGCCTCATCCACCTCAGGTCTGCGGGGGCGAACCCCCTGTAATTTCTGTCCGTTCCAGAACACAACAAAGCGCGCAACTCGAATCGCTGCGCGCCCGTGCCCTTGATCACGGGCGCAATACAATCGCGCCCCAATGAATTCAAGGCAAATCCGGGTAACCGCCCCGATCACACCCCGATCAACACCCGATCAACCAAGAATTGCGCGCAGCCCGCTGCGAATGCCCAGATCAACAAGGCTGAAGAATGTCGCCGTCAGCGCCGCCATGATGAACACCATGACCGTCGTCAGAATGACCTCGCGCCGCGTTGGCCAGACAACCTTGCCGACTTCGGTTCGCACCTGCTGCAAAAAGGTGATGGGGTTCGTCTTGGCCATTTCAATCATTGTCCCGAAGGTTGCGCGGCATCAGATAACCGCAAGTCAGCCCAAGTTCAAGCGCGGCAGGCACAGCGCCCGTCCGTTCCTGCCAATCGGCCAGACGCCCTGCCCATCAATGTCCAAGGCAAACTTGCGGCCCACGCCCTACACATCGGTCAAGAAAGCAGGGACATCCCAGAGTCGAGACCCTGCAAAACAAAGGGTCAATGCCGTCTGATCCGATCAACAGGCTTGGCAGGAGTTGGGGGACTCGAACCCACGACCCTCGGTTTTGGAGACCGATGCTCTACCAACTGAGCTAAACTCCTAAGCCTAGGCCGGGGGTTACGGCATGGGACTTGGGAAATCAAGGGGGCGTTGCGGGCAAAAACCACCGTTGACGGTTTTTGCCCGCAACGCGCGGCCTTCACTTTCAGATCAGCATTGCGCCAACGCCCCCACATCCGCCGCCATCAGGGCAGGCAGCGCCGCGCGGATCCGGTCAATTGGCCAATCCCACCAAGCAATCTTCAGCAACCGGGCCACATCGCCATCGGAAAACCGCATCCGTATCACCCGCGCCGGATTGCCCGCCACCACCGCAAAGGGTGACACCTCACCCGCCACCACGGCCCCTGCCCCGATGATCGCCCCGCTGCCGATCCGCGCCCCCGGCAGGATCAGCGCGCCATGCCCGATCCACACATCATGGCCCACCTGGGTATCCGGCAAGGCACCCACCCCATCCCGATACGCCACCAGCGTGCCCGGATCGAACACCCCGAACGGATAGGTCGAAATCCCGCCCATCGCATGATTGGCCGATGCCGTGATGAACCGGACGCCATGCGCAATCTGGCAGAAACGCCCGATCACCAACCGCTCTGGCGCACCCGGATACAGATACGGCGCAAGTCGCACCGCCCAATCCTCGGGCGGATCAAAATCATTCGCATAGCTGTAATCGCCCACCGCAATATTCGGGTGATCGATAACCCGATTCAGATGCACCATGTCGGGATGCACCGTTCCATCGGGAAACGTCAAAGGATGCACTGCATCCGCGTTCAAAAACGGCATGACAAACCTCGCTGATCGTCGTTTCAAAAAAACGCAGGTCAGATCGTCAGGTCCATCGGTGCCTCCCTCATCACACGTGCAAACTTACAACGCAAAACGCGCGGGGTCACCCCCGCGCGCCTTAAAATCCGATACCAGACCAGATTACAGAATAATCTTCGACACGACGCCTGCGCCGACGGTGCGGCCGCCTTCACGGATGGCGAAGCGCAGCTTCTCTTCCATCGCGATCGGGGCGATCAGCGTCACGTTGAACTTCAGGTTGTCGCCCGGCATCACCATCTCGGTGCCTTCCGGCAGTTCAACCGTCCCGGTCACGTCCGTCGTGCGGAAATAGAACTGCGGACGATAGTTCGCAAAGAACGGCGTGTGACGGCCACCCTCTTCCTTCGTCAGGATATAGGCTTCCGCCTCGAACTTCGTGTGCGGGTTCACAGACTTCGGCTTGCACAGAACCTGACCACGCTCCACGCCCTCACGGTCAATGCCGCGCAGCAGAACGCCGACGTTGTCGCCAGCCTCACCACGATCCAACAGCTTGCGGAACATTTCCACGCCCGTGCAGACCGATTTCTTGGTGTCGCGGATGCCCACGATTTCAACTTCGTCGCCGACGTTGATCACGCCACGCTCCACACGACCGGTCACAACCGTGCCGCGGCCCGAAATCGAGAACACGTCTTCGATCGGCATCAGGAACGGCTGGTCGATCGCACGGGCCGGCGTCGGGATGTATTCATCCACGGCCTTCATCAGCGCGCGGATGCTGTCCTCGCCGATGTCCTTGCGCTCGCCGATCATGGCCTGGTGGGCCGAGCCCTTGATGATCGGAATGTCGTCGCCCGGATATTCGTAGCTGGAGAACAGCTCGCGGATTTCCATCTCGACCAGTTCGATCAGCTCTTCGTCATCAACAAGGTCAACCTTGTTCATGTAGCAGACCATGTAGGGAATACCCACCTGGCGACCCAGCAGGATGTGCTCGCGCGTTTGCGGCATCGGGCCATCCGACGCGGCACACACCAGAATCGCGCCGTCCATCTGCGCGGCACCGGTGATCATGTTCTTCACATAGTCGGCGTGGCCGGGGCAGTCGACGTGGGCATAGTGACGGGCTTCCGTCTCATATTCCACATGCGCGGTCGAAATCGTGATCCCGCGCGCACGCTCTTCCGGCGCACCGTCAATCTGGTCATAGGCGCGGAATTCGCCGAAATACTTCGTGATCGCCGCCGTCAGCGTCGTCTTGCCATGGTCAACGTGGCCAATCGTGCCAATGTTGACGTGCGGTTTGTTCCGTTCAAACTTTGCCTTTGCCATGTCTTCGGGCCTTCGGATTGGGGGGCCGAACCCGGCCCTGTGCTACTCGGGCGGCGAATTAAGCCGCCAAGCGGGGAAAATCAAGCGTGAACGGCATCCTTTGCCGCTCTCGCGCATCGCATGGTGTTATCGGCCGCCCACCGGCTGGCCCCCTTGTGGAAGCGACGCATCCTTCGGCGGCAGACCGAACCATTCCGGGTTATCCAGGAACCACTCCTCCACCCGCTTGACCGCGTTATAGGACAGTGCTTCCATCTGCTCCTTCTTGTTGCGCGTCAGGCCGGTGCCGATAACCGTTTCACCCGACAGGCTTTCAAACACCGTGATCCGATGCCCCTCGGCATTCAGCTTCTGCTCTGCCGCGTCGTCCCAGACATTGGCCGTGATCACCAGCACTGACTTGGGCGCCGCCACCACAGGAATACCGGGCGGGGCCAGCGCATAGCCGTCAATGGAAATGCCGATGTTATACAACTTTGGCCCATCATAGCGCCCGAACCTGTCGGAAACCGCGTCTTTCATCACCGCCTCCCACTCCTCGACCGAGGCATCGCGGGAAATCGGAACCTTCTGCACATTGTCGGCGACGACAATATTCAATCCCAGCGCAAAGTTCCCCAAAGGAACCGGCGGCTCCTCCAGATCACTCGCGCCGCAACCCGCCAACACGGCAAGCCCGATGAAAAAGGCAACTTGGCGAAGGATCAGCATGGGGTCTCCCGTCAGTCGCGGCCCGCAGGCCATTTCCACCCCGATAACGGCTGGAACGCTACTACGCAACGGTCGCCCTTGCACCAGCGCGCCCTGCCGCCGGTGCATCAGGCAGACGTGAACAAGTCTGCACCCACTGCAATCCTCAAAAACCCTCTGCCGCCGACACGGCAACCTCACCGGGATGCGCTGCGCATATGGCCATTGCCGGTGACAGGCCAACCATTGTCACACCAATGAATTTCGCATCTTACTCAATCTCTGATTGATAATCCTGCACCCACGTCTATATCTGCTCGTGAATGGAGCGGCGGCTTGAACCGTCGCGGCTTCTGTTCGTGTGCTGGTAACGAGTGTGTCCGCGACGGGTTGTCTTGTCGCGGACAATTCGGCACGACTTGACGGACTTAGCGGCAGATGCGCTTCAACGCCCGCCATTCGGAATCGGTCAAAACCGGCCGTTCCGCGGCCCCACCCGCACCTCTGGCCGCTTCTGCCCGGTTCCCGCTGGCCGGATGCGTGGCCAATATCTCTGGCACATCCGCGCCCATCCCGGAAATCCGCTCAAAAAACGCGGCCAGCCCTTCCGTCCCAATCCCCGTCCTCTGCAACAGGCCAAAGGCAAAGGCATCCGCCTTCGCCTCTGCATCCCGCGTATAGGACGCGCTCAGGATGTGGTCCCCCAGCAAACCGATCACCGTCCCGCCCGTCACATCCCCCAGAACCAGCGCCAATATCCCCGCCGATCCGGCCGACCGGAACGCCAGCCGCGTCGGATCGCGCGCCTCGACATGGCCGATCTCATGCGCCAGCACGCCCGCCACCTCTTCGGCCGTATCCGCAGCATCCAGCAGCCCGCGGATGATCACCACTTGCCCGCCCGGCGCGGCAAATGCGTTCAGCATCTCATGGTCGAATACCCGCAATTCGATGTCATAGCGCAGCCCTTGCCCCTCGGTCAGCCGCCGCTCCATCTTTTCCAGCGCCACCAGCCCCTCTGGCGCATCACAGGTCAAAGGCCGATCCCCGCCCAGAAAACCTTCGATCTGCCCGATCACCGCCTGACCAAAGGCCACCTCCTGATCCAGCGGCAATTGGTCGGCCAGCCGGTCGGAAATGCGGGGTAACAGCACGAACAAGATCGCCGCCAGCGCCACCGCCGCCAAACCGACGCGCACGGCTATCTTGACGCCTGTTCCCCGCTGCACATCCCGCCGCGCCAGATGGGCCGCATTTCCCCGCACCCAGCCCGCCATCGGCCCCTCGTCCAGAACCAGCCGCGCCGGATCATGCGGCAACTCATCGTCCCCATCCGCGACCAGCAGCGCCAGAACCAGCCCCGCACCCTCGATCTGCCGCAGCCGGTCCACCGGCCAGACCTGCCCGCCAAAGCGCAGGGCGCGCCCGTCCGGCGACACCTCCACCAACACCGCCTGCCGGCGCGCGCTCTGCCCGTCAAACCAGACGGCGTTCTCCGGCGCGGGCAGCATCAGAACGCCCCGCCCATGTCCAGCGCATCGGCCAAACCTTCGGCATCTGCCCCGTCATCGGCCACCCGCTGCCGCACCGCATCCAGCGCACCGATCCCCGTCACCGTCACACTATCCGCGAAATGGGCCAGCACCGGCTGGCTGATGAACACCAATGACAGCGCCCCGAACACCGTCAGGACCAGCAGATACATCACAACCCCCAGCACCGCATATTCCACCCGCATCAGATCGCCCGCATCCTCCACACCCGCCATCATCGCCCCCAGCGGCGAAAAGATGACACCCGATGCGACGCCGCCCAACAGACCCACGATCAACGCCCCCTTGATATAGGTCCAGACCACCGTCCCCGCACGCGGCTCGGCCCGAAACCCAAGCCCGCCCTCCAACGCCTTGTGCGACATCAGGTATCCAAATCCCCGCACCCGATACAGGATCAACCCGATACCGCCCCAGATCGCACCGACAATGCCCGACAGTGCCGCCAACCCGCCCTGATCCATCAGGCCCAGAACCACCGCTGCTGCCACCAGCGCCATGCCCACGATCACATGCCGATAGGCGCGATACAGCCCCGTCCACGTCCCGCCCTGCCGGAACCGCGCCCCGCCATACCATGTCCGGTCGGTCATGTAGGCCTCAAGCCGGAATGTCATCAGGGGCCACAGCAGACCCAGCGACACCACCGTCAGCCCCAGATAGCCCAGCGCCCGGATCACATAACCGCCCGCCGCCTTTTCCATCCCGAACCGAATACCCCGGAACCGCGTCCGCGCCAGCTTGTATCGCCGCGCCCGATAGGCCGCAAAGATCAGCAGGGGCAGCACCGCCACAAAGGACAGCGCAACCGAAACCCCCTGCGCGATCACCTCCATCTCGGATTGCGGATCAAAGATGAACCGGATGCCCACGGAAAACAGGATCAACTGCACGATGGCCAGATAAATGGCCAACGCCACCACCGCCATCAGAAAGCCCAGAAACATCTCCAGCCCCGTCCCGGTGAATTCCAGCGCGTCATCGCCAACGCGCATCTTCCCCCAGACATGCCGCCGAATGCGCGCCTTACCCCAGAACCGGTAAATCCCAAACGTCACCAGCCCCAGCACACCTACGCCCAGCGCCAGCGGAAACAGCTTTGCCGCATCCCCCCGATACTGAACCTTAACGTCAGGACCGACTGGCACATCAGAAACAGTCGGGTGATCCATCACAAATCCCTGAAATCGTGTCAGTTAAATCTGTTATCCCTGGGGAACCCGCGCGGCGCCATCTTGCCCGCCCCCGCCCGTGGCCCGGCCCATTCGGCCAGATCCGCCTCGGTCCGCGTCCGCCCGGCCGGGTCTTTCCACGTCAGCCCCTCGGCCAACGTAAAGGTCGTCGCATCCGACAACCCGCCATCCTTGTATTTCTGCAAGCGCACGCCCTTGCCCTTGGCCATCTCGGGCAACTCGGCCAGCGGGAACACCAGCAGTTTGCGGTTGTCCCCCACCACGGCAACCGTATCCCCCGCCACGCGGCGGCACAGCGCGGTTTTCACGCCATCCCGCACCGTCAACACCTGCTTGCCCGCCCGCGTCTGCGCCAGCACCTCTTCCGACGGCACAACAAAACCATCCCCGGCGGTGGATGCCACCAACAGCTTTTCACCGGGACGATAGATCATCAATTCAACAATCTCGGCCTCATTCGGCAGATCGACCATCAACCGCACGGGTTCGCCCATGCCCCGCCCACCGGGCAGGTTGGCCCCCAAAAGCGTGTAGAACCGCCCGTTCGACCCAACCAGCAGTATCTTGTCCGTCGTCTCGGCGTGGAACAGGAACCGCCCTTCGTCGCCATCCTTGAACTTCACGTCACTATCCAGCGCAACCTGCCCCTTCATCGCGCGAATCCAGCCCATCTTGGAACAGATCACCGTGATGGGTTCCCGTTCGATCATCGCTTCGAACGGCACTTCTTCCACATCGCCCATCTCGGCGAATGCTGTGCGCCGCGCGCCACCCTTACTGTCCTTGCCGAACTGCTTGCGGATCGCCTCCAGCTCCACGCCCACCTGCTTCCACTGCCGCCGGTCGCTTTCCAACAGGTCCGCCAGATCGGCCCGCTCCTTCATCAGCGCGTCCCGCTCACGGATCAGCTCCATCTCCTCCAGCCGCCGCAAAGACCGCAGCCGCATGTTCAGGATGGCCTCGGCCTGCACCTCGGTCAGCTCGCCTTCCCCGTCCGGCGGGCCGGCATAATCCTTCTCCGATGTCGCCCGCTTGTGGTCCTTGGACCAATCCTCAGCCATCAGCGCGCGCTTGGGATCATCGTCATAGCGGATGATGTCGATCACCCGGTCCAGGTTCAGGAAGGCGATGATAAAGCCTTCCAACACCTCAAGCCGGTGGTCGATCTTTTCCATCCGGTGCAGCGACCGGCGCTGCAACACATCGCGGCGATGATCCAGAAACGCCCGCAGCACCTCTTTCAACGAACAGACCTTCGGCACCTTGCCGTCGATCAGCACGTTCATGTTCAGGCTGAACCGGATCTCCAGATCGCTGTTCTTGAACAGCATACCCATCAGCATGTCGGGTTCCACCGTCCGCGTGCGCGGCTCCAGCACGATCCGCACATCATCGGCGCTTTCATCGCGCACATCGGCCAGGATCGGGATCTTCTTGGTCTGGATCAGTTCCGCCAGCTTTTCGATCAGCTTGGATTTCTGCACCTGATACGGGATCTCGGTGACAATGATCTGCCACATCCCCCGGCCCAGATCCTCTACCTCCCACTTCGCGCGCAGCCGGAAAGACCCGCGCCCCGTGCGATAGGCATCCAGAATATTCGCCCGCGGCTCCACCAGCACGCCGCCCGTGGGGAAATCCGGCCCCGGCACAAAGGCCACCAATTCATCATCCGAAATACCGGGATTACCCAGCATCGCATGGCACGCCCCGATCAATTCATCCAGGTTATGGGGCGGGATGTTCGTGGCCATCCCCACCGCAATCCCCGATGACCCATTGGCCAGCAGGTTCGGAAACGCCGCCGGCATCACCACCGGCTCTTCCAGCGTCCCGTCATAGTTCGGGCGGAAGTCCACGGCGTTCTCCGCCAACCCTTCCATCAGCGTTTCGGCAATCGCCGTCAGCCGCGCCTCGGTGTATCGGCTGGCCGCCGGGTTATCCCCGTCGATATTGCCGAAATTCCCCTGCCCATCGACCAGCGGGTAACGCACGTTGAAATCCTGCGCCAACCGCGCCATCGCGTCATAAATCGCGGCATCGCCATGCGGGTGATAGTTCCCCATCACGTCGCCCGAAATCTTGGCCGACTTGCGGAATCCCCCCGTCGCCGTCAGCCGCAATTCCCGCATCGCATAGAGGATTCGCCGATGCACCGGCTTCAAACCGTCGCGCGCATCGGGCAGCGCCCGGTGCATGATCGTCGACAGCGCATAGGTCAGATACCGCTCGCCAATCGCACGGCTCAGCGGTTCAGACACCTCAATGGGCACGATCTTGGGGGTATCAGGCGTGTCGGACATGGATGTTGTGTAATTCGCCGCGCGCCATCGGTCCAGCCGAAACCGTCACACCCCCAACGCCGGCCTCCTGCCCGGATCAGACCTTGGTCCAAAAGGAAAATTTCCGCACCAACTCAACCAAAAGCCGTGCTAAAGCGGGACTTATTCAACGTATGAGTCGGGTCTTTACCATGTTTCGCTATCTGCTTTTCTTCGGCACAGCATTCTACCTGACACTTCTCTTGGGCGGTGAAGACCGCGGCCAGCAGCGCATGGGTCTGCGCGGCGCCTATGACGTGGCGGCAGCGCCCGCCATGCCTGCACCAGAACCCGAAACGGTGTCCGCAACGCAAACCGTCGCCGCCACCCCATCCGATACGTTGCGCATCCTGCCTGCACCGGGCGACGCTGTGGTCCAGCAGGCCAGCATGTCTGACGAAACAACCGAACCGGCCTTCAACGATTTCAACAACCCCACCGTCACCCTGCGTTACATCACCGCAGATGCCGCCAATGTCCGCGACGCCGCCAGCCGGAACGGCGTGGTGATCGGTCGGGTCGAACGTGGCGAAATCGTCCAGCTTGTCGAAGAAGCCGGTGATTGGATGCGCATCCGCATCGAAGGTGACGGGGTCGATGGCTATGTGCATCGCCGTCTCATCTCGAACGACGCACCCACGCTGTCGACGCTGACACTTTTCCCCGCCGCCGACTGATCGGCGCACCATTGCCAAACCGCCTGACCTGCCGCTAAATCACGCTCAAAGCAGCAGAAAAAAGCAGGCGACAGGCATATGCGATCCATCCTTATCACCGGATGCTCTTCGGGCATCGGCTACGACGCCGCGCATACTCTCAAGGCGCGCGGCTGGCGCGTTTTCGCCACCTGCCGCCAACAAGGCGACTGCGACCGCCTGATCAGCGAGGGGCTGGAAAGTTTCCCCCTCGACCACGCAAGCGAGGCCAGCCTTGAATCCGCTGTCACGGAAACCCTCTCCCGTACCGGGGGCAAACTGGATGCGCTGTTTAACAATGGCGCTTTCGCCTGCCCCGGCGCCGTCGAAGACCTGCCCCGCGGCGCGCTGCGGGAAATCTTTGAAACCAACTTCTTCGGCTATCACGATCTGACCCGACGCCTCATCCCCACCTTCCGCGCCCAAGGGCATGGCCGCATCGTGCAATGCTCCTCCGTCCTTGGCCTTGTCGGGGCCAAATGGCGCGGGGCATACGTATCCACCAAATTCGCGCTCGAAGGTCTGTCCGATGTTCTCCGCCTTGAAATGCAAGGCACCGGGATTGACGTCATCCTCATCGAACCTGGCCCCATCGCCACCCGCATCCGCCAGAACGCCATCCCCCACTTTGAGAAATGGATCGACTGGGAAAACTCCGCCCGCCGCGACGAATACAGCACCCTGCTTGACCGGCTCTACAAACCCGAGGTGAAGAAAGACCGTTGGGAACTTCCCGCCTCTGCCGTCACCGCCCACCTGATCCACGCCATCGAATCCCCCCGCCCCCGCGCCCGCTATTACGTCACCACCCCCACCCACCTTGCCGGTTTCTTCAAACGCATCCTGCCCACCCGCCTGCTTGACCGCGTCATTGCCAAGGGCTGACAGTCCGCATGAAAAGCGGCGCAATCTACCCCATCCACGATTTAGCCTTTCGCTTTTCCCACAATCCCCCCTAGATCACCCCAAGCACGAGGGGGAAACGCCATGCTGTCAGATCCGCTGTTCATCGTCGCCGCAATTGCCGCCTTGGCCGTTCTTGCCATCCTGATGCTGGGCATCGGCGGCTTTGCCAAAGGGGGCGACTTCAACCGCAAACACGCCAACCGCATCATGCGCTATCGCATCATCGCGCAGGCCGTCGCCGTGGCCCTGATCGTCGCCTTCGCCTATTTCCAATCCAGGGGTTGAACATGGTTGTTCTGTCGAAAATCTACACCAAGACCGGCGATGCCGGCGAAACCGCGCTGGGCAACGGCGCGCGCGTGGCCAAGCACGCCACCCGTGTTTCCGCCTATGGCACGGTCGATGAAACCAACGCCACTGTCGGCCTTGCCCGCCTGCACGCCACCGGCGACATCGACGCCGCCCTTGCCCGCATCTCGAACGACCTGTTCGATCTGGGGGCCGATCTCTGCACCCCCGACATGCACCTTGACGAAACGCTCCCCTATACACCGCTCAGGATGCAAGAGGCACAGGTGCTACGGCTGGAACGTGAAATCGACGTGATGAACGCCAGGCTGGAACCCCTGCGCAGCTTCATCCTGCCGGGCGGCGCGCCGCTGGCCACATACCTCCACCTCTGCCGCACCGTCTGCCGCCGTGCCGAACGCCTGACGGTCGAACTTGCCACGATGGAATCGGTAAACCCCGAGTCGGTCAAATACCTCAACCGCCTGTCGGACTGGTTCTTCGTCGCGGGCCGCATCGCCAACAACGATGGCAAGGATGATGTCCTCTGGGTGCCCGGCCTGACCCGCGAAGGCTGATCCGCCCCAAAAACGCGACGTCGGGACGCGGTTTCGCGTCGTATTTGGTCTGTTCCCGCGTCGGTGGACAGTCTAGTTACGCTGTCAATAGCTTGGGACACGGCCCGCCCCCGCGCGGCCCGCAAAAGGAGAGACGCGATGAAGGTCCTCGTGCCTGTCAAACGTGTGATCGACTACAACGTGAAAGTCCGCGTCAAGGCGGATGGATCGGGCGTCGATCTGGCCAACGTGAAAATGTCGATGAACCCCTTCGACGAAATCGCCGTGGAAGAGGCGATCCGGCTCAAGGAAAAAGGCATCGCCACGGAAATCGTCGTCGTGTCCATTGGTGTGAAGCAGGCGCAGGAAACCCTGCGCACCGCGCTCGCCATGGGGGCCGACCGCGCCATCCTGATCGAGGCCACCGATAACGTGCAGACCGATATCGAACC
Organism: uncultured Paracoccaceae bacterium; assembly: GCA_958439195.1. Taxonomy (GTDB): domain Bacteria; phylum Pseudomonadota; class Alphaproteobacteria; order Rhodobacterales; family Rhodobacteraceae; genus Paragemmobacter. The sequence continues at coordinate 135,994 of OY288166.1, forward strand.
GCTCGCCGTCGCCAAACTGCTCGCAGCGGTCGTCAAAGAGGAAGGCCCCGGCCTCGTCCTCTGCGGCAAGCAGGCCATCGACAATGACATGAACGCCACCGGCCAGATGCTGTCCGCTCTGCTCGGCTGGTCGCAGGCGACCTTCGCCTCCGAACTCGCCATCGACGGCGACACCGCCACCGTGACCCGCGAAGTCGACGGCGGCCTTCAGACCATCGCTGTCAAGATGCCCGCCATCGTGACCGTTGACCTGCGCCTGAACGAACCCCGCTATGCCTCGCTGCCCAATATCATGAAGGCAAAGGCAAAGCCGCTCGCCGCCAAGACGCCCGCCGATTACGGCGTCGATGTCGCGCCGCGCCTGTCGGTCGTCAAGACCGTCGAACCCGCGGGCCGCAAAGCCGGGGTCAAGGTCGGCTCGATCGAAGAACTCATTGCGAAACTCAAAGACGAAGCAGGGGTGATCTGACATGGCCGTTCTTCTTCTCGCCGATGTGAATGATGGGCAGCTTGCCACGGATGCCGTTGCAAAAACCCTCGCCGCCGTCGCCTCCCTTGGCGACGTGCATCTGCTGATCGCAGGCACCTCTGCCGCTGCGGCGGCCGAGGCGGCTAAACTTGATGGCGTGGCCAAGGTGCTGCATGCCGATGACGCCGCCTTCGATCATGGCATGGCCGAAAGCACCGCCGCCCTGATCGCGGGCCTTGCAGGCAATTACAGCCACATCGCCGCCGCCGCGACCGCGTTCTCCAAGAATGTGCTGCCCCGCGTGGCCGCCCTTCTGGACGTGATGGTCATCTCCGACGTGACCGCCGTCATCGACGCCGACACGTTCGAACGCCCGATCTACGCCGGTAACGCCATCCAGACCGTAAAATCGGCGGATGCGAAAAAGGTATTCACCGTCCGCACCGCATCCTTCACCGCTGTCGGCTCCACCGGGTCAGCCGCCGTCGAAAAGATCGCCGCAAGCGCCGATGCCTCGCTGTCGAAATGGGTCGAAGACAAGGTCGCCGCGTCTGACCGCCCGGAACTCACCTCCGCAGGCATCGTCGTCTCGGGTGGGCGCGGCGTTGGCAGCCAGGAAGACTTTGCCCTGATCGAAAAGCTGGCCGACAAGCTGGGTGCCGCTGTCGGTGCCTCGCGCGCGGCTGTCGATTCGGGTTATGCCCCGAACGACTGGCAGGTCGGCCAGACCGGCAAGGTCGTGGCCCCCACGCTTTATGTCGCCGTCGGCATCTCCGGCGCGATCCAGCACCTTGCCGGGATGAAGGATTCAAAGGTCATCGTTGCCATCAACAAGGACGAAGAGGCGCCGATCTTCCAGGTCGCCGATTACGGCCTTGTGGCCGACCTCTTCACCGCCGTGCCGGAAATGATCGAAAAGCTCTGATCCGTCCTGATGGGCAAAACAAAAGGGGCGCGGGGGTGATCCCGCGCCCCTTTTGCATGTTCAAACCATCCCGCGCAGCACCGGCAGCAAGGCCGCCGCCACGTCCTCATGCGCGCCCAGCCCCGGCAATCCCCGCGCCGCAGGTTCGGCCATGGCGGGAAACACCATCCCCTCCACCCCACGCGCCTTTGCCCGCGCACTCGTCACCGCAGTCACCAGCGCATCCGCCTGCGTCGCCAACGCCTCCAACATCGCGGCATCCACCAGCACGGGTTCGCCCAGCGGTGCATCCCGCCGTGGCCCAGGCGGGCGGTCCGCCATCCACAACAAAACCTTCTGCCCCGGAATCTGCGCCATCAACGCCCCCATGCGTGCCGCCCAAGCCGACCGCAATTCCTCTGCCACCAGGGCAAACCGCTCTGGCCCCACGTCGAACAGCGACCGCAGCATGTGCCGGGTAAAGCTGAAATCGGTGAAATCCACCCCCCGATAGATCGCCTGCAAGACCGGCGACGCGCGCAGGAACCGATCATTCCGCCGCGAATGCACGGCATACAGGCGGTTGGTCAAATCCGCCGCGCCCGGCACCTGCACCACCGTCACGGCCGCGCGTGACACGATTTCCATCACGGCAGGGTCGCCCATCCATGCGTCCGGCCCGGCATTCGGGCACCCCAGGTTGACCACGGGCAGATCCAGCCCCGCCTCCACCAGCGCCGGAAACGGCTGCGGAATATACCTGCCATAGGCTTCGATCCCACCCAGAACCACCGCATAGCGCCCGCTCACATCGCGCCTTGGCCCCCGAAACAACAACCTCGACCGCCCATAGCGGCACGGCAAATAATCCAACGACCCGTCAACCGGATATACATAGGCCATAGCCTACCCCCACATTCACAACACCCAAGGTCCAGCCTGCCCGGCGGGGATGAACAAAGCGCTAAAGTCGCAATTTGCACCGATCTTTCCGCATCTCGCCCCGCCCACGGCATCTTGCGCCCGCCACCCGCGGAAGCCTAAGGTCTGCCCGGACAGAAGGAGCATGAGCATGGCAGAGATCCGCACCGTCGGCATCGTGGGCGCAGGTCAGATGGGTAATGGCATCGCCCATGTCTTTGCGCTTGCCGGTTATGATGTCCTGCTCAATGACATCGCGCAGGACAGCCTCGACAAGGCCGTCGCGCTGATCGATCGCAACATCGAACGCCAGGTCAGTCGTGGCAAGGTGTCGGCCGAAGACAAGGCCGCCGCGATGGGCCGCATCAAGACCACGCTGAAACTTGCCGACCTTGGGCAGACCGATCTGGTGATCGAAGCCGCCACCGAACGTGAAACCGTCAAGCAGGCGATATTCGAGGATCTGGTCCCCCATCTGAAACCCGGCACGATCCTGACCTCAAACACCTCGTCGATCTCCATCACGCGCCTCGCCAGCCGCACCGACCGACCGGAAAAGTTCATGGGCTTTCACTTCATGAACCCGGTCCCGGTCATGCAACTGGTGGAACTGATCCGTGGCATCGCCACCGATCAAGAGACGTGGGACACGCTCCACGCGGTCGTCCGCAAACTCGGCAAAACCGCCGCCAGCGCCGAAGATTTCCCCGCCTTCATCGTCAACCGCATCCTGATGCCAATGATCAATGAGGCGGTCTATACACTTTACGAAGGCGTGGGGTCGGTCAAATCCATCGACGAGTCCCTGAAACTCGGCGCCAATCACCCGATGGGCCCGCTGGAACTGGCCGATTTCATCGGCCTGGACACCTGCCTTGCCATCATGAACGTCCTGCATGACGGTCTTGCCGACACCAAATACCGCCCCTGCCCGCTGCTGACAAAGTATGTCGAGGCGGGCTGGCTGGGCCGCAAAACCCAACGCGGCTTCTACGATTATCGTGGCGACGTGCCGGTGCCGACCAGATGAACCAATGACAAGGGCCTTACCTTTCTACTGGCTCATCATCCCGACGATCTTGGCCTCTGTGTACCTTTTTGTCGTGTTTGCTTTCTTGGGAGTTTGCTCAATCAATCAATGTCTCGGCTCCGGTAATGCAAGTTTCGGAACAACCGCACTGGGCATCCTATTCTTGCTCGCCGGATCACTACCCCTGATCTCATCCTCAGTCGTACTACTCGCAAGGTTGCGGAAAAAGCCACTTGGCTCCCTTGCCAGCACTCTCATCTGGACCCTTATCGTTATCGTTGGCGCGTTCGGGATACTTCAAGGCGCAACGGATCCCGGCGACGCTAAATGGATGGGCGCGCCACTCATGATGTATGCGGCCCTCTTTGCATTCTCGATGTTATATTTTCCGAACCAGCAGACTGAATGATGTCTTCGCCGGTCTAGTGCGTTCAGCAACTTAGGAACAAAGCGTTCCGATCTGAACCTACTTCCCCAAGGACAGCGTATGTTCCCGAAGCCAGGCCAGAAACCCGCGCGGGTTGCCTTCCCACTTCTTCAACTCTTCCGCCGGGATCGGCGCGCCGATCACGGGCCGCGTCGGTTTGAACAAGCACCGCTTGATCTCATACAGCAGCAGCCCCTGCCGGACCGTGTCGCTGATCTTGTTGGCAATCAAAAACGCGCGGCTGTTCTGGCCCGGGAAAAACACCGGCAGGATCGTCGCGCCGGATGATTTCACGATCTTGTGGGTGAAGACGTTCCACTCGCTCTCCACCGCCGGTCCCCACCAGCCCTCGCTCATCGCCACCTTGCCCGCCGGGAACAGGATGATTACCCCCCCCGCCTTCAGATGCGCCATCGTTTCGTTGCGCATCTGCAACCCCAACTCGCGCGCATTGTCCTCATGCGGGAACGGCACGGGGATCATGAATTGCTCAACCTCGGGGATACCCGTCAGCAGGGACCGTGTCAGGATCTTGAAATCCGACCGCACCCTTGTGACCATCTCGGCCAGAACCATCCCATCCACCAATCCTGACGGATGGTTCGACACCACCACCAACGGCCCGGTCTTGGGGATCAGCGCGATTTCTTCGGGCGGCGTCTGGATGGTGATCCCCATCTGACGGATCGCCTTGGGCCAGAACGGCGCCCCCACCGGCGCGCCCGTCCGTTCAAAATCCCGGATCAGCTTCAACAGCGTGACCTTCGCCGTCAGCCATTCCAAGGCACGGATGGTGTTCGCCTTGAACGGGTTCTTGAACGTCCCGGCATAGGACAGGCGGCGCATGTCATATGGGCGTTCCGCCCGCTCCACCCTGCGGCGGGCAAGTTCCTCTTCGCTCACCTCAAGGCTGCGGAGATCTTCGCTCTGCGACGTCTCGGTCACGGCGGCTTTGCCTTTCGCGTCTGACGCGCCTCAGTAGTCCTCGCCGAAGCGGTTTGCAACCAGCGCCTCCAGCGCATCGGCAAGCTTCTCCGCTTCCGCCCCCAACGTCACCACTTCGATGGCCGTTCCACGCGACGCCGCCAGCATCAGCAGGCCCATGATGGAATCCCCCGACACGGTCATGCCGTCCTTTGTAACCTTGGCCTGCGCGTCATGGCGTTCCACCACTTCCACGAACTTGGCCGATGCCCGCGCATGCAGGCCCTTTTCATTGATGATCCGCAATACACGTCCGGTCATTTTACCCAGCTTACGCCCCACCGCCCCAGTTCAAACCCAAACCTGAGCCACAACCTAAGCCCCGCCGCCAAGATCCAGACTGTTGATATACTTGCGCCCCGCGTCAAGCGCCGCCGCAACCGCTTCGGGCACCGTCAACTCGCGCGACTTGGCCAGTTTGATCAGCATCGGCAGGTTCGCGCCATAAACGATCCGCCGATCCTGACCCGCGCAGGCCATCAGCGACAGGTTGGACGGCGACCCCCCGAACATGTCCGTCACCACCACCACGCCCTGCCCGCGATCCACCGAATCCGCTGCTGCGCAGATCTCGGCCTGCTTGGCACTGCGGTCATGCTCATCTTCGATGGCGATGGCGCGCATCGCATCCTGCTTGCCCACAACATGCTCCACCGCCGACAGGTATTCCCGCGCCAGCCCGCCATGTGCCACGATCACAATGCCGATCACGCGCCCGTCACCCCAGTAGCCAAGGGCGGCTCAGATGCCGCCCTGCGTTCCAGTTCCCGGTGACGTTTTGACACCGGCCAGCCAGCCTCTGCAAGCGCCTTGCCCAATATTTCTGCAACTGCAACACTGCGGTGTTGCCCGCCGGTGCAGCCAAAACCGATGGCCAGATGCGCCTTTCCTTCCTCCACCATAGCCGGAAGAAGAAAGGTCACCAGATCGCTCAACTTATCGTAGAATTCAGCAAAACGCGCATCACCGCGGATATAATCCTCAACCGCCGCATCGCGCCCGTCCAGATCGCGCAGGCCCGCTTCCCAATAGGGATTCCGCAGGAAACGGCAGTCGAACACCATGTCCACGCCCCTTGGCATCCCGCGCTTGTAACTGAAACTCTGCAACGACACCGCCAGGCGTGCGCCCACCCGTGGATCGAACCATTGCGCCAGTTCCGCCTTCAGGTCATGCGGGCTCATCTCTGTCGTGTCGATCAGGTGATCCGCCCGCGCCCGGATCGGGGCCAGAAGGTCAATCTCGCGCGCTACGCCCTCGGCGGGCGTCTCGGCAGGGGCCAGCGGATGCCGCCGCCGCGTCTGGCTGTAGCGCTGGATCAGAACCGCCGCCGCGCAATCCACATAAACCACTTCCAGCGCCACCCGCGGGTCCCGCGTCAGCGCATCAATCAACTCGATCAGCGCCGCCACGTTGAAATCCCGGTTCCGCACATCCAGGCCCAACGCGATGGGCCGCCCCAAAGGCGCGCCCTCGATCAAACGTGGCACAAGGCTCAGGGGCAGGTTGTCGATGACCTCAAAACCAAGATCTTCAAACGCATCAATCGCCGTTGACCGCCCCGCCCCCGAAGGCCCGGTCACCAGCACCAGACGGTGCTCCTGTTGCGGTATCGCGTCCTGCATCGCAGATACTTTCGTCAAACCGGGCGTCAAACCGGGCGCTTCCGTCATTCCCGTCGCCCTGCCCTGACATAGAGCATCAGCGAAGCCGGGAAATGGGGCGCATTCTGCCCAAGCACAAGGTCTACTGTACGTCCGAGGTAGGAAACCCTACGTCGCAAAGGCAAACGCATCGTCTCTGCTTCCCCCAGATCGACCACCAGCGCCACCTTGGCCCCTTCATCCGGCTCGGCATTCAATATGCCCACGCCCCGCGCCTCGATCATTCCCCGGATTGTCGGCGGGCACGCGGCCCAAAGCGCCCCATCCCGCAGCGAAAGCGCCACTTGATCATCTGCCACCAGCCGCGCGCCCAAAGCCATCAACTGCAAGCCCAGCGCCGATTTGCCCGCCCCGGATGGCCCCGTGATCAGAATGCCCCGCCCCTCTACCGCCACGCAGGTCGCATGCAGCAGATGGTCGCCACTCACACCGGCAGACCCACCACAAACCGCGCGCCCAGCGGATCAGAGGTTACATCCGCATGCGTCGGCCGGATATTTTCGGCCCAGATCACACCGCCATGCGCCTCGACGATCTGTTTGGAAATCGCCAGCCCCAGCCCCGAATGTTCGCCAAACTGCCCCTGCGGACGTTCGGAATAGAACCGCTTGAACACCTTGGTCAGCGCCTGTTCGGGAATCCCCGGCCCGGTATCCTCGACCACGATCAACACCCGGTTCTCGCGCCGCCGCGCCCAGACGCGCACGGCATCGCCATCTTCGCAAAAGCTGATTGCATTGGTGATCAGGTTCACGAACACCTGCGCCAGCCGCGCCTCCAACCCCCGGATCATGATCGGGTCGCTGGGGAAATCGGTGATGAACTCGACACCCTTCTCATTCGCCTGCTGGCCCAGATATTCCGCAATATTGGTCAGGGTGCGGACAAGGTTGAACTCCTCCTCCTCCTCCTTGACCAATTCGCTATCCAACCGCGAGGCGTTGGAAATATCGCTGACCAGCCGGTCCAGACGCCGCACATCATGCTCGATCACGTCCAGAAGTTTGTTCTTCTGGTCCTCGCGCTTTGCCAGCCGCATCGTGCCAACCGCCGACCGCAGGCTTGCCAACGGGTTCTTGATCTCATGCGCCACGTCCGCCGCGAACTGCTCATTCGCGTCGATCCGGTCATACAGCGCCGCCACCATGCCCCGCATGGCCACCGACAGCCGCCCGATCTCATCCGGGCGCGCCGCCAGATCGGGTATCCGCACCCGCCCCGGCGCCATCTTGCGCGCATCCCGGTCACGGCCCAACTCGGCCGCCGCCGCAAGGTCCGACAACGGGTTGGCAATCGTCGACGCCAGCAAAAGGCTCAGCCCGAAGGACATCATCAGCGATGCGATGAAAATCAAAAGAACCTGTTCACGCTCGCCGCGCACCAAAACGTCAATCCCGCCCTGATCTCCCGTCAGCGCAACCACGGCCAGCACCTGCCCGCCCACCATCACCGGCTCGGCCACCGCAAAGACCCGCCCGCCATCCGGCGCGCGCCCGTCGATCCGAACACCTTCACCCTTCAGCGCCGCAGGCAGCAACGTCTGCACCAGCGACAGGCCGTCGGTCCCCGCGGCCTCCGGCTCGCCCCCGGACAACATCCCCCGGACGCCATTCCATGCCCCCGTCAGCGTATCCACAATCGGTGTCGGACGTGCTGCAATCACCTCGGGCGCGGCGCCCATGCGCCGGGCCACCACTGACCCGTCCGCCGCCACGGCAAAGGCTTCCACCCCCGGCGGCACCTGAACCGTCTCAAGCACTCGCGCCAGTCGCGCCGCATCCATCGGCCCCGGAACCTCGGACGCCACCGCCTCGAACACATCCGACACCAGTGCCGCCTCATTCACCAGCGCCTCGCTGCGCAGCGAAACCAGCGTATCGCGGAACGGGTTCAGAAACAGCACGCCCCCCGCCAGCACCAAAAGCGCCAGCAGGTTGAACAGGATGATTTTCCGCGCCAACGGCGACCGGTTCAACGACACCAGCCCCCGCCTGTCCCGGCTTGCGCGCAAGGCAGGGTCAACCAGCGCCTCTCCCGAGGTCCAGTCTTCCCCCAGAACAACCTCCCCGCTGCGGGCGGGGCGGCCTTCTTTTCCAATGCGCGGCGCTGCGGTCATTTATTCTTCGTTGTAACGATAGCCGATGCCGTAAAGCGTCTCGATGGCCGAAAAGTTGTCATCCACCGCGCGCATCTTCTTGCGCAGCCGCTTGATATGGCTGTCGATGGTCCGGTCATCCACATAAACCTGATCATCATAGGCCACATCCATCAGCTGGTCACGGCTCTTAACAAAGCCGGGCCGCTGGGCCAGGGCTTGCAACAGCATGAACTCCGTCACGGTCAGCGCAACGTCATTGCCCTTCCACGTCACCGAATGGCGCAGCGGGTCCATCCGCAGGTTGCCCCGCTCCATGATCTTGGTTTCTTCCGTCACCGCAACCTCGCCACTGGCGATGGCATCCTGACGGCGCAGCAGCGCCCGGATACGCTCCACCAGAAGTCGCTGCGAAAACGGCTTCTTCACATAGTCATCGGCGCCCATCCGCAGGCCCAGAACCTCGTCGATCTCGTCATCCTTGGATGTCAAAAAGATCACTGGCATACTGGTTTTCTGCCGCAGCCGCTGCAACAGGTCCATCCCGTCCATCCGCGGCATCTTGATATCCAGCACCGCCATGTCCGGCAGGCGACGGTTGAACGCATCCAGCGCCGACTGCCCGTCATTATACGTCTCGACCTCGAAGCCTTCGGCCTCAAGGGTCATTGCGACGGATGTCAGGATATTCCTGTCATCATCGACAAGTGCGATCCTTGCCATGTTGATTTCCCTACTCTGCCCGTGTGTCATTGATTTTTTCTTTTGTGGGGCATGATCATTTTTCCATCGCAGGGAATCAACCGATATGTGCGAATCACGTCATCTGTTGGGCGCAACCGTCGCGGAAAACCCACAGAAATGGCTAAATTGCCGCACATTCCCGTCCTGCGGGCAGGATTGTATCCACTGGTTGCGCTAAACCCGGAATGGTTGCGCTAACTGTGCGAAAGCGTCCTGTTCCATGCGGCAAACGACGTGTTATAGCAATTTTATGTCGCGTCCGATTTGGCCCGGACGTTGGCATACCGCCCCGTGGCCCGGGCGGTGCATATCTGGGATGGAAATGGTCGGTGCGATCCCGACCGCAGGAGCTTGCAGCATGACGAATGGACGCGTGAACCCGGCGCAGGAATTGGCACATCAAGGCATCACCGGCCTGGGGAACGTCTCTTACAACGACCTCGAACCGGCCTTGGTGGAATACGCCATCCAGCGCGGCGAAGGCCGTCTTGGCAAAGGCGGTGCCTTCCTCTGCTCGACCGGGCAATTCACCGGCCGCTCCCCCAAGGACAAGTTCGTCGTCCGCAGCACATCGGTCGAAAACACGATCTGGTGGGAAAACAACGCCCCGATGGCGCCCGAAGCCTTTGATCGGCTGCATGCCGATATGCTGGCCCATATGCAGGGCCGCGATTATTTCGTGCAGGATCTCTATGCCGGGGCCGATCCCGTCCACCGCCTTGACGTGCGCGTCGTCACCGAACTGGCGTGGCACGGCCTGTTCATCCGCCACCTCCTCCGCCGCCCATCGCGCGAAGAACTGGACAGTTTCGTCCCCGAATGGACGATCATCAACTGCCCCAGCTTCAAGGCCGATCCGGCCCGGCACGGCTGCCGCACGGAAACCGTGATCACGCTGAACTTCGACAAGAAACTGATCCTGATCGCCAACACCGCCTATGCGGGCGAAAACAAGAAATCCGTTTTCACCCTGCTGAACTACCTGCTGCCGGAAAAGGGCGTCATGCCCATGCATTGCTCGGCCAACCACGCCATTGGCAACCCGGTCGACTCGGCGGTGTTCTTCGGCCTCTCCGGCACCGGCAAGACCACGCTTTCCGCCGCACCCGACCGCACCCTGATCGGCGATGACGAACACGGCTGGTCCGATCGTGGCACCTTTAATTTCGAAGGCGGCTGCTACGCAAAGACCATCAACCTCGACCCGCAGGCCGAACCTGACATCTATGCCACCACCCACCGCTTTGCGACCGTGGTGGAAAACATGGTCTACGATCCCGAAACGCTGGAACTCGATTTCGACGATGACAGCCTGACCGCCAACACCCGCTGCGCCTATCCGCTGGACTACATCCCCAACGCATCGGCCACCGGTCTTGGCGGGCACCCCAAGAACATCATCATGCTCACCTGCGATGCCTTTGGCGTGCTGCCGCCCATCGCGCGGCTGACCCCCGCGCAGGCGATGTATCACTTCCTGTCGGGCTTCACATCCAAGGTGGCCGGCACCGAACGGGGCGTCACCGAACCGACGCCCACCTTCTCTACCTGCTTTGGCGCGCCCTTCATGCCCCGCCGCCCCGAGGTTTATGGCAAACTGCTGCAAGCCAAGATCGCCAAGCACGGCGCAACCTGCTGGCTGGTGAACACCGGCTGGACCGGCGGTGCCTATGGCACAGGCCGCCGCATGCCGATCAAGGCCACCCGCGCCCTTCTGTCGGCCGCGCTTGACGGCTCACTTGCGGCTGTCGACTTCCGCCGCGATGCCAATTTTGGCTTCGATGTTCCGGTCGCCGTGCCGGGGGTGGATGCCACGCTCTTGAACCCGCGCGCCACCTGGGCCGACCCCGCCGCCTATGATGCACAGGCCGCCAAACTGGTCGACATGTTCTCCAAGAACTTCGCGCAATACGTGCCCTTCATCGACGATGACGTGAAAGCCGCCGCCATCGGCTGATCTCACCCGGCCGGGAGATTTCTGCGAAATTTCCCGGCCACCATCCCTGTGCGAAGCACGAGGATAAGAATTTTGGCAGAAAATTCGTCCTCTACATCACCGCCTGCCGCACCAGATTCAGCCCCGTCAGCACCAGCAACGCCTGCGTCCAGCGCCGGAACCGCGCCTGATCCAGCCGATCCTGCAACCGGTATCCCGCAAACATCCCCAGCATCGCCGGCACCACCAGCGCCGCTGAAAACCCAAGGCTCGCCGTATCCGCCACCCCGGTGCGCAAGTGCGCCACCAACAGCGCCGCCGCCCCGATCAGGAACACCACCCCCTGCACGCGCACCGTTTCTTGCTTCTCCGCCCCTGTGGACAGCAGATACACCAGCAACGGCGGCCCCCAGATGCCGGAAATCCCGCCGAACAGGCCACCCAGCACCCCCAGCCCCCATTCCGCCCGCGCCCGGTGCCGAATGGGCAGCGCCAGTGGCACCCCGGCAAGCTGCAATGCCGCAAAGGCCGTCACAGGCACCCCCAGCACCAGCAGATAGGCCGTGCGCGGCATCACCGTCAGCAGCGGCGCGGACAGCACGATGAACACCACTGTCCCGATCAGAAACCGCCGATAGGCAAAGGCCGATGCCCGCGCCGCCGCCATCCCCTGTCGCGTGGCCTGGCTCATATTGGTGATCAACGTCGGCAGGATCAGCCCCGCCACCGCCAATTCCGGCGGCAAGAACCCGTTGAAGGCGGAAATCATGATCAGCGGCATGGCAAAGCCCACCGCCCCCTTCACGAACCCCGCGAACAGCGTCACCGCCATCGCCGCCCAAAAGGCCGCAGGCTCCAACCCGGCCATCGCCCAATCCATTCCTGCCCCCTGCTCCGCTTTGGCGCGACCATGCCGCCCCCTGCGGACAAAGCCAAGGGGCGGCAAAGCGAACCCCCGACTCACCAAGCCAAGCCCCGATGCAGAACGTGGTTAACCGTCCCCGACCGTGCGCTGCGTGCATACCGTTTGCTGCACTGCACGGCTGCACCGCGTGTTGCACCGCAAATCCACCCCAAACCGAACAATTACCTCAACGTCCGCAACGACTTACCCCCGAAACCACCCGACACTCCACCACCAAGGCCCGTTCCAATCGAAAATTCCGCTGCGACATTTTCCTTCACTTGATCTTTTTGCAGCGAAATTAAGTTGCTCAACCGATCCGAAGGCACTACCTATCTCGCAACCGCAGCATAGCCCGTTCAAGGTGATCCCGATGCCCCACGATGGCCAATCCGTGACGCAGTCGCCCCTCCTCGCCGATCTCCTCCGCCTCACGGCCGAGGCGTTGCCAGAGGTGGAATCCACCTTCATCGCCGCCCGCGAAAACCTACGCGCCTTGGTCACCGTATCGGGCAAGGTTTCGGCCCCCGCGCTGGAAGAACACCAATACGCCGCCCACGCGCTGGCCTGGCTGGCCACCTACACCGAAAGCCTGCGCCAGATGCAGGCTTGGGCGCTCCGCCTTGATGCCGCAGGCACCTTCTCGGAAATGGAGGCGCTGCTGCTGCAAATCGCCTATGGCGAATACCTCCAGCAGATCCAAGGCGGCATCCCCATGAGCCAGGGAGAGGTCGCGCGCTTGCAGGACCTCGGCCTCACCCCGGCCAAACCCGGCGCGGCGGCGGCTGCCCTCATGGCCCAGGGCAACACCGTCCCCGCCCGCACCCGCCTTGTGGAACTGATGCGCGACAATCACGGCCGCGCCACCTTTGGCACCACCGGCCTTGATGAAGAACTGGAAATGATCCGCGATCAGTTCCGCCGCTTCTCAGATGACAAGGTCATTCCCCATGCCCAGGAATGGCACCTCCGGGACGAACTCATCCCGATGGAAATCATTGATTCTCTTGCCGAAATGGGCGTTTTCGGCCTGACCATCCCCGAAGAATTCGGCGGCTTTGGCCTGTCCAAGGCCAGCATGGTCGTGGTGTCCGAAGAACTGTCACGCGGCTATATCGGCGTCGGCTCGCTTGGCACCCGCTCCGAAATCGCCGCCGAACTCATCCTCTGTGGCGGCACCCCGGAACAAAAGGCCAAATGGCTGCCGAAACTCGCCTCGGGTGAAATCCTCCCCACCGCCGTCTTTACCGAACCCAATACCGGGTCCGACCTTGGCGCCCTGCGCACCAAGGGCCGCAAGGATGGCGATGACTGGGTCATCAACGGCAACAAGACCTGGATCACCCATGCCGCCCGCACCCATGTGATGACGGTGCTGGCCCGCACCATTGACGCCACCACCGATTATCGCGGCCTGTCGATGTTCCTGGCAGAAAAGACCCCCGGCACCGACGAAAAACCCTTTGTCGATCAAGGCCTTTCGGGAGGCGAGATCGAGGTGCTGGGTTATCGCGGCATGAAGGAATACACCGTCAACTTTGACGATTTCAAAGTGAAAGGTGAAAACCTGCTGGGTGGCGTCGAAGGCCAGGGCTTCAAGCAGTTGATGCAAACCTTCGAATCCGCCCGCATCCAGACCGCCGCCCGTGCCGTGGGCGTGGCGCAATCGGCGCTGGAGGTCGGCATGAAATATGCCGAAGACCGCAAGCAATTCGGCAAATCCCTGATTGAATTCCCCCGCGTGTCCGGCAAGCTGGCCATGATGGCGGTCGAAATCATGATCGCCCGCCAGCTCACCTATTTCTCCGCCTGGCAAAAGGATCACGACAAGCGCTGCGATCTTGAGGCGGGCATGGCCAAACTCCTCGGTGCCCGCGTGGCATGGGCCTCGGCTGACAACGCCCTGCAAATCCACGGCGGCAACGGCTTTGCACTGGAATACACAATCAGCCGCATCCTCTGCGACGCACGCATCCTGAACATCTTCGAAGGCGCCGCCGAAATTCAGGCCCAGGTCATCGCCCGCCGCCTTCTGGATTGATCAACACATCCCCGTCAGGGTGAAACAGCAAAGGCGCGGTCCGTGGCAACGGCCCGCGCCTTTTGCATTTTCAGCCGAAACACGGTTAACAAACCCTTAACCCACGATACCAACACGGCATTTTCTGCCGCAGAATCCGCGCCCCGTCACTCCCCCGGCACAGGCCGCCCATGCGAAGGCCGCAACGTCCCCAACCGCGGATGCAACCGCCCCGCGATGGTGAACGCCCCCAACATCCCAGCCCCCGTCACCGCAAAGAACGCCGCCAACGGCGCCCCGAACGGCACCAGCACGATCCACGCCGCCGCCGGTGTCAGGATACCGCTCACATCCCGGAAGCTGCTGTAAACAGCCGACATTTCCGTCCGCTCCGACGGCTTCACCGCCATCAGGAACGGCAGCCCGCCCACCACATCCAGCAGCACCAAAAAGATCGACGCCCCCATCATCGCCATCACCGCTACCCAAGGCAGCGGCGATAACATCGCGCTGGCCACAAAACACATCCCGCACAGCCCAAAGGCCACGCGCACCGTCCGCCGCACCGATGTGCGCCGCGCATAGCGCAGCATCAAGGGCGCGATGAACAGCAGCGCATTCGAAATCGAAAGCGCGACACCGCCCACCTTGTCGCCCAACCCCGCTTCGATGCAAAAGATCGGCAGGTAAACCACATAGACCCACCACCCACAGGACCGCATCACCGCGAACATCCACCCGGCAATCAACCGGGGCTGGCGAAAGAACCGCCCCAGATAGGCCAAGGGGTTCAGCGCAGGGCCCTTCGCCCGCGCGATCTGCTTGCCGTTCCCCAACCGCAGGATCCAGAACACCACCAGCAGCACAACCGCGAATGTCCCGGCCAGCAGGAACGGCGCAGGCCCCCACCAGTCATGCAGCGTCACCCCCAGCATCGGCCCGATGGCCCAAGGCCCGGCAGCATAAACCATCTGGGTGGACTGGCTTCGCCCAAGGTTGGTGCGGTCAATGTAATCAAGCACATAGGCGTTAAAGCAAACGAATGTCGTCGCCGTCGCCGCGGCCAGACACATCAACGCCAGCGGCACTGTGACAGGCGTTCCAATCACCGCCAGCGTCATGCCCACCAGATACATCAGGCAACCCGACGTATACATCCAGCGGCGGGGCAGGTGCCGGGTGAACCACGGCACCATCAACCCCCAGACCAGCGCCACGATCCCCGCCCAGAAATAGGCGCTCGACGTGGCCTCGGCGCTGCCCAGCGATGCATAAACCGTCAACGGCATGGCGGAAATCAGCGTGCCGCGCACGCTGGCCTCGATCCCGGCCAGCAAGGCAAAGTTCTGCACGCGCGGGGTCGGGCTATGCCGCAGGAAAAGGGGAAGGTATCGAGTGGCCATGATTTGTCACAAATTTGTGCAATCAGCGCACCGCCACCCCCCCGCCGTCTGCATCATGCGCGACAAAGGGGGTCGGGAACGAACCCTTAGCCCCGCAACTCCCCTGTCACATCCACTGGCCCGACCGACCCGCGCAAGATCGCACGATAGATGACCAGGCTTTCCGTCACCCGCATCACATAGGTCCGTGTCTCGGTAAAGGGGATCATCTCCACCCAATCCACCACATCCACATTCGGATCACGCGGGTCGCCGAACAGGCCGATCCACCGCTTTGGACGCCCTGGCCCGGCATTGTATCCCGATGCGATCAATGCCACCGAAGGCCCGAATTGTTCAACAAGTTGCGCCAGATAGCCGGTTCCGATCCGCACATTATACCCCGGCTCGTTCAGCTTGCCCGCGTCAAAGGTCAGCCCCACCCGTGGTGCCACCAGCTTGGCAGTCGATGGCAACACCTGCATCAACCCCCGCGCATCCGCCGCCGACCGCGCCGCCGGGTCAAACTCTGACTCGCGCCGCGAAATGGCCAGGGCCAGCGCCCGGCTTACCGGCAAATCGGCCCCCGGCACAAAGGATGGCACCGGATAATAGGCGCGCGGCAGGATCAAGCCCTTTTCCGCCGCCTGCTTTGCCACCACCAATGCGATATGCGGCTCGTCCATCTGCAAGGCCAGATCGGACAACTGGTCCAACTCTGCCCCGCTCAGGCTTTCGCCCAGATGCAGGAAGAACCGCTTGGCCTGCGCCCGCTGCCCGGCACGTGACAACAGCATCGCCGCCTCCAGCACGGATGACTTCGCAAAGCCCGCCCCCCGCCAATCCGCAGGCCGCGCATCGTTCAACAACGAAGGGTCCAGCGATTGGCCCAGCGCCTCGGCCGCCAATAACCCGTAATAGGCACTCTGGTGCTGTGCCGCCTGCTGCAATTCGGCCGTGCCACCCGCCTGATCCCCTGCCGCCAACAGCGCCCGCCCGGCCCAGTAATGCGCCCGGCTCACCGAAATGGGCGTGGCCACGCCTTCGCGCAGATTGCGGAAATGGGTCAGCGCCGTGGTGGCATCGCCGAGTTTCCGCAGCGCGATGAACCCTGCCAGAAACTCCAGATCGGCATAATCCCCGCCACTGGTGGTGAAATGATTGGCCGCCACACGATAGGCCGCCTGCGCCTTGCCCGCCCGCAACAAAGACCGCGCCAACGCCGCCCGCCGGTCAGCCCAGGCATCCGGATCACCTAGCGCCGCAGCACTTTTTGATTGCGCGATCACCAGTTCCGCCGCCTCATCATCGCGGTCACGGCGGAACCGCCAATCGAACCGTTCATAGACCAGCCCGGGATCGGCCTGCAAATCCGCTGGCACACGCTCGATCAGTGCATTCACCCCATCGGAATCCGCGCGCAGCGCCATCCGCGCCTGTGCCAGCGCCTGCCACCCCGGCCCAACACGCGGCAGCATCCGCTTGGCCTCGGCCGCCCGGTTCTGCCACAACAGCCGGTCCAGTCGCACCTCATGCGCCAGCTTCAATGCGTCGCTATACATCCCCAGGATGGCCTGCTCTTCCGCAGCCGAAAACGCCAACTCCGTCCAGGCGCGAAACGCCTCGGCCTCGGCCTCCGCTGCACGCCCCTGCGCCCGCAGCGCCGCTATCAGGGCCAGCGACCCCTCTGCCGTTTCGGGCGCACGCCCGCCGAAATAGGCCACCACCCGGCCCGGATCGGTGGACCGCGCAACCGCCTCCTCGCCTTTTTCCTTCAGCAGCGCCATGCCCGGCCAATCCGCCCGGCGCGCAATGAAATCCTCGTAATCCCCCAGCCGCCCGTCCCCGGCGCGCAACCGCTGCCAGGTGATGATGTCGGCACCGACCTGCCCGGCAGCCTGCGCCGCAGCACTTGCCCCGGCCCAATCCCCGGCCGATGCCCGGTCCAGCGCCGCACGCAGCGCGCTTGCGCCATCGGCCAGCGCCGCCGTGCTGCCCATCATCAGAAATGCCGAAATAAGCCACCCAAGGCGGCGCGCGCTTGCCATCATCTGCCCGATCATCGTTGTTGACTGCTCGTGATCCTTACGTCGGAGTCTGCCGCACAAGGGCCAAGGTCGCAACCCACAACCACGTCAACCCCGGCCCCGCTTGGCAAGGCTTTGCCACCCCGCTAGGAAGGGCGCGGTTGACACGGGCGACTCAGGCCGCAAGACCGACGCCAAAACACAGGAGATGCGTGCCATGATCAAAGGGTCCATTCCCGCCCTGGTAACGCCGTTCAAGAACGGCGCTGTCGATCTGGATACGCTTAAGAAACTTGTCGACTGGCAGATCGACCAAGGTTCCACCGGCCTTGTCCCCGTCGGCACCACCGGCGAAAGCCCCACCCTGTCACATGAGGAACACGAGGCCGTGGTCGAGGCGGTGGTGAAATTCGCCGCAGGCCGCGCGCCCGTTATTGCCGGTGCCGGGTCTAACAACACCGTCGAAGGCATCCGCCTGATCCAGCATGCCGAACGTGTGGGGGCAGATGCGGCGCTGGTGGTGACGCCCTATTACAACAAGCCCACACAAGCGGGCCTGATCGCCCATTACACGGCGCTGCACGATTGCTGCACGCTGCCGATCATCATCTACAACATCCCCGGCCGGTCGGTGGTGGACATGCAGCCCGAAACCATGGGCCAGCTTGCAAAACTTCCCCGCATTGTCGGCGTCAAGGACGCGACGGGAAAGATCGAACGCGTGTCGATGCAACGCGCCTCGTGCGGGCCGGATTTCATCCAGCTTTCGGGTGAGGATGCCACCGCCCTCGGCTTCAATGCGCATGGCGGAACGGGCTGCATCTCTGTCACTGCCAATGTCGCCCCCAAACTCTGTGCCGAATTTCAGGCGGCAACGCTGGCGGGCGACTATCGCAAGGCGCTGGAATACCAGGATCGTCTGATGCCCCTGCACGAGGCGATCTTCATCGAGCCCGGCCTTGCGGGGGCGAAATACGGTCTTTCTCTGCTTGGTATGTGCAGCGAAGAGGTCCGGCTTCCCCTTGTGGGCCTGACGGATGGCACCAAGGCGCGTATCCGGGCGGCGATGGAACACGCAGGCATCCTGTGACGGCGACCAATCCGCGCAACAACCTGCGCGGGGCGCTTTGGATGGTGGCAGCAATGGCGGGTTTCGCCATCGAAGACATGTTCCTCAAGGCCGTCACCCGCAATATTCCGGTTGGTCAGGCGTTATTGACCTTTGGCCTGATCGGAACGTTGTTCTTTTCCGTGCTGGCCCGGACCAAGGGCGAACCGATCCTGCATCCGGCAATGCTGTCGCGCGCCCTTGTCCTTCGGTCAGGGTTCGAGGTGATGGGACGGCTGTTCTATTCCCTCGCCATTGCCCTGACGCCGCTGTCGACGGCCTCGGCCATCCTGCAAGCCACGCCCCTTGTCGTGGTTGCAGGTGCCGCCCTGCTGTTTGGTGAAACGGTCGGCTGGCGGCGCTGGACGGCCATTCTCGTGGGCTTTGCCGGTGTGCTGATCATCCTGCGGCCGGGGCTGGACGGCTTTACCCCCGTGTCGCTGATCACTGTGCTGGGCCTCGTCGGCTTTGCAGGGCGCGATCTTGCCACCCGTGCGGCACCCCTGACCCTATCCAACCGTCAGCTTGGCATCATCGGAATGGCCATGCTCGCGCTCGCCGGGGCGGCGATCCTTGGCTATACGGGCGGTGCGAAAATCCCGGATGGCCCTACACTTGCCCTTCTGGCGGGGATGACCAGTTTTGGCATCTTTGGCTACAACGCCCTGACAATCGCCATGCGCACAGGCGAAGTCGCGGCCGTCACCCCGTTCCGCTATACCCGCCTTGTGTTTGCCATGCTTCTGGGCATCCTTGTGTTCAACGAAAACCCAGACGCCTTGACGCTGATCGGCTCTGCCCTTGTCGTCGGCTCTGGCCTTTATACCCTTGCCCGCAGCCGCGCCCGCAGGCAAACCACCTGACGGCCCCTTCTGGACAGTGCGGGTTGCATCGCCTATCTCCGTCCGATCATGATCACCAAGTCCGATCCCAATTCCAAGCTGATCGCTGAAAACCGCCGTGCGCGTTTCGATTACCATATCGAAAGCGACCTGGAGGCCGGCATCATGCTGTTGGGGTCCGAGGTGAAAAGCCTGCGCCAGGGCGGATCGAACATCGCCGAAAGCTATGCCTCGGTCGAAGGTGGCGAGTTGTGGCTGATCAACGGCTATATCGCCCCTTACCTTCAGGCCAAGACCTGGGGGCATGAGGAACGCCGTCGCCGCAAGCTGTTGGTCAGCAAGAAAGAATTGTCGCGCCTTTGGAACGCGACCGCGCGCGAAGGCATGACCATCGTGCCGATCAAGATGTATTTCAACGATCGCGGCATGGTGAAGCTGAAGCTGGGCATCGCCAAGGGCAAGAAGCTGTCAGACAAGCGCGAAACCAGCGCCAAGCGGGATTGGGACCGTGAAAAGGCCCGCCTGTTGAAAATGTCCAAGCGCGACTGACCGCTCACTTGCGGTTAGGTTGAGGCCGATGCCCCGCTACAACCCAAAATTATTGCTAAAATTGCAATTTTCGGACATGTTACCTTATCCGATCTGCACCACTGATGGCGCAGACGGTCAGAACCGGGGCAAACCCGGCCGGGAACCGA
This sequence comes from uncultured Paracoccaceae bacterium, assembly GCA_958439195.1. Lineage (GTDB taxonomy): Bacteria > Pseudomonadota > Alphaproteobacteria > Rhodobacterales > Rhodobacteraceae > Paragemmobacter. The sequence continues at coordinate 156,149 of OY288166.1, forward strand.
ACGCTTTGGAGGGTATGGTATGGAACTCATTATCCAGTTGCTGGCAGGTGCTGTTGGCGGCACAGCGGCAGGGAAAGTCTTGCAACAATACAGTCTTGGCACGGCAGGCAATGCCATCGCCGGGATCGTAGGCGGTGGCATTGGTGGCCAGATCCTTGGGATGCTGGGCGCGGGCGGTGCGGCGGGGGCCGCGGGTGGCATGGATATTGGCGCCATCGTCTCGCAGCTTGCCGGGGGTGGGGTTGGTGGCGCCGTGCTGATGGTGATCGTGGGCGTCATCAAGCAGATGGTCGCCAAAAAGGCCTGATGATCGACCCGAACGAATACGGTGGCGCGGCCCAGGCCGCGCCACGACCATATTTGCGAACCTTTAAAAACAAGGCCATTTTGCCTTGCTCCCTTGCGTGAGACCTGCCACCCGATTAAGTGGCACCAACGCCAAAGGGAGGCCCAGATGACCCCGACCAACGATCCCAGAACGCTCGTCTCGACCGACTGGCTGGCCGCCCATCTGAAGGATCCCGATCTGCGCGTCCTCGATGCTTCGTGGTACATGCCCGATGCTGGCCGTGATGCGCGCGCGGAATACGCCGCCGCCCACATCCCCGGTGCGCGTTTCTTTGACATCGACGAAATCTCTGACCAGCGGTCATCCCTGCCCCACATGGCCCCGTCCACCGAAAAATTCATGTCGCGCATGCGGGCGATGGGTGTGGGCGATGGCCATCAGGTCGTCGTCTATGATGGCAGCGGGCTGTTTTCCGCAGCCCGCGTCTGGTGGACCTTTCGCCTGATGGGCAAGATGGATGTCGCGGTGCTGGATGGCGGCTTTCCCAAATGGCGGGCAGAGGGGCACGAAGTTGAAGACCTGCCCCCCGTTGTCAAAGACCGCCACATGACCGTTTCTCGCCAGAACCAGTTGGTCAAGGACGTCACGCAGGTCGCCCATGCCTCCAAACTGCGCGAGGCGGAAATCATTGATGCCCGCTCTGCCCCCCGCTTCAAGGGCGAGGTTGCGGAACCCCGGCCCGGCCTGCGGTCAGGCCATATACCGGGATCATACAATGTGCCCTTCGGCACCCTTCTGGCAGCAGATGGCACGATGAAGCCCGTGGCAGAACTGCGCGCGACGTTCGAGGCCGCCGGCGTTGACCTGTCCAAACCCGCAATAACCTCGTGCGGATCCGGCATTACCGCCGCGGTGTTGTCGCTGGCGCTGGAGCGGATCGGCCACCGCAATCATGCACTTTATGATGGGTCTTGGGCCGAATGGGGCATGTATGACGATCTGCCCGTGCAAACCGGACCGAGCGAAAAGGGATAAGACATGTTCGACCAGTTGAAGGCCCAACCGCAGGACAAGATCCTGCAACTGATCGCGCTGTATCGTGACGATCCGCGCGAAACCAAGATCGACCTTGGCGTCGGCGTCTACAAGGATGCCACCGGCCTGACCCCGGTCATGCGTGCCGTCAAGGCGGCCGAGAAGAAGCTGTGGGAAACGGAAACCACGAAAACCTATACCGGCCTTGCGGGCGAACCCGCCTACAACGCCGCGCTGTCGGGCATGATCCTTGGCACGGCAGTCCCGATGGACCGCGTCGCCTCTGTTGCCACGCCGGGTGGCACTGGGGCAATCCGGCAGGCGCTGGAACTGATCCGGCTTGCAGCGCCTGATGCCACCGTGTGGATTTCCAACCCGACCTGGCCGAACCATCCATCGATCATCAAATACCTTGGCATGAAGCTGGCCGAATACCGCTATTTCGATGCTGACACTCGAGGCATAGATTTTGCGGGCCTTATGGCCGATCTCGCCACTGTCAAATCGGGCGATGTCGTCTTGCTGCATGGCTGCTGCCACAACCCCACCGGGGCAAACCTTGATGCGGGCCAGTGGGATCAGGTGATTGACCTGCTCGCCCGGAATGGCGCCATTCCCTTCGTTGACCTTGCCTATCAGGGCTTTGGCGACGGGCTGGAAGAGGATGCAGCCGCCACACGCAAGATCGCCGCCCGCTTTCCAGAGGTGCTGATCGCCGCCTCCTGCTCCAAGAACTTTGGCATCTACCGCGAACGCACGGGCATTCTTATCGGCATCGGCCCCGAAGGCGGCAAGGGGGTGCTTCAAGGCAATCTCAACTTCCTCAACCGCCAGAACTACAGCTTTCCGCCAGATCATGGGGCACGTCTGGTGACGATGATTCTGGAAGACGCAACCCTGCGTGCCGACTGGATGGCCGAACTGGAAGAGGTGCGCCTCAACATGCTTGGCCTTCGCCAGTCGCTTGCCGATGAACTGCGACGCGCCACAAACTCTGACCGTTTCGATTTCGTGGCCACCCATCGCGGCATGTTCTCGCGCCTTGGCCTGACCGAGGATCAGGTGATCCGCCTGCGCGATGAACACGGCATCTATATGGTCGGCGACAGTCGCATCAATATTGCGGGTCTCAACGCCCGCACGGTCCCCATTCTGGCGGCTGCCATCGCGCAGGTCGCGGGCTGAAGGCTTCGGTAACTGCGAATCGTTAACGTGGCGTGGCAGGTCGTGTTAGCCTGCCACATGCAGCCACTGCCTTGACTGCGCGTATTGCCGGTTCCGGCGCAGCCTTGGGGTGCGCTGCCTGCGATTGAAAAGGCAGTAACCAGACAGCGTTCCCTCCATAACCAGAGGGATCAGATCCATGCCGTTCTATCTCTATCAGCTGTCCTACACACCCGAAGCCGTCAAGGCACTCGTCTCCACACCGTCCGACCGCGAAGCTGCCGCACGACATTTGATCGAGGCGCTGGGTGGCAAGCTGCATCACCTGTTCTTTGCATTCGGCCAGCATGACGTGATCTGCCTGATCGAAGGCCCTGACGACCAGATGATGGCTGCTGGGGCGCTTGCGGTGGCGGCGTCCGGCACCGTCTCGTCATCCTCGACGGTCAAGCTGATGACGGCGGCCGAAGCGATGGGCGCAATGCGGACCGCGGGAAAGGCGATCGGCAGCTACAAGCCACCCATGCGTTGAATTGAAAAAGGCCCGCGGGGGGAGGATCCCGCGGGCCTTGCAGTTTGGTAACGGACGGGGAGGAGATCGCCCGCCACCATTGGTTCCGACTTAGCTGTGATAAGCCTGTTCACCATGCGAGGCGAGGTCGAGACCCTGCCGTTCGGTATCGCTGTCGACACGCAGACCGATGGTCATGTCGATCGCCTTGAACAGGACATACGACACGATACCCGACCAGACGATGGTGATCAGCACACCTTCGATCTGGATCCAAAGCTGCGCCATCATCGCATAGTCATCGCCCTTCACACCGCCGAAGGCCGCGGCCGAAAAGACACCCGTCAGCACCGCACCGACGATCCCGGCAACACCGTGGATGCCGAACACGTCAAGGCTGTCGTCATACTGCATCTTGTGCTTGACCACGGTGACGAAGAAGTAGCTTGCCAGCGTCGCCAGCACACCCAGCAGGATCGCCCCCATCGGGCCGATTGTGCCGCAAGCCGGGGTGACGGCCACAAGACCCGTCACCATGCCCGAAGCCGCACCCAGCATCGACGCCTTGCCGCGCTGCATGGTTTCCAGCAAAGCCCAAGCCACTGTCGCCGCGGCTGTTGCGATGAAGGTGTTGATCATGGCCAAGGTCGCGCCACCATTGGCCTCAAGGTTGGACCCGACGTTGAACCCGAACCAGCCAACCCACAGCATCGACGCGCCAACCATGGTCAGAACCATCGAATGCGGTGCCATGTTGTCCTTGCCGTATCCGACACGCTTGCCAATCACGATGCACCCCACCAGCGCGGCAATACCTGCGTTGATGTGAACCACTGTGCCACCGGCAAAGTCGATTGCGCCCTTGGCGAACAGATACCCGTTGGCGTCCCACACCATATGCGCAATCGGGAAGTAGCTGAACGTTCCCCAAAGCACCGAAAATACCAGAACCGCACTGAACTTTACCCGTTCTGCAAAGGCCCCGATGATCAGCGCCGGCGTGATGGCCGCAAAGGTCATCTGGAAGGCAATGAACAGGTATTCCGGGATCACATAGCCGGCCGAGAAGGTCGCAGCCATGCTGTCTGCCGTCACGCCAGACAGGAACAGTTTGCCTGTGCCGCCAAAGAACGGGTTGGTCGATCCACCAAAGGTGAACGAATAACCGTAAGTCACCCAGACGATCATCATGACGCAGGCGATCATCGTGGTCTGCATCAACACCGAAAGCATGTTCTTGGACCGCACCAGCCCGCCATAGAACAGCGCAAGGCCCGGAATGGTCATGAACAGCACCAACACGGTGGATACCATCATCCAGCTGACATCGCCCTTGTCCATCACGGGCACGACTTCTTCGACGACCTCTGCCACCGCTTCGGCAGCTTCCTCTGTCGCTTCCTGTGCCCACGTGGGCAGCGCAGCAAAGGCAGCAGCGCCCAAGGCGCCCAGACCTGAAAGTTTCGCAAAATGCTTCATGGTTGCGGTTTCCCCTTCCCTGCGGCTTTCAAAGCGCATCGTCATTGGTTTCGCCGGTGCGAACGCGCACGGCCTGTTCGACATCGACCACGAAAATCTTTCCGTCGCCGATCTTGTCGGTTTTCGCTGTCACGCGGATGGTCTCCACAACCTGGTCGGCAAGGCTGTCGCTGACCACGATCTCAAGCCGAACCTTCGGCACGAAATTGACTGCATATTCGGCACCGCGATAGATTTCGGTATGCCCGGACTGTGATCCAAAACCCTTGATCTCGGTCACCATCATGCCCCTGACCCCGATGGTGGTCAGTGCTTCGCGCACTTCCTCCAGCTTGAACGGCTTGATTGCTGCAATGATGAGTTTCACGTCGCTCCCCTTCCATTGGCGGGGGCCCGATCAGGCCCTTGGCGGCATGAAGACGGGTCATGCTGCAGCAGCACAAGGCGCGGGGACCAATCAAGAGGTGTAGAATCCCGGTAGTTTGCACAATTTTTGCACTTACCAGCGCATATGATTAAATTTTAATCACACCTTGTAAGCGAATCGTTGCCGATCTGTGAACGTGATGCCGTCTCCACATTCTGTTGATGGCAGGCTAGATTGATGGGGAAGCAGCACGCAAAAGACGGGCAGACACAGGCATGGCAGTATCAGGCAAGGGGCGCGGGTCGCTCACGGCGGACAAGCGTTACACCCCGGCGCGTCAGGCACCGCCCCGCAGCGGTGGTGGTGGCGGCACGCCACCGCGCAAACCCGCGCGCGGATCGGGCGGTCCGCCGCGCAAACGCGGACCCATCGGGCGGCTGTTCTTTGGCTTCTTCGGGCTGATCTGGCGCATCATCTGGGGCGTGGGCTGGCGCGTGGGTTTCGTGGTGGGGTCGGTCCTTGCAGCAGCCGTCCTTTACTTCTTCGCCCAACTTCCCCCGGTCACAGACTTGGTCGATGCCCGTTCACGCGGGTCCGTCACCTTTCTGGACCGCGAGGACAAGGTATATGCCTGGCGCGGGGAAACCTTTGGCGGCATGATCACCGCTGAAACCGTATCACCTTTCCTGCATGATGCAGTTGTCGCCACGGAAGACCGCCGCTTCTATCGCCATTTCGGCATCTCGCCGCGCGGCATCGCTTCGGCCGTGCGCATCAACCTGTCGGAAGGGCGCGGCCCGCTTGAAGGCAACGGCGGCTCCACCATTACCCAGCAAGTTGCCAAACTGCTGTGCTTGGGCGTGCCCTATGACCCGGCACAATGGAAATCCGAAGCAGAATACGAATCCGACTGCCGCCGTGGCGGCATCTGGCGCAAAATCAAGGAAGTCCCCTACGCCATCGCGATGGAGGTGAAGTATTCCAAAGAGGAAATCCTGACCATCTACTTCAACCGCGCCTATCTGGGTGCCGGGGCGCGCGGGTTCGAGGCGGCGGCCCAGCGATACTTTGGCAAATCCGCGAATGAGGTTGGCCCGGCTGAGGCCGCCATGCTGGCAGGGCTGTTGAAAGCACCTTCCTACTTTGCCCCAACGAACAACATGGACCGCGCCCGCGCCCGTGCCAATGTCATCATAGGTCTGATGGAAGAACAGGGGTATCTGACCGCTGATCAGGCAAACGACGCCCGCGCCAACCCAGCCCGCCTATCCGAGGCTGCGGCGTCCCGCTCTGGCGGGTTCTTTGCCGATTGGGTTATGGAAACCGCCCCGGCCTTCCTGACATCGGAAACCACCGAAGACGTGGTCATCCGCACCACACTGGACCAACGCCTGCAGAAATCCGCCGAAGAGGCGCTTGCCTTTGTCTTTGACACCAAGATCAAGCAAGGGTCTAACGCCCAGGCCGCCATCGTGGTGATGTCTGCCGATGGCGCGGTCCGTGCGATGGTCGGCGGCCGCAAGATCGAAGCCGCGGGCAGTTTCAACCGCGCGACCCAGGCGCTGCGGCAGACAGGTTCAACATTCAAACCCTTTGTCTACGCCGCTGCACTGGATCTGGGCTACAGCCCTTCTGACTATGTCGAAGATACGCCCCTCACGCTGAACATTCCCGGTTCCGGCCCTTGGACACCAAAGAATTATGACAATCAATTCAAGGGGCTGATCACCCTGACGCAGGCTCTTGCGGAAAGCAGGAACATCCCCGCCGTCAAGGTTTCGGAATGGGTGGGCCGCGATGCTGTTCGCCAGGTCGCCAATGGCTTTGGCATCAAATCCAACCTTACCGATGTGCCATCCATGGCCCTTGGTGCATCCGAGGCGACGTTGCTTGAAACCACCGGCGCCTTCGCCGGCATCCTGAATGGTGGCTCTTCCGTCACGCCTTACGGCCTTGTCGAACTCTCCCTTCAGGGGGAATCCGAACCGCTGATCGGCGCGGCTGGTGGTATCGGCGAACGGGTGATCCAGGAACAATCCGCACGCCTGCTGACCTATATGATGTCACAGGTCATCGACGCGGGCACCGGCACCCGCGCCCGGCTTGACGGTCGCCCCGCCGCCGGCAAGACAGGCACGACGCAAGCGGCACGTGATGCGTGGTTTGTAGGCTTTACCGCCGATTACGTGGCAGGCGTCTGGATGGGCTATGATGACAATACGCCCCTAACCGGTGTCACCGGCGGCGGCCTGCCCGCCGAAATCTGGCACGAGGTCATGACCCGCGTGCATGAAGGGGTAGAGGTCAAACCCCTGCCGATGGAGATCCCCGAACCGCGTCGGCCACCACAGCCGGAAAACCCGGAATACGCCCAACCCCTGCCCGACCAGACCGGTCAGGGGCAACCACAGCGTGAACGGACGCAAGAAGACCCTGTGGAATCCCTTCTGCGTGACCTGTTAGGCCTTTACTGACAACGGAATGAAAAAACCCGCCGGGGCCATCCCCGGCGGGTCTACGATTTCATCGGTTATACATCGTCAGATCGTTTTCAACTCTGCGACCAGCCGGTCGATATCCCCGCCATTCCGGTCCAGCAGCGCCCCGATCTCGGTCCGCTCCGAGGCCAGCATGTTGACCCCTTCGATGATGATATTGAAGAACAGGTTCCGGCCAGATTTGTCCGACACGTGCCAGCGCAGGTCAAACGGTGCTTCACCTTGAAGATAGGCGACAGAGATCACCTCGAAATAGCTTTTGATCGGGCGCGCATCCGTCACCTCGATCCGTCCCCCGATGAATTCCCGGAACCGGCGGCCATACTTGCGGCTCAGGTATCCCTGATAAGCTGCAGTAAAGGCCTTCAATTGCCCTGCGCTTGCCTGCCGCGCGGCTGGCCCCAGCGCAGATCGTGCAATCACCGGCACATCGGCATAGCGCGAAAACACCCGTTCAAAATCACCGAACATCGCGCTTTCGGATTTGCCCGAACCGATGATGCGGTTCACATCCGCCACCGCCTTGTCGATCAACCCCCGCGCATCATCAACGGTCAGCGCGAATACCGGGACCGGCATCCCGAAAGCTGCGGTTGCGGCCAAGGCGATGGACGTAAAGCCCCGGCGCGTCAGCCGGCCTGTATCATTGTCATTCCGCATAGGGGTCCTCGAAATCTGAGTAAGGGTCTTCAAAACCACCGTCCGCCGCACCCGCTGTGCCCCCCAGCTCAAAGCGGCGGTTCTGTAAATACAACAGCCGCGTTTGCGCATAACTGTCGGCACTTTCATACAGCACTGAGTCGACCGTGTTTGTATAGCGCGACCGATAACTCAGCCCGGAGGCAATCTTAGCCCCGGTCGCATAGGTGGATTCCGGGCTTGGCAGGACCAACCTAACAGGGTTGGCCGCCACATCGACGATCACCCCGATCAAATCACGGTTTGTTGTCGGCCCCAGAAAAGGCACTTCGGCATATTGCCCCTCGGGCGCACCCCAGACATGCAGCGTCTCGCCGAAATCGGTCGGATCACCCGCTAGACCAAGCGCCGTTGCCGGATCCAGCAGCCCGCCAATGCCCACTGTCGAATTGATCGCAAAGCGCAGCGTGTTCTCCGCTGCCTTGAAAAGCCGGAATTGAAGGATGTTGTTCACTACATCCCCGGGGGCGTCCAGATTGCTGGCAAAGTTGGAAACTCCGCGCTCTACCGGTTCTGGCAGTATGGAACTGTAAGTGTTCGCCGTTGGACGCAGAACGGTCCGATCCACCGCTCTGTTGAAATTGTGGATCTGCCGATTGCGCGCCTCGAAAGGATCATCCACGCCGGAAGGAATCGGTGCCGGCCCACAAGCAGACAGCATCACCGCAAACAGCGTTGCTGGCAGTGCAGGCCGCGCAAACCGGCGACATTGGGAACCATCGGGCCGCGAAATCGTTATCTGCGCCAAATCCATGCTGCTCCTGAAATCCTGTCCCGATCTACGGTGCATATCACAAGGGTCCAGTCCTATGCCGCCCCGCCCCGTATGACAACCGCCCGACCGTGTCGCATCGGTCACGAAATGCGGAAGCCCCGAAATCCGTAGGCCCCACCGGCAGACTATGCCAATCCAACCCAGTCTGAACTGCTTCCGGCAGCCTGGCGCAATGACAGGCGGAAACCGGCCTGCGGTGCCAAACACCGCACGGCCTTAGCCAAAAATTGCGAATAGATTGCCCGTAGCAGCGCCAAAACCACCGTGGTAGCGTGCAGAGGCAGTCCGCAAAGCAAACCGGCTGTCCAGTAACAAGTGAACCGTTCAAAAGGAAACGCGGCGCATGTGGCGAAGCGGATCAGTCGGTGGCGCAACAGAGTTGCGGCAGGCGTTCAAGCCACAGCGTGGGTTATTCATAACCGCCATCGTGTTTTCCTGCGCAGTCAATCTGCTGATGCTGACAAGCCCGCTTTACATGCTTCAGGTTTACGATCGCGTTCTGGGCAGCCAGTCCGAGGCGACGCTTGTTGCCTTAACCCTTCTGATGACGGCGCTCTTTGTGATCATGGCAATACTTGATCACCTGCGTGGCCGCATCCTTGCCCGGATCGGTGCCGGGCTTCAGGTTGCGATCGACCCGCGTGTGTTCAAGGCCGCCCTGGCGCGGCAATCGCTTGCCCCTGATGACCGTGCCGCCCTAGCGGCCCAGCGCGATGTCGAAGCCATCCGGGCCTTCTGGTCGTCGCAAGCCATTACAGCCTTGATCGACATGCCCTGGGCCCCCCTTTACCTTGCGGCGATCTTCATCTTCCATCCGCTGCTAGGGTGGCTGGCCGTTGGTGGGGCGGCAATCATCTTTGCTATGGCACTGCTTAATCAGCGCGCCACGCGCCAGAACCTTCTCCGCGCAAGCGAGACAGCACTCGCCGCCGATCGCACGGCCGACAGGATGCGCACGGAATCAGAAACGATCCGCACCCTTGGCATGACAGGCGCCGCCTTTGACCGTTGGCACAGAACCAGGACGGTGGCATTGGACGAAAGCATCATTGCGGGCGATAGCGGTGGCGCATGGGCCGCCGCCTCGCGCGGGTTTCGGCTTTATCTTCAATCCGCCATGCTGGGCCTTGCGGCATGGGTGGTATTGCAGGGGGAACTGACTGCGGGTGCCATGATCGCCGCCTCCATCCTGATGGGCCGCGCCCTGCAACCGATTGAACAAAGCGTCGCGCAATGGCCCACGCTTACCCGCGCGGTTGAGGCACGGGTCCGCCTGAACGACCTGCTTACGCGTGTTCCGCCCACAACGACACGAACCACCCTGCCCCGCCCCGTGGCGCGGGTCGAGGTGTCGAACCTTACCGTCATCCCGCCCGGTCAGACCATTCCCACATTGCGCGGCCTGTCCTTTACCTTGCAACCCGGCCAGGCACTTGGCGTCATTGGTTCATCTGGTGCGGGAAAATCCACCCTTGCCCGCGCTTTAACCGGGTTGTGGCGTCCTTCATCGGGGTTTATCCGCATGGATGGGGCAAGCCTTGATCAATTCGATCCCGATCGGTTGGGCGGGTTGATCGGCTATCTGCCGCAGCGTGTGGCCCTGTTTGATGGCAGCGTCGCAGACAACATCGCGCGCCTTGCGCCGACCGATGACAGCCTTATCGTCGCCGCCGCCCAGACAGCCGCAGCCCATGACATGATCCTGCGGCTGCCGAACGGGTATGATACGCGGCTCGACGGCTTTGGTGGCCTGTTGTCCGGTGGGCAGGTGCAGCGCGTCGGCCTTGCCCGTGCTCTTTATGGCCAGCCCCTTCTGCTGATCCTTGATGAGCCGAATTCCAACCTCGACAATGAAGGCTCGCTTGCTGTCAATGCCGCAATCCGCGCGCACAAGGCCGCGGGGGGGGCTGCGCTTATCATGGCGCACCGCCCCGCCGCCATTCAGGAATGCGATCTTCTTCTGGTGCTGGAGGATGGCCAACGTCGTGCCTTTGGCCCCCGCGACCAGGTTCTGCGCGACATGGTGCAGAACGCGGGCGATATCGTGGGCAAGATGGCACCAGGGGGCATACGATGACGAATTCGCCCCTCTGGTCCGCCCGCCGCCATGTTATTGCAGGCACCGCTACCCTTGCTGCACTTGTCGCCATTCTTGGCGTTTGGGCAAGCGCATCAGAACTTGACGGTGCCGTCATCGCCCCTGGCCAGATTCAGGTCGACCAGAATCGTCAGATCGTCCAACATCCCGATGGTGGCGTGGTTGCAGAAATCATCGTCCGCGAAGGGCAGGTTGTTCGCGCAGGCGACGTTATTCTGACGCTGGACGGTGCGCTCCTGCGATCGCAACACAGCATCATCGAGTCGCAACTTCACGAAATTCGCGCCCGCCGCGCCAGGTTGGAAGCAGAGCGTGACGACCAAACCAACCTGTCGTTCCCTGCCGATCTGATCGCCCTTGCCGCCACGCGCCACGACGTGGCCGAACAGGTCGAAGGTCAACGCAGATTGTTCAACGCGCGGCGGGAAACCGTCCTGAGGCAGTCGGAACAGCTTTCCCGCCGCAAGGCGCAGATCGCAGCACAGATTGATGGCATTGATGCCCAACTCAAAGCACTGGCCACCCAATCTGACCTGATCCGTGGCGAATTGGACGATCAACAGTCCTTGCTGGACAAAGGCCTTGCCCAGTCTGCCCGTGTGCTGGCCCTGCAACGCGAAGCTGCCAGCCTGCAAGGCAGGGTTGGCGAACTCGCCGCACTACGCGCCCAAGCCGAAGGCCGGATCACCGAGATTGATATCGAAGCCCTGCGCCTGGCTGCCCTTCGCCGTGAAGAGGCGACTGCCGAATTGCGCGATATTGGCCCAACAGAACGGGAATTCGCCGAACGTCGCAGCGCCTTGGCGGAACAGATCGCCCGGCTGGATATTCGCGCCCCTGTTTCAGGTACTGTTCTTGGCCTGACTGTCACCACGCCCCGTGCCGTGATCCGACCCGCCGACCCGATCCTTTACCTGATCCCACAGGATCGGCCGCTTGTCATTTCCATCCGCATTCCACCCGCGAATGTCGATGAGGTGCGCCTGGGCCAATCTGTGCGGCTTGTCTTTCCTTCCCTTGCCATGCGCGACACGCCCGAACTGTCTGGCAACTTGACACTGGTTTCCGCCGACGCCGTGGCAGACCCAACAACAGGCGCACCGTTCTTTCGCGCCGAAATCTCACTCTCCGCTCAGGAAATCGCCCGCCTGGACGGCCAAACGCTCATGCCCGGCATGCCGGTCGATGCGTTCATCCGCACTGGAACGCGCACGCCCATCGCCTACTTGCTGCAACCTTTCACCGATTACTTTCGCCACGCCTTCCGCGAGTCTTGACGCGGCAAGGTCTGCCGTCTCTTGCCCCTTGTGTCACCCCCGGTTAGCCTCTGCCACAGCCAAAGCACCGGAGGAACCATGTCCATTGAAGCCCGCCTTGCCGAACTCGGTGTTACCCTCCCCGATGCACCCGCCCCGGCGGCGAATTATGTCCCGTTCGTTGTGGTGGGTAATATTGTCCACGTCTCTGGCCAGATCAGCCAGAATTCAAATGGCCTGATCAAGGGCCGCCTTGGGGATGACCTTGCTGTCGAACAGGGGGCCGAGGCCGCAAAATCCTGCGCCATCTCCTTGCTTGCGCAGGTCAAGAAGGCCTGCGGCGGCGATCTTTCCCGCCTTGTCCGCGCCGTCAAGCTGGTGGGTTTTGTCAACTCTACCCCCGAATTCACCGATCAGCCCAAGGTCATCAACGGCGCGTCCGATTTCCTCGTTGCGGCTTTGGGGGATGCAGGCCGCCACGCACGATCGGCCGTATCGGCGACTTCGCTGCCACTTGGTGTCGCGGTGGAAATCGAAGGCATCTTCGAAATCCGCTGAACCCATGCGCACACCGCTTCCCCCTGCATTCCTGAAGGCCCCCATTGCGCACCGCGCCCTGCACGATAGCGCGCAGGGTCGCCCGGAAAACAGCCGTGCCGCCATCGGCGCGGCCATCGAAGCGGGCTATGCGATCGAAATTGACCTGCAACTGTCGCGTGACGGCGTGCCGATGGTTTTTCATGATGAAACCCTTGACCGCCTGACCGGATTGAACGGCTGGGTTTGCGACAAGTCCGCAGCAGAACTGGCGACGATCCCGCTGACAGGTGGGGCTGAAACAATCCCTGCCCTTACCGAAGTTCTGCCCCTCGTCGCTGGCCGCAGCCCGCTTCTGATTGAACTGAAAGATCAGACCCTGCGCATGGCGGAAACGGATGGCCGACTTGAACAGGCGACTGCCGCCCTTCTGGCCGCCTACAAAGGCCCGGTCGCGGTGATGTCGTTCAACCCCCATTGCATGGCCCACATGTCCCGGATGGCACCCACAGTCGCGCGCGGCCTGACCACCTCGGCCTATGATCCGACCGATTGGGATCCTCTGCCCGCGCAAACCTGTGCGCGCCTGCGCGACATTCCCGATTTTGATCGGGTCGAGGCTTCTTTCATCAGCCACGAAGCCGCAGATCTTGCCCGCCCCCGTGTCGCCCAACTGGCCGCCCAGGGTTCTGCAATCCTGTGCTGGACGATCCGTTCGGCCGAACAAGAGGCGACAGCCCGCCAGATCGCGCAGAACATCACCTTTGAACATTACCGCGCTGCAATCCCAGCTTGACGCCATCCACAGCCACGCCACCTTGTCGTTGGCATGAAAAGACCCGGTGAAGAAGGGGGGTAAGCGTCCCCGACAGACCCTTCAAATCCAGTCTTTGCAGATCAAGCCTTTCCAGAAAGCACCACGCGGGCATGACAGAAACAGACCTTCTTGACAGCGTCACCGCCCTTTCTGCCGCTGATTGGGACGCGCTGTCCGCGCCCGAATGCGCCGATGGCGGGCGGCCGATCGACCCCTTTACCACCCACCGCTTCCTTGCCGCGCTAGATGCCTCTGGTTCCACTGGTGCCGGCACCGGATGGCAGCCCCACCCGCTTGTCATCCGCCAAGACGATCGCCTTCTTGCGGCAACGCCGCTTTATGTGAAATCCCATAGCCAGGGGGAATACATCTTTGACCACGGTTGGGCGCAGGCTCTGGAACGGGCGGGGGGACGGTATTACCCCAAACTTCAAATCGCCGTTCCGTTTACCCCTGCCACCGGCCGTCGTTTCTTTGCTGCACCCGATGCCCCCCATGCGCGCGACACGTTGGTGGATGCTGCGATTCACCTTGCCCGGACGAACCGCCTGTCTTCGCTTCACGTCACCTTCTGCACCGGGGAAGAGGCAGAAGCCCTTTCGGCGCGGCACGGTCTTTTGCATCGCGTAACCCAACAGTTCCATTGGGAAAACCGCGGCTATGGCACCTTCGACGATTTTCTGAACGACCTTTCGTCGCGCAAACGCAAGATGATCCGGAAAGAACGCGAAACCGCCCGTGCCTCTGGCCTTGTGATCCGGCAACTCACCGGTGATCAGATCGAACCCCGGCACTGGGATGCATTCTGGGCCTTTTATCAGGATACGGGCGCGCGCAAATGGGGCACGCCCTACCTGACCCGCCGCTTCTTTGCTCAGGCGCATGATACGATGCGCAACGACATGCTGCTTGTGCTGGCCGAGCGCCCCGATGGCACGCCGGTTGCGGGCGCGCTCAACTTCATCGGGCGGCACACCCTTTTCGGCCGCTACTGGGGTTGCATCGAAGATCACCCCTGCCTGCATTTCGAACTGTGCTACTATCAGGCCATCGATTGGGCCATCACGCACCATATGGGGCGGGTCGAAGCGGGGGCTCAGGGCGAACACAAACTGGCACGCGGCTACCTGCCCACCCCTGTTCATTCCCTTCATTGGATCGCGGAACCCGGCTTCCGCGATGCAGTGGCACAGTATCTTCGCGCCGAACGCCGCGCCGTGGATGAGGAGATCGAGGTGCTCACCACCTACGGCCCCTTCCGGCAAGTCACCGCCGAACCCTGACGGCGTGGTTGACCCACTTGCCTGCGACTGTCACGCATCGCAGGATAATCATCCGATTTTTCGCAGAAAAATCGTTGTCTCCACCTGATGCTTGGACCACCTTTCATGACCGACCGACCGCCCCACCGAACCGTTTCTGACGCCGACCTTGCCGCCCTTACGGCCAACGGCTGGATGGTCATCGAAGGCGGTCGCGCCATAGCCAAGGTCTACATCTTTCGTAACTTCATCGACGCCTTCGGATTCATGACGCGCGCCGCGTTCTGGGCTGAAAAATGGGATCACCACCCTGACTGGTCCAATGTCTACAAAACTGTAACCGTCACGCTGACCACGCATGATACAGGCGGCCTGACCGCGCTTGACCTGAAACTGGCAACCAAAATGGACCAGCTGGCCGGGGAGTGATCCGCCATCAGCACGGCAATCGATTTGGCGGTCGTGCCACCGATCCGATCGCTTTCTAGTCTGCCACCTCGATCGTGGCCCATGTCTCGAAACACACCCCACCGGCCAGCGCCATCACCCCGATGGTCGCCCGCCCGCCAAGCCCGCGCTCACGCCCGAACACCTCGACAAACAGGTCGGACAGGCCCGAAGACACCTTGTGGACATCTTCATACTCTGGTGTGCAGACCACAAAATTCAGCGTCCGAACGATGCCCGTCACTTTGTCAAGCGACCCGACAGCCTGCCGTATCCCGCCCAAAACGTTCAGCCCTGTCTGCCGTGCGGCCTGATAGCCTTGCTCTGTCGTCAGATCCGCCCCCAGCCGCCCCTTGTGGGTGATCTCAACCCCCACCTGCGCCACATGGCCCGACAGGAACAACAGGTTTCCTACCCGGTGATAGGGTTTCATCGTTCCGTAATCCGCCCCATAATACCCCATCACGTCGAAATCGGGTATATCCAGCCCCATCTCGATCGCCAGCCGTTCCGGTGTCATCCGCGCCTCCCTTGATATTCTGCAAACCTGCCCCGCCATTTCGTGCTGTTCAAGCTGCCCAGCGCCGCAATCAGGTTACGGCAATCAGGTCAGGGCAAGCAATTCACGCAGCCTCCGGGGTCAACCACCGCCGCAGCAGCGCCATTGGATGCGCCCGCAACGTCAGCCGCATGGAAACGTAATCCTCCACCACCTGCTCACCCATCGTCATCTCGCGGAACACCACCGCAGGCTCCACGATCCCCTCGCCATCCATATCACCCGCAAACAGCGGCAAGGGCTTACCCTCGCCCATCGCCTTGGCCGCCCACAACGCGTCACGTCGGGAAAGGCCCAGCGTCGCAAAGCAATCCGCCTCGGCCAGCCGTGCCAGCGTCAGCGCATTCACCCCCGCCCGTCGCCACACATCCCCTACCGCGGTAAAGCCATTGCCCCGCGCCGCCACGATCCATTGCGCCTCATCCTCGGCCATGCCCTTGACCTGTCGCAGCCCCAACCGTAGCGCCAATCCCCCCTGCCCGTCGGGTTCCATCACATTGTCCCAATGGCTGGCATTGATACAGGGCGGGCGCACCACCACCCCATGTTCGCGCGCATCCCGCACGATCTGTGCCGGGGCATAGAACCCCATCGGCTGACTGTTCAAAAGTGCGCAGGCAAATATCCCTGGATGATGCCGCTTCAACCACGCACTGGCATAGACCAACAGTGCAAAGGATGCCGCATGGCTTTCGGGGAAGCCGTAACTCCCGAACCCCTCAATCTGCGCGAAGCAGCGCGCGGCGAAATCGGCGTCATAGCCATTTGCCCGCATGCCTTCCATGAACCGGTCGCGGAACTCGCTCACACTGCCATGCTTCTTGAACGTCGCCAAAGAGCGGCGCAGCCGATCGGCCTCGGTCGGTGTGAAGCCTGCACCGATGATGGCGATCTGCATCGCCTGTTCCTGGAACAGCGGCACGCCCAGCGTCTTGCCCAACACCCGGCCCAGCTCATCCGATGGAAACGTCACCACCTCCTGTCCGTTCCGACGCCGCAGAAAGGGATGCACCATATCCCCCTGAATCGGCCCTGGCCGGATGATCGCCACCTGAATCACCAGATCGTAAAAGGTGCGCGGCCGCATCCGCGGCAGGAAATTCATCTGCGCCCGGCTTTCCACCTGAAACACACCCAGACTGTCGGCCTTGCACAGCATGTCATAGGTCGCCGTGTCCTCGGCGGGCAGGGTGGCCAGCGAGTGATGCACCTGGTGGTGCTTACCCAGCAGATCAAACCCCTTGCGGATACAGGTCAGCATTCCCAATGCCAGCACATCCACCTTCAATATGCCCAGCGTGTCGATGTCATCCTTGTCCCAGCAGATGACGGTGCGATCCTCCATCGTCGCATTCTCGATGGGCACCAACTCATCCAGCCGCCCTTCGGTGATGATGAACCCACCGACATGCTGGCTCAGGTGCCGGGGAAAGCCCTGTATTTCGTCGATGATCTGCATCGTCAGCGCCAGCCGCCTGTCGGCAGGGTCCAGCCCAATCTCGCGCAGCCGGGTTTCAGTGATCTGCCCCGGCCCCCCCCAGCCCCAGATCTGGCTTGACATCGTGGCCAGCGTATCCTCGGTCAGCCCCATAGCGCGCCCCACTTCGCGCACCGCCCGCTTGCCCCGATAATGAATCACCGTGGCACACAGCCCCGCTCGATGCCGCCCATAGCGCGCGTAGATGTGCTGGATCACCTCTTCGCGCCGTTCATGTTCAAAATCCACGTCGATATCGGGTGGCTCGTTGCGCGCCTCGCTCACGAACCGCTCGAACACCATCGTTCCGATCTCGGGGGAAACACTGGTCACCCCCAGCGCGTAGCACACCACCGAATTCGCCGCCGACCCGCGCCCCTGGCACAGGATGCCGCGCCCGCGCGCGAAGTCCACGATGTCATGCACGGTCAGGAAATAGGGCTCGTATTTCAGCTTGCCGATCAGCGCCAGTTCATGCGCCATCTGCGCCCGCACCCGATCACTCGCCCCTGCAGGATAGCGCCAGTCCAGCCCCGCCCAGGCCAGCCGCGCCAGCCGCTCTGTCGCCGTCTCGCCCCCCGTCACCTCGGACGGGTATTCATAGCGCAACTCATCCAGCGAAAACCGCAGCCGCGCCGCAACCTCGCCCGCCCGATGCACCGCCGCCTCATGGCCCGCAAACAGCCGCAGCATCTCGGCCTCCGACCGCAACCGCTGTTCGGCATGCGGCAGCGCGTGACGGCCCAGCGCATCCACCGGCATGCCCAGCCGTATCGCCGTCAGCACATCCGCCAGCCGCCGCCGCGCCCCGTGATGCATCATCGGCAAAGCGCTGGCCACCGGGGCCATCCCCATCCCCTCGGCCAGCCGCGCAAACCGTGCAAGCCGTGCCCGATCCTGCCCGTCATAACGTGGCGCCATCAACAGATGGCACGACCCTGCAAACCGGGGCACCAACCGCCCCGCCACGGCCCGCCATGCCTCCATCTGCCCCCAAACGGGGGGATGGATCAGCAGCACCATCCCTGC
Source organism: uncultured Paracoccaceae bacterium (assembly GCA_958439195.1). GTDB lineage: Bacteria > Pseudomonadota > Alphaproteobacteria > Rhodobacterales > Rhodobacteraceae > Paragemmobacter. Next base: position 174,448 of record OY288166.1, read on the forward strand.
CCCCCAATCCAGCAGATCGTCGATCCCCAGGTCACATTCCCCCTTGCGCGCCCGCAACCGACCCAGGGAAATCAACCGACACAGCCGCCCCCATCCTGCCCGATCCTCGGGCAGGCAGGTCACCGTGAACCCACAGCGCAGCACGATCCGCGCCGCCGGGATCAGCCGCGTCCCGGCCCAATCGCGCCCCTCCTCGGCCGCTACCCGCGCCAATTCCCGCACACGCGCATGCGCCCGCACGATGCCAGCCACAGAATTCACATCCGCCACCGCCAGCCCCGCCATGTCCATCTCGACGGCACGTGTGATCAACTCCTCGGGATGCGACGCCCCGTGAAGGAATGTGAAATTCGACAGGGCCGACAGTTCGACAAAGGCCATAGGCAGCAGGGGATTCGTTCTGTTCCAAAAAGGAACATTATAGGAACATATCCCCGCAGGGCGAGTCCCTCAGCAGGGTTCTTCCCAGCCCATAATCACCTCTACCGCCTCTTCCGCCGTCTCAACGAACCGGAACAGCGTCAGGTCCGCCGCCGCGATCAGCCCCTCATCCGCCAACGCCTGCCAATCCACGATCTTTTCCCAGAACGCGCGGCCGAACAGCAGGAACGGCACCCGCTTCATCCGCCCCGTCTGGATCAGGGTTAGTGCCTCGAACATCTCGTCCAGCGTGCCAAAGCCACCCGGAAAAATGCACACCGCCCGCGCCCGCATCAGGAAATGCATCTTGCGGATGGCAAAGTAGTGAAAGTTGAAACACAGATCCGGCGTCACATGCGGGTTCGGGGCCTGCTCGTGCGGCAGCACGATATTCAACCCGATGGATTGCCCGCCAGCATCTGCCGCGCCCAGGTTCCCCGCCTCCATGATGCCGGGGCCGCCCCCCGTGACCACCACGAATTCGCGGCCATAATTCTTAAGGCTCTCCTCCGTGATGCGCGCAGCCAGCTTGCGTGCCTCGTCATACCACCGCGCCAGCCCGCCCGCCGCACCGGTGCCATCCGCCCGCACCCGCGCAGACCCCATCACCACCACGGTCGACCGTATCCCCCGCTCGTCCAGCACCATCTGCGGCTTCAGCAGTTCCAGTTGCAACCGCACCGGGCGCAACTCTTCGCGCATCAGGAAATCGGTATCGGTAAAGGCCAGCCGATAGGCCGGAGCCCGCGTCTGCGCCGTATCCGGCAACCGCTCCGCCGCCGCCGCATCCTCGGTGCTGTCCCGCAACGGGTTGGCGCGTCCATCTTCCTTGGGTGTCATTCCGGTCCTCGTGTTGCGCGGCTGCCCCGCCTTCTCTATACGGTCGCACCGGACCAGACCATAAACAACGGGGAAAGCCATGTCCTACGCCGCGCTTGAAGCCACTATTGATGCCGCATGGGACGCCCGCGACACCATCACCCCCGCCACAAAGGGCGAAACCCGCGATGCAATCGAAGCGACGCTGACCGCGCTGGACAGCGGCACCCTGCGCGTCGCGGAACGGCAGGCCGATGGCCAATGGCACGTCAATCAATGGGCCAAGAAGGCTGTCCTCCTTGGCTTCCGTTTAAAGGACATGGAACCCCACAGCGGCGGCCCGCAGGGCGGCACCTGGTGGGATAAGGTCGACAACAAATTTCACGGCTGGGGTCCAGACCAATGGAAATCCGCGGGTTTCCGCGCCGTCCCCAACTGCATCGTCCGCCGCTCGGCCTTCATCGCCAAGGGCGTGGTCCTGATGCCCTCTTTCGTCAATCTCGGCGCCTTCGTGGATGAAGGCACGATGGTCGACACCTGGGCCACCGTTGGCTCTTGCGCGCAAATCGGCAAGAATGTCCACCTTTCGGGCGGCGTCGGCATTGGCGGCGTTCTGGAACCGATGCAGGCCGGCCCCACCATCATCGAAGACAACTGCTTCATCGGCGCACGGTCCGAGGTTGTCGAAGGGTGCATCGTGCGAGAAGGATCGGTTCTTGGTATGGGCGTTTTCATCGGCAAATCGACCAAGATCGTTGACCGTGAAACCGGCTCTGTCACCTATGGAGAGGTGCCGGCCGGTTCCGTCGTGGTCGCAGGCTCTATGCCCTCCAAGAACGGGATCAACCTCTACTGCGCCGTGATCGTGAAAAAGGTCGATGCCCAGACCCGATCCAAGACCTCGATCAACGAACTCCTGCGCGACTGACCGAACAGGCCACCTTTTCCCCTGCATCCTGGCCCAAAAATCCAAAGAGCGACGTCTGCCATCCCATTCGCCGGAATGTTTCCCCGTCCCCTGCCTATGTGGGGGTGGGGGGGATGCGGCAGCCCCACATCAGGGATCAACCCCATGACCGATGACACACCCGATACCGAAAAGCCAAAGCGCGAAAAGCGCCCGCAGCAGGTTTATACCCTCGTCGTGGAAGTGGGCCGCAAACCCGGCGACGGCTTGCCTGACAAGGCCACCGGTGCCGCGCTTATGATCTATGCCTCCGGCGTCGATGAAGATGAGGCCGTGCGCGAATCCGTTGCCATCCTGAAACAGGCCGACATGGCGCCTCTGGATGTATCGGGCTACGGCACGCTGGAAGATCGTCTCAAGGCGGGCGATGAGATCGACGCCGACGAACGCGCCCTCATGCAACGTGCGCTGGATGAAAATTCCGTCGTCGTCGCCCAGATGACGCCCTTTTACGACTAACGGCTTACACCGCCCGCCGCTGCATCCGCTGCAAGGCGTTCCGCAGGGGCAGCGCTTCGTAGCTCTCCAGCACACGCCGCGCCGGCGTCGCCCCCCCCGTCACCCCATCTGGCCCCGCCGTAGCAAGCCAGCAGCCATCCGCCGCGACCAGCTCCGCCATCCCAAGGTCCAGCACCACGCCCACCGCCACCGCCCGGCGGTTGTCCGCCACGGCCATCTGCCCATCCGCCAGATGCCGTGCCAGAACCAGCACCTCCTCGACCCCGAACAGATACTCCGCTTCTTCCCCGGAAATGCAGATCGGCTGATCCGGCGACACAAGCATGTCGTCGTCATGCCCGAAATAGGGTGCGCGCAGCCGGATCGCGGCCATGCTGCCGCGGCTGGGCACCTGCACCCGCGTTATACCAACCAGGGCCACCGCACCCGTTTCACGTGTGATCACCCGGTCACCCGGCCGCAACGCCCCTGCCGCCACCGGACCACGCGGCGTGCTGATCGGCGTTGCAACGCCCAGCCACCCCATCGGCACCGGGCGCGCCGCGCCCTGCATCGCCCCGAACCACAGCACCGCCGGATGGCGCAACACCCCGGCACCGCCTGCACAAAGCGCCGTCAGGTCCACCAACCGGATTGGCATCGCCGCCTCGCCCTGCGCCTGCAGCCGCTGCCCGGCCAGGTCCATTTCCATCCACCAGCCGCGCCCGACACTACGCCCGCCGCCCTGTCCGCCCGTATCCCAGCCAAAACTCAGCCGCGCCACGCCCAGCCGTTGTGGCAATGGCCCCGGCAGCACATGCCGCAGCACCCGCCCGCCTTGCCGATGCAAAAGCACCATGCCCGCGCCCAGATCGTGAAACAGCGACAGCGCCACCTCTTCCACCCCGTTGCCCGCCCGCAGGTCCAAAAGCACCCCGGCCCCTGCCAGCGGCATGTCGATCTCGAAGACCAAAATCCCATGTGACAGAACGCCCGCGACCGGTGTTCCGGGCAGGTCGGGCTGATCGGAAAGGGCGATCCAGCGGGTCAAATCAGGCGACGGCGTTTACCATGACAAGACACATCATGACCTGTGCCAGCCCTCCTTTCAACCAAAGCCGTGCAGCCCCCGCCAAGCAGCGCAACACATCCGCACCGAAACGTTGACTGCCGCGGGCCTGGCGCAAACGCCGGTTGCGGCCCTCCCGGTTGCGGCCCCCCGCGCCGCACGCTATCCCTCTGCCACCGCCCGAAAGGACCGCCATGCCCGTATTCCCCGCCGAAACACCCACCGAAACACCGGTCGATCCGGCCGCCCTGACCGCTGCCCTGATCCGCTGCCCCTCTGTCACCCCGGTCGAAGGTGGCGCGCTGTCCCTATTGCAAGACCTGTTGTCTGGGGCAGGCTTTACCTGCATCCGCGTAGATCGGGGCGGCACCGCCAACCTTTACGCCCGCTGGGGCGCACGCGGGGCAAACCGCAGCTTTGGTTTCAACGGACATACCGATGTCGTCCCCGTGGGCGACCGCGCGGCATGGACACAAGACCCCTTCGGCGCCGCCGTGATTGACGGCTGGATGTATGGCCGCGGGGCAACCGACATGAAATCCGGCGTCGCCGCCTTTGCCGCCGCCGCCATCGACTTTGTCCGCGATACACCCCCCGATGGTGCTGTGATCCTGGCAATCACCGGGGATGAAGAGGGTGACGCCACTGATGGCACAGTCGCCCTGTTGGACTGGATGGCACAAAACGGCGAACGCATGACCCATTGCCTTGTGGGCGAACCCACTTGCCCCGATCACATGGGCCAGATGATGAAGATCGGCCGTCGCGGCTCGCTTACCGCCTGGTTCACAGCGACCGGCGTGCAGGGCCATTCCGCCTATCCGCACCGTGCGAAAAACCCGATGCGCGCGCTGACCACCCTGCTCTCCCGCCTGCCCGATCAGCTTGACGACGGCACCGGCCATTTCGACCCCTCGACGCTTCAGATCACCACCATCGACTGCGGCAATCCGGCCAATAACGTGATCCCGGCCAAAGGCAGCGCCACCGTCAACATTCGTTTCAACGACGCGCATTCCGGCACGCAGATCGCCGATTGGCTGCGCAGCGAAGCCGCCAAGATCGAATCCGAAACCGGCGTGCAGATCGCCACCCGCATCCAGATTTCCGGTGAAAGTTTCCTGACGCCCCCAGGTGACCTGTCCACCCTGGTGGCCCGCGCCGTGCAGGTGGAAACTGGGATCACCCCCGAACTGTCCACGACCGGCGGCACTTCGGACGCGCGGTTTGTAAAGGATCACTGCCCTGTGGTGGAATTCGGCCTTGTTGGAAAGACCATGCATCAGGTCGACGAACGGGTAGAGGTGGCGCAGATCCATCAACTCAAGTCCATCTACACCCGCATCCTGCGCGACTATTTCGCAGCATCCTGATCCCCGGCCAGACCATGACCCTGCTGATCCAACCCACCCGCGACATCGCCACCTGCCGCCATCTTCGCCGTGTCGTGTTCATCAACGAACAGGGCGTGTCCGAAGCGGATGAAGTTGATGACAAGGACGACGACGCCATCCATCTGCTTGCCGCACAAGACGGCACCCCCGTCGGCTCGGCCCGCCTGCTGATTTCGGACACTGTGGGAAAGATCGGACGCGTCTGCGTTCTGAAATCCCACCGCGGCACCGGCCTTGGCGCGGCGCTGATCCGGGCCGCCGTGGCCGAACTGCGCGCGCGCGGCCTGACCACCGCCAAGCTCGGTGCGCAAACCCACGCCATCGGCTTTTATGAACGCCTAGGCTTTGCCGTCAGCGGCCCCGAATACATGGATGCCGGCATCCCGCATCGTGACATGGTCCTGTCCCTTTAGGACCACGGGGCCACTGCGCCCCTTGACCACCCAAGCGCCGGCTTTGTCAGACCTGCGCGGAACGGCAGGGTCGTTTGGATATTTTCGCCAAAGTGATTGGAAAGGGATGTCCCCAATCCCAGAGCGGCGCAGGGTCTGACACAAAGCGCAATGGCCTTTCGCCGCCACCCGTGCTAACGCGGCGCGATGCAGGATATCCCGACCAAAGCCCAGATTCTCCAGTGGATCGCCGAAAATCCCGGCCTGTCCGCCAAGCGCGATATTGCCAAGGCCTTCAACATCAAGGGTGCCGCGCGGATCGACCTGAAACGCATCTTGCGCGAACTTGAGGATGACGGCGCCGTCACCAAGAAGGCCCGCACCTATCGCGATCCTGACACGTTGCCCCCTGTTACCCTGCTGACCGCGCTGCCACCCGATGGGCAGGGCGATGTGTTCTTGCGTCCAATGGAATGGCAGGGCGAAGCAGAAGACGCCCCCCGCATCCTCTTTATCCCGAAGAAGGGCGATCCCGCCCTTGGCGCAGGTGACCGCATCCTTGCCCGCCTGTCCAAGGTTGATCTGGATGACTGGCAGTATGAGGCGCGGCTGATCCGCCGTCTTGGATCGAACCCGATCAAACTGCTGGGGATCTTTCGCCAGAACGCCGAGGGTGGCCGCATCGTCCCCATCGACAAGGGCGCCGACAAGGAATGGATCGTCGGCCGCGACGACACACTGGATGCCCGCGATGGTGAGTTGGTTGAGGCCGAACAATCCGGCCCCAAGCGCCTGGGCCTGCCCCGCGCCCGCATCGTGGCGCGTTTGGGCGATCCGACCGGGCCAAAGGCCGTTTCGCTGATAGCTATCCATCAGCATGGCATCCCCGATCGCTTTCCCGACCCAGTCATCGCGGCGGCCGAGGCCGCAAAGCCAGCCCCGATGGGCAAACGCGAAGACCTGCGCGATCTGCCACTTGTCACCATCGACCCGTCCGATGCCCGCGACCATGACGATGCCGTTTATGCCGAAGCCGATACCGACCCCCACAATCCCGGCGGCTTTGTCGTCTGGGTCGCCATCGCCGATGTCGCCCATTACGTCCGCCCCGGCAGCCCGCTGGACCGTGAGGCCCGCAAGCGCGGCAATTCCACCTATTTCCCGGACCGCGTGGTTCCCATGCTGCCCGATGTGCTGTCGGGTGATCTCTGTTCCCTGCACGAAGGCGTGGACCGGCCCTGCATCGCCGTCCGCCTGAAGCTGGATGCCGAGGGTCAGAAGATCAGCCACCGTTTCGTGCGCGGCATGATGCGCTCAGCCGCCTCGCTCCACTATGGCGAGGTGCAGGATGCGCAGGATGGCCGCCCCAATGACCGCACCGCCCAACTGATGGATCGGGTGATCACGCCGCTTTATGCCGCTTACACGGTTGCCACCAAGGCCCGGCATCTGCGTCAGCCGCTGGATCTGGACCTGCCCGAACGCAAGATCGTGCTGTCGGATGAAGGCAAGGTTCTGTCCGTCGCCTATCGTGAACGGCTTGATGCGCATAAGCTGATCGAGGAGTTCATGATCCTCGCCAATGTCGCCGCGGCCGAGGAACTGACCCGACTGAAGCGCCCGCTGCTGTTCCGCGTCCACGAAGAACCCAGCCCCGAGAAACTGGATGCCCTGCGTGAGGTGGCCGAGGCGTCGGGCTTCACCCTCGCCAAGGGGCAGGTGCTGAAAACCGCGCATCTGAACCGCCTGCTTGCCCAGGCGCAGGGCACCGAATTTGATGAGCTGATGAACATCACCACCCTGCGGTCGATGACGCAGGCCTATTACCACCCGCAGAATTTCGGCCATTTCGGACTGTCGCTGCGGTCTTACGCCCATTTCACCTCGCCCATCCGGCGCTATTCCGACCTGATCGTTCACCGCGCACTGATCACCGGTCACAACTGGGGCGATGACGGGCTGTCCGCGCAGGATATCGAGGTACTGGAAGAAACCGCCAAGCAGATATCCGATGCGGAACGCCGGTCGATGATGGCGGAACGTGACACCAATGACCGCTATCTCGCCGCCTATCTGGCCGATCGCGTGGGGAATGAATTTACCGGTCGCATCTCTGGCGTGCAGCGGTTCGGGCTGTTCATAAAGCTGGATGAAACCGGGGCCGATGGCCTGATTCCAATCCGCGATGTTGGGCGCGAATTCTTTCACTACGATGACCAGACCCAAACCCTTATGGGGGCCGATACCGGCCTGACGCTGGGCATCGGGCAAAAGGTAACCGTGCGGCTGGCCGAGGCGATCCCTGTCACGGGCGGGCTGGTGCTGGAACTGCTCTCGCTTGACGGTGCAACCCTTCCGCGCAGCCCGAACAGCGGGCGCAAGGGGCGGTTTTCCCCTCGTAAACCGGGGGCCTTTGCCGCCCGCGACGCAAAGTCAAAGCGCAAGGTGGTCCGCAAGCGGCGCTAGGCGGCGGCGGATCGCTGCCCGCCTTTCCAAGCATGGCTTTTGTCGCCCTCCGCTGTTGCGATATACTTTTGCAAAACGACAGGAACAGTCAGGCGGGTGGTTTCATGCGGTTCCGGCACATTGCCATGGTTTTCCTGTGCTGCCCGCTGCCTGCACTTGCAGACCCATCGCTCGTGGCATCACCCTCGCCGCCGGAACAAATCTCCATCATTCCAGGCAACGCGACGGGGGACGACGTGACAAACGAACAGGCGACAGGATCAGGCAATACCGAAAGCCTGCAAGCATGGATCGCCGCGTTTCACCCCCGTGCCTTGGCCGCCGGGATCACGCCATCGACCCTTGACCATGCTTTTGCAGATGTCGCTTACCGCCAGGACGTCATCGAGAAAGACCGAAATCAGGCTGAATTCACCCGTGCCATCTGGGACTACCTGGACAGCGCCGTTTCCGATGCACGGGTGGCGAACGGCCAGGCCGCCCTGCGCGCCCATGCCCCGCTTTTGCAACGGCTTGAGGCAATCTATGGCGTCCCGGCAGAGGTGGTCGTCGCCATCTGGGGGCTGGAATCCAGCTACGGCGCCAATCGTGGCGATGTCCCCGTGATCCCCGCCCTTGCAACACTTGCCCATGACGGCCGTCGTGGTGCGTTCTTTGAGGCACAGTTGATCGACGCGCTGCGCATCCTGCAATCGGGCGATGTGGACAAAGGCAATTTCACCGGCAGTTGGGCCGGGGCGATGGGGCACACGCAATTCATTCCATCCAGCTATCAATCCTTCGCCGTGGATTTCGATGGCGATGGGCGGCGCAACATCTGGTCGGATGATCCGACCGATGCGCTGGCCTCGACCGCCGCATATCTTGCGAAATCAGGCTGGGTGGCGCGGCGACCGTGGGGGATTGAAGTCAGCCTTCCCAAGGGCTTTGATTTCGAATTGTCGGGCCGGACTACGCAATTGTCCGCTGCCGAATGGGCAGCCAAAGGCCTGCGCCGCGCCGATGGCGGGGTTTTGCCCGATCACGGCCCTGTCTCGGTTCTGCTGCCGGCAGGTGCCGCAGGGGCGGCGTTCCTGGTCACAGCCAACTTTACCGCCATTGAACGCTATAACACCGCCGATGCCTATGTCATCGCGGTGGGCCATTTGTCAGACCGGATTGCCGGAGGCCCACCGATCCGCGCCTCTTGGCCCCGTGACACACGCGCATTGACCGGTGCCGAAAACCGCGAATTGCAGGACCGCCTGACCAACGCGGGTTTTGATACGCGCGGCGTCGACGGCAGGATCGGCCCTAACACCATCGCTGCCATCCGCGCATTCCAGCGTTCCGCCGGATTGGTGCCCGATGGATATGCCAGTCCAGAGATCCTCGATCGCCTGCGTTAGACTAAAAACCAACAAAAGGCACAGGTTCAGGAGACACGAAACACCAGTTGTGCCCACTATCAGGGCGAACACCCAGGCATGGCGTGCAAAGGGTGAAAACTGCCGGCTCCCTGCTGATCCACCTTGGCCACGTCCCTACCCCAACGGCAGTTGAACCGTCTGCCTACCTTGCGTCAGCCAGCACCAGTTCCGCGCCCTTCCAGCCCATCATCATGGCGGGGGCGTTCGTGTTGCCTGCGATCAGGTTAGGAAAGCTGGACGCATCGATCACCCGCAGACCGGCCACACCATGCACCCGCAACCGCGCGTCAATCACGCTGCTGGCAGGGTCTGGTCCCATCCGACAGGTGCAGGACGGGTGATAGACCGTACCAGACCGTTTGCGGAAATCGTCGATCAGCGCGTCATCCGTTGTCACCATAGGACCGGGCCGCAATTCTTCGGCAATCAAGCGCGCCAAGGCAGGCTGTGCCGCCAGATGGCGCAGGAATTTCACGGCCAGCAGCATTTCCTTCACATCATGGTCGGTGGAAAAAGCATTCGCCGTGATGCAGGGGTGGCGCTGCGGATCGGGTGCCGTGATGCGAATATGGCCTCTGCTGGTGGGTCGGCAGTTCGACAGACCGATGGACATGCCGGAAAACGGGTCAGGTGTCAGGATCGGGCGTTCACCGTCACGCGGGATAAGCGTGGAAAAGGCCTGCATGTAAAGCTGCATGTTTGGCCGATCCAGATCGGGAGACGTGCGAAAGAACCCCCCGCCATGATTGATGGATTTGGCCAAAGGCCCATCCCCCGCCAAGACATACTTCATCCCGGCGATCAGCTTTCCCCACCAGGGGCGCAGCTCGTCGTTATACGTGGGCACCTTCATCCGCCAACTGTAGTTGATCCCCTGGTGGTCGCTCAGGTGATCGCCAACATTCGGGTTCGCCATAACAACCGGAATGCCAAGGGATTGCAAAAGGCCGCCCGGACCAACGCCAGACAGTTGCAGTAGCTGGGGGGAATTGATGGCCCCACCCGACAGGATCACCTCGGCCTTGGCGCGCAATGTCCGCGTTTGTCCGCCCTGCACATATTCCACGCCAACCGCGCGGCCCTGTTCGATCAGCACGCGCGTCACCATTGCCCCGGTCATCACCCGGCAATTCTGCCGGCGCATCGCCGGGCGCAGAAAGGCCCGCGATGCGGAATTGCGGCGCGCATTCCTGATCGTCATCTGATAGGTGCCTGCGCCTTCCTGTTCTGCCCCGTTGAAATCGGCGTTGTGAGCCAGACCGGCGCTATCACAGGCGGCGATGTAATCTTTCACCAGCGGATGCAGCCCCTTGCGATTGGCCGACACAAACAGCGGCCCACCTGCGCCGCGAAAATCGTCGCCCCCGGCCTCTGTGTCCTCCATCGCCTTATAGGCCGACAGCACGTCCTCCCATCCCCAGCCGGGATTCCCCGCCGCCGCCCATTCGTCATAATCGGCGCGATGTCCCCGAATATAGACCATCGCATTGATCGAGGATGACCCCCCCAACAGCTTGCCCCGGGGCCAGTGATCGCGCTGCCCGGCAAGCCCCGGATCAGGTTCGGTCTTGTAAAGCCAGTTCACCGCAGGATCGTAGAACAGCTTGCCATAACCCAGCGGCAGCATGACAAAAAACCGACGGTCGCTTCCCCCGGCCTCCAGCACGGTCACCCGGTGCTTGCCACTGGCGGTCAGACGATCTGCCAGCACACAGCCCGCCGACCCTGCCCCCACGATGATGTAATCCGTCTCGTCGCTCATGGCCCACCTCTGCTTGTGGCGGAGCCTAGCGCGGCGCTTTGTTGGGGCGTGACAGGCAGCGACAGGAAACTGTCGTTTCCGTGTTACTTTCCCTTCCAGACCGGATCACGTTTTTCGGCAAAGGCACGCGCGCCTTCCAACTGATCCTCGCTGGAATAAAGCCTGTCCACAGTGGGCATCTGCCGTTTCGTGATGCGGTTCAAGGCATCCTGAAACCGCATATCCTCTGCCTCGCGCACCACCTCCTTGATGGCGGCGTAAACCAACGGCGGGCCGCTTTCCAACAAACGGGCAAGCGCCCAAGCCTTGGGCAGCAGGTCTGCCGGGGTGGTGATCTCTTTCAACAACCCCCAACGCAATGCCTCGTCCGCGTCGAACCAGCGCCCGGTCAGCAGCAAGTCCATCGCCACATGATAGGGTATGCGCTTGGGCAGTTTGATGCTGGCCGCATCGGCCACGGTGCCGGACCGTATTTCCGGCAGCGCAAAGGTGGCATTGTCACTCGCAAGGATCAGGTCGCAGGACAGCGCCAATTCCAACCCGCCACCACAGCAGATGCCGTTCACAGCAGCGATGACAGGCTTGTTCAGGTTGGGCAGTTCCTGCAGGCCGCCAAAGCCGCCCACCCCATAGTCGCCATCAACGGCGTCACCGCCTGCTGCGGCCTTCAAGTCCCAGCCGGGGCAAAAGAATTTTTCGCCCTCGGCCCGCAGGATGGCCACGCGCAGCGTGTCATCGTCGCGGAAATCGCGGAACGTCAGCCCCATGATCCGGCTTGTCAGCAGATCAATCGCATTGGCCTTGGGCCGGTCCAGCGTCACCTCAAGGATCGCGCCTTCGCGTCGGGTTCGGATCGGGCCTTCGGTCCGCATCTGCATCATCGTCATTCCGCTTCCTCCCAGATCACCGCATCCACCGCCACTGCACCGGTTTGGCAGATCATCAGCGGGTTGATTTCTACTTCCTCGATCCCTGGCCTGCCCTGCATGAAGGATTGCAGCGCCATCACGGCGGCAACGGCCGCCGCGACATCGGCCTTTGGCCGCCCGCGATAACCATCCAGCAGGGGCCACAGGCGCAACTGGCGCAGGGCGGCGCGCACGCCATCCTCAGTCACGGGCAGCACCAGCGTCACCGTATCGGCCAACAATTCCGCCGTGACCCCGCCAAAACCCAATGTGAGGGTCGCGCCGTAAACCGGATCACGGCGCAGACCGACCAGCAATTCGGCAACAACGCCCGTTACCATTTCCTCAGCCAGATAGCCCGTGGCCCCCGCCATTTCCGGCTGACCCGACAATGAGGTCAGGCCCAGCCTCACGGCACCTGCTTCGGTCTTGTGGGCAAATCCCAGCCCTTTCAATGCAAGCGGCCCGGTCAGACGTGCGGCCAGCGGAACCAGATCGGCCAGATCCGGCGCCGTTGCCGATTTCGGCACGATCACACCGGCATCAGCCAGCAGCGCCTTTGACGAAGCCTCATCCCGCATCTGCAACTTGCGCGGCCCCTGCACGGGCCAGGGCCGCCAGCCACCCCGGTTTGGCGCCGTTTGCGCGGCCTGGATCGCCCCCAGCGCCGTTTCCAGCCCCATGATCGGCACCACATTGTTGCCCATCATCGACACGGCCAGCGCTTCGTCAAAGTTCTCGGCCAGCGACGCCACAGCGAAGGCAGGCTTGCCCGTCTGTGCCGCAGCCGCCACGATCGCATCCAGCGCAGGCTGAAAGCTGGAAGGATCGCATCGATCAGGGCGGGGCGGGTCAATGATGAAGATGCCCGCATCATAGCCCGCCAGCATCGTGGCAAAGACATCCGTTGTGCGCGGCCCATCCCCCCAGATGAAAGTATGGTAATCCAAGGGGTTGGCGATGGTCACGATAGGGCCAAGGATGTCACCCAACCGTTGCCGCTGCGCGTCCGACGGTGGCGGGAAATCCACGCCGAATGGGGCGGCGAGGTCGGCCACCAGACCCGCCTCGCCCCCGGAACAGGACAGGGAACACAGCCGCGGGCCGATTTGCGGGCCGCAGACGTGGAAAATCTTCAACGTCTCGATCAACTCGGCAGGGGTCGCCACCTCGGCCACACCGCAAGCGCGCAAAAAGGCCGATGATGCCGCCCCACCCCCTGCCAGCGATGCCGTATGCGACGCGGCAGCGGTGCGCGACAGTTCGGTCTTGCCCGACTTGATGCAGACAACCCCCTTGCCGGCCGCCCGCGCCCGTTCGGCCAGATCGGCAAAGGCTGCGGCATCGTCGATGCCTTCGACATACATGCCCAGCGCGGTCACCCGATCATCCGCCAGCAGCGCACCGGCCAGTTCCGCCAGACCCACCTGGGCTGCATTTCCCAGACAGGCCACATAGGCCACCGGCAGGCCCCGCGCCTGCATTGTGAGGTTGATCACGATGTTGGACGATTGCGACAGCAGCGCCACGCCCCGATCCACCCGAATGCCGCCATGCTGATCCGGCCAAAGCAGCGCACCATCCAGATAATTGATCACGCCATAGCAGTTCGGCCCAAGGATCGGCATATCGCCCGCCGCAGCGACAAGCCGCGCCTGCAAATCTGCCTCGCCCGCTTCTTCCCATCCGCTGGCGAAACAAGTGGCCCCCCCTGCCCCCATCGCGGCAAGTTCGGCCACCACATCCAGCGTGGCATGGCGATTGACGCCAATGAAGGTCGCATCAGGGGGACCGGGCAAATCGGCCAGCGACCGGTAACAGCGCGCACCGCCGATTTCTTCGCGTGTGGGGTGAACGGGCCAGACCGGGCCATCAAAGCCCATCTTCTGGCATTGCTCGACCACGTTCTTTGCCCAACCGGATCCAAGAACGGCAATCGATCGCGGCCTGAGAAGCCTGTGAAGGTCCCTCATGTTAACGCCCCATTAACCGGATAGAGGCCGATTCGGGCGTTTTTCGTGGTCTGTTCTGTGAAGCAGGCAGCGCCTTCCCCACGCGAATGAATATGACACATGAGGATGAACCGACTGTTAAGGCACAACGTCATCCAGATCATGCCCCAAAGGCCCGCAGCATCTGGCGGCTGATGATGTGGCGCTGAATTTCCGACGTGCCTTCCCATATGCGTTCCACCCGCGCATCCCGCCAAATACGCTCCAGCGGCAGGTCATCCATCAAACCCATGCCCCCGTGAATCTGGATCGCCTCATCCGCGATGAAGGCCAGCACTTCGGTTGCCTTCAGCTTGGCCATCGACATGTCCGCCTCGGTCACCGTGCCTTGGTCGAACTTCCAGGCCGCTTCCCATGTCAGCAATTCTGCGGCCTTCAACTCCATCGCCATATCGGCCAGCTTGAAGCTGATCCCTTGGTTCTTGCCGATGGACTGGCCGAATTGATGCCGCTCAGCCGCATATTGCACCGCATGGCCAAGGGCGCGTTCGGCGCGGCCAAGGCAGGTGGCCGCCACTTGCAGCCGGGTCGCGCCCAGCCAGGTATTGGCGACCTCGAACCCTTTATGCACCTCGCCCAGAATCTGCTCCTTGGGAATGCGGCAATTGTCGAATTCAAGGATCGCGTTGGTATATCCCCGATGGCTGACGTTCCTATAGCCATCGCGCACCGTGAATCCGGGGGTGCCCTTGTCGACGAAGAACGCCGTGATCAGCTTTTTCTTGCCGCGCGGGGTGTCCTCTTCGCCACTGGCCATGAAGCAGATGGCGAAATCGGCCAGATCGGCATGGCTGATGAAATGTTTGGTGCCGTTCAGCACCCAATCATCACCATCGGGCAGCGCGCTGGCCTTCATCCCGCGCAGATCGGACCCGGCACCCGGTTCCGTCATGGCCAGGCAATCCCATTTTTCACCACGGATGCAGGGGTAAAGGTATTTCTCCCTCTGCGCCTCGGTCCCCGCCAGAAGAATGTTCGATGGCCGCGCGACGCAGGTCCAGTGCAGCGCATAGTTGGCGCGGCCCAATTCCTTTTCATACAGTAGCCAGGACAGGGTATCGAGACCCGCGCCCCCCACCTCGACCGGCATGTTGGCCGCATAAAGGCCAGCGGCCATTGCCTTGGATTGCAGCTCCTTGATCAGGTCCATCCGCAGATGATTGCTGCGTTCAACCTCCATCTCATGCGGGTAAAGCTCGTTTTCAACAAAGCTGCGCGTCGTTTCGACGATCATCTTCTGTTCATCGGTCAGGCCGAAATGCATGGCGTTATCCTTTCCGCTGTCCGACGAAGCGCCCAACAGTTTCGGGCCGCGCCAGGGATTTGTGCGCCTTGGCAATCGGCATCAGCCGATCAAGGATGGCGGATGGGGCGGCGCAGGTCTTTCCGGCCTTCATGTCAACATGCAGCAACATCTGTTCCAGCGTGGCAATAACCGCGCCTTCCTTTTGGATGCGGACAAAGAGATGCAGCCGTTTCTCATCGGCATGGATCACCTGCACCGTGCCGATCAGCGCATCGCCCAGCTTTGCCTCGCCCAGATGCATGATGTGGGTCTCAGCCGTGTAATAGCTGAATCCCGTGCCAACATATGCGACGTCCGCCCCGATGTGACGCAGGAAGGCGTCCACCGTTTCGCTTGACGCAAACAGATAGCGGCTTTCCGTCATGTGGCCGTTATAATCGATCCACCCCGGCAGCACGGTTAGCCGGGCGCATTCCATCGGGCCATCGCCCGGCACCGCGACAGGCATCGCGGCACGGCGACGGGCGTCATGGTCCAACAGCACCTTGCCTGCGCCCCAGTTACGCTCCTTCAGCACGCGCAGGAACCCGATCAGGTTTTGGTCACGGATGCGCTCCAATTCACGGATCGTGTGATGGCCGGATTGTGCATCCGATTGTCCGGCAATCAGGTCGACCAACTCGTCGTTGAATTCCGGCACATCCATCAGCTTGGTCCAGGGCCAGGTCAGGCAGGGGCCAAACTGGGCCATGAAATGCTTCATTCCCGCCTCGCCACCTGCCACGCGATAGGTTTCAAACAGCCCCATCTGGCCCCAGCGCAGGCCGAATCCCATGCGGATCGCCTCGTCGATTTCCTCGGTCGTGGCGATGCCGTCTTTGACCAGCCACAACGCCTCGCGCCACACGGCCTCAAGGAAACGGTCGGCGATATGGGCGTCAATCTCCTTGCGGACATGCAGGGGGAACATCCCGATCTCGCGCAGCGTTTCCTTTACATCCTCGATCAGCGCCGCGTCGGATTTTGCGGATGGCACGACTTCGGCCAAAGGCAGCAGGTAGACCGGGTTGAACGGGTGGGCCACGAAGATGGTGGCCGGGTTTGCCGCGTTTTCCTGCAACTCGCTCGGTTTGAAACCGCTGGTCGAGGAACCGATGGGCGTATCGGGTGCCACCTGTTGGATCTGCGCAAAGACGCGATGTTTCAGATCCAGCCGTTCCGACACGGATTCCTGAATGTAATCCGCGCCTTCCACCGCCTCGGTGATCGTGCTGGCAAAGGTTAGCCGCCCTTCAGCGGGCATCGGCCCGTCGGACAATGCAGGAAGCGCCTTGCGGGCGTTGGCGATCACTTCGCCCACCTTGCGGGGGGCTTCGGGATCGGGGTCGAACACCACCACATCCCACCCGTTCAGCAGGAACCGCGCCGCCCAACCGCCGCCGATGACCCCGCCCCCGATGATGCCCGCCTTGCGCGCCATGTCCGTCTCCCGTTCCTGTCTATCCGGCCCAGATCAGGGCCAATGTCAGCAGGGCGACAACCGTCACCCCGATCGTTACCGCGTGCGGCAGGCCCATCCCCGCCAGTCCCGCGCCAGACGGGCGGTCGCCCGTCCGTGTTTCTGCGCCGTCGCATCCGGCCGCCCTGCCCTTTCCGGCAAGGCGTATCGCTTCGTCTGAGAAGGCCACCATCACCGCTGCGCCCGGTGGCATGTGTGGCATCATCATACCGTGCCTGACGGCCAGAACTTCGGGTGCCACCTCACCTTGCCGCAGGGCCTGCGCCTCATCCGCTGTGATCCGGGCGGAAGCGCCGATTGCCAAGGCTTTCAGCACAAAACCCGCCTCCATCGGCTGCAACACCCAACCTTGTCCCAACGGGATCAGTTTTCCACTGGAAACAACGGTTTGTGGTGGCGGGATGGGGCCGACCCGTTCCATGCTACTTCGGCAGCGGCGCGCGTTTTTCCAGTTTCAGCCGCGCCCGAACCTCAGCAGGCGTGATCACGCGCGCGCCCATGTTTTCGATAATCGACGCGGCGCGTTCCACCAGTTGCGCATTGGTGGCCAAAACGCCCTTCTCCAGCCAGAGATTGTCCTCCAACCCCACCCGCACATTGCCGCCCGCCAGAACAGCGGCGGCGACATAGGCCATCTGGTTGCGCCCGATGGAAAAGGCCGACCAGTTCCAGTCGGCTGGCACATTGTTCACCATCGCCATGAAGGTGTTCAGGTCATCGGGTGCGCCCCACGGCACCCCCATGCACAGTTGCACCAGCACCGGATCGGGGATCGCACCTTCCTTGACCAGTTCCTTGGCCAGCCACAGATGGCCGGTGTCGAACGCCTCGATCTCGATCCTGACCCCCGCTGCCGTCATTCGCCGCGCCATATCGCGCAGCATTCCGGGGGTGTTGACCATGACGTAATCGGCTTCATTGAAATTCATCGTGCCGCAATCAAGGGTGCAGATTTCCGGGCGGCATTCGACGACATGCGCCACCCGTTCCGTGGCACCTGCCATATCGGATCGTGGGCCCATGCGGCCCATATCCTCGGACCCTTCGAAATAAATGTCGCCGCCCATTCCTGCCGTCAGGTTCAGCACCACGTCCGTGGCAGAATCACGAATGCGTTCAGTGACTTCACGATACAGGGCCGGATCACGGGCGGGTTTGCCGGTTTCCGGGTCGCGGACATGGCAATGCACCACCGCCGCGCCTGCCTTGGCCGCGGCAATCGCGCTGTCGGCGATCTGCTGGGGGCTGCGCGGCACATGGGGGCTGCGGTCCTGCGTGCCGCCCGATCCGGTGACGGCGCAGGTGATGAAAACCTCGCGGTTCATGGCCAGTGGCATGGATGATCCCTCCCTTGATTTGGTCGCCAGATTAGCGGGCTTGTGCCGCGTTGCATTGCCGTTTACGCAATATTCATGACACAACACGCCAGCCTTTTTGCCCCGTCGCGTGATCCCCTGATCATGGCGGTGCTTGTCTTGCCGCATGCATCGATCCTGGAGGTGGCGTCCGTGCTGGACCCGATGCGCGCGGCGAACCGGCATCTGGGGGAAGAGGCCTATCGCTGGCGGGTGGTATCGCCCGACGGGCGGCCTGTGCCTTTGACCTGTGGGATCGAACTGCCATCGACCGGGTCGCTGGCGGCGGCAGAGGGGGCGGATGTTCTAATGCTGATTGTTGGCTATCGGCAGGCCGAGGTGGCGACAAAGCCGCTGTTGCGTGATCTGCGGCGTATGGCGGGGCGGTTCCGGCTGATTGCGGGGGTGGATGCCGGGGCCTGGGTGATGGCGCGGGCGGGGTTGCTGGATGGGTATCGCGCGACCGTTCATTGGGAGGATCTTGAGGATTTTGCCGCCACGCACCATGAGATGGAATGCATGCCTGACCGTTATGTCATTGATCGCAATAGGGTAACGGTGGGTGGGGCCGGGCCGGCGCTGGACATGATGTTGCATCTTATTGGGGCGCGGCATGGCGCGCCCTTGGCGCGGCAGGTGGCAGCGTCTTTCCTGACCCAAGCCCGCGCCGGGCATGAGCCGCAGGTGGCCCCGCCGCAGCAGGATACGCGGCTGGATGGACGGGTGGCCGAGGCGATTGCCCGGATGGAGGCGCGGCTGGACGACCCGCCCGCGATGGCGGGGCTGGCGCGCGAGGTGGGGCTGTCGCCCCGGCGCATGGAAAGCCTGTTCCGCCAATACCTTGGCGAAAGCCCGGCCGCCTATGGCCTTGGCCTGCGGTTGCAGGCGGCGCGGCGGATGGTGACAGACACGCGGCATCCGCTGGCCGAAGTGGCGCTGCGAACGGGGTTTTCGTCGCCTTCGACCTTGAGTCGGGCGTTCAGCAAGCGGTTCGGGATCGCACCCGGCCGTTTGCGGCGGGAGCGGGGCTAAGTCGCTGCGGGCGCTGGGTTTATTTCTGGTGATCGGGGCGATGGGCGGTGCAGCGCATGGTGCAGCACGCCAGTGCAGACGGGCGTATGCACGCAGCGCACGGTGATGTGGCGTTAACCAAGTGGTGATCTGGCCAAATTCCTTGGGAAGGAATTTGCAAAATTCTTGCAAGAATTTTGGGGCTAACCCCTTGGGGGCGGCGCCCGGCGGCGGCGTTGATTGGGTATTTTTGCCAAGATGAAAGGGTTTAGGCTGCTGTTGCGACAGCGGCACGGCGCAGGGCGGCGAAGAGGCGGGATTGCAGGGCATTGCCGATGAGGAGGGCCGCAGAGAGGAGCAGGCCCACCATGCCGGCGGTCAAAGCGTAAGCCGTGCCCGTGATCCGCACGGTGGCGCGCAGGAGACGGGCTTTGCCCAGCACCTCGGCCCTTGCGATGACACGCGGGCCAAGCGTTTCGGCCGCGCGGGCGAGACGGGTGGCATCGGTCGCGTCATCGACCAGCGGCAGCAGGTGCAAGGCGGTGGTGGTGTCGGTGGCCACGCGAACGCGTTCCAGATCGGCGGCGATGCGGACGACCGGGGCGAAGGCATCAGCGCGCAGGCTGGCTGCGATGTCATCGACGCTGCCTGCACGGCGCAGGGCGATCCAGTCCACCCCGTCGGTCGCGGCGCGGGCCAGCATGGCATTGAGGCGGGGCGAGAGGCGGCCCATGTTGCGGGCGAGTTTCAGGCCCGATGCCCCGGCCTTGGCCACCAGCGACGTGCCACCGGTGGCCACAACAGTGACCGTTGCCCCAAGCCCCACGATGGCGAGGGTGACGTCGATCCGGTCCACATCTTCCCCGGCCATATAGTCGATCGCGGCACGGGTGATGGCGGCCACGTCGCCGATGGGCGTCAGGGCAATGGGGGCGTGGCAGAGAAACACGTTGGACAGCGCGCAAACCGCCGGATCATAGGCGCAGGCGGCGCAATTGGCGGCGTTGGCGAAGAAGCCTGTGTCTTCTGCACGGGCGGCATCAAGGGCGGCGCGAAGGTCGAGGGGGAGGGTCTGGCCGCGTTCGGTGGCGAGGGCATCCAGCGCGTCGAGCGCGATCCAGTTGCGCGGGCTTTCCGCAAGGCGCGCGGTCATGCGGGCGGGGATCGTGTCGGGGGCGAGGGTGGCGAGGTGGCGGTTGACTGCGGCCTCCACCTCATCCACCGCGGCATCACGATAGGGCGACAGGGCGGGATCGGCCCAGATGCGGGCGGCGGCGGCGAGGGTCAGGGCGAGCGAGGCCACCAGTGCCAGCGTCAGCCCCCTTTGCCACCATCGCCGCAGCCGGATCATCCGCCCACCATCCGTTTAACCCCGGCGCGAGCGGATCATGCCCACGATGTCGTAGACCTGATCGAGGATCGGGCGCGCGATGGCATCGGCGCGATCGGCACCGTTGCCAAGGATGCGGTCAATCTCGGTCGGGTCTTTCATCAGGCGGTTCATTTCCAGCGTGATGGGTTCGAGTTTCGCCACCGCCAGATCCGCCAGCGCCGGTTTGAAGGTGCCGAATTGTGCGCCTGCGTAATCGCTGATCACCTGTTCCGGCGTATGCCCGGCAAGGGCGGCGTAGATGTTCACCAGATTGCGCGCTTCGGGCCTGTCCTTCAGGCCGTCGAGCGTTTCGGGCAAGGGTTCGGGATCAGTCTTGGCCTTGCGGATCTTTTTCGAGATTGTGTCGGCGTCATCGGTCAGGTTGATGCGGGATTGATCCGACGGATCGGATTTCGACATCTTTTTCGTGCCATCCCGCAGCGACATTACGCGGGTGGCCGCGCCTTCGATGACGGGTTCCACTACGGGGAAGAAATTCACGCCGTAGTCATTGTTGAATTTGATCGCAATGTCGCGGCACAGCTCCAGATGCTGTTTCTGGTCATCGCCCACAGGCACATGCGTGGCCTTGTAGGCCAGAATGTCGGCAGCCATCAGCGAGGGATAGGCAAACAGGCCCAGCGAGACGTTTTTCCGAGTTCTTGCCAGCCTTGTCCTTGAACTGGGTCATCCGTGACATCCAGCCCATGCGGGCGATGCAGTTGAAGATCCAGCCCAGTTCGACATGGGCGGCGACCTGGGATTGATTGAACAGGATCGAACGCGCGGGGTCGATCCCGGCGGCGATGAAGGCTGCGGCGCCTTCGCGGGTTTGCTGGCGCAATTTTTCGGGGTCTTGCCAGACGGTGATGGCGTGCATGTCGACCATGCAATAGATCGTTTCGATCCCTTCGTCCTGCTTTTCCACGAAACGCTTCAGCGCGCCGAGGTAATTGCCAAGGGTCAGGCCACCCGAGGGCTGAATCCCTGAGAAGATGCGGGTCGGGAAGGAAGCCTGAGGCGTTTGGACCGGCTCGGCCATGATATGCTCCGTCTGGATAAGGTCGGGCTTTCGGCTTATCGCTGGGGCGGCGGGGCGTCAATCGACGCCGTGGACCGCTGAACGCAGGAATTGGAGACAGATGCAGGACCG
>OY288167.1 GCA_958439195.1 uncultured Paracoccaceae bacterium
CGTCGGTCGTGACCCGCCCTGCGGGCGAGGTGGCCACCGGCGCGGCGCGGGTGCGCACCGGCGAGGAACGGCGCGCAGCGGATGATATTGGCGATATTGCGCTTCGCGTGGCCCCGGATGGCAATGTGCTGCGCATCCGTGATGTCGCCACGATCCGTGTCGAAGGTGCTGATCGTGGGCGCGCGGCCTTTGTCGGCGCGAACCCGGCCATGGTGATCCGGGTGGAACGCGGGCCAGAGGGCGATGCCATCGACATCCAGGCGCGGGTCGCCGATGCGGCGGTGGCGATGCGCCCCAGCCTGCCCGAAGGCGTGACGGTTGATCTGGTGCGGACGCGGGCCGATCAGATCAGCGACCGGCTGATGCTGATGCTGGACAATGCGCTGAGCGGGTTGGTTCTGGTGCTGTTGATGCTTTTCCTGTTCCTGAACGGGCGTATCGCGCTTTGGGTCGCGGCGGGGATACCGGTGGCGGTGCTGGCCGCGATTGCCGTGATGTGGCTGGGTGGGCTGACGCTGAACATGATTTCGCTGTTTGCACTGATCCTGGTGCTGGGCGTGATCGTGGACGATTCCATCGTGGTGGGCGAACATGCCGATTTCCGCGTGCGCCATATGGGCGAGGCACCCGTGGTGGCGGCGGAACGGGCGGCGGTGCGGATGGCGGGGCCGGTGCTGGCGTCCACCATCACTACGGTGATCGCCTTTCTGGCGCTGGCGGCGATTGGCGGGCGGTTCGGTGATCTGATAAAGGATATTCCACTGACGGTGATGGCGGTTCTGCTGGCGTCGCTGATCGAGTGTTTTCTGATCCTGCCCAATCATATGGCCCATGCCTTGGCGGATTCGGTGAAGGAGAAGTGGTATGACGCGCCCAGCCGGTTCACCAACCGGCAGTTGGACCGGTTCAAGATCGCGGTGATGAAGCCGTTGATGCGCGGTGTGATTGTGGCGCGCTATCCCGTGTTGGCGGCGGCGGTGCTGGCCCTGGCGGTGCAGGCGGCGCTGTTTTTGCGGGGGGATGTGCAATTCCGCTTTTTCAACGCGCCAGAGCAGGGATCGCTGAGCGGTAATTTCGCCATGCTGCCGGGGGCCACCCGCGCCGATACGATGGCGATGATGGCCGAGGTGCAGCGCGCGGTGGATGCCGTGGGCGCGGAGTTTGAGGCAGAATACGGGGTGAACCCGGTGGCCTTTGTGATGGCCGAAGTGGGCGGCGGGTCGGGGCGCGGCCTTTCGGGTGCGGCGACGCGGGATGCCGATCTGCTGGGTGGTATATCGGTTGAAATCATCAACCCCGACCTGCGGCCCTATTCGGCGAATGTCTTTATCGCGGCGGTGGAGGCCGAAGTGCGCCGCCCCCCGCTGCTGGAGGAGTTGAGCTTTCGCGGCGGGCGGTTTGGCCCCGGCGGTTCGGCCCTTTCGGTGGATTTCTATGGGGCGGATGCGGCGGTTCTGAAGACGGCGGCCGAGGCGTTGAAGGCCCGGCTGGCGGTGTTTCCCGAAGTGTCGGGGCTGGAGGATACGCTGGCCTATGACAAGGAGGAGCTGGTCCTGAACCTGACCCCTACGGGGCAGGCGATGGGGTTTTCCATCGATACGCTGGCCGCCGATCTGCGCGACATGCTGGGCGGGATCGAGGCGGCGACTTATCCCGATGGTCCGCGATCGGCGGCGATCCAGGTGGAATTGCCCGAAGGTGAGTTGACGGCGGATTTTCTGGACCGCACGCAGATGCGGACTGTGGGCCAGGATGGGGCGGCGGTGTATGTGCCGCTGGCCGATATCGTGACGGTGGCGCAGGCGGCGGGGTTTTCGTCGGTGGTGCGGGAAAACGGGCTGCGGGTGGTGACGGTTTCCGGTGATCTGGCCGAGGATGACGCAGGCCGGGCGAGCGAGATTCAGGCCGCGCTGCGGGCGGAGATCGTGCCAGGCGTGGAGCAGGATTTCGGCGTGCGGGCGCGGTTTTCGGGCCAAGCGGAACAGGAGCGCGAGTTCCTGAGCGGGGCGACGGTGGCGGTGTTTCTGGCGCTGTTGGGCATTTACCTGTGCCTTGCGTGGATTTTCGCCAGTTGGACCCGGCCGCTTGTGGTGATGTCGGTCATTCCCTTTGGGCTGGTCGGCGCGATCTTTGGCCATTGGTATTGGGGGGTGGCGCTGTCGATGTTTTCCATCGTGGGGATCATCGGCATGTCGGGGATCATCGTGAACGATTCCATCGTGCTGGTATCGACGATTGACGACTATGCCAAAAAGCGTGGGCTGATTCCGGCGGTGGTGGATGCGGTGGCCGATCGGTTGCGCCCGGTCTTGCTGACCACGCTGACGACGGTGCTGGGCCTTGCGCCGCTGTTGTTCGAGCGGTCGTCGCAGGCCGAGTTCCTGAAGCCCACGGTGGTGACGCTGGTCTTTGGGTTGGGTTTCGGGATGGTGCTGGTGCTGCTGGTGGTGCCGGCGATCACGGTGGTGCAGGCCGATTTTGGCGCGCGCTTCCGGGCGCTGCGGCGGGCCTTGCGGCGGCGTGGGGATGGACGGATGCGCCGTGCCGTGGGGGGGGCGACGCTGGCGGTTGTGGTGCTGCTGATGGCGGTGATGGGGCCGGTGATGGCGGGCGGGGCCTTGCCCGGATGGGTGGTGGTGGTGTGGCCGGGGCTTGCGGCATTGCCGGTGGGGATAGCGGCGTTGGCGCTGGTGGTGCTGGGCGCGGCGGTTGTGACAGCGGGTGTATGGGCGAACGGGCGAAGGCGCAGGGTTTAACGCGTGGGTTAGCCGGTCAGCGCGTAGCGCGTCAATTTGCCGGGCAACCCCGGATTTCCACGGCGCGGTCGTCCGATATGACGGTGACAGTTACCCCGGACCTGTCCAGAGCAAAGGGCGTGCCTTGGGGTGGGACCATTTCGGCGCTGGCGGTCAGGGTGGCGCCGTTTCGCTGGGCGGTGGATTCCGACACCCAGACATCCGACAGCCCGCTTTCAAACACCACCAGTTCCTGCCCGCCTTGTGGGGGCAGTTTCATTGTTGCGGTGATGCGCAACCCGTCACTGATCGGGTCAACCGCGCAGCCGATGTCTGCAAGCCCCGCCTGACGGGCCGTGATCGGGCGGTCGGCAAGGGCGGCGTCGATCACCGCATCCGGCGCGCCCGGCCCGGCAAGCAGCGTGTCCAGCGACAGGTTGGCGGGGACGCAGATGTCATCGCAGACGCCCAGATCAACCGTTGCTTTCAGGCGCACGGGAAGTGACGGATCGGTGGGGATCACCTCGATCGGCAGAACGAGTTCGCCCTTGTAACCGACGGTTTGCAAGCCGTTTACAGTGAACACATGCGGGCGTGGCCAATGAAAGCGGACAGCGCGCAGGTTTTCGCTGCCTGACCAGTTGAAGCTGGGCGGTATCCCGGCGTCACCGGGGCTGCGCCAGTAGGTTTTCCACCCCGGTGCCATCGTCAGGTGAAGCGCGGTCATATGCGCACCGCCGCTGGCCTGCCAACCACTGCGCATATCGCCCGACAGCACGTCTTCTTGCGAAAACGCAGATGCCGATGTGGCGGGAATCAACAAGAGGAGGGCAAGGAGCGGCGTTCTGGACATGCTGCCAAAATAGGCAGGCGGGCCGGAATGGGAAATCACGTTCCAGAGAAACCATGTGTCAGAATTCCCCTTGAGGCGGGGGCGCAACAGTCCCATCTTGTAGGGGCGCGGACAGGAGGGTGGCCAAATGGCGGAACTGGATCTGGACGGAAAGCTGTTGGTGGCGATGCCGGGGATGGGCGATCCGCGCTTTGAGAAAAGCGTCATCCTGATCTGCGCGCATTCCGCGGATGGGGCAATGGGCCTGATCGTGAACCGCCCGGCGCGTGATCTGACGTTTGGCAATTTGCTGGATCAGTTGTCGATCCCCCGCGCGCCTGCCGGGCGTGACATCCGGGTTCATTCCGGTGGGCCGGTGGAACGGGGGCGTGGATTCGTGCTGCATTCGCCCGATTATACCGGCGGGCCTGCGACGATGCGCATTGCACATGGTTATGGCATGACGGCCACGCTGGATATTCTGGAGGCGCTGGCGCGTGGCGAAGGGCCGGCGCGGGCCTTGCTGGCGCTGGGCTATTCCGGCTGGGGGCCGGGGCAGTTGGAGGCGGAGATCCGCGCCAATGGCTGGCTGATCGCCGATGCGCCAGCGGACCTGGTCTTTTCGCCCGATGATGCGGGAAAATGGGTGGGGGCGTTGCGCGGCATGGGGATTGACCCGTTGATGCTGTCTGCGGCCGCGGGGCGGGCTTGAAGGGGCCGCAAATTTTTCCGGTAAGAATTTGCGGCGTAGGCAAATTCTTACCGTAAGATTTTTGGGACTTTGCAAAAGGCCCAGAGGGCAAAAGTTTTCTGAGAAAACTTTTGCCTCACTCGCCGTAGGGCACCCAGACTGTCTTGATCGCGGTGGCGTGGCGCAGGAATTCCCGCCCCTCGCCCATTACCCCCATCCAGTCGCGCGTCCGGGCGTTGTTCACCCAGGTGCGTTTCAGGTTGGCGGCGGATTCCGCCTCGATCAGCGCGGAAAGATCGGTCGAGGAGAAGGACCACAGCGCATCCATATCCATGTGGCCCGCCATCGGCTTGGCCAGTTCGGCATGGCTGCCGGTCACGATGTTGACCACCCCTGCCGGCAGGTCCGAGGTTTCCAGCACCTGATAAAGGTCCGTCGCTGCCAGCGGAAAGGGGTTTGACGGCACCAGCACGCAGGTATTGCCCATCGCAATCGCCGGGGCCATGACCGAGATCAGGCCCAGAAGCGGTGCCTCATCGGGGCAAAGCGCGCCGATCACGCCCACGGGTTCGTTCAGGGCCAGTGCGATGCCACGGATCGGGACGGATTTGGCCTGCCCGTCGTATTTGTCGGACCATGCGGCATAGGTGAAGAGGCGGGCGATGCTGACCTCGACCTCTGTCCTGCCATCCTTGCCGGTCAGGTCGCGCAGGCGCGTGGCAAATTCGTCCGCGCGGGCCGACAGGTTTTCGGCGATGTAATACAGGATCTGCGCGCGGTTGTGGCCGGTGGCCTTGCCCCAGCCCTTGGCGGCATGGGCCGCTTCGACCGCGTTGCGAATGTCCTTGCGGTTGCCAAGGCCCACATGGCCCAGCAATTTGCCCTTGGGCGAGAATACCGCGCGGGAATATCCGCCATCGGGGCGGGCCTGTTTGCCGCCGATGAAGAGTTTGGCGGTGCGGTCCAGCGTGGGCGCATCAAAGCTGCTGGGTTCGGGGGTGGCGGTGATGGGTTTTAGCGGCTTTGCGGTGGTGGTGGGTTTGAGATAGGCCAACAGCCCCTCCCACCCGCCCTCGCGGCCGAAACCGGATTCGCGCACGCCGCCAAAGCCTGCGGCGGCATCGAACAGGTTGGTGGCGTTCACCCAGACCACGCCCGCCTTGACCTTGGGCGCGATGTCGAGGGCGAGGTTGACGTTTTCTGTCCAGATGCTGGCGGCAAGGCCAAAGCGGGTGTTGTTGGCCAGATCGACCGCCTCTGTCGGGGTGCGGAAGGTCATCGACACGAGGACGGGGCCAAAGATTTCTTCCTGCATCAGGCGGGATGCGGTGCCGAGGCCGGTGATGAGCGTGGGCGGGTAGTAGCAGCCGCCTGTGGGCAGGGGGGTGTTGGCGTGGTAGATCACGCCGTCCGATCCGTTCACCATATCGGTGATGGTGGCCAGTTGCACGGGGTCCACCACCGCGCCCACGTCGATGCATTTGTCCAGCGGGTCGCCGATGCGCAGGCCGTCCATGCGGCGTTTCAGTTTTTCGTGGAACCGATCGGCGATGCCTTCCTGCACCAGAAGGCGCGATCCGGCGCAGCAGACCTGGCCCTGATTGAACCAGATGGCATCGACCAGCCCTTCGATGGCGCTGTCGATATCGGCATCGTCAAAGACGATGTAGGGGGATTTGCCCCCGAGTTCGAGCGTCAGCGCCTTGCCGGTTCCGGCGGTGGCGCGGCGGATGGCGCGGCCCACGGGGGTGGAGCCGGTGAAGGCGATCTTGTCCACGCCCGAATGGGCGACCAGCGCGGCCCCGGTTTCCCCATCGCCGGTGACGATGTTCAGAACGCCTTTGGGCAGACCCGCCTCACGCGTGATTTCTGCGAAAAGGAGGGCTGTGAGGGGGGTGTATTCGGCAGGTTTCAGGACGATGGTGTTGCCCGCGGCCAGCGCGGGGGCGACCTTCCAGGCCAGCATCAGCAGCGGGAAATTCCACGGGATCACCGCGCCGCAGACGCCGTGGGGGGCGTGGCCGGGAAGTTCGCTGTCCATCAACTGGGCAAGGCCCGCGTGATAGTAGAAATGCCGCGCCACCAACGGCACGTCAATATCGCGGCTTTCGCGGATGGGTTTGCCGTTATCCATCGTTTCCAGCACGGCCAGAAGGCGGCTGTGTTTCTGGATCAGGCGGGCAAGGGCATAGAGGTATTTGGCCCGTGCATGGCCGGGCAGGCGGGCCCATTTCGGCTGGGCGCGGCGGGCGGCGGCAACGGCGGAGTCCACGTCCTTCGCCGTGCCTTGGGTGACGGAGGCGAGCGTGTCATTCGTGGCGGGGTTCTTTGTGGCAAAGCCTGCGCCGGGTTTGGCAAAGGCGCCGTCGATGAAATGGCCGAAGTTGCCCTTGTGTTTGGCCAGCCATGCCTTTGCCTCGGCATTGCCTTCCGGGGCGGGGCCGTAATCCATGCGGTCGAAGATTTCCTTGATCGTCATGGATTTATCCCATCGCGTGGCGGTTGGCGGCCGAATAGTGGCCGGTCAGGTAATGTTCCAATTGGCGTTCGATATCGCCCAGCAGGGACGACGCGCCAAAGCGGAACAGGTCGGGTTGCAGCCAGGGGTGGCCCAATTCATCCTTCATCAGCGCCAGATACAGCAGCGCATCCTTGGCCTTGGCGATGCCACCTGCGGGTTTGTAGCCGACCTTCACCCCGGTGCGATCCTGATAGTCGCGGATGGCGCGGATCATGGTGAGCGTCACGGGCAGGGTGGCGTTGACGCTTTCCTTTCCCGTGGAGGTCTTGATGAAATCCGCCCCCGCCATCATGCAGACGAGCGAGGCGCGGGCCACGTTGCGCAGGGTGGCCAGCTCGCCTGTGGCGAGGATGGCCTTTACATGGGCGTTGCCGCAGGCGGCGCGCATATCGACCATCTCATCATACAGCGCCTGCCAGTTGCCGGTCAGGACATGGCGGCGCGAGATGACGATGTCTATTTCCTGTGCGCCCGCCTTCACGCTTTCGCCGATTTCGGCGATGCGCAGGTGATAGGGGGACAGCCCGGCGGGAAAACCGGTTGAGACGGCGGCGACCGGGATGCCCGATCCTTCCAGCGCGCGGACGGCGGTTTCGACCATGTCGTGATAGACGCAGACAGCCCCGGTTTTCAGCCCCTCCATCCCCAGCTTTTCCAGCATCCAGGGGGCGACGGGCTGGCGGGCCTTGGCACAGAGGCGCTGCACGCGCCCTGCCGTGTCATCGCCTGACAGGGTGGTCAGGTCGATCAGGCTGACGGCTTTCAGCAGCCAAGCGGCCTGAAACTCTTTCTTCACCGAGCGGCGGCCGCCCAAGGTGGCGGCGCGACGTTCGATGGCCGAGGTGTTGGCCTGCACGGCGGCGACCCAATCCAGATCAAGCGGCATTCCCGGATTGCGGGGATGAGCGACCTGCGGAAGTTGGGTCTGACTGGGTGTAACTGTCTGCACGCGGTCCTCCCTTCGGACCGGGCGAAGATGCAACGCCCCGCGCCCCCGCGCAAGGGCGGGGTGGGAGGGATGCGCGGTTATTTGACCATTTGATCAGGAATCGTGGCCCGTATTACGGCTGGGCAGCAGTGGTTCCGCGCCTTCGGTGGTCTTGTCAAAGGTGGCCCAGTCGCGGCTGACGCCGGTTTCGGGGATCTTGCCGTCGTAATGGCGCGAATGCAGATGCACCTTGGACAGGTAATTCGCGGTGATTGGAGCGGTGACGAAGATGAACACCATCACCAGCACCTCTTGCCAGGAAAAGCCGGTGCCGATCATCAGGCCATGCAGCATGGACCCGATCAGCGCCGTGCCGACGCCGATGGTGGATGCCTTGGTCGGCGCATGAAGGCGCTGCATCCGGTCTTTCAGCCGCATCAGGCCATAGCTGCCTGTCAGGCCAAAGATGCCACCGATGACCAGCAGGGCGGAAATGAAAATTTCGAGCGCATACATCATTCGATCACGCTGCCCCGCAGGAGGTATTTGCAAAAGGCGACAGTGCCGACAAAGCCTGTCATGGCGAACAGCATCGCCGCTTCGAAGTTGATGCCTTGCCCGGTTTGGATGCCATACAGAACGATGATGGCAATGACGTTCACCACCATCGTATCCAGCGCCAGGACGCGGTCGGCCACGGTGGGGCCGATGGACAGGCGCCACAGGTTCAGGATCAGGCCAAGGCCAAAACAGGCAAGTGCGAAGCCAAGCGCATAGGTGATCATTCAAAGATCCTCTTCAGCCGGGTTTCATAGCGCGACTTGATGTCGTCGCGGATGGCGTCGGGGTCGGGCGCGTGCAGCGAATGGATCAGCAGCACACGGCCACAGGCCGACATGTCGGCGGTCACGGTGCCGGGGGTCATGGTGATGGTGCCAGCCAGCATGGCAATCGCTTCGGGTGATTTCAGGTCGATCGGGACGCGGACCCAATTGGTGCGGATCTTGTCCTGCGGCATGAACAGCACGATTTTTGCAACCGTGATGTTGGCAAGGATCACATCCCACAACACCAGCAGGACATAGGACAGCAAGGCCCGCAAGCTGTTCAGCTTTGGGCTGGTGGGCCAGTAGGGCGCTGTGATCAGTGGGATCGCCGTGGCAAGGAAGATGGCCATGACGAGACTGCCGATCTTCCATTGGTTGACCAGCAGGAACCATGTCAGGACCAGGAACAGCGACAGGTAGGGATGGGGATAGAGGCGGCGAAGCATGTCAGTTCCCCTCTGTCGTGTTGGGTGGCAACTGGTTGGCCGTGATATAGGCGTCGGGGGCGTGCAGGGCGGCGGCAGTGACCTCTAGCCAGCCCATGATCGGGCCTGCAAAGACCGTCAGCCCCACCAGACCGGCAAGCAGGCCGCCGATGGCGACAAAGGCCAAAGGCTCGGCGCTGTGGTGGGGGTCGGCGGGTTCACCCACAGCGTGGGATTTCCAGAACAGGACGGAACCCGCGCGGCCAAAGCCCAGCACCATGAAGAAGGAGGAGACAAGGATCACGGTCCAGATCAGGGCTGCGTTGTCGCGCAGGGCATCCATCACCAGAAGTTTGCCGATAAAGCCCGACAGGGGCGGCATCCCGGCCAGCGCGATGGCATTGGCAAAGAACAGCCCGGCGATAAGGCCCTGTTGTGCAAAACGGGGTTGGGCGGTCAGCAGGCCATTGCCGCGCCGGTCGGTCACCAGATCGGCAATCAGGAAGATCGCCGCTGCCGCCAGCGTGGAGTGCATCATGTAATACAGCGCCGCCGCCGTGGCCTGCGGGGTAAAGGCGGAAAAGGCGATGAATATGGTTCCCATCGACGCGATCCCAGCAAAGGCCGCCAGACGGGGCAGGGTGGTGGCCCCAAGGATGCCGATGGCCCCCACCGCCAGCGTGATCAGCGCGGCAGGCAGCATCAGGTCGGCCACCATGCTGCCGATGGCAGCGGTTTCCGGTGGGAAGATCAGGGTCGTGGTGCGCAGGATGGCATAGGCACCCACCTTCGTCATGATGGCAAACAGCGCCGCCACCGGACCCGGAGCATTGGCATAGGTGCCGGGCAGCCAGAATTGCAGCGGCACCAGCGCGCCCTTGATGGCAAAGACCGCCAGCATCAGGATGGCCGCCGCACGGATCAAGCCCGCATCGCCTTCGGGCAGGGCCGCGACCTTGATCGCCAGGTCCGCCATGTTCAGCGTGCCGGTCACGCCATAGACCGTGGCCAACGCGAACAGGAACAGGGTGGAGGCGACAAGGTTGAAGGCGATATATTGCACGCCTGCGCGCAGCCTGTCCTTGCCCGCGCCGTGGATCATCAGGCCATAAGAGGCGATCAGCAGCACTTCGAAGAACACGAACAGGTTGAAGGCGTCGCCGGTCAGGAAGGCGCCGTTGATGCCCATGAGTTGAAACAGGAAGAGCGCGTGGAAATGCCGGCCGCGGACATCCCAATCGGTGGCGATCACGTAAAGCTGCACGGCCAGCGCCAAGAGCGCCGTCAGCACCAGCATCAGCGCCGACAACCGGTCCAGCACCAGCACAATACCAAAGGGCGCGGGCCAGTTGCCCAAGCGATACACCTCGGCCGGGGTGGTGGTGGACGACCACATCAGCGCGCCTGCGACGGCCAGCAGGGCCAGCGTCCCCGCCAGCGCAAAGACGCGCTGCAAGGTCAGGTCATAGCGCATCGTCA
This sequence comes from uncultured Paracoccaceae bacterium, assembly GCA_958439195.1. Classification (GTDB taxonomy): domain Bacteria; phylum Pseudomonadota; class Alphaproteobacteria; order Rhodobacterales; family Rhodobacteraceae; genus Paragemmobacter. Next base: position 10,439 of record OY288167.1, read on the forward strand.
GGATGATCAGCGGCGCAAGGATCGCCGGAAGTGCGACGGGAACGATGATCCAGTGATGCATCATTTGCCCGTCTCCTCGTCGTCCATATCCACCTTGTCATGGCCTGCTTCCAGCCATGACCCCAGCGCCATCAGCACGATCACCGCCGTCATCCCGAAGGAAATCACGATGGCCGTCAGGACCAACGCCTGTGGCAGCGGGTCGGTATAGCCTGCCGCATCCTTGGCGATGATGGCCGGCAGGCCGGGCACGATGCGACCAGCGGCAAAGATGAAGACGTTGACGGCATAGGACAGCAGCGTCAGCCCGATGATGACCGGAAATGTGCGCTGCCGCAGCATCAGGTAAATGCCCGATGCGGTGAGGGTGCCGATGGCGATGGCGATCAGGGCCTCCATGTCAATTCCCTCCTTCCGGGCGGTCGACCGAATAGGGATCGGCGCTAACCGTTTCCCCGGCGCGGCGGGCCAGACGGCTGAGGGAGTTCAGGGCCAGAAGCACCGCCCCCAGCACACAGAGGAACACCCCCAGATCGAAGATTGCGGCAGTGGCAAGCTCAAACTCCTCAAGCGGCCAGATGTTCACGTAAGTGTAGCTGGACGACAGGAAGGGCGCGCCGAACAGCCACGACCCAACCCCGGCCCCGGCCGCGACCAGAACGCCCGCCGCGATCAGCGCGTGATATTCGATGCGCTGCCGCGCCTCGGTCCAGGCCAGGCCCGATGCCATGTATTGCATCACCGTGGCGATGGCGACGACCAACCCCGCCACGAAACCGCCGCCCGGCAGGTTGTGGCCGCGCAGGAAGATGAAGACGCCGATCATCACCGCCACCGGCAGGATGAAGCGGGTGGCCATCACCATCAGCAATGGGTGGCGGTCGCCCGCCTGCGTGGAAGCGGTGTTCATGGCGCGCAGCCGGTCGCTGGCTGTGCCGGGCATCAGCAGCGCCTCGACCAGTGCAAAGATCAGCAGGGCGGCGATGCCAAGGACGATGATTTCGCCGAAGGTGTCGTAGCCGCGGAAATCCACGATGATGGTGTTCACCGCATTCGTCCCGCCCGCGCCGGGTTTGGATTGCGCCAAGTGGAAGGCCGAGATGGATGGAAAGGCGAAGTCGCGGGTCATGATGGCATAGGCCAGCCCGCCGATGCCTGCGCCTGCCGCGATGGCGACAAGCGCATCTCGGCCCCGGCGCAGGACGCTGCTTTCGCGCGGCGTTTCCTTGGGCAGAAAGTTCAAGGCAAGAAGCATGAAGACCACCGTCACCACCTCGACCGTGATTTGCGTCAGGGCAAGGTCGGGCGCGGACAGCCAGGCAAAGCCAAGCGATATGATCAGCCCGATGATCCCGATAAGGATAAGCGACATCAGGCGGTTTCTGTGCGTCAGCACCACGCCCAGCGCGGCCACCATCAACAGGCCCCAGGCAACGACCGCAACGGGATTGATGGGCAACATCGCCCGTGTGCCGGCGGCATAGGCCCCGGTTGAGAAGGCCCAAAGTGCGGTTGCGGTGATGGTAACAAAGCCGATGGCAACAGCGCGGGTCAGCGACCCGTTGTGCAGCGCCTGCGTGACGCTGCGCGACAGGGCGGCGAGGGGTTCGATGATCGCGTCGAAGATCGCCTTTGCCTCTGGCTTTGGGGTGGCGTCCCACAGCGCGCGCAGCGGGCTGAAGGCGCCCAGCAGCGCCAGGCCGCCACCCACCGCCGCCAGCGACATCCACAGCGCGGGGGAGTAAAGGCCGTGCCAATGCTTGATCTCAACCTCCGCAGGCACGCCGATCACGGCGCTGGCCGCGACATCCACCAGCCATGCGGCGCTGGTCATCGGGATCAGGCCGATCACGATGACGAGCAAGGCCAGAAAGGCGGGGGCCGCCCATAGGCCAAAGCCGGGATCGTGCGGGGTGTGGGGGTAATCATCGCGCTTTGGGCCAAGGAAGGCGTGGGACAGGAAGCGGAAACTGTAGGCTACTGAGAACAGCGCCCCTGCTGTGGCCAGAAGCGGCAAGAGCCATGCCGGGCCAAGCGCGGTATGCGCGGCCTCTTCCAGCATCATCTCTTTCGACAGAAAGCCGTTGAAGGGCGGGATGCCCGCCATCGACAGGCTGGCGATGCCCGCGATGGTGAAGGTGACGGGCATGAGGTGGCGCAGGCCGCCCAGGCGTTTCAGGTCGCGGGTATGCGTCTCGTGGTCCACGATCCCGGCGGTCATGAAAAGCGCGGCCTTGAAGGTGGCGTGGTTGATGATGTGGAACACCGCCACAGTTGCGGCCTTGGCGGTGCCCATGCCCAAGAGCATGGTGATCAGTCCAAGATGGCTGACGGTGGAAAAGGCCAAGAGCGCCTTCAGGTCATCCTTGAAGAAGGCGATCTTGGCGCCGAGAACCATGGTGATGAGGCCCGCCGAAGTGACGATCCAGAACCATTCCGGCGTGCCCGCCAGCACCGGCCAAAGCCGCGCCATCAGGAAGATGCCTGCCTTCACCATTGTGGCCGAATGCAGATAGGCCGAAACCGGCGTGGGGGCGGCCATGGCGTGGGGAAGCCAGAAATGAAACGGGAATTGCGCGGATTTGGTGAAACAGCCCAAAAGGATCAGGATAAGTGCGGGAAGATACCAGTCTGACCCTTGGATCACCTCTTTCTGCGTCAGGATCACCGACAGGTCATAGCTGCCCGCGATACCGCCCAGGATCAGCATACCCCCGATCAGCGCCAGCCCGCCGCCGCCCGTAACGGCCAAGGCCATGCGCGCGCCCTGCCGCCCTTCGGGCAGGTGTTTCCAATAGCCGATCAGCAGGAAGGACGACAGCGAGGTCAGTTCCCAGAAGATCAGCAAAAGCAGGATGTTGTCCGACAACACGATGCCGACCATCGCGCCCTGGAACAGCATGAGGTAGGTGTAGAACACCCCCATAGGATCGTTCTTTGACAGATAGAACCGGGCATAAAGGATGATCAGCAGGCCGATCCCCAGGATCAGGCCCGCGAACAGCAGACCCAACCCGTCCAGCATGAAATTCGCGTTCAGGCCCAGCGATGGCAACCATTCGATGCGGGTTTGAACCACCTCGCCCCGCAGCACGGCGGGGGCCTGCATTGCCAGCAGGACAAGGGCCAGAAGCGTGACCGATCCTGTCACCGAGGCGCAGGCATTGCGCCCGGCGCGGATCATCAGGCCCGGCAACAAGGCGCCAAGGAACGGGAGGGCGGCAATCAGCGCAAGGGTCATAAGAAACGGTCACTCCCTGTGCGCCTTGGATGACGCATGCTCCTTTTCGACAGAAGCCGCGCAAAGATTAGGCCATCCCCGACCGCGGCACCCCCCATCTGGGCAAAATGTTCGATCAGATCAAGACGCTGTTGCCGCAAAAGCGCAGGTTTGGGGCCGGTTTTCTGCAAGGCAGCAATCTGCGGCGGTCTAACCTTGCGGGGCGGTGGGGTCGATCAGGTAGCGCTGGGCCAGCGGGATGGCTGCGGCCCCCAAGGCCCGCGCCTCGGCCCCGACGGTGCCTTCGCGCACTTGCGGCGGTTCCACCCCCGACAGGTCCAGCCGGTTCAGTGCGGCATGGGTGCGGCGAGTGAGTTCGGCACGAACGTCCACCGGCATCCAGCCGTCGATCATCACGGCTTCCAGTTCCACCAAGGCGGCGGCGGACAGGGTGGCGTAGGCCAGCCCTTCGGCGGCGTGCTGGATCCAGTCATCCAGAATGGCGGGGGACACGCGCCATTCCAGGTGCTGTTCCCACAGGTGATCGGCGCTTTCGCCCGCCGCTTCCATCCGTTCGGCAAGGCGCGACATGGAGGCCACGTCGAACAGGCGTTGCAATGTGCCATCCGGGCCGGGCACCGGCATGGGCCCGACGCCACCTGCATTGCCGGTGCGTCCGGTGAACAACTGCCCGTTCAGCACCAGCCCGCCACCGATGAAGGTGCCGAAGTAGAAGTATAGGAAATCTTTTGGCTTTTCGCCCGTGCCGAACACCAGTTCCGCGCCACAGGCGGCGGTGGCGTCGTTCTGCACATGCACCGGCATTCCGGCGATGCGTGAGATTTCGGCCATGATGTCGCGGTTGCGCCAACTGTCCATCTCGGCCTGCGGCGCGCCGAGGTAATGCACCCAGTTCCACAATTGAAACGGCATGGCGATGCCCATGCCGCCCACCCGTCCACGCTGTTGGCCGGGAAGGCGGTCCAGCACGGCGGGCAATGCCTCGGTCACGAAGGCCACCACGATATCGGGGGTCGGATAGCGATAGACCCGCCGACGCGTGGCACGGACGCGGCCCAGGAAATCCACCAGCATCAGGTCGGCAGACCGCCGCCCGATCTTTAGCCCCAGAAAGAAAGCGCCTTCCGCATCCAGTGACATTGGAACCGAAGGCTGGCCGATGCGGCCGCGGATCGGTTCGCCCCGCAGCAGAAGGCCGTCCTGTTCCAGACTGCGCATGATGACCGACACGGTCTGCACCGACAGGCCGGTGATGCGGGCCAGATCGGATTTGGCCAGCGCCCCCTGCTGGCGCAGGATCGACAGCACGAGCCGTTCGTTGTGGGCGCGCATGCCAGACTGGTTCGACCCCCGGAAGCCAGCAGCTTCGGGGGCGGAACGATCCGGCATCGTTTCGGCCAATGGTCGCACGTCTCCTCCCGCTTCCGGCTGTTTGCCCGGTTTTGAGGCGAGGATGCGCGGGAAATCGGCGGGCTGTCAATAATAATTCAGAGTGATTTAATTAACTTGACGCAGCGGCGGGAATCGGTTTTCTTGTCCGTCGTCGCAAGGGGAAGACTCTCCACGGCATATCACATGAGGGGCGCACCCCCTGATTTTCTTGGGAGGAAAATCAATGAAATTCAAAGCAAAGGCCCTTGCTGGGGCTGCGACGCTTGCGTTGCTTTCGGCGGCTCCGGCCCTGGCGCAGGACGTTTCGGCCTGCTTGATCACCAAGACCGATACCAACCCCTTCTTCGTGAAGATGAAGGAAGGTGCCGAAGCGAAGGCTGCCGAACTGGGCGTTTCGCTGAAGTCCTATGCCGGTAAGGTTGATGGCGACCATGACAGCCAGGTTGCGGCTATCGAAAGCTGCATCGCCGATGGGGCAAAGGGTATTCTTATCGCAGCGTCGGACACCAAGGCCATCGTCGATTCGGTGAAAAAGGCGCAAGAGGCCGGGATGGTCGTGATCGCGTTGGACACCCCGCTTGACCCGGCAGATGCCGCCGACGCGACCTTTGCCACCGACAACCTGGAAGCTGGCAAGCTGATTGGCGCATGGGCCGCAGCGACGCTGGGGGCCGAGGCCGCCAATGCCAAGATCGGCTTTCTTAACCTGACCCCGTCAGAGCCGACCGTGGATGTGCTGCGCAACCAGGGCTTCATGATGGGCTTCGGCATCGACGTGAAAGACCCCAACGACATCGGCGACGAAGATGATCCGCGGATCGTTGGCCATGACGTGACCAACGGGAATGAAGAAGGTGGCCGCAAGGCGATGGAAAACCTGCTTCAGCGTGACCCGGACATCAACGTGATCCACACGATCAACGAACCCGCAGCCGTGGGCGCCTATCAGGCGCTGAAGGCGCTGGGCAAGGAAAACGACGTACTGATCGTGTCGGTTGACGGCGGTTGCCCCGGCGTGGCTTCGGTCAAGGAAGGCGTGATCGGTGCGACCTCGCAGCAGTATCCGCTGATGATGGCGGCGCTGGGCGTCGAGGCGATCAAGAACTGGGCCGACAATGGCGTGAAGCCGGAGCCGACACCGGGCAAGGCGTTCTTTGACACGGGCGTGGCGCTGATCACCGACAAGCCCGCCGAAGGCGTGACGTCGATCGACACCACCAAGGGCACGGAGCTGTGCTGGGGCTGATGTGATGCTTGCGCGGTGGGCGACCGCCGCGCATGATCCCGGACAGGGGGAAACAGGGGCGGCCTTCGACCAAGGCCGCCCTTCGTCTAAGCAGCGCGCCGTGCGGTCGCGGGACGTGCAATCAAGGGGGAAGTAGATGAGCCAGCCACAGGAATTCGAAAAGGTTCTTGATAAAAGCGCGGCCACAGTCGCGCATTTCGAAGAACCGACCAGCGGTCTGCGAAAGTTGCAGCATTTCCTGCATTCCAATCCTGCCGCTGTGCCGATGATCGTCTTGGTGGCGCTGATCATCTTTTTCGGCTTTGCGCGGGGCGAACGGTTTTTCTCGACGTCCACGCTGACGCTGATCATGCAGCAGGTGGCCGTGGTGGGGATTCTGGCCTCGGCACAGACGCTTGTGGTGCTGACGGCGGGGATCGACCTGTCGATCGGTGTGTTGATGGTGTTTGCCTTTGTCATCATGGGCAACTTTGTGCTGGCTTATGAAATGCCTGCGATGGTGGCCATTCTGGCCGGGTTCCTGATTGCGGGTGGGGGCGGGGCGCTGAACGGCTATCTGGTGTCGCGCCTGAAGCTGCCGCCGTTCATCGTGACGCTGGGCACCTGGAACATCATCATGGCGATCTGTCTGATCTATTCAGAGAACGCCACGTTACGAGAGGCGGACCTGACCGCCATGACCCCCTGGCTGCACATCTTCGGTATCAGCTTCAAACTGGGCGGGGCGGTGATCACGCTGGGCGTGGTGGCGATGATCGTGCTGTATATCGCGCTGTGGTACATGCTGAATTACACCGCCTTTGGACGGCATATTTATGCCGTGGGCGATGACGCGGATTCCGCCGATCTTGCCGGTATTCGCACCAAGAACGTGCTGTTGAAAACCTATACGCTGGCCGGTCTGATCGCGGGCCTTGCGGCCTGGGTGTCGATTGGGCGGAACGGGTCAATCTCTCCCTCTACGGTTGTTACCGATTACAATCTTCAGGCCATCACGGCGGCGGTGATCGGGGGGATTTCGCTGTTCGGCGGGCGTGGGTCGATCCTGGGCGTGCTGTTCGGGACGCTGATCGTGGGCGTGATGAGCATGGGGTTGAACATGCTGGGGGCCGATCCGCAATGGAAGGTGCTGCTGACGGGTATCCTGATCATCGGCGCTGTCGCCATTGACCAGTGGATCCGCAAGGTTTCGGGCTGAGGGAGGGAAAAGACATGGCAAACCCCATTCTGACGGCGCGCGGATTGACCAAACGCTATGGTCGGGTGACCGCGCTGGATAACTGCGACTTTGACCTTTACCCCGGCGAAGTGCTGGCCGTGATCGGAGATAACGGCGCGGGCAAATCCACGTTGATCAAGGCGCTTTGCGGGGCTGTTGTCCCCGATGAGGGCGAGATCGTGCTGGAGGGCCAGCCGGTGCATTTCACCAACCCGATGCAGGCCCGCAATGCCGGGATCGAGACGGTGTATCAGAACCTTGCGCTTTCACCGGCGCTTTCCATCGCCGACAACATGTTCATGGGGCGCGAAATCCGCAAACCCGGCGTGATGGGATCGGTGTTCCGCATGCTGGATCGTGGCGCGATGGAAAAGATGGCACGCGACAAGCTGACGGAACTGGGCCTGATGACGATCCAGAACATCGGGCAGGCGGTGGAAACGCTGTCGGGCGGGCAGCGGCAAGGTGTGGCCGTGGCGCGGGCTGCGGCCTTCGGGTCCAAGGTTGTGATCATGGATGAACCCACCGCCGCGCTGGGGGTGAAGGAAAGCCGACGGGTGCTGGAACTGATCCAGGACGTGAAAAAGCGCGGACTGCCGATCATCCTGATCAGCCACAACATGCCGCATGTGTTCGAGGTGGCGGACCGGATCCACATCCACCGCCTGGGCAAGCGGCTGTGCGTGATCGACCCCAAGGAATACACGATGTCGGATGCCGTGGCCTTCATGACCGGGGCCAAGGTGCCGGATCACGTGATCGCCTGACCTTTGGCAACACAGGTTTGGGGTGTCAGGGGGGGCGGTTGCCCCCCCTTTTACGCTGTGGGGGCCTTTGTCGGTAGCAGGGTGGCGCGGCGGTTTCTTTGGTTTTGGCCCGTTGTGAACGAGACGGATGATCACACCACGGTGTTCCACGGGCTGAAAACAGCAGGAGTGGCTTTGCGTTTATGAAACATTCGGGGAAGAGTTCGTGCTGTGGCTGTAACGTCTGGCCGGTGCGCCGCGAAAGGACCAGTGAATGACGAACCGTGAAGCCGAATGGTCGGCGCTGCTGTTGGCGGCGATGGCGGGGGATGGGCGGGCCTATGCGCGATTCCTGACCGTTGTCACGCCTGTGTTGCGCGGGATCATCCGGGCGCGGGGCCGTGATCTGGGCGCGGAAGGGCAGGAGGATGTTGTGCAGGAGGTGCTGATTGCGATTCACACCAAGCGCCACACCTGGGACCAGACGGCGCCACTGTTGCCGTGGCTTTACGCCGTGACGCGGCACAAGGTCGTGGATGCGTTTCGGCGGCGCGGATCGTCGGTGCATCTGCCCATCGACGATTTCGTCGAGGTGCTGGAGGCCGAGGCGGTGCCGGATGCGCTGGCAGCGCGGGATACGGCGGTGTTGATCGGGCAACTGGATGCGCGGTCGGCGACGATTGTGCGGGCGGTCAGCCTGGAAGGCCAAAGCACGGCCGAAGTGGGCGCGCGGCTGGACATGTCGGAAGGGGCTGTGCGGGTGGCCCTGCACCGCGCGATCCAGCGGATGGCGCGGCTGTCGAAGGGAATGGAATGATGAAGACGGAAGACCTTATCGGCATCCTTGCTGCGGACCATGTTCCGCCCGCGCCGCTGCGCCTTTCCCGGATTGCGGTGGCGGTGCTGGTAGTTATGGCGATGGCGGTTGCTTTGTTTCTGTGGCGCTTTGGCATCCGGGATGCGCTGGGGCAGGCGGTGCAAAGGCCAGTCGTTGCGGCCAAGACGCTGGTGCCGCTGGCGATCTGCGCGGTTGCGCTGCCCATGACGTTGATGCGGATGCGCCCCGGTTTGGGCGGCGCGCCACGTTTGCGTCTGTTGTTCCTGCCGCCGCTGTTGGTGGCGGCGGGGCTGTGGTTGTGGGCGTTTTCGGCGCTGCCCCCGGAGGTGCGTTTCGCGGATGTATCCCCCTTTTCCTTGACGGAATGTCTGGGGTTCATCACGGCGATGTCGCTGTTGCCGCTGGGTCTGTTGCTGATGCTGATGCGGCGTGGGGCCAGCCCTGCACCGGCATGGGCAGGCGCACTGGCCGGGTTGAGCGTGGCAAGCGGGGTGGCGGCGGGATATTCGCTGTTTTGCGTGATGGACAGCCCGCTGTTTTATGTGACGTGGTACGGTGTGGCCATTCTGATCGTCACGGCGCTGGGCGCGGTGCTGGGGGGGCGGCTGCTGCGCTGGTAGAGGGGCGCGCCGCGAGGGTGGTGCAAGGATCAGTGCGGGGTCAGAACCACTGACCCGGTTCCATCAGGCCAAGGTCCATCAATTGCTGCGAATGCCATTGAAAGCCGGTGGAGTTGTGCCACTGAAACGTCTTGATATGCCATTTTGAACCGGGATTGGCCTTCAACGCCTTTGCGGTGCGGAAGGAACAGACGGATGCGGTCAGGTTGTTGTGCCACGGGCAGGCATAGGTGTTGTATTCTTCATCGTTGAAGGTGAAGTCGGGCCGCAGGACCAAACCCTTCTTGGCCTTGAACAGGGAAATCCGGTCGATCTTGCGCCGGGTGGCGGGGACATGCTCTTCGAACCGCCAGCGCAGGCCACCGAAGAAATCCAGTTGCCGTTCCTTGGGGTGACGGTGGTTGTCGGCGTCAGGACGGGCAAGGGCATAATAGCCTGACCGATCAAGATGGGCGTTTTCCAGGCTGACGGCGGCGGGAAACCGATCAAGATCGCCGGCATAGAGGTCGATCACATAGGTGAGCATCGCATCCCGCCGTTCTTCGGCGTGAAAGGCGATCATGTCGCGCACGGTGCGCGTTTCGCAAAAGGGGTAGAACAGGTATTCGGCGTTGAAACAGTAATACATCCACAGGTCAGGGAAGGCGTCGATCAACTGGTTGACCGCCAGCACCAGCGCATTTTCTGCATGGACATCGTGGGTGATGCGGTGGACCTGATCGGCGATGGCCTTGGGTGTTTCAATTTCGGCAGGGGCGAGCATCAGCACATCGCGGAATCCGGCTTGCAGATGGTGGCGCAGGGTTGTGTCCACCTCGACCGGGTCTTCGACCATGATGATGGCCATCGGGCCTTTTGGCGGTTTGGCCGCCGCTGCGGCGATGAAGGATGACACGCTGTCGTAATGCATGGACCTGCCCCAAGCCCGATACCGGAACCCCGCGGCCCCTGTGTGCCGCCTTGGCGGGCAGAGTCCGGCATGGGGCTGGGCAATGCAAGCCCCCGCGCGTGGGCAGTTGGTTAAATTGCCCGATCATTGCAACCTGGCGGCAATTGCGTATATGGGGCGGCTTGCGGAAGAGGGGTGCGCCATGGCGGAACCGAAGAAGCTTTTCATAAAGACCTACGGCTGTCAGATGAACGTCTATGACAGCGAACGCATGGCCGAGACGCTGGGCGGCGAAGGCTATGTCACGACCGAGGTCGCGGAAGAGGCCGATATGGTGTTGTTGAACACCTGCCATATCCGGGAAAAGGCATCGGAAAAGCTGTATTCCGATCTGGGGCGGTTGAAGCCGCTGAAGGCGGCAAAGCCGGGCATGAAGATTGGCGTTGCGGGCTGCGTGGCGCAGGCTGAAGGCGACGAGATCATGCGCCGGATGCCGCTGGTCGATCTGGTGGTCGGGCCACAAAGCTATCATCGGCTGCCGGGGATGATGGGCGAGCTGGCCAAGGGCAACCGTGCCGTTGATACGGAATTTCCCGCCGAGGACAAGTTCGACCACCTGCCCGCCCGCAAGGCATTGCGCGGGCCGACGGCGTTTCTGACGGTTCAGGAAGGCTGTGACAAGTTCTGCGCCTTTTGCGTGGTGCCCTATACCCGTGGGGCCGAGGTCAGCCGCCCGGTGACGCGGCTTTTGGCCGAGGCGCGCGATCTGGTGGAGCGGGGGGTGAAAGAGATCACCCTGCTGGGCCAGAACGTGAATGCCTATCACGGCACAGGCGGGGACGGTGACGGAGAAGGCGGAGCCTGGGGTTTGGCACGGCTGGTGCGGGCCTTGGCCCGGATCGACGGGCTGGAGCGTATCCGTTACACCACCAGCCATCCCAATGACATGGAAGATGACCTGATCGCCGCGCATGGCGATGAGGCCAAGCTGATGCCCTATCTGCATCTGCCGGTGCAATCGGGCAGCGACCGCATCTTGAAGGCAATGAACCGCAAGCACACGCGGGATGAATACTTCCGGCTGATCGACCGGATTCGCGCGGCGCGACCGGATATTCTGCTGACATCGGATTTCATCGTGGGCTTCCCCGGTGAAACCGATCAGGATTTTGCCGATACGCTGGACCTGATCCGCAGGGTGGAATTCGGGGCTGCGTTCAGTTTCAAGTATTCCGCCCGACCCGGAACGCCGGCGGCGGAAAAAGCACCTGTGGCGGCAGAGGTGGCGGATGCACGGTTGCAGGAATTGCAGGCGCTGATCACCACGCAGCAGCGCGCGGCGCAAGAGGCGATGGTGGGGCGCGAGGTTTCGGTCCTGTATGAAAAGCCGGGGCGTTTGCCGGGGCAAATGGTGGGCAAGTCTGACCATCTTCATGCCGTGCATGTCACCGATCCTGCGGGCAAGGCAGGCGATCTGGTGCGGGTGCGAATCGTTGCGTCAGTGACCAATTCGCTGTCTGGCGAACGGGTCTGATGTGACCGTCCAGCGCAAACATTGTTTCTTTATTCGGAACAATGGCACGGCTTGCGTGCGGGCGTGGCTTAACAAAGGTAAGGCTTTTGGCCCGACCTGAGTGAAGCGGATGATTTTGCTTGATTTGACGGCGCGGCGTTGGCAACTGTGCTGAAGGGTATCTGTAGTTGGTGATGTGTTAACGAGGAGGGCTTCGGCTTGTTTCGATACTCGGTGCGCGCGGTTTTCGGCGCGCTTTGCCTGATGGTGGCCACTGGCGCGCCTTCAGAGGTCTTGGCCCAAAATCAGCCGGAAGTGAAAGGCCGCATCGATTGGGGCGCCTGGATTGATGACGATGGCTGCATGCATTGGTGGGCCGATGGCGGGGTCGAGGGATATATGGTCCCCCGGCGCGATCCGCATACGGGCAAGCCTGTCTGCCTGAAGCGCAATCTGTGTCTGGTGGAAAACACCGATGCGCTGTTTGCCACAGACAGTGCCAAGCTGACATCGCAGGGCCGGGCGCGGTTGCAGAGTTTCTTTCAGTCTGCCGGGGCCTTTGGGTATGCCATCTATGGCCATACCGACAGCCGTGCATCGGATGAATACAACATCCGCCTGTCGCAGCGCCGCGCGGCGGCTGTGGCCGATGTTGCGCGGTCGGTCGGTGCGCCGGTCGAACGCCAGCTTGGCTATGGCGAGCGGCAACCGCGCGCCAGCAATGACACGGCGGACGGCATGCAGCAGAACCGCCGTGTGGAAATCGTCTGCTACAATTGGGATCGGTGATCGTGGGGTCGGTGATGAAGTATGTGTCGATGCCCCGAACCGGGCTGTTTCTTGTGCTGGGGCTGACGGCGTCGGCCTGTGGTATCGCGCCTTATGGTGGGCCGAATGATGTGATTGCCACCGGGTCGGATCGTGGTTTTTTTGACCGAACAGCGTTGGTGAATGGCGAGGCGGCCATCGCCTATGACCCGGACGGATGCCAGAACTGGATCATTGACGACGGGCTCGAGGGATATTCCAGCCCGCGCTATGATCCGGCGTCTGGCCTGCCGATCTGCAACAATCGCTATCCGCCGGGGACCGTTCTTGGCGAATACGAAACCCGTTCATCCGCACTTGGCGACTGGGTTCCGACACGCTGACCGAAGGCGGGAACGCAATGGGAAAGGCCGCGCCGGGTGCGCGGCCTTTTTTGTTTCTGGATGTTTCCGGTTGGATGGGGGGTGTCACGGTTCTTGCACAATCCTTAGGCACAGTGACCTTGTGGCTGTGAATGATGCTTGCCTTGTGGCCAAACGCGGCACATCATCTACATATTGGCGAAGCCGTACAGAAGGAGACTTCCTTGGGCATCAGCGCGCTGACCCCCCCGACCCGTCCCGAAGACGTTGTGGAAACGCTTTTGGAATTTCCGGATAACCGATTGCTGATTGATCTGTGCGGCGAGTTTGACCGCAATCTGGCACAGATTGAACACCAGATCGGGGTGCATATCCTGCGACGCGGCAACAGGCTGGCGGTGATCGGGGAAAAGGGCGCGCGGGATCAGGCGGCGGCTGTGCTGCGGTCGCTTTATGCGCGGCTTGAATCCGGGCGCGGTGTGGCGGCGGGCGATATTGACGGTGCCATGCGTATGGGCCGCCCGATGCCCGAAAGGCCGATGGCCGAAGGCGAACAGATCGAGATGTTTTCCGCAGGTGGCGTTGAACTGCGCACCCGGAAAAAGCCCATCGAACCCCGGACAGAGGCGCAGAAGGCCTATGTCGCCAACCTGTTCGCCAATGAATTGGGCTTTGGCATCGGGCCTGCCGGCACCGGCAAGACCTATCTGGCTGTTGCCGTCGGGGTGACGATGTTCATTTCCGGCGCGGTGGAAAAGATCATCCTGTCGCGCCCTGCGGTCGAGGCGGGCGAAAGGCTGGGCTTTCTGCCTGGTGACATGAAGGAAAAGATCGACCCCTACATGCAGCCGCTTTACGACGCGCTGAACGATTTCCTGCCGCAAAAGCAGGTGCAAAAGCTGATCGAGGAAAAGCGGATCGAAATTGCGCCGCTGGCGTTCATGCGGGGGAGGACGCTTTCCAACGCCTTTGTCGTGCTGGACGAGGCGCAGAATGCCACGACCATGCAGATGAAGATGTTCCTGACCCGTCTGGGCGAAGGCAGCCGCATGGTGATTACCGGCGACCGCACACAGGTGGACCTGCCGCGCGGGGTGCCAAGCGGTTTGCAGGATGCCGAACGCATTCTGAAAGGGGTGAAGGGCGTGACCTTCAACTATTTCACCGCCAAGGATGTGGTGCGGCACCCGTTGGTGGCGCGGATCATCGAAGCCTATGAGGCGGATGAAACGCCGCAGGCGTGATCTGATACTGGTTCAGGATCGGGGCCGTCGGGGGTGCTGTTCCCGGCGGCCCCTTTTTTCAGGGTTAAGGTTTTTGGGGGTTCGCACGGCGGCGGGGTTTGCGCTTTATTCGGGCGGCGGTTAAAGGGCGGCGTATGAACATGCTGGTGGATACCGTCATCGAAGATGCGCGCTGGGATACCTTTGGGTTGGCGCCGATGGCCGAACGGGCCTGCCGGGCCGCGCTGGTGCATCTGGGGCTGCAACCGGACGGGTTCGCCGTGGTGGTGATGGGATGCGATGATGCCCGGATCGCAGTGTTGAATGCCGATTTCCGGGGCAAGCCGCAGCCGACAAATGTGCTGTCATGGCCATCCGAGGACCGCGCCCCAGAAACGCCGGGCGCAGAGCCGGACCACCCCGCGGCGGGCGATGCGGACGACCCGGAAGAGTTGGGCGACATTGCCATTTCCTGGGAAACCTGCGCGCGCGAAGCAGAGGCGCAGGGCAAGCCGATGGCCGATCACGTGACCCATCTGGTTGTTCACGGGCTGTTGCATTGTCTGGGCTATGATCACGTCACAGACGCAGACGCGATTTTGATGGAGCGGCACGAGGTAGAGATACTTGCCAGCCTTGGCCTTTCCGACCCATATTCACCCGGTCCCGCGTGATGGGATCTTTAGGAAGAAGGACAGATGGGCAGTAGCACCGACGGGTCTAATGCGGCGCATGGCGCGCAGGGATCGACCCATGATGACGGTTCAGAGCGCGCACAGCGCGGGTTTTTCGGGCGGCTTCTCAGCGCCTTTTCCCCTTCGTCGGATACAGGTGGGCCGGGCGGCGATTCCGCGTCGGTCGCGCAACCTGCTGCCGGGTCGGGGACCGGGTTGCCGGGAATCGGCAATTTGCGCCGATTGCGGGTGGATGATGTGGCGGTGCCCAAGGTGGAAATCGTGGCGGTGCCGCTGGATATCGGCAAGGATGATCTGGTCGAGGTGTTTCGGGAACACGGGTTCAGCCGGGTGCCTGTCTACAAGGGAACGCTGGACCATCCGCAGGGATTGCTTTTGCTGAAGGATCTGGCGTTGCAGCACGGGTTCGGGGCAGCCGGGCGGTTTTCGTTGAAGAAATTGCTGCGCCCGGTGCTTTATGCGCCGCCTTCGATGCCGATCGGCGTGCTGTTGCAAAAGATGCAGCGCGAGCGGGTGCATATGGCGCTGGTGATCGACGAATATGGTGGTGTCGATGGTCTGGTGACCATCGAAGACCTGATCGAGACGGTGATCGGCGAGATCGAGGATGAACATGACGAAGAGGAGGGCGCGTTGTGGAAGGAAGAGCGCCCCGGTGTTTTTGTTGCGATGGCCAATGCGCCACTGGAAGAGATCGAAAGCGCCACCGGGTTGCAGTTGCGCCACGATGAGGATGACGAAGAAATCGACACCCTTGGTGGTATCGTTTTCCTGCGCACCGGGCGGGTGCCGCTGCGGGGCGAGATTGTGCCGCATGAAAGCGGTGCCGAATTCGAGGTGATCGACGCCGATCCGCGCCGGATCAAACGGGTGCGCATCCGGTTGCCAGAGGTGGTGGCAGAACAGGAAAAGGTGGCCGCCGGGTGATGCCATCGCTGCGCCGCAGGGCCATTGCGGGCTGGCCCGGAACGCGGCTTGTGGCAGGGGCTGCGCTGGCCGGGGCTTTGGTGGCGATCGGGCAGGCACCTTTGGGGTGGTGGTGGCTGGCGGTTCCGGCGCTGGCCCTGCTGCTGCATCTGGTGGTGGCGGCCGGGGGCGGCCGGGCCTGGGTGGCGTGGTTTGGCGGTGCCGGGTATTTCGCTGCTGCGCTGGCCTGGATTGTCGAGCCGTTCCTGATCGCGCCCGAGGTTTATGGCTGGATGGCACCTTTTGCGGTGGTCCTGCTGGCATTCGGCTTGGCGTTGTTCTGGATGGGGGCGGCCTTTGCGGCGCGGGGGCCGTTTGCGTTGTTGTGGCTGGCACTGGCGCTGACTGTCGCGGAACTGGCGCGGGGGTATGTGCTGACGGGTTTTCCCTGGGCGCTGATCGGGCATGTCTGGATCGGCCATGCACCGGCGCAGGTGGCGGCGCTGATCGGTCCTTCGGGATTGACGTTGATGACGCTGCTGGCGGCGGCGCTGCTGTCGATGCGGCGGGCCGGGCCGATGGCTATCGCGGCGGGTGTGGTCGCGGCGGCCTTCGCTTTTGGCCTGTGGCGCGAGGCACAGCCGGAACCGGCGGCGCGTATGGCAGTGCTGCGCTTGGTGCAGCCCAATGCCGAACAAAGCCTGAAATGGGATCCCGATCAGGCGCGGTTGTTCTTTGAACGGCAATTGTCCTTTACGGCCGCAGGGTCGCGGCCTGATCTGGTGATCTGGCCGGAAACGGCAGTGCCCTATCTGCTTGAGGAATACCCCGAAGTTGCACAGCGCATTGCCGAGGCAGGGCGCGGCAGCCCGGTTGTCGTGGGCGTGCAGCGGGTGGAGGGGTGGCAATATTGGAACAGCCTTGCCGTGCTGGGGGCAGGCGGGCGCGCGACGGCGCGCTATGACAAGCACCATCTGGTGCCGTTCGGGGAATACATTCCGTTCGGCGATGCGATGTATGACTGGTTCGGGATGGTTGCCTTTGCCGCGCAGCAGGGCAACGGATATTCGCCCGGCACTGGCCCTGCTGTGCTGGATCTGGGCGGGGAATTGGGCAAGGCGCTGCCGTTGATCTGTTACGAGGCGATCTTTCCCCAAGACCTGCGCGCCGCGCCGGAACGGGCGGATTGGATATTGCAGATCACCAACGATGCCTGGTTCGGGGAATGGTCCGGCCCCTATCAGCATCTGGCACAGGCGCGATTGCGGGCGATCGAACAGGGGCTGCCGTTTGTGCGGGTGGCGAATACCGGGGTGTCTGCGGTGATGGATGCGCGGGGGCGGATCGTGGACAGCCTGCCATTGGGCGAGGCGGGGTATCTGGATGTGCGCCTGCCCGGTGCGTTGCCGCCCACGCCCTATGCCCGCTGGGGCGAGGGACCGGTGCTGGTGTTGCTGCTGGGACTCGCGCTTGGGCTGTGGGTTGCCGCCCGGCGGCGACCTGCTTGACGCGGGCAGGGGTGGGGTCTAGTGAGGCCACTTATCCGCTACAACGGCTTCCTGGCGTGGCGGAGATAACCCAATGGAGCACTTCCCATGACCCGTACCAACTATGTGTTTACCTCCGAATCCGTGTCGGAGGGGCATCCCGACAAGGTGTGCGACCGCATTTCCGATGCGATCCTTGATGCCTTCCTGTCGGAAGAACCGAATGCCCGTGTAGCCTGTGAAACCTTTGCCACAACGAATACGGTTGTTGTGGGTGGGGAAGTCGGACTGTCCACCGAAGCGGCCACCAAGGCGATGCTTGGGCGGGTCGAAGGTATCGTGCGCGATTGCGTGCGGGACATCGGCTATGAGCAGGACAAGTTCCATTGGAACACGCTGAAGGTGCATAATTTCCTGCACGAACAATCGGCCCACATCGCGCAAGGCGTGGACCGGGACGGCGCAGGCGATCAGGGCATCATGTTCGGCTATGCCTGCCGTGAGACGCCGGAATTGATGCCGGCACCGATCCAGTATTCGCACGCGATCCTGCGTCGTCTGGCCGAAGTGCGCAAGAATGGCACGGAACCTACCCTGGGGCCGGATGCCAAATCGCAGCTTTCGCTGCGCTATGAAGATGGCAAGCCGGTGGAGGTGACGTCGATCGTGCTGTCCACCCAGCATCTGGATGAGGCGCAGACCAGCGACGACATCCGCGCCATCGTGGAACCCTATATCCGCGAGATCCTGCCCGCAGGCTGGATCACCGGGAAAACCGAATGGTGGGTGAACCCGACGGGCAAGTTCGTGATCGGCGGCCCCGATGGCGATGCCGGTCTGACGGGCCGCAAGATCATCGTGGATACCTATGGCGGTGCGGCCCCGCATGGCGGCGGCGCGTTTTCCGGCAAGGATCCGACCAAGGTTGACCGTTCGGCCGCCTATGCCGCGCGCTATCTGGCCAAGAACGTGGTGGCCGCCGGGCTGGCGGATCGCTGCACCTTGCAGGTGTCCTATGCCATCGGGGTGGCCAAGCCCTTGTCGATCTATGTCGATACGCATGGCACCGGGGCGGTGGATGAGGCGGTGATCGAACGCGCCGTGGCCAAATGCATGGACCTGACGCCACGCGGTATCCGCACGCATCTGGGGCTGAACAAGCCGATCTATGCGCGCACCTCGGCCTATGGCCATTTCGGGCGGGATGCGACGGCAGATGGCGGGTTCAGCTGGGAAAAGACCGATCTGGTCGAGGCGCTTAAATCGGAAGCGGCACGGTAAATCCTGCCGCCCGATGATCCGGGGCAGTTCAAGGCGCGCTGGGCAACCTTCGCGCCTTTTTCATGCCGGTCTGCCCGTTCTTTGTGCCAAGGTCGGGCGCGTAGGGAAAAAGGGACACAAAGATGGGAATTGGCGCACCGCCCGCACCCTGGGCCGCCTTGATGGCCGAGATGATGGTGACGGATTATCCGGCCTCGCTCGCCTTTTGGACCGGACCGTTGGGGTTTTTCATAGCGTTCGAGCGACCGGCGCAAAAGCTCGCCTGTCTGCAACGGCCCGAAGGCGGGCAGGTGATGATCTATCAGCGCGATGGGGATTGGGAGACGGGGCCGATGGAGCCGCCCTTTGGCCGGGGGCTGGTGATCCAGGTCTATGTCGCGGATGCCGATGCCGTGGCCGATGCGATGCGGGCGGCGGGGGTGCCGTTCTATGTGGCCCCACGCGAGAAATGGCGCGACTGGGGCGACCGGATGGGCGGGCAGCGCGAGTTTCTGGTGCAAGACCCGGATGGTTATCTGGTGATGGTGGCGGAACGGATCGGTGAGCGGCCTTTGCAGGCGTAAGGGACGGCTTTCCCTTTCCAATCCGCTGCGCCATGGTCTGGCAAGGATTTCCAGACGAAGGGGCGCTGCGCCATGACGGACCGCATGATCTATGGCGTGGTGATGTTTGCGGCGGGGGTGGGGATACCGATCCTGGCCGCGCTGAATGCCCAGTTGGGCGCGCGGATCGGATCGCCGTTTGCGGCGGCGGTGGTGTTGTTTTGCGTGGCGCTGGCGGCGGCTTTGGCGGTGATGGCCACCACGCGCAGCGGCGGGGCGCTGGTGCAGGTGCCGGTGCAGCCCCGGCATCTGTTTTTGGCCGGGGTTCTGGTTTGTTTCTATGTCACCTCGATCACCTTTGTTGCGCCGCGTTTCGGGGTGGGGAATGCGGTGTTCTTTGTGTTGTTGGGCCAGATGGTTTCCGCCGCGCTGATCGACCAGTTCGGGCTGTTTGGCGCGATGCTGCGCGAGATGACATGGCAGCGCGCGGCAGGCATCGGGGCGATGGTGGCGGGGCTGGTTCTGATCCAGCGGGGTTGACCTTCTGGCCGTGGCGCGGCTAGAGGCGCGGGCATGACCGATCACCCCACACCCGACCAGACCCCCGAACGCCGCAACTTTTATGGCCGCGTGCATGGCAAGACGCTGCGTGCCAGCCAGAAAACCTATCTTGCCGAAGATCTGGACAGGCTGACCCTGCCGGGCGTCACGGTTGCGGATAACCCGGAACGCGCGCCGATTGATCCGGTGGCGGTGTTTGGCGACCGACCCCTTTGGATAGAGGTGGGTTTCGGCGGGGGCGAGCATCTGGTGCATATGGCCGCGCGCTACCCGGAAATTGGGATCATCGGGTGCGAGCCGTTTGTGAACGGCATCGCCATGCTGTTGGGCAAGATCCGGGCGGCGGGGGTGGCAAACCTGCGGGTGCATCCCGGCGATGCGCGCGATCTGTTCGACGTGCTGCCTGCGGCATCGGTGGCGAAGTGTTTCCTGAATTATCCCGACCCCTGGCCCAAGGCGCGGCATCATCGGCGGCGGTTCGTTACGCCCGGCTATCTGGCGCTGCTGGCGCGGGTGATGATGCCGGGGGGCGAATTCCGGGTGGCGACTGACATTCCCGATTATGTGCGCCAGACGCTGGAAGAGGTGCCTAAGGCCGGGTTCGATCTGGTGTCACAGGCGGGGCAGGGCAGCGCGTGGGAGGACTGGATTTCCACCCGCTATGAACAAAAGGCGCTGCGCGAGGGGCGCGCGCCGCATTACCTGACCTTTCGGCGGCAGGGCTAGGCCGGGATCGCCCATGCCTCGCCCGGTGCGAGGGGGCGGAATCGGTCGGCGGGCACGCCGCGTTGTGCCAGTGCCGCTGCCAGCGCGCGGGGCGGGGCCTCGCGTCCTTCATTGGTGAGTTGAAACGTGCCCCAGTGGTGGCCCACGGCATGGGCGGCACCGGACAGCAGGAAGCCTTCCACCGCCTCAGTGGGATCCTGATGCTGATCACGCATGAACCACCGTGGTTCATAGGCCCCCACGGGCAGGATGGCAGCACGGATTTTGCCATACTTTTCCAGGATGTGGCGGTAGGGGCGGCCCTGATCAAAGCCAGTATCGCCGATATGGTGGATGCGCCCTGCGGGTGTGTCGATCACAAAGGCCGCCCAGAGCGCCATCGACCGGTCGCGCGTGCCGCGTGCCGACCAATGATGACAGTGTTCAAAATGCAGGGTGGCCGGGCCGATAGTGGCCGTGTCGCCCCAGTTTCCGGTTTGAACCCGGATATCGGGAATGGCATCGCGCAGGATGGTGTCATTGCCCAACGGGGTGATCACCAAGGGATCATGCGCGGCTTTCAGGCGGGCAAGGGTATCCAGGTCGAGATGGTCATAATGGTTGTGCGTCAGCAGGACGGCGTCGATCTGTGGCAGATCGGCGAATGCGATGCCCGGTGCCGCGGCACGTTTCGGACCGGCAAAGGAAAACGGGCTGGCGCGGTTTGACCAGACCGGATCGGTCAGCAGGTTCAGACCGGCCACCTGGATAAGAAGCGTGGCATGGCCGACCATCGTGATGGTCATGTCCTGAACGCGCGGGTCCGGTTTCGTGGCGGTCACGGCCACCGTATCGGGCCAGCGCGCGCGCCCACCGCCGGTTTGCCAGCGCAGCAGATCGCCAAAGCCCTTGGGCGGGCTGCCGCCAGGGTTGAAAAACCTGACACCGTCGAAATTCGCCGCGGGCGGGCCTTGATAGTAACGGTTACGGGCTGGGGACATGGCAAAGGCTCCGGTCGCGGCAAAGGCCCCGCCAAGGGCGAGCAGGGCGCTGCGTTTGAAAAAGCTGCGTCGGTTCATGGGTTCGATATGCGGCATGTTGTGGCGGGTTCAAGCCTTTTGCTGCCGGAAAGCGGGGCATGGACCGGCCCCTTCGGTTGCGCTATCAGGCGTGCCGACGCGTAAGGGAGAATACCATGTCCGGCCACGGCGAAGCGCAACCCATGACCGCCCGCAAGTCGGGGCCTTTGAAGGGCAAGGCCGAAGTGCCGGGGGACAAATCGATCAGCCATCGCGCGCTGATCTTTGGCGCGATGGCGGTGGGCGAGACGCGGGTGACCGGCCTTCTGGAAGGACAGGATGTGCTGGACACGGCAAAGGCCATGCGCGCCTTCGGGGCCGAGGTGACGCGGCACGGGCAGGGCGAGTGGTCGGTGCATGGCGTGGGCGTGGGCGGGTTCCGTGAACCTGCGGATGTGATTGATTGCGGCAATTCCGGCACCGGGGTGCGGCTGATCATGGGAACCATGGCCACCAGCGCGATCACGGCGACGTTCACAGGCGATGCCAGCCTTCGCAAGCGGCCGATGGGGCGGGTGACGGACCCGCTGAGCCTGTTCGGGGCGCGTGCCTATGGGCGGCAGGGCGGGCGGTTGCCGATGACGGTGGTGGGGGCGGCCAATCCGGTGCCGGTGCGCTATGCGCTGCCGGTGGCGTCTGCGCAGGTGAAAAGCGCGGTGCTGCTGGCGGGTCTGAACGCGCCGGGGCAGACGGTGGTGATTGAGCGCGAGCCGACGCGGGACCATTCGGAGCGGATGCTGCTGGGGTTCGGGGCGGAACTGACCGTGGAAAAGACGGCAGAGGGCAATGTCATCACCCTGACCGGGCGGCCGGAATTGCGGCCCCAGACGGTGGCGGTGCCGCGCGATCCATCATCGGCGGCTTTTCCTGTTTGCGCCGCGCTGATTGTGGAGGGGTCGGATATTCTGGTGCCCGGCGTCAGCCAGAACCTGACGCGGAATGGCCTGTATCTGACGCTGGTCGAGATGGGGGCAGAGATCGAGTTTCAGAACCCGCGGGAAGAGGGGGGCGAGCCGGTGGCGGACCTTCGGGTGAAATTCTCGCCCAACCTCAAGGGGATAGAGGTGCCGGAAGATCGGGCGCCGAGCATGATTGACGAATATCCCATCCTGTCGGTGGTGGCGGCCTTTGCCGAAGGCACCACGGTGATGCGGGGGGTCAAGGAGTTGCGGGTCAAGGAAAGCGACCGCATCGACGCCATGGCGCGCGGGCTGGAGGCCTGTGGCGTGCGGGTGGAAGAAGATGAAGATACGCTGATCGTGCATGGCATGGGGGCGGGCGGTATGCCGGGCGGGGCGGACTGTGCGACGCATCTGGACCACCGTATTGCAATGAGTTTTCTGGTGGCGGGGATGGCGGCGAAGGCGGCGGTATCGGTGGATGACGCGTCGCCGATCCTGACGAGCTTTCCGATTTTTGAAGGCTTGATGACCGGGCTTGGGGCTGTGCTGGAGCGCGGGTAACGATTTTTCTTTCGAAAAATCAGGGGGCTGTCCGCCCCCTCGGCCCTGCGGGCCTCACCCCCGAGGGTATTTGGGCCAAGATGAAGGGGCTGGCGGTGAACTTTACGGTGGCGATCGACGGGCCTGCTGCGGCGGGGAAGGGAACCATCAGCCGGGCGGTGGCGGCGCGGTTCGGGTTTCGGCATCTGGATACGGGGCTGTTGTATCGGGCGGTGGGGGCCAAGGGAGGCGATCCGGTGGCAGCGGCGGAGGGGTTGGAGCCGGGCGATCTGGAGCGCGACGGGTTGCGGACGCTGGAGGCGGGGCAGGCGGCCAGCCGGGTGGCGGCGATCCCGCAAGTGCGTGCGGCGCTTGTGGAATTTCAGCGCCGCTTCGCGCGGGCCGAGGGGGGCGCGGTGCTGGATGGGCGGGATATCGGGACGGTGATCTGCCCGGAGGCGGAGGTGAAGCTGTATGTGACCGCATCGCCTGAGGTGCGGGCGCATCGGCGGTGGCTGGAGGTGGGGGGGGATGAAGCCCGCGTGCTGGCCGAGGTGCGCGAACGGGATGCGCGCGACATGGGGCGGGCGGATGCGCCGCTGAAGGCGGCGGCGGACGCTTTTGTGATTGATACCAGTGTGTTGTCGGTGGATGAGGCGGTGGCGAGGGCGGTCGCTGTGGTGGAACAGGCATTGGAGGGGCGGAGATGACGGGAATGCGGTTGCCGGAACTGAAGGGCAAGGCGGTGCTGATCACGGGGGCATCGACCGGCATCGGGGCGGCGCTGGCGCATGCCTTTGCGGAGCAGGGCGCGCGGGTGGGGCTGCATTACAACGCGTCGGAAGATGCCGCAAAAGCAGTGGCTTACGAGATTGGCGCGGCGGGGGGCGAGGCGGTTCTGATCCGGGCAGATGTGTCAACCGGGGCGGGGGCACGGGCGGCGGTTGAGGGGGCTTTGGCGGCGTTTGGGCGGCTGGATGGGTTGATCAACAATGCGGGCGGGATGGTGCGGCGGGTGACCTATGCTGATGTTTCTGAACAGGATTATGATGATATCATGGACCTGAACGCGCGGTCTGTGATCGTGGCGTCACAGGCGGCGGTGGCGCCCCTGAAGGCGGCGGGGGGTGGGTTCATCATCAACACCACGTCGGTCGCGGCGCGCAATGGGGCGTCGGGCGGGGCGGGGTTGTATGGATCGTCCAAGGCGTTTGTCCATAACGTCACGCGAGGGATGGCCAAGGAGTTGATTCCCTTTGGAATTCGGGTGAACGCCGTGGCGCCGGGGGTGATTTCCACGCCGTTCCATGAACGTTATTCGACGCAAGCCCAGTTGACGGCGCAACTGGCCACGATCCCGGCCGGGCGGCTGGGTGTGGCGGAGGATTGTGTGGGCGCCTACCTGTTTCTGGCCTGTGCGAGCCTGTCGGGGTATGTCATCGGGCAGGTGATCGAGGTGAATGGCGGGCAGTTGATGCCCTGAGGGCATCAGGGTTAACTGGCGGGAATTGTTGGAGTTTTGGCGGGAAGTGCTGTTGGCGACTGTGCAGCCCGTTGGTGCAGATGGCTGTGCAGACGGGTGTGCATACCGATTTCGGCAGGGTGGGGGTGGGGATTTTGGTTAAGGGTGCGTGGGTGTGGAGGGGGTGACCGCGCGTTGGGTTTGATCCGCGGCCTCTGGACGGGCGCGGGGCCGAAACGGGACGGGTGAAACAGGGGGCTTGTGGGCCGTCCCTCAGATCAGCGCGATCCGCTCTCTCTGCGCGGGGTCGGGGTAGGGGCGGTAGAGGCCGATCTCAGTGGTTGCGATCATGGCGTGCATTTTTTCGTAAAGTTGGACGGCGTCGGCATCGGCGTCGGCCAGCGCGGTGAAGGCGTCGTCGAGGGCGGCCATGCCTGCGATTTCGATCTCCAGCACGAAATCGGTGTGGCGGCCGGAGGCGAGGCCGAATTTGCGGCGCATGAGGCGCCAGCCGGAGATGAGTTGGAGTTTGGCGAGATGGTCGAGCCAAAGGCCAGTTGCATGGGCGAAGGAGAGGGCGCGGGCCTCGGGCCGGAGTTCGATCAGGCAGTGATATACGTTCACGGGCATTCTCCTTTTGGACCGTGATCCCGGTCTGGCATTCCTGTGCGGCACGGTGCGGCACGGTGCGGCATATCATGCCGACTCAAAGCCTAGCTTTTTGCTAATACGTCCAAGGTCATCACACTGTTAGAAACGGCAGGTGTGGCGGGTTGACCCCCGCCCTGCGGGTGCAGGCGGCGGCGGGCGGCCTGTGAGGGCGCTTCGCGCTTGTTTTCCTTGGCCCAAGCGACTATAGGCCGCCCATCCTGACGGTGGAGTCGCGGTCATTCCGGTTTTCCGGGGCGATGCGGTTTTTCCGAAGGGGGTCACAAAGACCGGCGGAGCCAACCGCATGGCCAGAAAACCATGACAAAGGACGAACTGCATATGTGCGCGAAAAACGCTATGGAAGAATTTGAAGCCCTTCTGAAGGAGAGCTTCGAGATTGACACCCCCGAAGAGGGAACGGTTGTCAAAGGCAAGGTCATCGCCATCGAGGCGGGTCAGGCCATCATCGATGTCGGCTACAAGATGGAAGGCCGCATCGACCTTAAGGAATTTGCCAACCCCGGCGAACAGCCCAACATCAATGTGGGCGACGAGGTTGAGGTCTATCTGGACCGCGTGGAGAATGCCCGCGGCGAAGCGCAGATCAGCCGTGAAAAGGCCCGCCGCGAAGAAGCGTGGGACCGTCTGGAAAAGGCCTATGCA
Organism: uncultured Paracoccaceae bacterium; assembly: GCA_958439195.1. Lineage (GTDB taxonomy): Bacteria > Pseudomonadota > Alphaproteobacteria > Rhodobacterales > Rhodobacteraceae > Paragemmobacter. The sequence continues at coordinate 35,970 of OY288167.1, forward strand.
TCCGAGACCCGCGTCGATGGCGCGATCTTTGGGCGTGTCAAAGGCGGCTTTACTGTCGATCTGGGCGGCGCTGTGGCGTTCCTGCCGGGTTCGCAGGTTGACGTGCGCCCGGTGCGCGATGCCGGCCCGCTGATGGGCATGAAGCAGCCGTTCCAGATTTTGAAAATGGACCGTCGCCGTGGCAACATCGTTGTGTCGCGCCGTGCCATCCTGGAAGAAAGCCGTGCGGAACAGCGCGCCGAAGTGATCGGCAACCTGACCGAAGGCCAGACCATCGACGGCGTCGTGAAGAACATCACCGAATATGGTGCCTTCGTCGACCTGGGCGGCGTGGACGGCCTGCTGCACGTGACCGACATGGCCTGGCGCCGTGTGAACCACCCGTCGGAGATCCTTGCTATTGGCGAGACGATCAAGGTGCAGGTCATCAAGATCAACAAGGAAACCCACCGTATCAGCCTGGGCATGAAGCAGCTGCAGTCCGATCCGTGGGATGCCGTTGAAAAGGCCTATCCGCTGGGTTCGATCCACAAGGGCCGCGTGACCAACATCACCGATTACGGCGCCTTTGTGGAGCTGGAGGCCGGTGTCGAAGGTCTGGTCCATGTGTCGGAAATGTCCTGGACCAAGAAGAACGTGCATCCCGGCAAGATCGTGTCTACTTCGCAGGAAGTGGATGTGATGGTGCTGGAGATCGACAGCGCCAAGCGGCGTGTGTCGCTGGGTCTGAAGCAGACCATGCGCAACCCGTGGGAAGTGTTCGCAGAGACCCACCCGGTCGGCACGAATATCGAAGGCGAAGTCAAGAACATCACCGAGTTCGGTCTGTTCGTCGGGCTCGACAACGATATCGACGGCATGGTTCACCTTTCGGACCTGTCTTGGGATCAGCGCGGCGAGGATGTCATTCAGAACTACCGCAAGGGCGACACGGTTCAGGCCGCTGTCACCGAAGTGGATGTCGAGAAGGAGCGTATCTCGCTGTCGATCAAGGCGCTGGGTGAAGACAACTTTACCGATGCGGTGGATGGCGTGAAGCGTGGGTCGATCGTGACGGTTGTTGTCACGGCGATCGAAGAAGGCGGCATCGAGGTGGAATATAACGGCGCCAAGTCGTTCATCCGCCGGTCCGACCTGTCGCGTGACCGGGCTGACCAGCGCCCCGAGCGTTTCCAGGTGGGCGATTCCGTGGATGCGCGCGTGACCAACATTGATCCGAAGACCCGTCGTCTGGGCCTGTCGATCAAGGCGCGCGAGATTGCGGAAGAAAAGGAAGCCGTGGAACAGTACGGCTCGTCCGATTCGGGTGCATCGCTGGGGGATATCCTTGGCGCGGCGCTGAAGGGCGGCAACTGATCCTGACGGATTAAGTTTTGTGAAAGGCCCCGCAATTGCGGGGCCTTTTGCTTTGCAGCCGGGTTTGGAGGCGGGAATCGGGGTGCTGCGATGGTGCCGGGGCGGGTGATGGCGGGCCTGCGCTTTCGTTTTCGTTGTGCAGTTGGTTTTTTTGCCTATAGTCCAGTCTAAACAACAGCGTGGCGACCGGCCAACGGCCACCACAGGGGGGACTTGGATGATCCGTTCGGAACTGATCCAGAAAATCGCGGATGAAAATCCGCACCTGACGCAGCGGCATGTTGAGCGGATCGTGAATACGGTCTTTGAGGAAATCATCGAGGCGCTGGCCAAGGGCGACCGGGTGGAACTGCGCGGCTTTGGCGCGTTTTCCGTCAAGGCGCGGGATGCCCGTGTCGGGCGCAACCCGCGCACCGGCGAAGCGGTCAAGGTGGATGACAAGAAGGTGCCGTTCTTCAAGACCGGCAAGCTGTTGCGCGATCGGTTGAACGGCAAGAGCTGAGTTTTCCCGTCTGATGCCTTGCGCGCCGGGGGTGGGGGCGCGATAGTCGGGGTCACCCCATCGGGAGGCCCGGATGTTGCGCTATTTTCGTTATCTGATCATTGCGGCCATGCTGCTGATGTTGCTGACCGTGGCTTTGGCCAACCGGACGGTGGTGCCGGTGCGGTTCCTGCCCGAAGATGTGGGGGCGCTGTTTGGCGTGACCTGGCAGATGGAATTGCCGTTGTTTCTGGTGATTCTGGGCGGCGTGGTGATGGGGGTTCTGATCGGGTTCACCTGGGAATGGCTGCGCGAGCACAAGTATCGCAAGACAGCAAGCCAGCGCGGCAAGGAACTGGCGCGGCTGGAGCGCGAGATGGAAGTGATGCGCGATTCGTCGAGCGTGCCGAAGGATGAGATCCTCAGCCTGATCGAGAAGCCGCGGAAGACTGGATAAAGTTCAAGGCGGGCCGAATTTCATGGGCGATGTGCGGGTGAAGATCTGCGGTCTGCGGACCGAGGCGGATGTCGCGGCTGTGGCGGCGGCGGGGGCGGCCTATGCGGGGTTTGTGTTCTTTGAGCGGTCACCACGGCATCTGACTGTGGATGCGGCGGCGCGGCTGGCTTTGGCGGCACCTGCGGGGCTGGCCAAGGTGGCGCTGGTGGTGGATGCGGAGGATGCGGTTCTGGACGCCATCGTGGAGGGTGTGGCGCTGGATATGCTGCAACTGCATGGGCATGAAAGCCCTGACCGCGTGGTCGAGATTCGGGCGCGATACGGGTTGCCGGTGATGAAGGCGGTGGGCGTGGCGGATGAGGGCGATCTGGCGGCGCTGTTCGATTATTCGACCGTGGCGGATCAGATCCTGATTGACGCAAAGCCGCCCAAGGGGGCGGCGCTGCCGGGGGGGAACGGGTTGGCGTTCGACTGGCGGCTGGTGGCGCAACGGCGCTGGCTGCGGCCCTGGATGCTGGCCGGGGGGCTGACGGCCGAGAATGTGGCCGAGGCGGTGCGGCTGACGAATGCGCGGCAGGTGGATGTGTCGTCGGGGGTGGAAAGCGCGCCCGGACAGAAGGATGCCGCGAAGATTGCGGCCTTTGTCCGGGCGGCGGGTTAGGGAACCGAAAGCCGATCCTGGGCGCGGGAGCGACGCCCGGATCAGCCGACGGGTCGTTGGGCGGCCCCTGCGTGAGGCCGCCCGTGCCTTACATGGCGGGCAGGATGGTCAGGTCACGGACCGGATCGGTGGTGCCGGTGATTTCCATCGTGCCAGAGACAGCGCCGGTGGCGAGGTCGAGCATGTGCAGCCCGCCCAGTGCCGCGACATAGGCCGTGTTGGTGCCATCAGCGGTGGTGGCGACATCCATCGCAACCGGGCCTTCCAGCGTAACGCCAAGCGAGCCGATGGTGGCGAGGACGCCATCATTCGGGGCGGTCTGTTGCAGCAGGGCGTTCAGGCCGGCGTCGATGTCGAACATCGCGGTCTTTTCCGGCTTGCCGTAGCTATTGGTATAGGCCACGGCCACGACCATCGGGGTGGCGGCGGCATTGGCATCGGCTGGATCAAAGTTCAGCGCGCCGTCCACGGTGACTTCGCCGGTTTCCATGTTCACGCGGTGGTTCGTGGTACCGGACATGAAGCGCAGCCGGTCGGCGGCGGGGTTCACGTCAACGATGACAGCGGCGCCGTCGGCAACGGTCAGCATCGTGTTCATCTTGGCAATCTCGGTCGTGGCGCCGGTGGCCGGGTCGATTGTCACGATGGCCTGCGTGTCGGTCACGCCGATCACGGTGCCGTTGCCGGGGCGATAGTCGATGCCGTGCAGGCGGGTTACGCCCTGGGCTTCAACGCTGCCGGTCACGGCGCCGGTGGCGGTGTCGATCATCACAAGGGTGCGGTCGCCGGTCAGGCCGAGCGCGGTTTCGGCATGGGCGATGCCCGCCATGCCTGCGAGGCTGAGGGTGAGTGCGGTTGTGAAGGTTTTCATGGATCGTCTCCTGTTGTCACTTGCTTGCGGTGGTAGCTACGAAAGGATTCTGAACAGGTTTCAGCGCGGCGATCACGAAAGCGTCAGCAGCGATTTTGCCGGGGGGGTGAATTCTGGCGCAGAATTCGCGGCGGAATTTGACGCAAATTCCGGTTTGGGGCGTGGTGATATCTGGTCGGGCGACTGGGGGCGTGGGGGGGCGTGGGGGGCAGGGCGCTGGGGAAATCTGCGTCAGATTTCGGCGCGGAGTTTGCGTCAAACTCTGCTTTCGCGTGCGGGCTTTCCTGTGGCGGCCAAGGGCGCTACATCGGGGGGGTAAGCAAAGGGGGTGGCGCATGGCCGAGGACGGGATCAACAGTTTCATGACCGGGCCGGATGAGGCCGGGAGGTTCGGCATATTCGGCGGGCGGTTCGTATCAGAGACGCTGATGCCGCTGATCCTGGAGCTGGAAGAACGCTATGAACATGCCAAGACCGACCCAACCTTCTGGGCCGAGATGGATGATCTGTGGAAGCATTACGTGGGGCGTCCGTCGCCGCTGTATTACGCCGAGCGGATGACCGAGCATCTGGGCGGTGCCAAGATCTATATGAAGCGCGACGAGTTGAACCATACCGGCGCGCACAAGATCAACAATGTGCTGGGGCAGATCATTCTGGCGCGGCGCATGGGCAAGACGCGGATCATCGCGGAAACCGGGGCGGGGCAGCATGGGGTGGCGACGGCCACGGTCTGTGCGAAGTTCGGGTTGAAGTGCATCGTCTATATGGGCGCGCATGATGTGGAGCGTCAGGCGCCGAACGTGTTCCGCATGAAGCTGCTGGGGGCCGAGGTTGTTCCGGTGACGTCGGGGCGTGGCACGTTGAAGGATGCGATGAATGATGCGCTGCGCGACTGGGTGACGAATGTGCGCGACACGTTCTATTGCATCGGCACGGTGGCGGGGCCGCATCCCTATCCGGCGATGGTGCGGGATTTCCAGTCGATCATCGGCAAGGAAGTGCGCTGGCAACTGGCCGAACAGGAAGGCGAGGGGCGGCTGCCGGATACGGTGATCGCGGCCATCGGCGGCGGGTCCAATGCGATGGGGCTGTTCTATCCGTTCCTGGATGATCCGTCGGTTCGGATTATCGGCGTTGAAGCGGGCGGCAAGGGCGTGGACGACCGGATGCAGCATTGCGCGTCGCTGACTGGCGGGCGGCCCGGCGTGCTGCATGGCAACCGGACCTATTTGTTGCAGGATGATGACGGGCAGATCCTGGAAGGGTTTTCGATCAGCGCGGGGCTGGATTATCCCGGCATCGGGCCGGAACATGCCTGGCTGCATGACATTGGTCGGGCGGAATATGTGAGCATCACGGATGCCGAGGCGCTGGAGGCGTTTCAATTGTCTTGTGCGCTGGAGGGGATCATCCCGGCGCTGGAGCCCAGCCACGCGCTGGCGCATGTGATGAAGATTGCGCCTGCGCTGCCGCGCGAGCATATCATCGTGATGAACATGTGCGGGCGGGGCGACAAGGACATCTTTACCGTGGCCAAGCATCTGGGCGTGGACATGAAGGTTTGAGTGCGGTGCATCCGTAAACTTCTGGCACAGAACCCGGTTCGGCGCCCCCATTGCGAAAGCGGTGGGGGCGTCTTGCATTTCGGCGGTTTGCGGCATCGGCGGGGTGCGGCCTGCTGAATTGGGAAGAATTACAGTAATTACGTATAGTTAAGCCTAAACTTGGGTTTAGCCGGGGCGGGGTTGGCCGGGAATTCACGGCATAAACCGGGGTGCAATTTCATTTGATGGGTCGTGGTGCCACATCGGTGGCGTCGCCGGGTGAATGTCGGCGGTGCAGCCATGGGCTGGCAGGGCTGGGGGAGATGGTCCTGAGGAGCTTCCACCAAAAGGAACTGTGATATGGATACCAAGACCAGACTGATGACACTGACCGCTGCTGCGGTGTTGGCCGGATCGACGGCGTTTGCGCAGACGGTTGATCCGGGGCCAAGCACGCCTTCGACCTTTGATTTCGGTTTTCTGGGCGACCTGTTCGGCGGCGCTGAGCGGCCTTCGGAGGGCGCGATTGCCGATGCGCTGGCCGGGGCCGGGCTGACGGTGGATCGCGTGCGGACGCGCGGGGATGATGTGCGGATCGAGGCGGTGACCGAGGATGGCCAGCGGGTGCGCATCCGGGTGGAGGATGGCGAGGTGCGCTATCGAGTCCGGTCGGCTTCGTCATCGTCATCGTCGGACACGTCGGATTCCAATGATGACAGCAATGGCAGCAGCACGGGCAGTTCCGATGCCAACGGTCCGACATCCGGCGGCGGGAATGGCGGACGCAGCGGTGGTGGGAACGGCGGCGGCAGCGGCGGTGGGAATGGCGGCGGCAGCGGCGGCAACGACTGACCATTGGGGCAAATGACACGAAAATAACGCGTCCCGGCCTTGCCGGGTCGCGTTTGTTGTAACATAAATTAACGACTGCCCGGCGGCAGTCTGCCCTAGAGGGGGTACGGATGATGGCACGGAAGGTCATGGGAGCGCTGGTGGCCGGCGCCTTGGGAACATCGCCTGCATTGGCGGATGGATATGAAAGCAGTGTCGTTCAGCAGCTTGAGGCCGAAGGGTTTCGCAGCATTTCGACGGAACGCACCTGGTTGGGCCGCACGAGGATTACCGCAGAAAGCGGGTTGGGGCAGCGTGAGATTGTCATCAATCCGAACAATGGCGAGGTGTTGCGCGATCTTTGGCTGGGCGAGCGGCGGGACGGTGGCCTTGTTGACGCCGGGAGCGCGGCAGGCGGGTCCGAGGCGGCGGCTGCCACGAGCGCGGGCGGGGTTGGCGGAAATGTTGGCGACAATGGCGACGCATCGGCCGACCGGGATGACCGCGACCGTGATGATGACCGGAGCCGGAGGGATGGCCGCCATCGCAGGGGTGATGATGGCCGTGACCGTGACAGATCGGATTCGGGCAGAGATGGTGGCCGTGATGGTGGTGGCGACGGTGGTGGCGGGAGCGGTGGCGACAATGGCGGCGGTTCGAACGATTAGACCAGCGGGCATTCACCTGCGCTGTGATAGCAGGTGTTCGGCGTGACGAAAACTTGGGTCATTGCCGGTGTATTGATGATCCAGGCGCTGTGCGCCGTGTTCTTTGTTTTTGATATCGTGTCATCGCTTTTGGGTATTTATACGCCGCCTTTGCCCTGGGAAGTGCGTGAGGTGATGGAAGTGGGCGCGGCGCTTGGCCTGTTTCTTGGGGTGCTGCTTGGGGCTGTTCTGCTGCGCAGCGTGTTGCAGGAGCGGAACGTGGCGCAGGAACGGCTGCGGCGCGCGTCCGGGGCGTTCATGGACCTGCTGGAAGAGCGGTTTCTGGAATGGGCCTTGACCCCGGCCGAGCGGGATGTGGCGCTGTTTGCCATCAAGGGCATGTCGACATCCGAGATTGCGACCTTGCGGGCCACATCCGAGGGCACGGTCAAGGCGCAGACCAATGCGATCTATCGCAAGGCGGGGGTAAGCGGGCGGCCACAGTTGCTGTCGCTGTTCATCGACGATCTGATGCGGGATGATGTCACGGACCAGATCAGGCCGAAATCGGCGGCGTGACGGATTCAGTCGGCTGCTTTAGTCGGCGACAGGGTCAGTCGGCGGGCAGATCGACGGCATAATCCTTGAGGATTGACAGCGGGACTATATCCAGAGTGCGGATATGGGTGGCGGCAAGGCGGACCTTGGGGGCCGCGCCTTCCTCATGCGCCTGATAGAAGCGGGCGGCGCAGAGGCACCAGTGATCGCCCGGTTTGAGGCCCGCAAATCCGTATTCGGGGCGCGGGGTGGACAGGTCGTTGCCCAGATATTTCGACAGGGCAAGAAACTCTTCGGTCATTTCGGCGCACACGGTGTGGCGGCCTGTGTCCATTGGCCCTGTGTCGCAACAGCCGTTGCGGAAAAATCCGGTGAGCGGCGCGGTGGAACATGTCTCTAGCGGCAGGCCGAGGACGTTGAGAGAGGCTTCTTTCATGGGGTGCGGCCTTTTCGAATGGGGTGCGGTTCCGGTGGCGCGGCCTTTTGGATTGGCGACAGGGTAACGCATGGCAGGCGGATGTCGAGTGTGGCGGGGCGGCGCAAGGCCGTGCTGCGCGAGGATTTGCAGGTTACGCGCGGTACGGTAGGGTCGCGGTGATTTGGCGCGCATTGCACGGGTGATGATTTGGAAATTGCCATTCTTGGCTTGTTGGTGGTTCTGGCGATTCCCGTTGGGGTGATCGTGCTGTGGGTCCGGGTTGCGCGGCTTTTGCGCGAGACGGCGGGGTTAACGGCACGGCTGGAGGCAGCGGAGGCGCGGCTGGTGGCGGTGGAGGCCCGGCGCGTGGCGGATGGCAGGACCGAGGGCGCGGCGGGGCCGTGGCAAGTGCGGGCCGAGGCGGCGGCGGATGTGCCAGAGCGGGTGCCTGAGCGGGTGCCAGAGCGGGTGCAGATGCCTGAGGCGATGATCGCTGATGGTGCGCCGCGTGTTGAGGATGTGCGAACGGGTGAGACATCTGCGTCGGTCTTGGGTGGGCCTGAGACGGGTGGGCCTGAGACGGGTGGGCCGCGCGGGCCGGGTTTGGTGACGCGGTTCGGTCGCTGGGTCACGGAGAACTGGGTCTATGCGGTGTCGGGCGTGTCGCTGGCCTTGGCGGGCGTGTTTCTGGTGCAATACGGGATGGAGCGGGGGTTCCTGCCACCGGCGCTGCGGGTTCTGGCGGCGGTCGGCTTTGGGTTGGGGCTGATCTATCTGGGCGAGCGGGTGCGGCGGCGGTTCGGGGATGGTGTGGCGTCATCCACCGCCTATCTGCCTTCTGTGTTTTCCGGGGCGGGGTTGGTGTCGATCTTTGCCGCGATCCTTGCGGCGCGGCAGTTGTATGGGCTGATCGGGCCGGAGGTGACCTTTGCGGCGCTGGTGGCCACGGCGGCGGGGGCGATGGTTCTGGGCTGGTTCCACGGGCCGCTCCTGGCGGCGCTGGGGTTGGTGGGGGCGACGCTGTCGCCATTTGTGGTGGGCGGCGACGCGGACAATGTGGATTGGTTGCAGGGCTATTTCCTGCTGGTGGGCGCGGTCGGGCTGGCGGTGGATGCGGTGCGGCGCTGGGCGTGGGTTTCAGGGTTGGCGGTGGGATTGCCGGTGCTGGCGGGGCTGTTGCTGTTTCTGGGCGGCGGCGAGGTGGAGGCCCTGCTGATGGCGGTGACGGTGCTGGCGCTGTTGGCGGTGGGGATCCCGGCGCTGCGGCTGTTTCCCGATCATGCGGGGCCGACGGTGTTGACGGTCGCGCTGATCCAGAAGGGCGGGGGGCGGCCGATTTTTCCGGTGCTGCTGGCTTGGGCCACGGTGGGTGTGGCGGTGGGTTTGTTGGTGTGGCTGGTGCCTGCGCCGGGGTGGGGGCTGTTGCCATTCATCCTGTTGGCGGGGTTGGGGATCGGTCTGGCGCTGTGGGTTGGGGGCGCGCCGGGGCTGCATGACCTGCCGCTTTTGCCCGCGGCGGGGTTCGTGGCGTTGGTTGCGATGGCACCGGAGCAGGGGACGGAACTGTTCTGGCGGTTCCGGGATGCGGCGATTGACCTGCGCCCACCAGAAACGGCAGCGCCCTGGACGGTGACATGGTTGATGGTGCTGGCGGCGGGGTTGTCGGTGGCGCTGGCCTGGCGCGCGAAGCGGGGGGCGGTGCATCCGGTGGTCCTGTCGATTGCGGCGGCGTTGGTGGCCCCTGTCACGGCGTTGGTGTTGGAACTGGTGTGGCCGGTGTCGGCGGTGGTGGGGGCCTATCCTTGGGCGTTGCAGGTGATGGCGCTGGCGGGGCTGATGGTGGCGTTGGCGGTGCGCTTTGCGCGGTGGGATGCGGGGGAGTTGCGGCGGGCGGCGCATTTTGTGCTTTCGGCGCTGTCGTTGATTGCGCTGGCGTTGTTCCTGATCCTGTCGCATGCGGCGCTGTCCTTGGGGCTGGCGGTGCTGGTGGCGGTGGCGGCGGGGTTGGACCGGCGGCTGCGGCTGCCGGAAATGGCGTTGGCGGTTCAGGCGGGGGTGATGCTGCTGGGCTGGCGGATGGCGATCGATCCGGGGTTGGTCTGGGCCTTTGATGCGCCGTTGATGGCGGCGGTGGCGGCCTATGTCGGGCCGCTGATCGGGCTGGGGGCGGCGTTGTGGCTGTTGCCACGCGCGGGGCGTGATGCGGCGCGGGCCTTTGCGGAAAGCGGGATTGCGCTGGCGCTGGTGTTGTTGGCGGATGTGTTGATCTTTCGCTGGTTGGCGGGGGGAACGGGGCGGATGCCGCCCGAGGCGCATTGGGCGGCGGCATTGCTGGTGTTGCCGTGGTTGGTGATGGCGCTGGTGCAACTGTATCGGGTCAAGCTGGGCGGGCGGCTGGCGGTGCTGCGCTATGGGTTGGCGGGCGTGGCGGGGGTGATCTGGGGGCTGGGGGCGCTGGTCACTGTGACGGTGCTGAACCCGGTGCCGACGGGCGATGCGGTGCGGGGGCCGCTGGTTCTGGATTCGCTGTTCGTGGCCTATGGTTTAGCGGGTGGGGTGATCCTGCTGGCGCGGCGGTGGTTGGGGCATTTGCCGCTGTGGCTGCGGCGTGGGCTGGACGGGATCGGGGCGGCGCTGGTGGCGATTTATGCGGGGCTGGAGATTCGGCGGTTCTGGCGGGGGGATGACCTGTCGGTGCCGGGGACAAGCCAGCCGGAGTTGTATTCCTATACCATCGCGCTGTTGCTGCTGGGGGGTGTGCTGCTGTGGCAGGCGATTGCGCGGTCATCGGTTGGGTTGCGGCGGGTTGCGTTGGGGTTGATCGGGCTGACGGTGGCGAAGGTGTTTTTGGTGGATGCGGGCGGATTGTCGGGGTTGATGCGGGTGTTTTCCTTTCTTGCGCTGGGCCTGTCGCTGGCGGGGTTGGCGTGGTTGAACCGTTGGGCGGCGATGCGGGCGACGAAGTGATCTGCCGCACTGGACCCTTGCGTGGTGCGCGTCTATAACGCGCGCCATGATGCAGATATTTGCGATAGATGCCCGAATTAGCTGCCCGGCGCGCTGAGGCGCGGCCGGGAGAACTGCCTGTCGCCTGCGGCCCTGTGAGCAGCGCCGCGACCCTGCCTGAATGATCGCCCCGAATGATTGCAAGGATTGCCTCGCATGTGCGCCGACACGACTTCTACGCCCGACTATCGTTCCACCGTTTTCCTGCCCGAAACCGAATTCCCGATGCGCGCGGGGTTGCCGCAGCGGGAACCTGAATGGCTGGACCGTTGGGCGCGGATCGGGATTTATGATCGGCTGCGGGAGAAGGCCGCGCAGGATAAGGGGGGACGGGTGCCCTTCGTGCTGCATGACGGGCCGCCCTATGCCAACGGGCATCTGCATATCGGCCACGCGCTGAACAAGATCCTGAAGGATTTCATCGTGCGGTCGCAGCAGATGCTGGGGCGCGATGCGCGCTATGTACCGGGCTGGGATTGCCACGGGTTGCCGATCGAATGGAAGATCGAAGAGCAATACCGCGCCAAGGGGTTGAACAAGGATGACGTGGATGTAGTGGCCTTCCGTCAGGAATGCCGCAAGTTCGCGGAGGGCTGGATTGATGTGCAGCGCGAGGAGTTCAAGCGGCTGGGGATCACCGGCAACTGGGCCGATCCTTACCTGACGATGGATTACCACGCCGAAGCGGTGATCGCGGATGAGTTCATGAAGTTTGTCATGAACGGGTCGCTGTATCAGGGGTCAAAGCCCGTGATGTGGTCGCCGGTGGAGAAAACCGCGCTGGCCGAGGCGGAGGTGGAGTATCACGATCACACCAGCCATACGATCTGGGTGAAGTTCCCGGTCGTGGCGGCGGCCGATGCGATGTTCACCAAGACGCCCACGGATGTGGTGATCTGGACCACCACGCCCTGGACCATCCCGCAGAACCGGGCGATCAGCTTTGGGCCTGAGATTGCCTATGGGTTGTATGAGATCATCGGGCGGCCTGCGGACAGCACGGTGACCATCGGTCAGCGGCTGATCCTGGCGGACAAGCTGGCGGAGGCGGCGTTCACGCAGGCCAAGCTGGCGGGGCCGGAGTTTGTGCGGCGGCTGTGCGATGTGGCGGCGGGTGATCTGGCGGCGATGGTCTGCGCGCATCCCTTCCGCGGGGTTGAGGGCGGCAATGGGGAGTGGGATTTCGATGTTCCCATGCTGCCAGGGGATCACGTCACCGATGATGCGGGGACGGGGTTTGTGCATACCGCGCCTTCGCATGGCGATGACGACTATCAGATGGGCCTGAAGTTCGGGCTGCCGATGACCTATAATGTCGAACCTGATGGCAGCTATCGCGCCGATCTGCCGCTGTTCGGGGGGCAGGCCATTCTGACGCCCGAAGGCAAGGAAGGCCCGGCGAATGTGTCGGTGATCAAGCAGTTGGCCTATTCCGGCGCGCTGTTTGCCAAGGGCAAGCTGAAGCATTCCTATCCGCATTCGTGGCGGTCGAAGGCGCCGCTGATCTATCGCAACACCCCGCAATGGTTTGTGGCGATTGACCGGGCGCTGGAGGACGGGATGTCCACCTATGGCGATACGATCCGGCAGCGGGCGCTGAATTCCATCAACCAGTTGGTGGAATGGACGCCGGTGACGGGGCGCAACCGTCTGCATTCGATGATCGAGGCGCGGCCGGATTGGGTGCTGTCGCGGCAGCGGGCCTGGGGCGTGCCGCTGACCTGTTTCGTGAAAAAGGGGGCCAAGCCGGATGCGGCGGATTACCTGCTGCGCAACCCGGAGGTGAACGCCCGCATCAAGGCGGCATTCGAGGCCGAGGGGGCAGATGTCTGGTATGTGGACGGGTTCAAGGAACGGGTGCTTGCGGGCATCGTGAACCCTGATGATTACACGCAGGTCTTTGACGTGCTGGATGTGTGGTTCGACTCTGGGTCCACCCATGCCTTTGTGCTGCGTGACCGGGCGGATGGGGCGGCGGATGGGATTGCCGATCTGTACCTGGAAGGCACAGACCAGCATCGCGGGTGGTTCCATTCATCCATGCTGCAAGCCTGTGGCACCAAGGGGCGTGCGCCTTACCGGGGTGTGCTGACGCATGGCTTCACGCTGGACGAGAAGGGCATGAAGATGTCCAAATCGTTGGGCAATACGGTGGCCCCGCAAGAGGTGATTGGCGAATATGGTGCCGATATCCTGCGGTTGTGGGTGGCGCAGTCGGATTACACCATCGACCTGCGGATCGGGAAAGAGATCCTGAAAGGCGTGGCCGACAGCTATCGTCGCTTGCGCAATACGCTGCGGTTCCTGCTGGGCAATCTGGCGGGGTTCACGGATGCCGAGCGGGTGGATGTGGCGGAGATGCCGGAACTGGAGCAATGGGTGTTGCACCGGCTGGCGGAGCTGGATGGGGAGGTGCGCGCGGGCTATGCGCGCTATGATTTCCAGGGCGTGTTCCAGAAGCTGTTCACCTTTGCCACGACGGACCTGTCGGCGGTGTATTTCGACATCCGCAAGGACAGCCTGTATTGCGATGCGCCTGGCAGCTTGCGGCGGCGGGCGGCGCGAACGGTGCTGGATGCGCTGTTTCATCGGTTGACGACGTGGCTGGCGCCGATTCTGGTGTTCACGATGGAGGATGTCTGGCTGTCGCGGTTCCCCGGCGAAGGGGAGTCTGTGCATCTGCATGACATCCCGGAAACGCCTGCCGCCTGGCTGAACCCGGCGCTGGCGGCGAAGTGGGAGCGTATCCGCGCGGTGCGGCGTGTGGTGACCGGCGCGCTGGAGGTGCAGCGGACGGCGAAGGTGATCGGGGCGTCGCTGGAGGCGGACCCGGTGGTGCATGTGGATGCGACGACGGCAGCGATGCTGGAGGGCGTGGATTTTGCCGATCTGTGCATCACCAGCGGCATCCGCGTTTCGACCGGGGCGGCACCGGAGGGGGCGTTCACGCTGGCCGATGTGGCGGATGTGGCGGTGGTGTTCCATGAGGCGGCGGGCGAAAAGTGCGAACGCTGCTGGAAGGTGCTGCCGGATGTCGGCACGCATTCCCATGCGGCGACCTGCGCGCGCTGTGATGAAGCCCTCGGATGAGGTGATCGCGGCGGTCCTGACGGACCTTGCATTGCAGCGGGGCAGGGGGAAAACCTTCTGCCCCTCGGACGCGGCCAAGGCGCTGGCGGCGGATTGGCGGCCTTTGATGGATGATGTGCGGCGGGTGGCGGCCGGGCATGGCGACGTGGTGGCAACGCAATCGGGGGTGGCGGTTGATCCTGTCACGGCGCGGGGGCCGATCCGGTTGGGGTTGCGGTAGGGTATGTGCGCTACGGCCAGATTTTCCGGGTGATAGGGCCAGACGCGGGCGGCGGGCAATCCGGCTTGCCCCTGTCGTGGGGAAGGACTAGCCGTTTTGTAACGGTTTCATGACGGGTGCGGCGTGACATTCGGCGTCTTTCTGGCGGTTCTGGCGGCGGCGTTCCTGCACGCGCTGTGGAACGCGCTGATCAAGGTGGGCACGTCCAAGGCGGGCGGGATGGTGATCCTGTCGATTGCCGAAATTCCCATCGGGTTGACGATTGCGCTGTTTTGCCCCTGGCCCAACCCCGAGGTGTGGTGGTGGGTGCTGGCATCGGGTTGCACGCATTTCTGCTATAAGTCGTTTCTGGTGTTCGCCTATGAGCGCGGCGATCTGAGCCGGGTTTATCCGATTGCGCGGGGGGCGGCGCCGATGGTGGTGGCGCTGGTGGGGGCGTTCACGCTGGCGGATGCGATCAGCACGCGGGAATATCTGGGGATTGCGGTGCTGGGGGTGGGTATCCTGCTGATGGCGCGCGGGGTGTTCACGCGGGGCGAGGATCGGCGGCTGTTGCCTTTTGCCATCGGGTCGGCCGTTGCTACGGCGACCTATACGATGATCGACGGGTTGGGGGCGCGGGTATCGGGCGATGCGGTGGCCTATGTGGCCTGGGTGTTTGTGGCGGATGGGTTGATATTCACCACCGGGATGCTGTTGTGGAAAGGGTTTGGCATCGTGCCGCGCGATCGGCGGGCCTGGGGGTTGGCGACGTTTGCTTCGGCCGCGTCTTATGGCGCTTATGCGGTGTCGGTCTGGGCGATGACGGTGGCCCCGCTGGCCGTGGTGGCGGCGCTGCGCGAGACGTCGATCCTGTTTGCGGTGCTGATCGGCTGGCTGGTGTTTGGCGAGAAGATGGGGACGGAGAAGGCGATTGCGTCCGTGGTCATCGTGGCGGGCGTGGTGCTGACGCGGCTGTGACGCTGCGGGATGACCTGCATGAGCGGCGCTGTGGTTGTACGCTGTGGCGGGGGTTCAACCTATAATTACGTAAATTACGTAATCAGGAAACGCGGTTCACGCTGCGGTCGGGGATGATCTGTTGGGCGATCCCGGCGAAGGTCAGGTAAAGCGAGGTGATGACCAGCCCCCAATGCGCCCAGCTTTGCGGGTTGAAATCGACCCATGCGGCCCAGCCTGCGAAGAATACCCAACCCAGAGCCATCGGCAGGGTGATGAGCCGCCACCGGGCGGTGCGGACGGGGTGGACGAATTTCAGGTTGCTGAACATGCCCACGGTCAGGGCCACCACCACGATCAGGCTGATCCACCAGATCGGGTGCAGGGCGAACAGAACAAGGATCACCATGTTCCAGCAGGCGGGGAAGCCTGCGAAGGATTTGTCCTTTGTCTTCATCCGGGTATCGGCGAAATAGACAACCGACCCGTAGACGATGGCGATGATGGCGAACCAGCCTGTCCAGCCCGGCAGAAGGCCGGATTTGAACAGGGCGTAGGCGGGGATGAACACGTAGGTCAGGTAGTCGACGATAAGGTCCATCAACACGCCGTCATAGGTGGGCCAGTTCTTGGTCACGTCATAGCGACGGGCGAGGGGGCCGTCGATGCCATCGACCAGCAGGGCCACGACCAGCCAGAGGAACATCAAGCTCCACTGTTCCTGGACGGCGGCCAGCATGGCGAACATGGAAAGGACCGCGCCTGTCGCGGTGAGGAGGTGAACGCCAAGCGCCTTGAAACGAATATCCATAGGTTTGGTTTGCCCCGAAAACGCCCTTGGTGCAATTCCTGTCAGGCGCGGGGATGCGCCTTTTCGTAGACTTCCATCAATCTGGCGGCATCTACGGCGGTATATGCCTGCGTTGTAGACAGCGAGGCATGGCCCAGCAGTTCCTGGATGGCGCGCAGGTCGCCGCCTGCGGACAGGAGGTGCGTGGCAAAGGAATGGCGCAGGGCGTGGGGCGTGGCGGTGGCGGGCAGGCCCAGTTGCATCCGGGTCTTTTCCATCACCAACGCGATGAGGCGGGGGTTGAGCGGGCCGCCGCGTGTGCCGCGAAACAGCGGTTCGGTGCGGGACAGGTCATAGGGGCAGAGGCGGGCATAATCGGCCACGGCGGCGCGGGCGGCGGGCAGGACGGGGACGAGGCGGGTCTTGTTGCCTTTGCCGGTGATGCGCAGCGTGTCGGGCAGCGGATGGTCGGCCCCGGTCAGACCGAGGGCTTCGGATATGCGCAGGCCGCAACCGTAAAGGAGGGTGACAACGGCGGTGTCGCGGGCGGCGATCCAGTCGGCGCGGGATTGATCGCCCACGGTATCCAGCATGGCGCGTGCGCCATCCTCGGACAGGGGGCGGGGCAGTTTGCGGCGGAATTTGGGGCCACGGGTGGAGAGGATGGCGGTGGCATCCGCGCCGTCACGATCGGCCAGCCACGCGGTAAAGCCCTTGACCGCCGACAGCGCACGGGCGAGCGAGCGGGCCGACAAGCCGCGTGCGCGTTCATGGGCCATCCAGGCGCGGATGTCCTGAATGGCGAGAGTGGTCAGCGCCGCCGTGCCTTCGGCGCCGCCACGGTGTTCGGCCAGGAAGCTGAGATAGGCCGACACATCGCGGCCATAGGCGGTGATGGTGTTGGCGGCGGCCCCGTCCAGCGCGCGCAGATGGGTGAGCCAGCGTTCCAGCGCGTCGCGTTGCTGGGGTGAGATCAGGGCCGTCATGACAGCCAGCGGCGCATGGTCCGTTCGAAGACCCCGGCGAAGAAGGCCAGAAGGTCGGTGCCGTGGGTGGGTTTGAACTGATGCGGGTCTTCGGCGCCGAAAACCAGCATTCCGGGCAGGCGGCCAGCGCCAAAATCAAGGCGCATCAACGCCTCGGACCGGATCCATCCGGCGCGTTCGCCATAAAGGGCGTCATTGTCGGGCTGGACTTGACGCAGCACGACGGGGCGCAGGGGGACGTTGCGGCCCCCGGCGAGATAGTCGGTGACAAAGCCGGGTTCGGCCACGAACAGCACATCGCCCAGTTTGCGCAAGAGGGCGGGGCTGTCTTCGGGTTGGACGGATTCCAGCACCAGCCGCACACATTCGACGCGCAGGGTGCCCGCGACATCGGTGGCGAGGGTTTTCAGGAAATCCTCAAAGCTGAGCGGGTCGAGCATTTGCAGGATGGCGCGATGCACCTGATTGGTGCCCGCAAGGTTTTCGTAGGCGGCGGCGATGACCGAGCGGTGGGTGTCTTCCAGCCGGTCAAGCCGCGCCTCAAGCCGTTCCATTGCAATGCCGCGCAGATCGACGATGTTCGACCCCATCGCGCGTTCATTGGCAGCAATGAGGGCGTTCATCACATCGCGGTCTTCCAGCAGCAATTCCGGCTCTGACAAGAGCCGGTCGCGCAAATCAGGTTCGATCATAGGTGTCACTGCCCGTTATTCTTGGTGATTTGCGCGACAGGATAGCAGGTTTTACAGGATTTTCTGCCCTGTTTTTGCCCAATCCTTCATGAACTGATCCAGCCCCTTGTCGGTGAGGACATGGGAGGCCATCGCCTTGATCACCGCAGGGGGCGCGGTCATCACATCGGCGCCGATCAGGGCGCATTGGGTGACGTGGTTCGCGGTGCGGATGGAGGCGGCGAGGATCTGGGTTTCAAAGCCGTAATTGTCATAGATCTGGCGGATGTCACCGATCAGATCCAGACCATCAAGGTTGATGTCATCCAGACGCCCGATGAAGGGCGAGATGAAGGTTGCGCCCGCCTTGGCGGCCAGCAGCGCCTGATTGGCGCTGAAGCACAGGGTGACGTTGACCATGCGGCCTTCGCCCGACAGCACCTTGCAGGTTTTCAGGCCATCCCATGTCAGCGGCACCTTCACCGCGATGTTCGGGGCGATTTCCGCGAGCTTGCGGCCTTCGGCGATCATGTCATCGGCGTTCAGCGCCACGACTTCGGCGGAAACGGGGCCGGAGACGATGGAGCAGATTTCCTTTGTCACCTCGATGATGTCGCGCCCGGATTTCAGGATCAGCGACGGGTTGGTGGTGACGCCATCGACCATGCCAAGATCGTTGAGTTCGGCGATTGCCGCGACATCGGCGGTGTCCACAAAGAATTTCATCGGCGCGGTCCTTATGGGTTGCGGGGGTTTGGGGGCGGGTTTACCCCAAAGGGATGGCAGGTGAAAGACATATGCGGGTGCGGGCAGATGCATGACCGGACCTATCAGGCGGGCGAGTTGGTCGGCGTGCTGACGACCGAGCCTTTGGGGCGGGTGCTGGATTATCGCGCGCCGGAGGGCGGCTGCGGGGACGGGGATTTCGTCGAGGTGCCATTGGGGCCGCGCCGGGTGTTGGGCGTGGTCTGGGGCAAGGGGCGGGGTGATTGGGACATTGCCAAGGTGCGCCCCGTGGGGCGGGTGCTGGACGCGCCGCCGATGCGGTTGGAATTGCGGCATTTTCTGATGCGGGCGGCGGATTACACGCTGACGCCGCTGCCGGCGATGCTGCGTCTTGCCACCCGTGCGCCGGGGTTGATGGAGGGGCCGGCGACGCGGCGGGTTTACCGTTTGGGGGGCGTGGTGCCCAACCAGTTGACCGATGCGCGGCATCGGGTGGTGGAGGTGCTGCGCGCCTTTGGCGGCGCGCCGATGACAATCGGCGAATTGGCGGAAGAGGCGGGCTGTGGTGCTTCGGTCATCAAGGGATTGGTGAAGCTGGGCGTGGTGGTGGAGGAGGACGCGCCGCGCGACCTGCCATTTCCGCCGCTGAACCCCAAGGGCGGGCCGGAATTGCAGGGCGATCAGGTGGCGGCGGCGGATGCGCTGGTCGCCGCGGTGGTGGCGGGGGAGTATGCGACCACGCTTTTGAAGGGCGTCACCGGATCGGGCAAGACGGAAGTGTATTTGGAGGCGGTGGCGGAGTGCCTGCGCGCGGGGCGGCAGGCTTTGGTTTTGTTGCCGGAGATCGCGCTGACATCGGAATTCCTGAAGCGGGTGGAGGCGCGGTTTGGCGCGCGGCCTGCGGAATGGCATTCGGGCGTGACGCAGACCGAACGGCGGCGGGTGTGGAAGATGGTGGCTGAGGGGGGCGCGTCTTTCGTGGTGGGGGCGCGGTCGGCGTTGTTCCTGCCGTTTCAGCGGCTGGGGCTGATCGTTGTCGATGAGGAGCATGACACCTCTTACAAGCAAGAGGAGGGGGTTCTTTACAACGCGCGCGACATGGCGGTGTTGCGGGCGGCGATTGCGGGCTGCCCTGTGGTGCTGGCCAGTGCGACCCCATCGCTGGAGACATGGGCGAATGTCGAGGCGGGGAAATATGCGCGGCTGGACCTTTCGGCGCGCTATGGAGCGGCGGAAATGCCGGATGTGCGGGCCGTGGACATGCGCGGCGAAAAGCTGGCGGCGGATCGCTGGATCGGGGAGCGGCTGGCCGCAGAGGTGGCGGCGCGCACGGCGAAGGGGCAACAATCGCTGCTGTTCCTGAACCGGCGGGGCTTTGCGCCGGTGACTTTGTGCCGGGCCTGCGGGCATCAGGTGGGCTGTGACCACTGTGATGCGCGAATGGTGGAGCATCGGTTCCAGAAGCGGCTGGTCTGCCACCAATGCGGGGCGACAAAGCCGGTGCCGGTGGCCTGCCCGGCCTGCGGGGTAGAGGGACGGATGGCCGCTGTGGGGCCGGGGGTGGAGCGGTTGGCCGAAGAGGTGGTGGCGCGGTTCCCCGATGCCCGCGTGGCGGTGCTGTCATCGGACCTGTTCGGATCGGCGCGGGCCTTGAAGGCGCAAATCGAGGCGATTGCGGCAGGGGCGGCGGATATCATCATCGGCACGCAGATCGTGGCGAAGGGGCATAACTTTCCCCTGCTGACGTTGGTGGGGGTGATTGATGCGGACCTTGGTTTGCAGGGGTCCGACCTGCGGGCGGCGGAGCGGACGTTCCAACTGATGCGGCAGGTGGCGGGGCGCGCGGGGCGGATGGAGGGGATGAAGGGCGTGGCCCTGTTGCAGACCCACCAGCCGGAGCATCCGGTGATCCGGGCGATCCTTGGCGGCGATGAGGAAGCGTTCTGGCGGGCCGAGGCGGCAGAGCGGCGGGCGGCGGGGGTGCCGCCCTATGGGCGGATGGCGGGGGTGATCCTGTCCAGCCCGGATGTGGCGCAGGTGTTTGATTTTGCGGGCGAGCTGGCACGGCGGGACGGGCCTTTGCGGCGGGTGGGGGCGCAGGTGTTCGGCCCCGCACCCGCACCGATTGCGCGGGTGCGGGGGCGGCATCGGGTGCGGTTGTTGGTGAAGGCAGAAAAGGGCGTCGCGTTGCAGGTGGCGCTGGCGGAATGGGTGGCGCAGTTGAAGCCGCCGGCGAATCTGCGGCTGTCGATCGATATTGATCCGCAGAGTTTTCTGTAAGCCTTCGGCTGCAAGGACATCCGGCCGTAACCGGGCGTGAGTGATTTGTTCTGCGGCTGTGTGATCCCGGTTTCCAGCCATCCAATAATGCATGGGGATGCCGACGAATTGGGGGATTTCCCCAAATCACGAATCGCCCAATATATCGCCACACGCGGGGCAAACCTTTACGGTGCAAGGGGTTCCGGCCTGTGGATGCGTCGGGCGCGGTTGCGGTTGTGGGCGCGGGGGTGAGGAATGACGATTTCGGGCGTCAGAGTTTCGGGGTGTTTGACGGCGGCGCAGATTGTGCTGGCCGTTTCCCTGGTTGTTGCTGTGCCGGGTGTCGCTGTCGCGCAGGCAGTGACCGAGACCGAGGTGATTGCTGATTTGCAGGAAGATGGATTCCGGGTGGTGAACACCGGGACAACCCTGCTCGGGCGGGTGCGGATCACGGCCAAGGGGCCTGAAGGCACGCGCGAGGTGGTTTTGAACCCGCGCAATGGCAAGGTTTTGCGGGACGTCATGATTGACGGGGCGGCCGAGGTGCCGATTTCGGTCAGCGCGGCACCCGTCGTTCCGGGTTCGCCCGTGGAAGCCGCGATTGCAGAGCCTGTTGCGGCGGCTGTGGACATACCGGAGGTGGAAGTTCAGTCGATGGGTCAGGCCGTGGGCCTAGCGGTAGGGCAGGCGGAGGGGCCAGACCCGAATGGTATCGGGGTTGGGGCGGATGCGGTGCCAGATCGGGCAGCAGATCGGGCAGCAGATCCGGCGGCAGATCGGGCGGCGGATCGGGCTGTCGAGTAGGTCGCTGGTCAAGCCGTGGGCGATGCGCGGAGCGAGATTGCGCATCCAGTTTCGGGACAAATGCGGGCCAGAGTTTGGACCAGAGTTTGGACTAGAGTTTGGACCAGAGTTTGGGCCAGAGTTTGGACCGCTTCCGGGCTGCGAATGTAACCGACACAAGTTTTTTCTGTTGCGCAGTGGTTAACGAGCGTAAGCCGCAGGTATGGCAAGACAGATTGTGACCCTGGCGGATGCGCAGCGGTTGCCGCTTTGGCGGCGACCCGAAAGCCTGTTGTTCCTGATGGCCTTTGCGATGCCCATCGCCTTTGCCACCTGGTCGGCGTTGTTGAACAATTTCGTCATCGAGGCGGCGCAGTTTTCCGGGGTGGAAATTGGCTGGCTGCACACGGTGCGCGAGATACCGGGGCTGTTGGCGATCGGGGTGATATTCTTGATCCTGTTCCTGCGTGAGCAGGTTCTGGGTGTCATGTCGCTGGGTTTGCTGGGCGTGGCGACGGCGGTGACGGCGTGGTTTCCATCCTTTGGCGGGATGCTGTTGGTGACGCTGCTGTCTTCCATCGGGTTTCACTATTTTGAAACGGTCAATCAGTCGCTGCAATTGCAATGGATCGACAAGGAGCGTGCGCCGCGCGTTCTGGGCCTGTTGGTGGGGGTCGGATCGGGGGCGTCCTTGCTGGCTTATGGGGCCATCGTGCTTTTGTGGGACAGGCTGCAACTGACCTATGACGCGGTCTATCTGGCATCGGGCGGGATCACGGCGGGGATCGCGCTGTTTTGCTATTTTGCCTATCCGCAGTTTGAAGGGCCGCATGCGCAGCACAAGCATATGGTGCTGCGCAAACGGTATTGGCTGTTTTACGCGCTGCAATTCATGGCGGGCGCGCGGCGGCAAATATTCGTGGTTTTTGCCGGCTTTATGATGGTGGAACGGTTCGGGATGAAAGTGTCGGAGATGACGATGCTTTTGTTGGTAAACTATGTGTTGCAGATGGTGGCGGCCCCGACGATGGGGCGGGCGTTGGGCAAGTTTGGCGAACGCAATGTGATGGCCTTTGAATATATCGGGCTGACCTTGGTGTTTCTGGCCTATGGCGGGCTTTACTGGTTCGGCTGGGGTCTGGTGATAGCGGGGGGATTGTATATTCTGGACCAGATGTTCTTTGCGCTGTCCTTTGCGTTGAAGACCTATTTCCAGAAGATCGCCGATCCGCAGGATATTGCGCCGACAGCGGCGGTTGCCTTTACCATCAACCACATCGCGGCGGTGTTTTTGCCGGCGGCGCTGGGATATATGTGGGCGCGATCGCCGGATTATGTGTTTCTGCTGGGGTCGGGGATGGCGCTGGTGGCGCTGGCCTTGGTGCTGTTGATCCCGCGGCACCCGGAGCCGGGATATGAGACGGTGTTCGGCGCGGCGGGGCCGCGAGCGGCACCTGCGGAGTAAGGCGACAAAAATCTTTTGAAGATTTTTGGCAAATTCCTTGTGAAGGAATTTGGGGGCGTGGCGCAGCGGCGGGGTCGTCCTATATTGTGGTATAACTGAAGGAGGGCGCGCATGTTCTTTACCCGCAAGTCGATGGAAATGGTCACGCCGGACAAGGCCCTGCCGGGGCGGCCTGAGCCGTTGCCGACGGCGGAGACGCATTTCCTGTCAGGCATTCCGCTGAAATCCCCTGTGCCTGCGGGCATGGAAGAGGCGATGTTCGGGATGGGGTGTTTCTGGGGGGTGGAGCGGAAGTTCTGGCAGGTGCCGGGCGTGTGGCTGACTATGGTGGGCTATGCGGGGGGCTTTACGCCGAACCCGACCTACAAGGAGACTTGCACCCAGTTGACCGGGCATAACGAGGTGGTGCGGGTGATTTTCGACCCTGCCATCGTGAGCTATGCCGAGTTGCTGCAAGTGTTTTGGGAAGGGCATGATCCGACGCAAGGCATGCGGCAAGGGAATGATGTGGGGTCCACCTATCGCAGCGGGATCTATTGCTATGACGACGCGCAGGCGGTTTTGGCGCGTGAAACAAAGGCCGCCTATCAGGCGCGGCTGTCAGCGGCGGGGTATGGCGCCATCACGACAGAGGTCATCCCGGCGCCGGTGTTTTATTTCGCCGAGGATTACCACCAGCAGTATCTGGCAAAGAATCCCGACGGTTATTGCGGCATCGGGGGGACCGGGGTAACCTGCCCCATCGGACTGACCGCCTGAAGAAGCGGCGTCGCTTTTCTGGGGGGCAATCGAGGAATGGGGTCGGGGCGCATCGACACGCGCACCGTTGGGCTGGAGGCGGGCTGTGCGCTTGCCCGGTGGCTGACGGGCAAGGAACACATGCATTATGGCCTGTGGGGCGGGCTGGAGCCGGTGGCGGCCAATCTGGGCGCGGCGCAGGAGGCGTATAGCCAGCGGCTGATGGCGCTGTTCCCGCCGGGGCGGTTGCGCATTCTGGATATTGGTGGTGGCGCGGGTGAGACGGCAAAGCGGTTGATCGCGCTGGGGCATTCGGTTGAGATTGTGGTGCCGTCGGCGTTTCTGGCCGAGCGGTGCCGGGTGAATGCGCCCGAAGCGGTGGTGCATGAGGCGATGTTCGAGACGGCGGCCGTGCGCGGGCCGTTCGACCTGTGTCTGTTTTCCGAGAGTTTTCAGTATATTCCGCTGGAGGAAAGCCTGCCGCGGGCAAAGGCGTTGTTGGCGCCGGGCGGCGCGATCGTCATTGGAGACTGTTTCCGGCTGTCGGATGGCGAATGGTTGCTAAATCCGCATCGCACGGTGGGTGGCGGGCATGTGGTGGAGGCGTTCGAGGCAGCGGCGGCGCGGGTAGGTTTGGTGATCGAGGCGCGGGAGGATGTGACCGAACAGGTGGCCCCGTCGATTGATGTGGAACAGGCGTTCTTCAACGTGCTGGGCGTGGGTGTGGCCGGGATGGACCGAGAGTTGCGGGCCAAGCGGCCGGTGTTGCGCGGGCTGGCGGTGGGGGTTTTGGGGCGGATCATGGGGGTGCGGCGGCGGGCATCGCTGATGCGGCGGCTGACCGGGAGTGAGCGGACCTCGGGGGCGTTTCGGCGCAGCAACCGCTATTTGCTGATGCGGTTGCGCCCTGTGAAGGATTGAGGTTTACGCGCTTGTGGTTTACCGGGGCTGACCTTTCGGGAGTGTGACCATGCCGACCTATTCCGCCCTGACGACGCTGGAAGGCGAAAATGCCGCCGTGGCATTGGCCAATGCCATTGAGCGGATGGAGCCGGAACCCACGGGCGTGGGGGTGTTCGAGATCGAGGATGACTCAGGGCTTTGGGAGGTGGGGGCGTATTTCCTGGAAGCCCCCGACATGGTGATGCTGGAGGTGATCGCGCTGGCCTTTGGGGCGAAGCCGTTCGCCATATCGGAACTGCCGGAAATTGATTGGGTCGCCAAGGTGCGGCGGGAATTGAGCCCGGTCGAGGCAGGGCGGTTCTTCGTGTTCGGCAGCCATGATGCGGACAAGGTGCCTGCCGGACGGGTGGCGTTGCAGATCGAGGCGACGGTGGCCTTTGGCACCGGGCATCACGGCACGACGCTGGGCTGTTTGCGGGCATTTGACCGGCTGTTTGAAGCCGGGTTCCGGCCTGCGGCGGTGGCGGATATTGGCTGCGGCACAGCGGTGTTGGCAATGGCGGCGGCGGCGGTGTTGCCGGACGCGGTGGTGATTGCATCCGACATCGACGAGGTGGCCGTGGATGTGGCGCTGGCCAATGTCACGATCAACGGGCTGGAGGGGCGGATCGAATGCCTGGAGGCGGCAGGGTTCGGCCATGCGCGGTTGGCCGAGGCGGGACCGTTCGAGTTGGTGTTTGCCAATATCCTGAAGGGACCGCTGATCGAATTGGCCCCGGATATGGCCGTGCATGTGGCGGCGGGTGGGCTGGCGATTCTGTCCGGGTTGCTGGTGGTGCAGGCCGAGGCGGTCACGGCGGCCTATGTGGCGGCTGGATTCGTGCTGGAAGGCCGCGAGGACATAGGTGAATGGTCGACGCTTGTTCTGCGGCGGACGTGAACCGCAGTTGTAAACCAAAGTTGTATTAAAACTTGCGGCAAAAACGTGGCGAAGCGGAAGGTTCGCCGCAATTTCGCCACGATTGCGCAATACACGTTAAGTTGGTGGGGGTCGTGATTCAGGTGCAAGCCATGTCTGACCCTAATTTGGACGACTTCTATACCCGCGTTGGCCGCATCGAGCGTGCCCATGCGCTGGGCTACGGCTTTGAGGCGCCCGATACGCTTGGGCGGTCCTTTTATCGGCGGTTGCCTGTGCGGCGACGGCCGGTTTTTCGCATCGGTATCTTTCTGTTTTGCGCGTGCTTTGGCATGAAGGGCGCGATCCACTATCACATGGGTGAAGCGGCGTTTGATCGGCGCGTGGCCGAGATCGAGGCGCGGGGCGGGATTGACGCGGTTCAGGGGTTCCTGATGCGGTCAGAGCCGTTGACGCGGCTTGTATCAAACGGAATCGCGTTGGTGGTGGAACGCAGCAAGGTTTGAAGTCGGCGCATTCTGTACCGGGATTTTGTGGCGGGCCGCTGCGGCGGTGCCTGCACAATTGACGTTTTGAATAAAGCTGATTGTGGCCAAGCTGATGGTGACAGTGGCTGCCTGTAGGGCGAGGCCCGGAAATGCAAAGAGCCGTCGGTCCCCCACGGACGACGGCTCTGGCATGTCGGTCGGCGGCTGAAAGTTCAGCGGCCGAGCATTTCGATGTCGCCACGGCACAGGCCGATATCGTCAAGCTCACGATCCGAAAGCTTGGCGAGGGTGTTGCGCGTGACGCGGGCGTCGTTCCAGTTGGACAGGGCGATGAAGCCGCTGCTGATGAACTGAACGGTGCGGAAGATCGAAATGGCGCCGAACGGCGCCGGGCGGGTCGTCTCGAAGGCGGCCATGGGAATTATCCTTTACAAACTGCTCATGGTTGAAGCGTTTTCGCTTCGTGAGAGGCATATAATCTTGCTGCATGTGCAAAGCCAGCGCAGAGCTTGCAAGGCACCCTTGCAATGGACGCATGACGAGAGAGGCCCGAAAGGCCCGTTATTGTTTGGATTTTATCGTGCGCGCTGCATGTGTGTCGTGTTTGACGGGGGCAGCGTCGCATGCTGCACATGCATAACAAAACATTTACAAAGGCTGCAAGCGGAAAAGCCCTTTGCCTGATGTTCCCGTTTCGTGCTAGTTCTGCAGCAACGAAAGAAATTGGGCCAGAGAAACTGGTGCATGAAGAAAAGGGGCAGGCATGCGCGTTCTGGGGATTGATCCCGGCCTTCGCAACCTTGGTTGGGGGGTGATCGACGTGGCGGGGTCGCGTCTGACGCATGTGGCCAACGGTATCTGTCATTCCGCACCCGGTGAGGGCGATGGCGATCTGGCGCTGCGGTTGTTGAGCCTGCATTCGCAATTGACCGAAGTGCTGCGCCAGTGGCAGCCGGATACGGCGGCGGTGGAGCATACCTTTGTGAACAAGGACGCGGTGGCCACATTGAAGCTGGGCCAGGCGCGGGGGATTGCGCTGCTGGTGCCGGCGCAGTTCGGCCTGTCGGTGGGGGAATATGCGCCGAATGCGGTGAAGAAAACGGTGGTTGGCGTGGGCCATGCCGCCAAGGTGCAGGTGGACCATATGGTGCGGCTGCATCTGCCGGGCGTGGAGATTGCCGGGCCGGATGCGGCGGATGCGCTGGCGGTGGCGATCTGCCACGCGCATCACAGCCAAAGCGCGGGGCGATTGCAGGCGGCGCTGAAGAGGGCGGCGGGATGATCGGCAAAATCTCGGGGCGGGTGGATTGGCGTGGCGGCGATCAGGTGCTGATCGACGTGCGCGGCGTGGGCTATATCGTGCATGTGAATGAGCGGACGATGGCCGCCCTGCCGGGGGTGGGGGAGGCGGTTTCGCTTTATACTGACCTGTTGGTGCGGGAGGATCTGCTGCAACTGTTCGGCTTTCCCACCATGTTGGACAAGGAATGGCATCGGCTGTTGATGACGGTGCAGGGCGTGGGGGCAAAGGCGTCGATGGCGATCCTTGGGGCGCTGGGGGCCGAGGGCGTGGCGCGGGCGATATCGCTGGGTGATGCGCGGGCGGTGCAGGCGGCGCCGGGCGTGGGGCCGAAACTGGCGCAGCGGGTGATATTGGAGCTGAAATCCAAGGCGCCGGGGTTGATGGCGATGGGGGGGAACCTGTCGGTATCGGCTGTTGCGGATGATGCAGATGCTGTGATCGAGCCGATGGCCCCTGCGCCGAAGCGGGTGGTCAAGGTGGATGGGGCCGCGCAGGCGCGGGCGGCGGCCAGTGCGGATGCGCTTTCGGCCTTGAGCAACCTTGGCTATGGGCCGGGGGATGCGGCGCAGGCGGTGGCGACCGTGGCGGCGGATATGCCAGAGGCGGATGCGGCGGGGCTGATCCGGGCGGCGTTGAAGCTGCTCGCGCCGAAATAGCGGAGAACGCAAAGCTCTTGCGCGGCGGGCTGGTTTTCCCATCTTTGGGGAAACGGAGGGTTCGACCATGACCGGATATGCCAAGACATTTGTCCTTATGGCGGCGCTGACGGCGCTGTTCATGGGGATCGGCGCGCTGCTGGGCGGTGGCACCGGGGCGCTGCTGGCCTTTGTGGTGGCGGGGGCGATGAACCTGTTCGGTTATTGGAATGCCGACAAGGCGGTGTTGCGGATGACCGGGGCGCGCGAGGTGACGGCGCAAAGCGCGCCGGAATTTGTGGGGATGGTGCATCGGTTGGCCGATGCGGCGGGGATGCCGCGTCCCAAGGTTTATGTGATCGACACGGACCAGCCCAACGCCTTTGCCACCGGGCGGAACCCGGACAATGCGGCTGTGGCGGCGACGGCGGGGCTGCTTCGGCGGTTGGCCCCAGAGGAGGTGGCGGCGGTGATGGCGCATGAATTGGCGCATATCCAGAACCGGGATACGCTGATCATGACGGTGACGGCGACCTTCGCCGGGGCCATCGGTATGCTGGCCAATTTCGCGATGTTCTTTGGCGGGCGCGACCGTCCCGGTGGTGCGTTGGGGACGATCGCCGTGATGATCTTTGCGCCGCTGGCGGCGGGGTTGGTGCAGATGGCAATCTCGCGGTCGCGGGAATATGAGGCCGACAAGGTGGGGGCGGCGATCTGTGGCAACCCGATGTGGCTGGCATCCGCGCTGAAGAAGATCGACGCCTTTGCCAAGGGCATTGACAATGACGCCGCCGAGCGCAACCCGGCGGTGGCACATATGTTCATTATCAACCCCTTGCACGCGTTCAAGCGGGATGCGCTGTTTTCCACCCATCCTGCGACGGCCAACCGCGTGGCGGCGCTGGAGGCGCTGGCGGCCGAGGGCAAGCGGTGGGGCAAGGTGGGGGTGGCGGCGCGGGGGCCGTGGGAATAGACTTGGGGGTGCTTGCCAAAAGGGCGGCGTTCTGTGAATGTTCCGGCCATGATGGCGCCTGATGTGACCCCCGATCCCACCCTGCGGCCCGAAAAGCTGGCCGAGGATACCGACCGTGCCCTGCGCCCGCAGGCGTTGGAGGAATTCGTGGGGCAGGCCGAGGCGCGGGCCAATCTGCGGGTATTCATCGAAAGCGCCCGGATGCGGGGCGAGGCGATGGATCACACGTTGTTCCACGGCCCGCCCGGATTGGGCAAGACGACTTTGGCGCAGATCATGGCGCGGGAGTTGGGGGTGGGGTTTCGGATGACATCCGGCCCCGTGCTGGCCAAGCCCGGAGATCTGGCGGCGATCCTGACCAATCTGGAACCGCGCGACGTGCTGTTCATCGACGAGATTCACCGCCTGTCACCGGTGGTGGAGGAGGTGCTGTATCCCGCGATGGAGGATTTCGCGCTGGATCTGGTGATTGGTGAGGGGCCGGCGGCGCGGACTGTGCGGATCGAGTTGCAGCCCTTTACGCTGGTGGGGGCGACGACGCGGCTGGGCCTGTTGACCACGCCGTTGCGCGACCGGTTCGGCATCCCGACGCGGTTGCAGTTCTATACCGAGGATGAGTTGGACCTGATTGTGGCGCGGGGGGCGCGGCTGTTGGGCGTGGACGCAGAGCCGTTGGGCACGCGCGAAATTGCGCGCCGGGCGCGCGGCACGCCGCGCGTGGCGGGGCGGTTGTTGCGGCGGGTGGTGGATTTTGTCCTGGTGGAAGGTGATGGCTGCCTGACCAAGACGATTGCCGACCGGGCGCTGACGCGGCTGGGGGTGGATCATCTGGGGCTGGATGGGGCGGACCGGCGGTATCTGCTGTTGCTGGCCGAGAATTATGGCGGCGGACCGGTGGGGGTGGAAACCATCGCGGCGGCGCTGTCTGAGGCACGGGATGCGATTGAGGAAGTGATCGAGCCGTTCCTGTTGCAGCAGGGATTGATCCAGCGCACCCCGCGCGGGCGGATGCTGGCGGCCAAGGCCTGGCGGCATCTGGGGCTGGACGCGCCACGCGCGCCGGGGCAAAGCGATTTGTTCGAGGCGTGAGCGGGGCAAGAATTTTCCTGAAGATTTTTGCCCAAGTGGGGCCGAAAAATTTTGGCTGAAATTTTTCGGCTGGAAGGCACCAAAAGTTTTCGGGAAAACTTTTGGTGCGCGGGCGGGGTGATGGAATGCAGGGCGATGGAGTTTGAGATGACCCCGGATCAGGTGCAGGCGCTGTTTACCCGCGCCGATGGGCAATATCTGTTTGCCCGCTGGGGGCGGCCCATCGTGCCGGTGGTGTTTGGGGTAGAGGATGCCACGCTTTCGGTTGTGAAGGGCGCGGTCGAGGCGGTGGTGGCTTTGGCTGGCCACAAGATGGCCGAGACGGACCCGGAGCTGGGTGCGAACCTGATGGTCTTTTTCTTTCGGGATTGGGCGGAATTGCCCCAGGTGCCTAATCTGGACCGGCTGGTGCCGGGTTTGGCGGAACTATGTGCGCGTCTGGAGGCGGCGGGGGCGAACCAATACCGGATTTTTCGATTTGACCCGGAGGGGGGCATTCGGGCGGTGTTTGTCTTTGTGCGGATGGATGCACATCTGGATGCGGTGCCGGCCGAGACTTTGGCATTGAGCCAGGCGGTGCAGATGATCCTGCTGTGGTCGGACAAGGCGTTTGGTGATCTGTCGTCTTTGGCGCAGGGGGCCGGGGGCGCGGTGATGTTGCGGCCCGAGATCGCCGCGGTGATCCGGGCGGGCTATGACCCGGTTCTGCCGGTGGCGGCGACGGATGCGGCCCATGCGTTGCGGCTTGTGGCGCGGATCGGGCGATTGGCCTGACGCTTTCGGGGTACTGACGGTTTCGGGGCGCTGACGGTTTGGGGCGGGAATCGCTGAATCTGTGATGCGGAATTTACCGCTTTGCGGCGATGGAGCGGTGGCCTGCGCACGGGTTTGCATAGATTTTGGACGATTTGCCGCAGGCGTTCCGACATTGGTTCGGTGGCGGGATTTCGCGTGGCAGACAGGGCGGTTAGGTGCAGATTTGTGAATTTGTTTACAGAAATACGAAAAATCCGTAAATCAATTTACAGAAAATCTAATAGACATCAATGACTTGTTGGCAATTAACTAAAGGTCAACTATCATCGCGGGTGCGTGATCTGATGGTCTCCGGGAGGGAGGCCGCACGCGGCGCGGCAGTCGGGAGGAAGAACCATGGCAGACACAATGCAGGCGCAGGGGGTTTATGCGGCCTCGGACGCGTTTGTTGCCAAGGCGCATGTCGATGCGGCGGGCTATGAGCGGATGTATGCGGAGTCGGTTGCCGACCCGGCGGCCTTTTGGGCAGCGCAGGGCCAGCGGATCGACTGGATCAGGGATTATACCAAGGTTAAGGACACCACGTTTGATCTGGGCAAGGTGTCGATCAAGTGGTTCGAGGATGGCACGTTGAACGTGGCGGCCAATTGCATTGACCGCCATGTTGCCACGCGGGCCAACCAGACTGCGATCATCTGGGAGCCGGATGATCCCAAGACCCCATCCCAGCACATCACTTATGCGCAGCTTCTGGAGCAGACCTGTCGGATGGCGAATGTGCTGAAGGCGCAGGGCGTGAAAAAGGGCGACCGCGTCGTGCTGTATATGCCGATGATCCCGGAAGCGGCCTATGCGATGCTGGCCTGTGCGCGGCTGGGGGCCATTCATTCGGTGGTGTTCGGGGGCTTTTCGCCCGACGCGCTGGCGAACCGGATCAATGACTGTGATGCGCGGATCGTGATCACCGCCGACTGGGCGCCGCGCGGCGGCAAGAAAACCGGGTTGAAGGCCAATACCGATGCGGCGCTGCTGCATTGCGATGATCATGTGAAATGCCTGGTGGTGAAGCATACCGGGGATCAGACATCATGGGTCGAGGGCCGGGATGTGGATCTGAAGGCCGAAATGGCGGCGGCTTCGACGCATTGCCCCTGTGAAGAGGTGGGGGCGGAAGATCCGCTGTTCATCCTTTATACCTCGGGGTCGACGGGCAAGCCGAAGGGGGTTGTGCATACCTCGGGCGGGTATCTGGTCTATGCGTCGATGACGCATCAGCTTACCTTTGATTATCAGGAAGGCGACATCTTCTGGTGCACGGCGGATGTGGGTTGGGTCACGGGCCACAGCTATATCGTCTATGGGCCGCTGGCGAATGGCGCCACGACGATCATGTTCGAGGGCGTGCCGACCTATCCGGATGCCGGGCGGTTCTGGGAGGTGTGCGCCAAGCATAAGGTGACGCAGTTCTACACCGCACCGACCGCGATCCGCAGCCTGATGGGGCTGGGGCCGGAATTGGTTGAAAAGCATGACCTGTCGAGCCTGCGATTGCTGGGTTCGGTGGGCGAGCCGATCAACCCGGAGGCGTGGAATTGGTATAACACGCATGTCGGCAAGGGGCGGTGCCCGATTGTCGATACCTTCTGGCAGACGGAAACCGGTGGGCATCTGATCACGCCGCTGCCGGGGGCCATTCCGCAGAAGCCCGGATCGGCGACAAAGCCGTTCTTTGGGGTGCAGCCGGTTGTTCTGGACCCGGCCACCGCGAAGGTGATGACCGAGACGGAAACCGACGGCGTGCTGTGCATTGCCGATAGCTGGCCGGGGCAGATGCGGACGTTGTGGGGTGACCATGCACGGTTCGAGGAAGCCTATTTCAGCCAGTATCCGGGGTATTATTTCACCGGGGATGGCTGCCGCCGCGATGCGGATGGCTATTACTGGATCACCGGGCGGGTGGATGACGTGATCAACGTGTCGGGCCACCGGATGGGCACGGCAGAGGTGGAATCGGCGCTGGTGGCGCATCCCAAGGTCGCCGAGGCGGCTGTGGTTGGCTATCCGCATGACATCAAGGGGCAGGGCATTTACGCCTATGTCACGTTGATGAAGGGCGAAGAGCCGTCGGATGCCCTGAAAAAGGAACTTGAGGCCTGGGTGCGGACCGAGATCGGGCCGATTGCCAAGCCGGACCTGATTCAATGGGCGCCCGGATTGCCGAAAACCCGGTCGGGCAAGATCATGCGGCGTATCCTGCGCAAGATTGCCGAGAATGATTTTGGCACGCTGGGCGACACGTCCACGCTGGCCGATCCTTCGGTGGTGGATGAACTGATCGAAAACCGTGCGAACCGGGGCTGATGGCGTGAGCGATGTCATGACCAAACCCGCCGTTCTGATTTTGCTGGGGCCGCCCGGTGCCGGGAAAGGCACGCAGGCGCGGATGCTGGAGGAGGATTTCGGTCTGGTCCAGTTGTCGACCGGCGATCTGTTGCGGTCGGCGGTGGCGGCGGGGTCCGATGCCGGGAAGGCCGCGCAGGCGGTGATGGAGGCGGGCGGGCTGGTGTCGGATGACATCGTGCTGGCGGTGCTGAAGGACCGGATGGGCGCACCGGATGTGGCGCGCGGCGTCATCCTGGATGGTTTTCCGCGCACGGCGGGGCAGGCGGCGGCGCTGGATGAGCTGTTGGCCGCTGGCGGGCAGCCGGTGACGGCCGCCATCAGCCTTGAGGTGGATGACGAGGCGATGGTGGGCCGTGTCGCGGGGCGGTTTACCTGCGCCGGGTGCGGCGAAGGCTATCATGACGAATTCAAGCAGCCTGCGGTGGCGGGTGTTTGTGACAAATGCGGCGGCACGGCGTTCAAGCGCCGGGCCGACGACAACGCCGAAACGGTGCGGGAACGGCTGAACGCCTATCACGCCCAGACGGCACCGTTGATTGCCCATTACGAAGGTCTTGGCGTGCTGGAGCGGGTTGATGCGATGGGGTCCATCGCATCCATCCGGGCGGCGCTTGCGGCCATTGTGAAGCGGGTATCGGCGTAACGAAGGGGAGGCCGCATCCCCGCAAAGGGGGGGTGCGGAGGTGGAGACAAGAAACCTACAGGGAGTAGCAACCATGGCGGACAAGACATCGTCCAATGCCTATTGGGCCGCGAACATCCGGGTCATCGTCATTTCGATGGTGATCTGGTTTGCGTGTTCATTCGGGCTGGGCATCATCCTGCGGCCTGCGCTTTCAGGAATTCATATCGGCGGTGCCGATCTTGGGTTCTGGTTCGCGCAGAACGGGGCAATTTACGTCTTTCTCGTGCTGATTTTTGCCTATGCGGCAAAGATGAACAAGCTCGATAAAGAACACGGCGTCGAGGAGTAAGGGCATGGATCAGTTTACCCTTAACCTTATCGTCATCGGCCTGTCCTTTGCGCTGTATTTCGGGATCGCCTTCTGGGCGCGTGCCGGATCGACGGCGGAATTCTATGCGGCGGGTCAGGGCGTTGGACCGGTGGTCAACGGCATGGCGACGGCGGCAGACTGGATGTCTGCGGCATCCTTTATCTCGATGGCGGGTCTGATCGCCTTCGGGGGTTATAACAATTCGGTCTTCCTGATGGGCTGGACCGGTGGCTATGTGCTTCTGGCGCTGCTACTGGCCCCGTATCTGCGCAAGTTCGGCAAGTTTACCGTGCCGGAATTCGTGGGGGATCGCTTCTATTCGACATCCGCCCGTATGGTGGCGGTGGTCTGTCTTATCGTCATCTCGGTCACTTACGTTATTGGGCAGATGGTGGGTGTGGGCGTGACATTCGCGCGCTTCCTGGAAGTGTCGACGACGACCGGTCTGCTGATCGGTTCGGCGGTTGTGTTCGCCTATGCGGTGTTCGGCGGCATGAAGGGCATCACCTATACGCAGGTGGCGCAGTATGTCGTGCTGATCATTGCCTATACCATTCCGGCGATCTTCATCTCGCTGCAACTGACAGGTTCGTTCCTGCCACAGTTGGGCCTGATCGGCGGCTATGCTCCCGGCGGCGGCGA
Source organism: uncultured Paracoccaceae bacterium (assembly GCA_958439195.1). Classification (GTDB taxonomy): domain Bacteria; phylum Pseudomonadota; class Alphaproteobacteria; order Rhodobacterales; family Rhodobacteraceae; genus Paragemmobacter. The sequence continues at coordinate 70,579 of OY288167.1, forward strand.
AGTGGCCTTCCTGGACAAGCTGGACCAGGTGGTGACCGACCTTGGCTTTGCGGCCTACACGGCTGATACGCCCAACATGCTGAACATGTTCCTTGTGACCATGTCGCTGATGATCGGGACGGCAGGTCTGCCGCACGTGATCATCCGCTTCTTTACCGTGCCGAAAGTGTCTGACGCGCGTCTTTCTGCGGGTTGGGCGCTGGTGTTTATCGCGCTGCTTTACACGGTTGCCCCGGCAGTCGGGTCGATGGCGCGTCTGAACATCACCACGACCTTCTGGCCGGGTGCGACCACGGGCGAGACGTTCAGTGCACCGGCGCTTTCGATTGCTGAAATCGACAGCAACCCGGAACTGGCCTGGATCCGTAACTGGGAAAAGACCGGTCTGCTGGCGTTCTCGGACAAGAACGGCGACGGGCTGATCCAGTACTTCAACGAACCGGCCCCGCTGGTTGCCGCGAACAAGGCCGTGGCGGATGCGCAGGCTGCGCTGGCGGCTGCTGCGGCAGATGCCGACAAGGCCCCGCTGGAGCAGGCGGTGACGGATGCCACGGCAGCGCGTGATGCCGTCCTGGCAGAAGCGACGCTGGGCGGGCAGACGCTGGCCGCACAGGGCATCGTCGGCAACGAACTGACCACGGTGAACAACGACATCATGGTTCTGGCGAACCCCGAGATTGCACGGCTTCCGGGCTGGGTGATCGCGCTTGTTGCTGCCGGTGGTCTTGCCGCCGCGCTGTCGACGGCAGCGGGTCTGCTGCTGGCGATTTCGTCGGCGATCAGCCACGACCTGATCAAGGGTGCCTTGAACCCGAAGATCAGCGAAAAGGGCGAGCTGCTGGCCGCGCGGATTTCGATGGCCTTTGCCATCGTGCTGGCGACCTGGCTTGGTCTGGACCCGCCCGGCTTTGCCGCGCAGGTGGTGGCGCTGGCCTTTGGTCTGGCGGCGGCGACGATCTTCCCGGTGCTGATGATGGGGATCTTCTCCACCAAGGTCACCAAGGAAGGCGCGATTGTGGGGATGCTGGTTGGCCTGATTTCGACGGCTGTCTACATCTTCATCTATCTGGGCTGGTTCTTTGTGCCGGGCACCAATTGGTTGCCGAACACGCCGGACGCGCATTGGATGGGCATCTCGCCCGCGGGCTTTGGTCCGATCGGTGCGATCCTGAACTTTGCAGCGGCCTACATCGTTTCGGCGATGACCAAGGCACCGCCGCAGGACGTGCAGGACCTGATCCAGTCGATCCGCGTGCCGAAAGGTGCCGGTGCGGCGCAGGCCCACTGATACGAACGAAAGCCCCGGCGCAGGTCGCCGGGGCTTTCCCCCCTTTTGACATTCAAGGATGGGCCGGGGACGCGCGATGGATGAGGGGCTGACGACCATCATCGCCTTTCTTGAAACGGTGCATCCCTATGATGGTCTGCCGCAGGACGAACTGGCGCGTGTCGCCGGTTCCTTCCGCCGCAGGGAATATGCCGCGGGCGACGAGGTCTATCACGCGGGCGAACCGCTGCGCGGCCTGTTTCTGGTAAAGCGCGGCGGGGTTGAGGTTCTGGACCCTTCGGGGGCCATCGTATCCTTGCTGGGTCCGCGCAACAGTTTTGGCGAGCGTGGGTTGATGCGCAGCGGGCTGGCGGTGACGACGGCGCGGGTGACGCAGGATTCGGTTCTGTTGATGCTGCCTGTGGCTGAGTTCCGGCGGCTGATCGCGGAACAGCCGTCATTCGAGCGGTTCTTTCAGCGCGGGCGCGGGGCGGAGCATCGTGAGACGGATTTGACGGTGCAAAAGGTGGAACGCCTGATGGCGGCAGAGCCGATCACCGTGGATGCCGCAACGACGATCCGCGCGGCGGCAGAGGCGATGCGGGATAACCGGGTTTCCAGCCTTGGGGTTACCGAGGCGGGGCGGTTTGCCGGGCTGGTGACGGTGCGGGATTTCACTAACAAGGTTCTGGCCGGGGGAATGACACCCGATACGCCGGTGGCCGATGTGATGACCCGCGATCCGGTGACGTTATCGCCATCGGCGCTTGGGTCGGATGTGCTGCATATCATGCTGGAACGACGGATCGGCCATTTGCCGGTGGTCGAGGGCGGCATTCTGGTGGGGATGGTCACGCAGACCGATCTGACGCGGTTTCAGGCGGTGTCATCGGCGCAATTCGTGCGCGATGCGGCGGTGGCGTCGGATGTGGTGGAATTGGCGGCGGTGACGGCGCGCATCCCGCGGTTGCTGGCGCAACTGGTGGGGGCGCATAACGCGCATGAGGTGGTGACGCGGCTAATCACCGACATTGCCGATACGGTGACGCGGCGGTTGTTGTGGCTGGCCGAGCAGCATTTGGGGGCGGCCCCGGTGCCGTATCTGTGGCTGGCCTGCGGATCGCAGGGGCGGCAGGAGCAGACGGGGGTGTCGGATCAGGACAATTGCCTGATCCTGTCGGATGATGTGACGGATGGGGACATGCCCTATTTCGCCGCCTTGGCGAGGTTCGTGTCAGATGGGCTGGATGCCTGTGGCTATGTCTATTGCCCCGGTGACATGATGGCGACCAATCCGCGCTGGTGCCAGCCGGTGCGGGTGTGGCGCGACTATTTCGCGGGTTGGGTGGCGCGCCCCGATCCGATGGCGCAGATGCTGGCCTCGGTGATGTTCGATCTGCGGCCCATTGGCGGGGAACCGGCGTTGTTCCGGGCCTTGCAGGACGAGACGCTGGCGCTGGCGGCGAAGAATTCGATCTTTGTGGCCCATATGATCCAGAATTCGCTGAAGCACGCGCCGCCTTTGGGGCTTTTGCGGGGGTTTGCCACCATCCGGTCGGGCGAGCATAAGAACCATATCGACATGAAGCATAATGGCGTGGTGCCGGTGGCCGATCTGGCGCGGGTATACGCATTGATCGGGCGGCTGGCCCCGGCCAACACGCGGGCGCGGCTGGAGGCGGCGGAGGATGCCGGGGTGATTTCGGCATCCGGGGCGCGCGACCTGATCGAAGCCTATGACCTGATCGCCCGGACGCGGCTGGAGCATCAGGCGCGGCAGGTGCGCGCAGGCGAGAGGCCGGATAATTTTCTGGCGCTGTCCGAGATGTCGGATTTCGAGAGATCTCATCTGCGCGATGCCTTTGTCGTTGTGCGGACCATGCAATCGGCCGTGGGACAATCCCGCGGCGCAAGAAGTTAGGGTGACGGGTTATGGGTCTTGAACTGATCGCGGCGATTGTGGCGGCCATTGCCTGTGGGGGCGTGGCGTTGATCCTGCGCAAGATTGCGGGCGGGCGGCTGCCGGCGTGGATCGTGCCGGCGGCGGCGGCGCTGGGGTTGATCAGCTATACGGCCTGGAGCGAATACAGTTGGTATGGGCGGATGGTGACGGCATTGCCCGAGGGGGTGGCTGTGGTCTGGGAGGATGACCTGCCACAGGCGCTGCGGCCCTGGACGCTGGTGGCGCCCCTGGTGACGCGGTTCGTGGCACTGGATACGCGGCAGATGGTGGCGCATCCCGCGAAGGCCGATCTGATCCTGGCCGACGCTTATGGGTTTGCCCGCTGGCGCGGGGTGGATCGCTGGATCGTCGCGGTGGATTGCACCGGGCAGCGGTCTGTGCGGCTGTCGGCGGAAATGAAGATTTCGGATGCGGGCGAATTGGAGGGCGGCGAATGGGTGCCGTTCCTGCCCGAGGACCAGACGGGTGTGGTGGCGTGCCGGAGGCCGGGGTGATGGGAGACAGAAAACGGGAACCACTTGTCCTGATTGTTGAGGATGAGGACAATATCGCCATCGCGCTGGAATATGTCGTCAAGCGCGAAGGCTATGGCCATGCGCGGGTGGCCGATGGGGCGGAGGCTTTGCCTTTTATCCGCAGCCAGCACCCGGAGGTGGTGCTGCTGGACATCATGCTGCCGTCTGTGTCGGGGTATGAAATCTGTCAGGCTATCCGGCTGGATCCCGCGCTTGCCGGGGTGAAGGTGGTGATGATGACGGCGCGCGGGTCGGCGTTGGAGAAGCGCAAGGCGATGGCGCTGGGGGCGGATGGGTTTGTGACCAAGCCGTTCGATCTGGGCACGCTGCGCGGCGAAATTCGGCGGATCATGGATGGCGGGGGACCGATGTGATTGCCCGGCTTGGCCTGCGGCTGCGGATACTCTTGTTCTTTGCGGCGCTGGCGGCGGGGGTGGTGGCGGCGGTCGGGCTGGGCATCTGGGTGGCGGTGACGCGATTTCCGGCGCTGGCGGATGAGGCGAATGCGCTGGTGCAGATTGGGGCGGTGGCGGGGTTCGGGTCGCTGGGGCTTATTGCCGGGGTGTGGTATCTGTTCGATACCCATGTGGCGCGGCCCATCGACCTTTTGGCCGGGGCGTTGCGGGCGCGGGCGCATTCGGATGTGATGCAGCCGTTGCAGGTGGAGGTGGCGCAATATCTGGGCGATCTGGCCCCTGCCGCATCGGCGGCGGCAGAGAGCCTGGCCGAGACGCGCAGCGCATTGGCCGAGGCGATCGGGCGCGAAACGGCGCGGTTGACGGCGGAAAAGGCGCGGCTGGAGCGGCTTTTGTCGGATGTGCCGGTGGGGGTGATGATCTGCGCGGGGGATCATCAGCTGGTGTTCTACAACAGTCAGGCGGCGGAATTCCTGGGCACCGGGGGGCGCGATCTGGCCGATCAGCCGGGGCTGGCGCGCAGCGTGTTCGGCTATCTGCGCGCGGGGCCGTTGCAGGATGCCTATGGCCGGTTGGTGGAGACGCGGATGGAGGATGCGGCGTCCGACCTGATCTGCACACCGGTGCAGGGTCGGGCGCTGCTGGCCGGGCGGATGCGGTTGCTGGCGGGCGAAGGGGGCGCGCCGGGCTATGTGCTGACGTTGCGCGATGTGACGCAGGATTTCGCCGTATCGGCGCGGCGTGAGGCGTTTATCGCCGAGGCGCTGGAACGGATCAGCCGGTCAGTGGCGGGGATCGCCACGATCCGCGAGGCGGCGGGGGAAGGCGGCGATGCGGCGCTGGTGGCGGCGCTGGAGGCCGAGGTGGTGGCGCTGGTGGCACTGGTGCAAGAGGTGTCGCGCGCCAATCAGGAGCGGCGGCCAGAGACGCTGCCCTACACCATGCTGCGGGGCGAGGATGTGCTGGACAGCATCAAGGCGCGGGTCGAAGGGCCGGGGCTGGCGGTAGAGGTGTCGCCCGGTGCGTTGATGATCGGGTGCAATGCCTATGAACTGGTGGGGTTTGTGGCGCTGTTGTGTGCGGAGGTGGCGCGGATGTCGGGTGTCGGGTCACTGTTGCTGCGGCTGGATGAGGAGTTTGGCGGGGCGTCGCTGCGGGTCATCTGGCAAGGCGCGCCGCTGACGGTGGCGGCGCTGGAGCGGGTGCTGGACCTGCCGCTGGACCCAAGCCTGCCGGAGGCGACGGGGCGCAGCTTCCTTGCCGAACATGCGACGGATGTCTGGCCAGAGGTGCTGGAGGGCGGGTTTGAGGCGGTGTGCCTGCCGATCCTGCAGGCGCGGCGTTCGGTGCGGCGGCCTGAACCGGTGGCGCGGCGGGTGACCTATGATTTCGACCTGCTGGCACAGGAACGGCGGGGCGCGGTGCTGCACAGTGCGCTGGATCAATTGACCTATGTGGTGTTCGATACGGAAACCACCGGGCTGTTGCCGCAGCAGGGCGATGAGGTGGTGCAGATTGCCGCCGTGCGGATCGTGAACGGGCGGCGGGTGGAGGGCGAGGTGTTCAACACGCTGGTCCATCCGGGACGGACGATCCCGGCGGCATCAACGGCGGTGCATGGCATCTCAGACGCGATGGTGGCCGATGCGCCCGGCGTGGTGGAGGCGCTGGCGCGGTTTCACCGCTTTGCCGAAGGGTCGGTTCTGGTGGCGCATAACGCGCCGTTCGACATGGCCTTCCTGCGCCGGGCCGAGCCTGCCATCGGCAAGCGGTTCGACATGCCCATTCTGGATACGGTGCTGCTGTCGGCGGTGGTGTTCAGCCAGCATGAGGAGCATTCGCTGGACGCGCTGACCCATCGGCTGGGGATCACCATATCCGAAGAGGCGCGGCACACCGCGCTGGGCGATGCGGTGGCGACGGCGGATGCGTTCCTGAAGATGCTGACCATGCTGCGCGGCCGCGGGATCGGCACCTTTGACGAGGTGCTGACCGAGGTGCGCAAGCATGGCCGACTGCTGCGGGATCTGAACGCCTGATCGGCTGTGATGTCAGGCTTTTGCCGGACCGACGGGCACGACGATGCGCCCGCGCACTTGGCCTTGAAGGAAGCGGGGGGCGGTGTCGATCACATCTGACAGGGCGATTTCCGTGGTCATGGTTTCCAGCAGCGACAGGTCCAGTTCCTGTGCCAGATGGTTCCAGGCGGCGATGCGGTCGGGTTTGGGGCACATCACGCTGTCGATGCCCGCCAGCGTGACGCCGCGCAAAATGAAGGGCGCGACTGAGGTGGGCAGGTCCATCCCGGCGGCCAGGCCACAAGCCGCGACCACGCCGCGATAGCGCATGGCTGCCAGCACATTGGCCAGCACCACGCCGCCCGCCACATCCACCGCGCCGGCCCAGCGTTCGCGCGCCAGGGGCTTGCCGGGGGCGGACAATTCGGCCCGGTCCACGATGCTGGCGGCACCGAGGGAGCGGAGATAATCCGCCTCGGATGCGCGGCCGGTGACGGCGGCGACAGTGTAGCCGCGTTTGGCCAGCAGGGCGGTGGCGATGCTGCCCACGCCGCCTGCGGCCCCGGTCACCACCACCTCGCCCGAGGCGGGCGTGATGCCGTGGCGGGCCAGCGCCATGACACACAGCATGGCGGTATAGCCCGCCGTGCCGATGGCCATCGCGGCACGGGGCGGGATGCCCGCAGGCAAGGGAATAAGCCAGTCACCACTAAGCCGCGCCTTTCCGGCCAGACCGCCCCAATGCTTTTCGCCGACGCCCCAGCCGTTCAGAACGACACGGTCGCCCGCGCGGAAATCGGGGTGGCTGCTTTTGGAAACGGTCCCCGAAAGGTCGATCCCCGGCACCATGGGAAAGCTGCGCACCACGGGCCCGGCCCCGGTGATCGCCAGCGCGTCCTTGTAGTTCAGCGTGGACCATTCGACATCGACGGTGACATCGCCCTGCGGCAGTTGGTCTGTCGACACGGTGGCCAGGCGGGCGCTTTGGCCGGTTTCGGATTTTTCGATCAGGATGGCGTCAAACATCGCAGGAGCCTTCTTTCGGAACGTTCGGCACAAGTGGTGGACCATCGGGCTGCGAATGAAAACCCCTTACCCGGCACTGCGGGGTGGTGTTCATCTTGGCAGAAATACCCTCGGGTGGGTCCGGGAGGGCAGACAGCCCTTCCGGGGGGGATGCAGCAGGGGAACGGTTGGCAAGCGCGGGCGCCGTCAGGTGGAGCGGTCGATGACGCCGCGCAAACCTTCAAGAGTGGTGCGGTAATGTTCGGCCAGCAGGGTGCAGGCGCGGTCTGCGTCGCGGTCGATTGCGGCGTTCAGGATGGCCTGATGTTCCGCGGCCGCCCCTTCGCGGCGCAAGAGGCTGGGATGGACGTTCATCGACAGGCTGCGGTAGCGGACGGCCTGATCCATCATGGTGGAGCAGAAACCCAGGAGCCAGCTTGATCCGCAGCGGTCCAGCAGCAGGAGGTGGAATTCCTTGTGGCGGGTTTCCCATTCCTCGGTCATTTCGCGGCCCACCTCGGATGGCATCCGGCGGTTGGTGCGCGCAAGGCGGTGGTAGGACAGGACAAGCTGTTCTTCCCATGCCTCATCCGCGTTGCAGATGGATTCGCGCAAGGCGAGCGTTTCCAGCCAGATACGGGTTTTGACCAGCTCTTCCAGCGAGGTCATGGAGATTTCGGCGACAAAGAATCCCCGCTGGCTTTTGCGTTCGACCAGTCCTTCGGACGACAGGCGATTAAGCGCCTCGCGCACCGGGGCGATCCCGATGGTGTAGCGGTCTGACAGCGCCTCGATCAGCAGTTTTTCGCCGGGAAAGAAGGCCCCGCTCAGGATGTCGCGGCGAATGCGGTCATGCGCCTGTTCGGACAGGTTTCGAGAATCGGTCAACCCCTTGTCGGAGGCATTCATCACTACATCACTCCACCAAGCCTGTCGGACTTGTTCCAGAATACCAGACGTCTTTGTAGCCAGGCGACACTAAAGAAAAGGGCCAATCCCAGCAGGCTGAGATAGAGGATCAGGGCAAAGACGCGGGGGGTGTCAAGGGTGCTGGCCGATTGGCGGATCAGCGCGCCGAACCCCTGTCCGCCGCCAAGGAATTCGCCTGTAATGGCACCCGCCATGACGCCGACCGCGGCAATCTTTAGCCCGGTAAAGATCTGCGGCAGGCCGGTGGGCAGTTTCAGGCGGGTCAGGGTTTGCCAGCGGGTCGCGCCGATGGATTTGAACAGCAGCCGTTCGTTTTCGGATGCCGAATACAGCCCCGCTGCGGTGGATACGACGATGGGAAAGGTGGCGATGAAGGCGGCAAGCGCCACTTTGGACGAAATGTCGAACCCCAGCCAGGCGATGAAAAGCGGCGCGAAGGCGACCTTGGGCATGGTGTCGATGGCCACCAGGTAGGGCATGACGGCACGTTCGCCGAATTTGGTTTCGCCCACCAGCACACCCAGCGAAAAGCCGATGGCGATGGCGATGAGGAAGGCCCAGAACACGGTGCGGGTTGTGGTCCACAGCGCCTCGAGCATGTAGCCGCCGGTGATAAGGTTGTGGCCGACGAAGATCAGGTCATCCAGCGTTTCGCCGGGGCTTGGCAGGATGATGGGGGAAATCCATCCGGTGCGGGTGGTGACCAGATCCCAGATCGTGATGACGATCACGGCAAGCGCCAGCATGGCGACCCAGCGGGGGATGCGGTCGATCAGGGATTCGCGTTCGACCCAAACGGTATCGGATTGGGGATCGGGGCTGGCCATATCGGGGGATGCGGTCATTCGTGGGCCTCTTTTCCGAGAAGGTCGCGGATATGGGCGACGATTTCGCCGAAATAGGGGGTGTTGATCATTTCCAGCGTCCGCGGGCGTGGCAGGTCGATCACGATCTCTTCGACGACGCGGCCGGGGCGGGGTTTCATCACCAGGATGCGGTCGGACAGGATCACCGCTTCGGCCAGCGAATGGGTGACAAGAAAGGCGGTGGCCTGACGTTCGGCGCAGATGCGTTGCAATTCCATATTCATGAAATCGCGGGTGAGTTCATCAAGTGCCGAGAACGGTTCATCCAGCAACAGCACCGCCGGATCGGAGATCAGCATGCGGCAGATCGAGGCGCGTTGTGCCATGCCGCCCGACAGTTCGCCCGGATAGACATTGGCGAAATCGCCCAAACCGACGAGTTGCAACAGCTCGTGCGCACGGGGCCGGGCGGCGCGGGCGGCGGCGCGGCCTTCGCGGATTTCGATGGGCAGGACAATGTTTTCGATGGTGGTTTTCCACGGCAAAAGCGTGGCCTGCTGAAACATCATCCCGATGTCAGATCGGTTTCCGGTGACGGGCGTGCCTTCCAGCACGACCCGGCCCGTAGTGGGTGGCATGAGCCCCGACATGATCTTGAGCAAGGTCGATTTCCCACAGCCCGAAGATCCGACCACCGACACGAATTCACCCTTGTAGAGGGTGAGGTTCACGTCGGTGAGTGCCGTCAGTCTGTTGCGGGCATAGGTTTTCGACAGGCGCGCAATTTCATAGACCGGGCGCTTTTGCGCGACCGGGGTTGGCGTCAGGGGTCGGGGCTCTGCCATCGTCATCAGGCGTTCCAGTCTGCCACGAATTCATTCGTGTAGACAGCCGACAGATCGTCGAGCGGTTTTTCCAGCGCGCCGGAGGCGACGGCGGAATCGTGGATCGCCTGCCAATGTTCCGGGGGCTGATAGCCGTAGCCCTGGGAAATGAAGGCATCCGTCGGGGTCATGCGGACGACGACGCCATCATAGAGCGAGGGGGCGTAGTCCTGTTCGCCTTCCTGCGGGTTGCCTGCGGCGCAATGGGCAAGGCATTTCTCCTTGTTTGCGGCGTCGGCGGCGAAGCGCATGCCACGCACCATCGCCTTGCCGAACTTTGGCGCAAGGTCGGGGGTGGCGGCCATCTGCGATTCCAGCATGGCAATGCCGTTGCCAAAGAAGCCCAGATACGCCTCGGGCGTGATTTCACGCAGCGTCATGCCGCGCGAGGCAAGGATTGCGGCATCGGACACGGCCCCGGCATAGGCGGCCACTTCATCGCGCATGAAGCCCACGGCGGCGGTGCCGCCATCGCCCACGGGCAGGAAGCTGTAATCCGTGCCTTCGGTGAAGCCGAGATCGGTCATGATGGCCTTGGTAAAGGACACTTCGGCCCCGTCGGCGGTGCCGACACCGATGACCGCGCCTTTCAGATCGGCCGGGGTCTGGTAGGCGCTTTCATCCTTGACCAGGATGCCGAACACCGATCGGGGATAGAGGTTGTAGAGGAATTTCACGTCCACGCCACGCGAGCGCGCGCCGAGGGTTGGCCCCGGTCCGGGGGCGCCGATCTGGGCCTGGCCTGCCGACATGGCCTGAAGCACGGCGGAGGAGCCGTCGATGGCTTCGAGGCGCAGATCAAGCCCTTCTTCGGCGAAATAGCCTTCGCCCACGGCGACCCAGTAGGGCAGCCAGGTCAAGGCCGATGGGTTCGGCACCGCGAAGGTGACGGCGGTCTGGGCGCGCAGGATGGCGGGCGCGCCAAGGACAAGGCCCGCGGCCCCGCCTGCGGTGAGCAGGCCAAAGCTGCGGCGGGTGAGTTTGGTGGATGTGGTCATGCTGGTCTCTCCTCCCAAGGATGTGCGGACGTGCCCTTTTTAATGCGCTGCTGGCCGGGCGGAACTGGTCCTGCTGTGACGGTATACGATTCGTTCAAGAAATCAAAAAAATATATGAAATGATAAAAAATCGTGTTTCGTATCTTGATCTGAAGGGGGAAGCGCGGGAACCTAGCTGCGAGGATACGATTCCACACCGCATTCATCGGGCCTGATGGCCCGCGCAACAGGAGTAACGACATGGCGGCATTTGCCCTGACACCCCCGGCGCAGGCCCATCTGGATATCACCGGATCGGATGAGAAATTTCCGGTCCGTCGCATTTATTGCATCGGCAAGAATTATGTGGCGCATATCATCGAGATGAACGCCGATGAGCGTGACCCGCCGGTGATATTCATGAAGCCGACGGATGCCATCGTGAAAAATGGCGGAGAAATTCCCTATCCGGTGTTCACGACCAACTTTCACTATGAATGCGAGTTGGTGGTGGCGTTGAAATCGGGGGGTTACAATATCCCGGTGTCCGAAGCGTCGCGCCACATTTACGGCTATGCCGTGGGGCTGGACATGACGCGGCGGGACCATCAGGCCGAGGCATTGGCCAAGGGGTTGCCTTGGGAAGTGACGAAGGGGTTTGATCATTCCGCCCCGGTCGGGCCGATCACGCCCGCCAGCACCTGCGGGATCATGACCAGCGGGCATGTGCGCCTGAAGGTGAACGGTGCGGTGAAGCAGGATGCCGACATTTCGCTGATGATCTGGAAGGTGGATGAGATTATTTCGAAGCTGTCGGAACAGCATCGGTTGATGCCGGGCGACATCATCATGACCGGCACGCCTGCGGGTGTGGGGGCGGTGGTCAGCGGCGATGTGCTGGAGTGCAGCGTTGATGGGCTGGAGCCGATGACGGTGACGATTGGGGCAAAAGCCGCGTGAGCGGTGGCCCTGCCGATCTGCTGACCTATGGGACGGCCACGCTGGGGGAGGCGTGGCCGCAGGCGCGTGTGATTGACGCGCCGCTCTGCCCGCTTGCGCCGGGGATGGCGTTGGCGGGCCGGGCCGTGACCGTGCGGTGCAAGCCGGGGGACAATCTGGCGCTACACCTTGCGATGGCGCAGGCCGGGGCGGGCGATGTGCTGGTCGTGGATTACGGCGGCAGTTGCGGCTCTGGCCCGTTTGGCGAGATCATGGCGCTGGCCTGTCAGTTGCGGGGGATCGCGGGGCTGGTGACGGACGGGGCGGTGCGCGACAGCGCGCAGATTGCGGCGCTGGGGTTTCCGGTTTTTGCGCGCGGGGTGAACATCCGGGGGACGGTGAAGCAGGACCGGGGCGAGGTTGGTGTGCCGCTGGAAATCGGCGGGGCGATCGTGCGGACGGGCGATGTTGTGCTTGCGGATGCCGATGCGGTTGTGGTGCTTGCGGCGGACGATCTGACGGCGGCGCTGGCGGCGTGCGATCTGCGGGCGCGGCGTGAGGCGGTGATGATGGACCGGCTGCGCGCGGGTGAGACGACGTTGCAGATATTGGGGCTGGATCGGGGAGAAGCGCGATGATGATCGGGATTGCCGGGGCCGGGCGGATGGGGACGGCCTTTGCCAAGCGGCTGATCGAAGCCGGGCATGGTGTCAGTATCTGGAACCGCACGCCGGACCGGATGGTCGCGGCGATGGCGGCAGGGGCAGCGGCGGTGGATTTGCGCGGGCTGGCGGGATGTGAGGTGATCATCGTGTCGGTGGCGGATGCCGAGGCGTCTGGGGCCGTGCTGGACGGGTTGATTGCGGCGGGGATCGGTGGGCGGCTGGTGATCGAGATGTCGACGCTGTTGCCGGAAGCGGCGGATGCGCTGGCCGCGCGGGTTGAGGCGGCGGGGGCGGATTTCCTGCATTGTCCGGTGGGGGGCACGGTTGCGCCGGCGCTGAAGGGGCAGCTTTTGGGTCTGGCGGGAGGCCGCGCCGAGGCGTTTGCGCGGGCGCGGCCGGTGCTGGACCTGCTGTGCCGCCGGTTGGAGCATCTGGGGACTGCCGGGGCGGCGGCGCGGATGAAGCTGGCGGTCAATCTGCCGTTGGCGGTGTATTGGCAGGTGCTGGGTGAAAGCCTGTCGCTGCTGCGCGGGTCTGGGATACCGGCGGAGATGGCGATCAGCCTGATGGCCGACAGTTCCGCCGGGCCGACGGTGTTGAAGAACCGCGCGCAAGTGGTGGTGGATACGTTGGCGGGAACGGATCAGCCCGGCACATTTGACATTTCCGGGCTGGCCAAGGATTTGCGGCTGGCAATGGCGCTGGCTGGGGCCGAAGGGGCGGATATGCCAGTGGCGGCGGCGGTGATGCCCCGCTATGGCGCGGCGGTGGAGCAGGGTTTGGGTGGGTTCGACGGGGCCAGCCTGACGCGACGGGTGGCCGAGGGGTAGGCTGCCACCCGCGCCAAAAGGGGGCGTGGAAAGGTTGCGGACCGTTGAAGCGGGGCTGTCTGACCGGGTGTGCAGAAGCCGGGGTCGCGTGTCCTGAATACGGGGGCATGGAAGGCGGTCGGTGTTGTGGCAACGTGCATCATCCGCAAAAGCCCGTGATGCTTGCAAAGCCCAAGACATCGAGAAAGGCGTTGGGCCGTCTGCCGTTGTCTTGCATCGGTTGGTTGGGGCTGCGCGGTGCGGGCCAACTGGACAAGCGGGGCCGGGTGGTGCAGCAGTGGTGGCCGGATCAAAGGTGCGGGTTCGGGGGGTGCGGGATGATCGTCAGGGACAGGCCGGATCTCTGGGATCTGTTGACGGCGCTGCGCGGGTCGATCGTGCCGCGTATCGCGCTGCCGGTGCTGTTGCTGGCGTGTTTTGCCGCCGCTGTGGTGGCGGTGGACCGGATCACCGGGGCGGTGCCGCAATTGGACGGATCGGCCTTTGCGGTGTTCGGGATCGGGCTGTCGCTGTTTCTGGGGTTTCGCAACAACGCCGCCTATGACCGCTGGTGGGAGGCGCGCAAGCTGTGGGGTGGGCTGTTGGCCGATCTGCGCAGTCTGGCGCGCGAGGTGGAGGTGTTCGTGGCAGACCCCACCTTGCGGCATGGCCTTCTGGAGGGCGCGCTGGATTTCATCCATGCCCATCGCATCAACCTGCGTGGGTTGCCTGTTGGTGAGGCGATGCGCGATGGGGTGGTTCGGTTGGCGGAGGCACCGCATCCGCCTTGCGCGGCGTTGGATGGGGTGGCGGCGATGGTGGCGGGGGCCTATCGTGGGGGCGGGATTGACGGGTTCGGGGCGCGCAGCCTGACCACGCGGATGGGGAATATTGCGGCGCAGCAGGCGGGCTGTGAACGGATTGCCAATAGCCCGCTGCCCTTTGTCTATTCGCTGCTGATCTATCGGACGAGTTACCTGTATTGCCTGATGCTGCCCTTTGCCCTGACGGGGACGACGGGTTGGGCCACGCCTTTGTTCGTTGCGGTGGTTGCGTATATGTTTCTGGGGCTGGCAGAGGTGACAGAGGAATTGAGCCATCCCTTTGCCGCCAGCCCGAACGGGATTGCGATGGATGCGATCTGCCGCGCGGCGGAGATCAGCCTTGCCCCGCATCTGGGGCGCGAAGCCCCGCCGCCGTTGGCACCGGTGGATCATTATCTGAGCTGAGGAAAGACTATGCAGCCTGACATCCTGATCATCGGGTCCGGCATGGGCGGGGCCACGCTGGCGGCGGGGCTTGCGCCATCGGGGCGGCGGATCGTGATTTTGGAACGGGGCGAGCGTCTGGTAGATGGGCCAGAGGCGCGCGATCCGGCGGCGATCTTTCAGCGCGGGCATTTCAAGCCGAAAGAGACGTGGCGTGATGCCGAGGGGCGGGCCTTCAACCCCGGAAATTATGCCTGCGTGGGCGGGAACACCAAGTTTTACGGGGCGGTGCTGCTGCGCTATCGTGCGGCGGATTTCGCGCCCTTGCGGCATTTGGGCGGTGTCACGCCGGGGTGGCCCATCGGCTATGACGTGCTGGAGCCATTCTATTCCCGCGCTGAGGCGCTGTATCGGGTGCGGGGCGATGCGGCGGGCGACCCGACCGAGCCGCCAAGGTCTGCGCCCTATCCTTTTCCCCCTGTGCCAGATGAGCCGGACATTGCCGCGCTGCGGGCGGCGTTCGGGCGGCAGGGGTTGCATGTTTCGGCGCTGCCTTTGGGGGTGGATATTGACGCCTGGCTGCGACGTGCGCCGACGACTTGGGATGCCTTTCCCGATACAACAGGGGCCAAGTCGGATGCGGAAAGCTGTGGGCTGGCCGAGGCGCTGCGTTATCCGAATGTATCGCTAATGACGGGCGCGCGGGTGGTTCGGTTGCTGGCCCAAGGGCGGCGGGTGACGGGGGTGGAGGTAGAGCGGGAGGGGCGGCGAGAGGTGATTTCCGCGCCTGTCGTCTGTCTTTGTGCCGGGGCGGTGATGTCGGCGGCGTTGCTGTTGGCATCGGTGAATGCAGACCATCCGCGCGGGTTGGCCAATGCGTCCGATCAGGTGGGGCGGAATTTCATGAACCACAATCTGACGGGGATGGTGGCGTGGAACCCGCTGCGGCGGAACCGGTCAATTTATGAAAAGACCATCCAGATCAATGACTGGTATCTGACCGGCGGGCCGGAGGGTGAGCCGCTGGGGAATATCCAGATGCTGGGTCGGATCACCGGGCCGATATTGGCGGGCGAGGCGGGGCTGCCTTTGTGGCTGGCGCGGCATGTGGCGGATCATTCGATCCATATCATGGCGATGTCGGAAGATCTGCCCGATCCGAATTCGCGGGTGATGTGGCGCGATGGCGGTGTGGTGCTGGATTGGCGGCGGACGAACACGCAGGCGCATGATCTGCTGGTGGGGCGGCTGAAGCAGGCGATGCGGCGGGCGGGGTGGCCTATCGTGCTGTCGCGCGGGTTTCCGAAATCCAAGCCCAGCCATCAATGCGGCACTGCGCGGATGGGGGATGACCCTGCGGCATCCGTGGTGGATGCGAACCTGCGGGCGCATGATCTGGATAACCTATACATCGTGGATGCGTCGGTTCTGCCGACCTCTGCCGCCGTGAACCCGTCGCTGACCGTGGCGGCGCTGGCCTTGCGGGCGGCGGGGCACATCGCGGCAGGGTGAGCGAGGAAAACGCCACGGGCCAGAAATTGCGCTATATGCAATGGCAAGAGGAGTTGGGCCAGTTCGTGTGGCGGTTGTGCCTGCGGATTGGACAGGGTGCCTGAGCGGGGAGGCTTTCGGTGCTGGACTACAGCCATGACTGGCGGCTTGTGATTGCGGCCTTTGCCATCGCCTTTATGGCGGGGTTTACAGGTCTGTCGCTGACGCGGGGCGTGTCGCGCCGGTCGGTGGGCGAGCGGAAGGTGGCGGTGTCGATGGCCGCCGTGGCGTTGGGCGGCGGCATCTGGTCGATGCATTTCGTGGCGATGCTGGGGCTGCAACTGCCGATCCTTTATACGTATGACGCGTTGACGACGCTGGTTTCGGCGCTGGTGGCGATCCTGATGACGGGGCTGGCGCTGTTGATCCTGCATTTCCGGGCGCGGACGCGGCGGATGCTGGTGCTGGCGGGGGTGATCATCGGGTTGGGCATTTCGCTGATGCATTACATCGGCATGTCGGGGATGGAGTTGTGCCGCCCGGTCTATACGCCCTTGGGGATTGGCGGGGCGTTGGTGGCATCAGTGGTGCTGTCGGTGATGGCGGTGCGGGTGGCCTATTCCGAACGGGGGCGGCGCAACATCGTCTTGGGGACGATGGGCTTTGGCGCGGCGGTGGTGATGGTGCATTTCATTGCTATGGCAGGGACGGGGTTTTTGCCCGATGGGGTGGCGGGGGCGGTTGGCCCGGCGCTGAGCAATGAGACGCTGGCCATCATCGTGACGCTGGCGGCGTTTCTGATTTCGGCCGCGTTTCTGTTGACGGGGATCACCTTTGCGCCGTCACCGGACGAGGTGGCGGCGGTGGCCCCAGTCGCGCCTGTCGCGTTGCGCGCCGCACCCGCCCCGGTGGTGCGGGCCGAGGTTGCAGCGTTGCGGGTGCCGCATGAAAAGGAAGGGCGGACCTATTTTCTGGACCCGGCCACGATTTCGGCGGTGCGGGCCGAGGGGCATTACACGGTGGTGCAGAAGGGGGCGGATGCGCTGTTCTGCCCGTGGTCGATTTCCGAGGCCGAGGAACGGCTGTCCCCGCTGGGATTCATGCGTGTGCATCGCAGCTATTTGTTGAACCCTGCCCATGTGGTGAAGTTCGAGCGGCTGAAGGATTCCGGGCAATGCAGCGTGGAGGGGGCCGAAGCTCTGCGCATTCCGGTGAGCCGTGCGCGGCTGGCAGAGTTGCGCGAGGCGTTGGGTCTGTAGCCCTGTCGCAGTTCATGCGGATATTTCGCAGTTCGTGCAAAAGAGCGCCGCGTTCGTTTGTCGCCGCTCAACCCTTGGCCGGATCACCATAGCCTTCTGTCCAACTGCGCGGGACGGACGCAGGACGGGAGGATTACATGATACCATCGGCCTTTGAATATCACCGGCCGGGCGACCTTGCGTCGGCCATCGGGATTTTGACGGAACATGGCGATGAGGCGCGGGTCATCGCGGGGGGGCATAGCCTGATCCCGATGATGAAGCTGCGGATGGCGTCGGTGGGCCATCTGGTCGATCTGCAATCGGTAGCCGAGTTGAAGGGGATTACCGTTGCGGGCGGTCAGGTGACCATCGGCGCGATGGTGACGCAGGCCGAGTTGATCAGCCATGAGGGGCTGGCCAAGGCCGCGCCCATCTTGCGCGAGGCGGCCTTGCAGATCGCCGATCCGCAGGTGCGCTATGTGGGCACGGTCGGGGGCAATGTGGCCAATGGCGATCCGGGCAATGACATGCCGGGGTTGATGCAGTGCATTGATGCGCAGTTCACGCTGGTCGGGCCGGGGGGCAGCCGCGAGGTGGCTGCGCGCGAGTTTTTTCACGGGCTTTATGCAACCGAGCGGGGGGATGACGAGATCCTGACCAGCATCCGTTTTGCGGCCACGAGTGGCGGTTACGCCTATGAAAAGCAGAAGCGCAAGATTGGCGACTATGCCACGGCGGCGGCGGCGGTGCTGTTGACGAAGGCCGGAGGGAAGGTCGCCCGCGCCTCTATCGCCATGACCAATCTGTCGGATACGCCGGTCTGGTCCGAGGCGGCGGGGGCGGCGCTGGAGGGCAGCGATTGTGATGCCGATGCGGTGATGGCGGCGGTGGCCGCGATGCTGGGGGATATTGACCCGCAGCAAGACAATCGCGGGCCGATTGCGTTCAAGAAACATGTGGCTGGCGTGATTTTGGGCCGTGCGATTGCGCGTGCCTGGTCACGGGCCTGAGGGGGGAGAGCCATGGGAAAGAAGATGCAAGTCAGCCTGACCGTGAATGGTGAGGTGCATGACATTCTGGCCGAGCCGCGCGAACTGCTGATCCATACGCTGCGCGAACGCCTGGGGATCACCGGGCCGCATATCGGCTGTGAGACCAGCCATTGCGGCGCCTGCACGGTGGATATGAACGGCAAGTCGGTGAAGGCCTGCACGGTGTTCGTGGCGCAGGCCGAGGGCGCGCAGATCACCACTATTGAAGGCTTGGGTAACCCGGACGGGTTGCATGTGTTGCAGCGGACGTTCCGCGAGCATCACGGGTTGCAATGCGGCTATTGCACGCCGGGGATGATCACCCGCGCGCATCGGTTGCTGATCGAAAACCCGAATCCGACCGAGGAAGAGGTGCGCTTTGGCATTGCCGGGAACCTGTGCCGTTGCACCGGATACCAGAACATCGTGAAGGCCATTCTGGCCGCCGCGTCCGAGATGAATGCGAAGGAGGCCGCGGAATGAACGACCTGACACCAAGCCGCGAAGAGCGGATTGCCAACCTGAAAGGCATGGGGTCCAGCCGCAAGCGGGTGGAGGATGTTCGCTTTACCCAGGGCAAGGGGAACTATGTCGACGACATCAAGATGGCAGGGATGCTGTTTGGCGATTTCGTCCGCTCGCCCTATGCCCATGCGCGGGTGAAATCCATCAATGCTGATGCGGCACGCGCGCTGCCGGGCGTGGTGGCGGTGTTGACGGCGGCGGATCTGGCGCCGCTGAACCTGCACTGGATGCCGACGCTTGCGGGTGACAAGCAGATGGTGCTGGCCGATGGCAAGGTGCTGTTCCAGGGGCAGGAGGTGGCCTTTGTCGTGGCGACCGACCGCTACATCGCCGCCGATGCCATCGAACTGGTGGAAGTGGATTACGAGGAACTTCCCGTCATCGTGGACCCGTTCAAGGCGCTGGAGCCGGATGCGGCGGTGCTGCGTGAGGATTTGAACGGGATCATGTCGGGCGCGCATGGCCCGCGCAAACACCACAACCACATATTCCTGTGGGAGGTGGGCGACAAGGAGGCGACGGATCAGGCGCTGGAGGCGGCGGATGTGGTGGCCGAGGAGATGGTCTATTACCACCGCACCCATCCCTGCCCGCTGGAAACCTGTGGCTGTGTCGCCAGCATGGACAAGGTGAATGGCAAGCTGACCGTCTGGGGCACGTTTCAGGCGCCGCATGTGGTGCGGACCGTGGCTTCGCTTTTGTCGGGGATTGAGGAGCACAATATCCGCGTCGTTTCGCCCGATATCGGGGGCGGGTTTGGCAACAAGGTGGGGGTATACCCCGGCTATGTCTGTTCCATCGTCGCGTCGATCGTTACGGGGAAGCCCGTGAAATGGGTTGAGGACCGGATGGATAACCTGATGGCCACGGCATTCGCCCGTGACTATTGGATGAAGGGCCGGATCAGCGCCACGAAAGAGGGCAAGATCACCGCGCTGCATTGCCATGTGACGGCGGATCACGGGGCGTTTGATGCTTGCGCAGACCCGACGAAGTTTCCGGCGGGGTTCTTCAGCATCTGCACCGGGTCGTATGACATTCCGGTGGCCTATGTGGGCGTCGATGGCGTCTATACGAACAAGGCCCCCGGCGGCGTGGCCTATCGCTGTTCGTTCCGGGTGACGGAGGCGGCCTATTTCATCGAACGGATGATTGAGGTGCTGGCGATTGAATTGGGGATGGATGCGGCCGAGTTGCGGCGCATCAATTTCATCCGCAAGGACCAGTTCCCCTATCAATCGGCGCTGGGCTGGGAATATGACTCGGGCGATTATCACACCGCATGGGACAAGGCTTTGGCGGCGGTGGATTATACCGGGCTGCGGGCCGAACAGGCGCAGCGGCTGGCGGAGTTCAAGGCGGGCAAGACGCGCAAGCTGATCGGGATCGGGCTGACGCATTTCACAGAGATTGTGGGGGCGGGGCCGGTGAAGAATTGCGACATCCTGGGGATGGGGATGTTCGATTCCTGCGAGATTCGGATTCACCCGACGGGCAGCGCGATTGCGCGGTTGGGCACGATCAGCCAAGGGCAGGGCCATGCGACGACCTTTGCCCAGATCATCGCCAGCGAAATCGGGTTGAGCGCCGACTCGATCACCGTCGAGGAAGGGGATACGGATACCGCGCCTTACGGCCTGGGCACCTATGGCAGCCGGTCAACGCCCGTTGCAGGGGCGGCGACCGCGCTGTGTGGGCGCAAGATCCGGGCCAAGGCGCAGATGATCGCGGCCTGGCTTCTAGAAGTGCATGAGGGCGATCTGGAATGGGATGTGGATCGGTTTCAGGTGAAAGGCGCACCCGAGCGGTTCAAGACCATGAAGGAAATCGCCTATGCGGCCTATAATCAGGCCATTCCGGGGATCGAGCCGGGGCTGGAGGCGGTGTCCTATTATGACCCGCCGAACATGACCTACCCCTTTGGTGCCTACATCGCGGTGATGGAGATTGACGTCGATACGGGCGAGCATGAGGTGCGGCAGTTCTATGCGCTGGACGATT
>OY288168.1 GCA_958439195.1 uncultured Paracoccaceae bacterium
CAACCTGTTGCAGGGGTTCAAGCGGGCCAACAATATCCTGAGCCAGGCCGAGGCGAAGGATGGGGTGGAATATTCCTTTGGCGCGGACCCGAAATTCGCCGAATCCGATGCCGAACGCGCGCTGTTCAATGCGCTGGATGTGGCGGAACAGGCCATCGGCCCCGCGATGAAGGCCGAGGATTTCGCCGCCGCGATGGGCGCGATGGCCCAGTTGCGCGCGCCGATTGATGCGTTTTTCGAGGCGGTGCAGGTGAATGCCGACAATGAAATCATCCGCCGCAACCGCCTGAACCTGCTGCATCGCATCCGCGCGATCTGTGCGGGTGTGGCCGATCTGACAAAAGTGGAAGGCTAAGCGCCTTCAACTTGGCGAAAATACCCCACGGGGGTCCGGGGGTGTGAAACCCCCGGCGCTCTCCGCATGCGCTGCGCGAATGTTACACTGAATGTCAGGCTTGATTGACACTGCTTTCGGCGTATCCTGCGGCTGCATAAGAAAGGTCGCCGCAGTGCAGAAGATGGAAATGCTTCCCGATTTCGCCGAGATCACGCCAACGGCGCGCATCCAGACGGCGGCGCATGGCTGGCGGGCGAAATGCTTGCAGCGATTGATCCGGCTGAACCTGCCGGTGCCGGAAACGGTGGCGCTGCCTGCGGGGACGGTGCGGGCCATTGCGGCGGGGCATCCGGTGGATGTGGAGGCGATTCTGGCGCATTTCGGGGCCGAGGCGTTGATCTCTGTGCGGCCCAGCCCGGAGAACCCCGATTGGGGCGGGCCGGGGACGATTCTGAACATAGGAATGAACGCGGCGCGGCATCGCGGGTTGGTGGCGCGGCATGGGCAGGCGGCGGCGGATGCGCTGTATCTGCGGTTTGTGCAATCCTATGCCACCCATGTGGCCCGACTGGACCCCGACATGTTCGACGGTGCCGCGCCATCGGCCGAGGCGTTGCGCGATGCGCTGCGGATCTATGAGATGGAGATGGACGAGCCGTTCCCCGAAGATCCGGCCCGCCAGTTGGCCGAAGTGTTGCGGTCCATGGCGCGGGCCTGGGAGGGAACCACGGCGCGGCTGCTGCGCCAAGCCAAGGGCGCGCCAGAGGCCGCGGCTTTGGGCCTTGTGGTGCAGGAAATGGCGCAAGGCATCGGCAAGGGGGTGTCCGGGTCGGGTGTCATTCAGTTTGTTGATCCGGTGACCGGTTTGCCGCAGGTGACGGGGCGCTATCTGGGCCAGTCGCAGGGGCGCGATGCGTTGAAGCGGACCGAGGCGATTTACCTGACCCGCGATCCGCGTGGCCCGTCGCTGGAGGAATTGGCCCCCGACCTGTTCACCGAATTGCTGCGTTACGGCGCGGCCTGCCGGGTGAAACTGCGCGAAGAGATGCAGATCGAATTTACCATCGAAGATGGCCGTCTTGCGGTGCTGGACGCGGTCAAGGTGGCGCGGTCGGCGCGGGCTGGGTTGAAGATTGCGGTCGCGTTGGCCGATGACGGCGTGATCACCGAAGCCGAGGCCGTATTGCGGGTAGAGCCGCGTGCCTTGCCGGAATTGCTGCACACGCAGGTTGATCCGCGGGGGCCGCGCGATGTGTTCGTGCGGGGCATTGCGGCCAGTCCGGGGGCGGCGACGGGGCGGGTGGTGTTCACCTCGCATGCTGCGCAGGCCAGCGCGGCGCGGGGCGAGCCTTGCATCCTGGTGCGGCGTGAAACAGCGCCCGAGGATATTCGCGGGATGCATTCCGCCGTGGGCGTGCTGACGGAACGCGGCGGCATGACCAGCCATGCGGCGGTGATCGGGCGGGGGTTGGGGCTGCCCTGCATCGTGGGGGCGTCGGACCTGAAGCTGGATGCCAAGGACAAGAAGCTGGTGGCGCCGGATGGCCGGGTGTTCCGGGAAGGCGACATCATCACCGTAGATGGCACTACGGGCGAGGCGCTGGTGGGCGCGGCAGAGATGTTGGCCCCGGCGCTGGATGACAGTTTCCGCAAGCTGCTGGGTTGGGCGGACCAATACCGGGATATCGGCATCCGGGCCAATGCGGATACGCCGTCCGATGCCACCACCGCCCGGCAGTTCGAGGCGCAGGGCATAGGGTTGTGCCGGACCGAGCATATGTTCTTTGAAGAAGACCGTCTGGTGGTGATGCGCGAGATGATCTTTGCCGACAGCCCAAAGGACCGGGCGGCGGCGCTGGCGCGGTTGTTGCCGATGCAGCGGGATGATTTCGTGCAGTTGTTCGACATCATGCAGGGCCTGCCGGTGTGCATTCGCCTGTTTGACCCGCCCTTGCACGAGTTTCTGCCGCAAAGCCGTGAGGGGCTGCGCGAATTGGCCGAGGCGCTGGACAAACCCTTGTCCGAGGTGACGCGGCGGGCCGAGGCCCTGGCCGAATTCAACCCGATGCTGGGGATGCGCGGGGTGCGGCTTGGCGTGGTGCTGCCCGAGATTTACGACATGCAGGCGCAGGCGATCTTTGAGGCGACAGTCGAGATCGCGCGGCGGGGCGGATCGGTGGTGCCAGAGATCATGATCCCGCTGGTCTCTGCCCGGCGTGAGGTAGAGCTGGTGCAGACCCGGATGGAGGCAGTGGCCGCCAAGGTGCGGACCAAGGCCGGGGTGGAGTTTGCCTACAAGTTGGGCGTGATGGTGGAAACCCCGCGCGCCGCCCTGCGGGCCGGAGAGATCGCGCAACATGCGGCCTTTCTGTCCTTTGGCACGAATGACCTGACACAGATGACCTATGGCTTGTCACGCGACGATGCCGGGCGGTTCATGAACACCTATGTGCAGCAAGGTGTATTCCCCGAAGATCCGTTCCACATTCTGGATGTGGACGGGGTGGGCGAGTTGTTGTTGATCGGCGCCGAGCGTGGCCGGAGGACGCGAAATGATCTGGTCGTTTCGCTGTGTGGCGAGCATGGCGGGAACCCGGAATCGATTGATTTCTGCCGCAAGGCGGGATTCGATTACGTCTCCTGTTCGCCCTATCGCGTGCCACTGGCGCGGCTGGCGGCGGCGCACCTTGCGCTGAAGGAGCGGGAAGGCAATATCGAAAAATAACACAATATCATGTGGTTGTTTCCTTTTCTTCACACAGCGAGTTAGGAAAATTCGGCGGATATCCGCCGAAAAGGGCCGGATTTTGGTTGTAATTCTGCCACATTGGTAGACTCCGGCCCGGTGATTCGACTACGCCCGCCCCTCATTAACGCCGGGGACAGACTTTCCGGTTTTGATGGGTTGAAACAACCGGGATACACGAGACCATGCGCTTGCACACAGGCTGGATAACGGGGGCGATTGCCGCCGTGGTCCTGAATGGAGCGGCCTTCGCCGACGTGACGGTGAGCCAATCGAACGATCCGACCGCCGCCATCGGTGGCACAATGGGCAACCTGCTGGGGGCGGAGCGTGTCGCGCTGAACGCCATTCCGCAGGAACGGTTGACCGAACTTGCGGTGGGACCAAAGATCGAGACGCGGACCACGAGGGGCAAGGCCACGGCGCCTGTCGTGATCCGCTATGATGATGCGTGGCTGGCGGCACAACCCGCGCCCGCAGGCGATGCACAATGGGAATGCCTGAGCAAAGCCATCTATTTCGAGGCGCGGGGCGAAACCCTGCGTGGGCAGTTTGCGGTGGCAGAGGTGATTCTGAACCGTGTTGACAGCCCCGACTATCCATCCAGCATTTGCGGTGTGGTGGAACAGCGCGGTGGCGGCGGGTGCCAGTTCAGCTATGTCTGCGATGGCCGTGCCGACCGGATGCGCGACCCCGAGGCGATGTGGCGGGCCGAACGGATTGCCGCCACGATGATCAGCGGCGCGCCACGCGCGTTGACAATGGGGGCCACGCATTTCCATACCAAACAGGTTCGCCCCGGCTGGGCGCGGCGGTTTCCGCAAACGGCATCCATCGGCGCGCATCTGTTCTACAAGCAACCGTAAGAAGCAACGGAACGAGTCGCCTTGCTTGCGTCTTGTGCCGGGTTCGGACATGGAATTGTCGGGGGCAGGGGTTAACCTGCCCCCGAATTCCTTTGCGCGCCGGGAGGCGAGACGATGACCACCGACACCCGCCTTGCCTTTGCCCATCCCGAAGAGCGGGCCGTGGCATCGGCCAGCGCCGACCCGCGCGACCGGATCAGCCTGCGCGATCATGTGGTCGAAGTGGAAATTGGCGCTTTTCAGCAAGAGCGCGGCACACGGCAGCGGATCCAGTTCAACGTGGTGGTCGAGGTGCGCCCGCCGCAGCAACCGCTGGATGATGATGTCGACAAGATCCTGAGCTATGACCGCATCACCGAAGCGATTGCCGCGGAATTGGCGGCAGAGCGGTTGAACCTGCTGGAAACGCTGGCCGAGCGGGTGGCGGAACGCATCCTTGCCGAACCGCAGGCGATGCGGGCTTTTGTGCGGGTGGAAAAGCTGGACCGTGGTCCCGGCAAGCTGGGGGTGGAAATCGCGCGCAGCCGGGCCGAGGCACCACTGAAGTCCGTCGGGACGGATGGGGTGGAAGAGGCGCTGCATCCTTTGGTGGTGTATCTGGACAATGACGCGATTCATGCCCCCGATCTGACGGCGCGGCTGGATGCGTTGCAGGCGCGCGGGGTGCCGGTGATCCTGACCGTCGGGCTGCCCGATCTGCCGCGCCCGGAAACCGGGCACAAGCCGACGCAGCGACGGATTGACCTGCTGGCGATTGAACAAAACGCCTGGACGCTGGCCGCACGGGATGCGCGTTGTGTGGTGGTGGCCACGCGGACGGAAATCGACTGGGCGATCAAGCATGGCCAGATGATCGTCTGGGCGCCATCCAAGTTGGTGCTGGACGCGGTGGACGGGCCGCAAAGCCGTGATCCGGTGGCCTTGGCGTTGTGGTTGGCCGAGATGATGGCGGCGCACGGGATTGTCGTTCACGGCGATGTTGCAGTGCCGGCAGGAAGCCGCGTGGCGGTTGAACGCGGCTGACCTGCGCGGGGCTTGCGCGGGCGCGGTGCTGCGCCTAGGCAGTGCGTATGGAATATTACCGCCCAATTGCAATGACCGATGCGGCCCGGCCTGCGGGGGCGCTGCCCCTTGCCGGGGGGTGGTGCTGGTTCACGCAGGTCGAGGTGTTGCATCGGGACGCCCCACCGCGTGTGGTGGCCGCCGCCGACCTGCCGACCGAGGTGCTGGACAGGCTGAGCGCGTCCCGCCCGGATTTTGGTGGAATGGCAATGGACCGGCCACGCATCATGGGCATCCTGAACGTGACACCGGACAGCTTTTCCGATGGCGGGCGGTTCCTTGCCCCCGAGGCGGCGCTGGTGCAGGCGCGGGCCTTGGCGGATGGCGCGGATGTGCTGGATATTGGCGGCGAAAGCACGCGCCCCGGCGCGGCAGAGGTGCCGGTGGCCGAGGAAGTGGCGCGCACCGCCCCGGTGATCGCCGCGCTGCGGGCGGGTGGTCTGGCTGTGCCGCTATCGATTGATACGCGCAAGGCCGCCGTGGCGCAGGCCGCGCTGTCGGCAGGTGCTGGAATTGTGAACGACGTGGCGGCGATGGGATTTGA
This sequence comes from uncultured Paracoccaceae bacterium, assembly GCA_958439195.1. Taxonomy (GTDB): domain Bacteria; phylum Pseudomonadota; class Alphaproteobacteria; order Rhodobacterales; family Rhodobacteraceae; genus Paragemmobacter. The sequence goes on from OY288168.1 coordinate 5,556, forward strand.
TCCTGCGATGGCGTCGGTGGTGTCCGGCGCGGATGCGCCGATCATTCTGATGCATTCTATCGGGACGCCTGCGACGATGCAGGATGACCCGCGCTATGAGGATGTGGCGCTGGATGTTTACGATTTTCTGAAGGCACGGATCGCCGCGGCCGAGGCGGCGGGTATTCCCCGCGCGCGGATCATGGTGGATCCCGGTATCGGGTTCGGCAAGACGGCGGCGCATAATCTGGCGTTGATCCGAAGGTTTAGCCTGTTCCACGATCTGGGTGTTCCGGTGCTTTTGGGCGCATCGCGCAAGCGGTTTATCGGTGTGATCGGGGGCGAGGATCAGGCCGCACGGCGGATGCCCGGGTCTGTTGCGGTGGCTTTGGCGGGTGTGGCGCAGGGCGCGCAGATGCTGCGCATGCATGATGTGGCCGAGACGCGGCAGGCGCTGCGGCTGTGGCTGGCGGTAAATGGAGTGAATGGATGACGCGCAAACTGTTTGGGACCGATGGGGTGCGGGGGCGGGCGAACAGCTACCCGATGACCGCCGAGATGGCGCTGCGCCTGGGTGCGGCCGCGGGGCGGTATTTTCGGCGTGATGGTGGGGCGGCACATCGTGTAGTCATTGGCAAAGATACGCGGCTTTCCGGCTATATGTTGGAGAACGCGCTGACGGCCGGATTGACCAGCACGGGGATGAATGTGCTGCTTCTGGGGCCGGTGCCGACGCCGGCGGTGGGGTTTTTGACGCGGTCTATGCGGGCGGATGTGGGGGTTATGATTTCGGCGTCGCACAACCCGCATTATGATAATGGGATCAAGTTCTTTGGGCCGGACGGGTTCAAGCTTTCCGATGAGGCGGAGGCCGAGATTGAGGCGCTGCTGGAGGGTGAGATCGAGCCGGCCCAGCCCGAGAATATCGGGCGGGCCAAGCGGATCGAGGATGGCCGAGGGCGGTATCAGGAATTCGTCAAGACGACGCTGCCTGCGGGCGTGCGGCTGGATGGGTTGAAGGTGGTGATCGACTGCGCCAACGGGGCGGCCTACCGTGCTGCGCCGGAGGTGTTGTGGGAATTGGGGGCAGAGGTGATCCCCGTCGGGGTTTCCCCTAACGGCAAGAATATCAACGAAAATTGCGGATCGACCCATGTGCAGACGGCGGCCGAGGCCGTGGTGGCGCATGGCGCGCATGTGGGCATAGCGCTGGATGGCGATGCGGATCGGGTGATGATCCTGGATGCCAAGGGGCGGGTCGCGGATGGCGATCAGATCATGGCGCTGATGGCCACCCGCTGGGCCGAGGATGGCCGTCTGCGGGGGGGCGCGCTGGTGGCCACCGTGATGTCGAACCTGGGGCTGGAACGGCATCTTGAGGGGCGGGGGCTGCGGCTGGAACGCACGGCGGTGGGGGACCGCTATGTCGTTGAAAGAATGCGGGAAGGTGGCTTTAATCTGGGCGGCGAACAGTCGGGCCATATTGTGATGACGGACTATGCCACGACCGGCGATGGGCTGGTGGCGGGGCTGCAATTCCTGGCTGAAATGGCGCGGACGGGGGAGACAGCGGCGGTGCTGGCGCGGCAGTTCGAGACGGTGCCGCAGATGTTGAAGAATGTGCGCTATGGCGCCGGAAAACAGCCGCTGGACGCGCCCGCCGTGCAGGCGGTGATCGCCGGGATGGAGGCCAAGATTTCGGGCAAGGGGCGCATCCTGATCCGCAAATCGGGGACGGAACCGCTGGTGCGGGTGATGGCGGAATGTGAGGATGCGGGGCTGCTGGATGAGGTGGTTTCTACCATTGTGAGAGCGGTGGAACAGGCGGCGGGGTGATTTGGGCGTTCAGCACGCGGTGCAGACGCGCAGTGCAGACAGGCGTATGCACGCAGCGACCTGTGGATTAGGCAAAAGAAAACGGCGCGCGGGGGACCGCGCGCCGTTTTTGATTGTGTCAAGGCGTGGCGGGGTGACGCCCCTGCCTGCCGTTATTCCTTGGGCGTCTCGACGGCCGCTTCGGTGGGTTCTTCCACCTGGGTGGCGGGCATGGTGCGCTGCCATGTGGGCTTGCGCCGCGATTTTGCGGGGGCCTTTTCGCTGAGGAAGGCGGCAAGGTCGAAACGCGGCTTGGGGGTAGAGATACCCATGGGGTGTGTCCTTTCGGGAAACGGGATCAGGTCAGGGCGGCGACGGGCACGACATCGGCCGGGAGGAGGGGCCCTTGCGCGCCACACCCTGACGATCTGCCCTTCGGGATCGAGGGGCTGAAGGGCACTATGCGCCTTTTGGGGGGGGAAAGATAGGGGCGTCCCCATTTTGGTGTGGAGGTTGGGAAAGTAGGAGGTCTTCCGATGATCGCATGCAAATCGTAGGCGCAGAGTGAGCAGATGCACTGCATCAAATTCAGACTTCAAAAAAGGTCTTCAAAAGCCCCATCGATTTTCTTATCCTTACTCATTTCCTTTTTCACAAACTTCTGAAAAATTTCGCCTCTTTGCTCAACAAAATAATGCATAAAAGATCTCTGAAATTGTCTGTTTAGGTTCACTTTTTCATCTTCGTTTAAGCTAAAATTTTCGTCATTCTCAAAAGTGAAAATGAGTGCTTTTCCATCAGACTCAATGAGCAAAGGGAACGCCTCTTTTGGAGCAATTCTTGAAACGTAATCAACAAAAGTTTCATCATCGCGCTCACTCGGCAAGTTGAGCGGCTCGTTGGCCAGAACGACACTCAGAACAGCACGGAAGAACTCAGAAAACTCTCCAAAGTAATGCAATAGAATAAAATGGTCTCGCCTCTCTGTGGCCTTCTGATCCCGAGATCTTCTGGAAGAGGTTCGTTTGGGCGTCAAGGTTGTGTTTCTCTCAATCAATCTTATTGTGAACCTTGCTTCTAGCATCGCGGCGACAACAGCGTAACTTGTGAAATCTTTTGCTAGACATCCAGAAAACTTAGAGGCATTCGGAATGACATATTTTTCCCTAAACAAGTCTGGGTTCATCCCAGCAACCATTGGTAACACTCGATCTTCATTGCGCTTTGCAAAGTGACCAAAAATCTTGTCAATGTTGCGAGAGGCAACGCGAGCGATGCAGAGTGCAGCAAAGTATTCTTGAAATGAACGATGGATAAAGGTGTATGTCAGGCCCTCGATTTTAAGCAGGCACACGCTTTGAACGAGGTCATCAATGAACTGATCGGGTTTGATTTGATAGTCTTCGATCTTTCGCGCCTTCTCGACAGCGTGCATTAAGTCATGCTTTGTAAACTCAACGGTTTCGTCAATGTAGGTCTTTAGGCAAAAATATGACACTAGACGGATGAAATCAAATTTATCTAAAGAGCAATGAAAGGTTCTTTTGTATCCTTTCGTTAGGTCGTGGCGATGGTAGAGGGCCTCAAATGCCTGCTCATAAAACTGAAACATTCGCTTCGGAATGTCTGGATTAAATGAGAAAGTGACAAGCATCATGTAAGCTAGGAGAGGATTTGAGAGGAAGTCTTTGTGGTCCTTGTACAATATAGGGAGCTTTGAAAGGAACTTCTCCTTCATCTCTTCGTTATAATTCGCGCGCGCAATGACTTTTCTTGATTGTTCCTCATTCATTGGATTTACTCTGGCTTGTGAAAAAGCCTCCCATCCATAAAATCTTTCATCTGACCGGCTTGTGACGACCATTGTCAGAGAAGGATGGGCGGCTTTAAGGTCAAGCAACATTTCTTGAATTGAGTCACGACGATCAAAGTTGATCTCGTCAAAGCCATCCAAGAAAAGTATAAACTCTCCACTTTTCATGGCTTCGTTAAAGTCGTCTTGACGAATTGCCGATCCAGACTTAATTATTGAATGGAAGATAAAATCGCGTATATTTTTATGGCTCAGCGAGTTCAAATTTCTTAATTCAAGAAAGAATGGAATCTTTCCATCTGACTTCTCAAAGAAAGAAAGCCAGAGATATCTCATGAACATTGATTTTCCGCCACCACCCTCGCCGATTATTACTACAGATTGCCCTTCGCGTATCTGTTCGATAAGCGTGTATTGGTCTATATCATTGCCCTCATGTCTGAAAGTTTGATCAACATAAATTGCTAAAGTCTCTGCAGAAACTTCATGGTTCAGGATAGTCTTAACTTTAATGCATTTGTTGAACGTAGATTCAAGGTGATCTTTGAGGTCAGTTTTGAGGACATCACCGTCTTGCTTTATGCGCCTGCCCGCCCTTTGCAAGTAGGAGGAAGCAAGATTAGCAAGAAGTCCCGAAAAGCCTTGGACTGCAATCTGTGTTGAAATGGGTTCTGCCATCTTTCCCTCGCACTGTGACCGGGATAGCCTAATCTTAGGTGCATCTCTGGGTCAAGAAGTGGAGAGGGGCGGCCCTCTCGGACCGCCCCCCCTAACTCAACCGTCGCGTAAAGATCAGTTCCGCGCGCGGTCGACCATTTTGCCTTTGGAAATCCAGGGCATCATGGCGCGCAGCTTTTCGCCCACCTTCTCGATCTGGTGTTCGTCGTTGATGCGGCGGGTGGCCTTGAAGAAGGGTTGGCCGACGGCGTTTTCCTGCATGAAGTCGCGCACGAATTTGCCGGTCTGGATGTCGGTCAGCACGGCTTTCATGCGGGCCTTGGTTTCGTCATACGGCAGGATGCGCGGGCCCGAGACGTATTCGCCGTATTCGGCGGTGTTCGAGATCGAGTAGTTCATGTTGGCGATGCCGCCTTCGTAGATCAGGTCGACGATCAGCTTCACCTCGTGCAGGCATTCGAAATAGGCCATTTCGGGCTCATACCCGGCCTCGACCAGGGTTTCAAAGCCCATGCGGATGAGTTCCACAAGGCCGCCGCAGAGGACGGCCTGTTCGCCGAAGAGATCGGTTTCGCATTCCTGGCGGAAGTTCGTCTCGATGATCCCCGAGCGGCCGCCGCCGATGGCGGAGCAGTAGGAGAGGCCGATTTCCATCGCCTTGCCGGTGGCGTCCTGGTGGACGGCGACGAGGCAGGGGACGCCGCCGCCTTTGACATATTCGCCGCGGACGGTGTGGCCGGGGCCTTTGGGGGCCATCATGATGACGTCAACGCCGGGTTTGGGTTCGATCAGGCCGAAATGGACGTTCAGGCCGTGGGCAAAGGCGATGGCAGCGCCTTCGCGTAGGTTGTCGTGGACGTATTTGCGGTAGGTTTCGGCCTGAAGCTCATCGGGCATGGTGAACATGATCAGGTCGGCCCAGGCGGCGGCTTCGGCGATGCCCATGACCTTTAGCCCCTCGGCCTCGGCCTTTTTGGCGGAGGGGGAGCCTTCGCGGAGGGCGACGACCAGGTTCTTGGCGCCGGAATCGCGCAGGTTGAGGGCGTGGGCGTGGCCTTGCGAGCCGTAGCCGAGGATGGCGACCTTTTTGTCCTTGATCAGGTTGATGTCGCAGTCACGATCATAATAGACGCGCATTGGGGCGTTCCTTTTGCTGATGATGGCGGCAGAATAGGGATTTTTGCGGGGAATGCCGTGCATTGTTTGACGATTTTCAAGGAATATGGGAAGTATCATGCGTTGAATGGAAGTTTGGTGGATGGATCATGCTTGATGAGACGGACCGGCGCATCCTGCGGCATCATCTGGCAGAGCCGGGGCTGGCGCGGGCGGAGTTGGCGGCGCGGGCCGGGGTGACGGTGGCCACGCTGTGGCGGCGGCTGGAGCGGCTGGCGGATAGCGGGGTGATCCGGGCGGAACAGGCGGTGATTGACTGGCGGGCGTTGGGGTATGGGGTGGAGGTGAGTTTGCGGTTCACGCTGGACAAGACCGATCCGCGGGCCTTTGACGCCTTTATCGCGGCGGCGCGGGAAGTGCCGGAGGTGGTGTCGATCGAGACGTTTCTGGGCCGGGTGGATGTGCGGCTGACGGTGATTGCGCGGGACATGGGCCATTATCAGGAGGTGTATCGACACCGCATCCTGACCTTGCCGCATATCGCGGAGCTGGAGGCGCTGATGCTGATTTCCACCATCAAGGACGCGGAGGCGCTGCCGCTGTGATTGATCTGGATGATCTGGACCGGGCGATCTGCCGGGCGCTGGCGGCGGATGGGACGCTGTCGGCGGGCGAGTTGGGGCGGCGGCTGGGGTTGAGCCAGCCCGCAGCCTGGCGGCGGGTGCGGCGGCTGGAGGAGGCGGGGGTCATTGCGGGGCGGCGGGTGGATGTGGACCGCGCGGCATTGGGGTTTGGGGTGACGGTGTTTCTGGGGGTGAAGCTGGCCACGCGGGGGCGGGTGTCGCTGGAGGATTTCGAGCGGGCGGTGACGGCGATCCCCGAGGTGCAGGTGGTGCAGCACGTGCTGGGATTGTTTGACTACCGGTTGCGGGTGGTGGCGCGCGACATTGCGGATTTCGAACGGGTGCTGCGGCGGCGGATCATGACCTTGCCGGGGGTGGGGAATGTGGAGGCCAATGTGTTGCTGACCGAGGAGCGGCGGCCGGGGCCGCTGGGTTAGCCTGTCGGGCGTGGTGTGGCGGCGGGCGGGTAGGGCGCGTCTGCCCCATCCAGACCCCACCTTCAGACCCCACCTTCAGACCTGGCTGAACCTATTTTTCGATAGAAATTGACGGCGCGCCGGGCCGACGTCGGAAACGGGCTGGCTTTGGGGGCGGGTCGCGCCATATTTGGTGGGACTGACAGGGAGACACAGACCATGACACAACTGCCACATGCCCATATCGACCCTGACGGGTTGCAGGAATTTTCGGTGGTCTTTACCGACCGCAGCCTGAACCACATGTCGGGCCGGTTTCAGGGCGTGATGCGGGATGTGTCGGCGCTGCTGAAAGAGGTTTACAACGGGTCTGCTGTCGCGCTGGTGCCGGGCGGCGGCACCTATGCGATGGAGGCCGTGGCGCGGCAGTTCGGCAAGGGGTCCGTGCTGGTGGTGCGCAACGGATGGTTTTCGTTTCGGTGGTCGCAGATTTTTGACGCCGGTGGCTTTGCCGGAGAGACGACCGTGGTGATGGCGCGGCAGACCGGGAACGACCCGCGCGCGCCTTATGCCCCGCCGCCCGTGGAAGAGGTGGTGGCCAAGATCCGCGAGATGAAGCCCGAAGCCGTGTTTGCGCCGCATGTGGAGACGAGCGCGGGGATCATCCTGCCTGATGATTATATCACCAAGGTTGCCGCCGCCGCGCATGAGGTGGGGGCGATCATGGTGCTGGATTGCATCGCGTCGGGCTGCATCTGGGTGGATATGGCCGCCACCGGCGTGGATGTGCTGATCAGCGCGCCGCAAAAGGGGTGGTCTGCCGCGCCGTCCGCCGGTGTGGTGGTGATGAGCCCGCGCGCCGAGGCGCGGCTGGCCGAGACGTACAGCAATTCCTTTGCGCTGGACCTGAAGAAATGGCGGGCGATCATGGCGGCCTATGAGGGCGGCGGGCATGCCTATCACGCCACGATGCCCACGGATGCCATCGTCGGTTTCCGCGACGCGATGCTGGAAACCAAGGCGATGGGCTTTGCCGAGGCCAAGGCCGCGCAATGGGAATTGGGGCGCGCGGTGCGCGGGTTGCTGGCCACCAAGGGTGTGCCGTCGGTCGCGGCAGAGGGGTATCAAGCCCCCGGTGTGGTGGTGAGCTATACCGATCAGCCGGATGTGCAGAACGGCGCCAAGTTCCGGGCGCAAGGCTTGCAGATTGCGGCGGGTGTGCCTTTGCAGGTGGGCGAAGGGGCAGAGTTCAAGACATTCCGTCTGGGCCTGTTCGGGCTGGACAAGCTGAAGGACGTGCCTGCCACCGTGGCGCGGCTGGAGCGGGCTGTGGACGCGGTGCTGTAAGCCCGGAAAATCTTTTCAAAGATTTTCCGGGGCGTCGGCCTGAAACCTTTCGGATGAAGGGTTTCAGGCAGGGGCGCCCAAGAATTTTTGGGAAAATCCTTGGGCTTCAGCGAAGGCCGAGGCCGGTGCGCATGAGGGTTTTGCGGACCGGTGCAACCGAATAGAGCGCGTTCAGGGCCGTAGCGCGCAGGTCGCGCAGCCCCTGAGCGCCCATCATCGACGCACGGTTGAGCGCGTCTATGCCCGTGACGCGCAGTTGAACATCGGGATGGCGCTGGCGGTGATAAGTGTCCAGCATCCTTGCGCTGCCGATCCCCGCCGGATCGGACTGCGCGAGGTTGAGCAGGGACGAGAGGTCTGCCAGTGACATGTTCAAGCCTTGCGCCCCGATCGGTGGCACGACATGCGCGGCTTCGGCCAGCAGGGCGGTGCGTTGGCCGGACATGCGGGCGGCAATCTGGCTTATGATGGGCCAGACGGTGCGGCGGCTGATCAGGGTTAGCGGGCCAAGGATCTGGCAGGAGCGCAGGTTCATTTCCGCTTCGAATTCGGCCACCGGCAGGGCGGCAAGGCGAAGCGCATTGGGGCCGGTTTCCATCCAGACGACGGCCGAACAGGGCAGGCCGTCACGATCGGGCAGTGGCACCAGGGTGAAGGGGCCACCGGAGCGGTGAACCTCGGTCGAGACATTGTTGTGCGGCAGGGGGTGCGAGACGGCAAAGGCCAGCGCCTTTTGCCCGTAACGCAGGGTGCGGACGGGGATGTCCAGCGCCTCGCGCATAGCGGAAGCGCGGCCATCCGCGGCAATGACCATGCGGGCGGTGATGCGCGTGCCGTTAGAGAGGGTGACCAGTGCCTCGGCGTCGCGGGTAAGAAGATGTGTTGTGGCAAGGCCGGGGCGGAAGGAGACGTTGGGAAGGTCGCCCAGGCGCGCGACCATTTCGCGGCGCAAAAGCCAGTTGGGCAGGTTCCACCCGAACGGCGCATCCGAGATATCGGCGGCGTCGAATTCCTTGATGATCCGGGGTTCGGGACTGTCGCCACCGGCATCAATGATCCGCATGATTTGCAAAGCGGCGGCCTGCGGCGCGAGACGATCCCACAGGCCCGCCGCTTGCAGGACAGGGATCGAGGGTTGCAGGAAGGCTGTGGTGCGCAGATCGGCGCCGTCGGCATCCATATGCGTGACGGGGGGGGTTGGATCGACGCAGACAACGGAAAAGCCGGCCGAGCCAAAGGCAGCGGCGGCTGTCAGGCCGGCGACCCCACCGCCGGAGATCAGGATATCGGTCGTTTCGCGGGTCATTCGGGCCTCAGGCAATGGCGTTGTGTCAGAGATACGCTGCATTGCGGGGAAGGCGAAGCGACATGTTGACCCGTGCCCGGGGGGGGCCGGGATCAATCAGGGCAGGGTGATCCAGATGAGCATCACGAACATCACGGGCACGAAGGCCACCGCCGTGACAACCAGCGCGGCAAGGCCCCAGGTCTGCACGGCCAGGACGATCAGGGTCACGACGATCATCAGGACGTAGAAGATCGTGAAGATGTCGCGCGAGATGTCGCGCGCGATATGGCCCAAGATCGGGGTCGCGTGAAGGATGCGGCTGCCGAGGCTGGGCTGGGGGGCGACTGGGGCGGAAAGCGACATATCGGACTCCTGATTTACATCAGGGATATGGGGCTGATCCGGGGTGTGGCCAAGGGCCCGTGCTGCGACGCAGCGCCGCGTTTGTCAGATGCACCTGTGGACGGTGCGTCGCCGTGGCCTGTGACTGTTTTCCGGGCGCATCCGGGACGTGTTGCGGTGATCGGCCCCCCGATTGGTCCCCCGATTGGTCCCGTGTCAGTCTGCCGTCAGCCGCCCGAGAAACGCCGTCAGGTCCGGCGCGTGGTGATGGATGTGCGGGGCCGGTTCGGGTTCGGGGGCGATGTGGACTGTGCGCATCCCCATGGCGTGGGGCGCGGCGAGGTTGCGGGCATCATCTTCGAACATCGCGGCGGTGCTTGGGTCCAGCCCGTCAATGGCAAACACGGTTTCAAAGGCGGCATGTTCCGGTTTCGGGCGGTAGTTGGCGTGTTCGACCCCATAGACGGCGTCAAAAAGACCGGTCAGGCCGCGGGCCGCCAGAACGCGGTGGGCATAGGGCGCGTCGGCATTGGTATAGACGATGCGGCGGCCGGGGAGCGCCGCGATATGGCGGACAAGGGCCGGATCGGGTGTCAGCACGGTAAAATCGATGTCGTGGACATCCGCAAGGTAGGCTTCAGGGTCGATGGCATGTTCGGCCATGAGGCCCGCCAGCGTGGTGCCATAGAGTTTCCAATAGCTGGCGCGCAAGTGATCGGCATGGGCGCGGTCCACCCCAAGCGCCTGCATGACCCAATTCGTCATGCGCACCTCGATCTGGTCGAACAGGCGCATGTGCGGCGGGTAAAGCGTGTTGTCGAGGTCAAAGACCCAGGTGCGGACGTGGTGAAAATCTTGCTTTGGCATTGTGGGAGGGTAGTCCGGGGTGCGGGCGGCGGCAATGGTTGGTGTTGCATGCTGGGGCGTTGCATGGGGGGCGTTGCATGGGGGCGGGGGCGGGATTAGGGTTGCTTACGGTATGCCGATGTATTCATTCGGTGCGTGGAGGGGACGACAGGTGCAGAAGGACGCGTATACGCTGATCCTGGAGGCGATCGATGCGGGGCTTTACAAGCCCGGCGATCGGTTGGTGGAGTCGGAACTGGCTGATCGGCTGGGCGTGTCGCGCACGCCGGTGCGCGAGGCGTTGCAGCGGCTTGAGACGCAGGCGATGCTGACGCGCGATGGGCGGAGCCTGATCGTGGCATCGTTGGATCACAACCAGTTGGCCGAACTTTATGCTGTTCGGACGGAGTTGGAGGGGCTGGCGGCGCGGCTGGCGGCGCGCCATGCCACGGATGAGGAAATCCGGGTTTTGCGTGGCATGGTCGAGGATGACCAGACGCTGCTGGGGGCCGATCCCAAGCTGTTGAGCCGGGCAAACAAGCGGTTTCACAAGCAGATCCATCTGGCCAGTCACAACCGGTTTCTTGTGCAGCAACTGGACCTTGTGCATCGGTCGATGGCGTTGATGGCCAATACCTCCTTTGCGGCCGAGGGCCGGGATGAGGTGGCTTTGGCCGAACATGACCAGATTGTGCGCGCGATCGAGGCGCGCGATGGCGAGGCGGCGTATCAAGCCTTGCGCCAGCATATCAGCAAGGCGTTCGAGACGCGGTTGCGGGTGGATGCGGGCGAGATTCGCACACGGTAAGCATCAGGGCAGGGCCGTTATTCGGGCATCTGCATGGGGGTCTTCGGGCCAGGCGATGGGGAGATGCAGGCGGATGGATCGGCCTGTGTGTCTGCGTCATGGTGGCCGTGCTTTGTCTTGTCCCAGTGAAAGGGGCGGGTCACGGCTTCGGCAAAGGCCTTGGCGGTGGCGAAGGATGACAGCAGGGCATAGGGTTTCAGGAGTGGCAGCCAAAGCCACGGCACCGCATGGCCCGCGCGCCGCATGGCAAGCGCGGCAAGGCCAATGTCAAGGGCATGGACCGACAGCATCACAGGGGCAATTGCCGCGAGCGTTGCGGGATCGACCAGAGACAGCACCGGATGCGGCAGGCCAAACGCCACGAGCCACAGCGACCACAAGACCGGCGTGGCAATGCCCTGCATGAGCGAGCCGATGATCAGCACCTGAACGGCGACAAAGCGCCTTGGGCCAAGGTCGCGCAGCAGTTTGCGTGGCGCGCGCATGTGGACGAGCCATGTCATCAGATAGCCCTTTGTCCAGCGTGACCGCTGCTTGACCCATGGGACGGGGCGGCAATTCGCCTCTTCCATCGTGACCGAGGGAAGCATGCCGGTCTGCCAGCCGCGCCGGGCGAGGCGGAGGCCAAGATCGGCGTCTTCGGTGACGTTGTGGGCATCCCATGCCCCCACCTCTGTCACCGCATCGCGGCGCAGAAAGAGCGTGGTGCCACCCAGCGGCACCGGAAGGCCAAGGTGGACGAGGCCTGGCAGGAACAGGCGGAACCATGCGGCATATTCAAGCGTGAAGCAGCGCGCGATCCAATTTGTTCGCGGATTGTAGAAATCCAGCATTCCCTGCACGCATCCCAGCCGTGCCGGACCGTGGGCGAAGGCGGCGGCAACCTTCAGCAGTTGATCGGGGGCAGGCGCATCTTCGGCGTCATAGATCCCGATGATGCCGCCGCGGGTGAAATCGAGGCCAAAGTTCAGGGCGCGCGGTTTGGTGCGGACATGCCCATCCGGCACCGCAATCACCCGCATCCAGACCGGCAGATCAATCCCGGCAAGTGCGGCGCGGGTGGCGGTATCCGACGATTCAAGCATCACGATCACATCCAGCCGGTCCCGCGGGTAATTCAGCGCCGACAGACGGCGGATCAGGCGGGGGGCAATCTCCGCCTCGCCATACAAGGCGACGAGGACAGAGATTGTGGGCAGGTCGCCCGTTTCCAGAGGCGGAGGGTCGATCTGTGGGCGGCACAGGGCGGCGGCGGCGGTCGCAATTTTCAGAAAGGTGAGCGAGACAAAGGTGATCGCCGTTGCCAGCAGCGCAATGCCGAAGGCGAGATCCGGTCGCAAGGCGGCGCAGGTGAGGAAGGCCGTGGCAATCAGCCCGGCCCAGAAGGTGAGGACGACACGATCAAGGCTGCGGCAACTGTCGATGGCATCGGGGCGCTGTTCGGCGGCGCGGACAAGGCCAGGGCCGGCATGGGCAAGGAGGGCCGCGTCGATCAGCGGGCGGGGACACGGCAGGGGGCGGATGTTGGGGCCGTAGAGGGCGGCAAGATAGGCACTGTGGCGGTCAAATCCTGCGGGGCTGGCCGTCAGGATGATGACATCACCGCTGCGCTGCCGCCAGGGCAAAAGGCTGTGGCGCAGGGCAAAGGCCGGGCCAAGCCGCCGCAACAGCAAGGCATCGGGTGCATCGCGCAGCGGATCGACCGGGAGCGGCAGGTCGAGTTGGCGGGGCAGATCGACGGTGGGGTCGGATGGTGGAACGGGCGGCGTGTGGCGGGCCGGGTCCAGCGCGGCGAGGATGCCCTTGGGGATGGCGGATGCCCCTATGGCTGCCACGCCGTGCCGGGTTGCGCCAAGGCCGGGATTTCCGGTGTTCAGGCCGGGGATGGCGATGTTGCGGGAGGGCGGGGCGCGGGTGGCAACGATGGGAGCCGCGCGGAAACTGGAGGGGGCTTCGGCGAAGCCGTGCAGGGGCAGGGGCAGGGGCAGGGGGGCAAAGACGGCGGCGGGCGGGGTGGTTCCGGCGGTGGCTGCACCGTGCAAGGGCGGAAGGTTGGCGTTTGGGGAGGCGAGGGGGATGGCGGGAGAGGCCAAGGTGCCGTTGCCTGCGGGGTCAGGCGGCGGCAGCGCCTTTTGGGGGCGTGCTGGTTGCGTTGGTGCAGGCATGGGGTGGTGACTCCGCTGCGTGGAAGTCACCTTGGGACGGGTAGGTTAAGGGCAGGTTAACGGCGCTGGCGATTGGGGCGGCTTGGCTTCGGCATTGGCGGGGCCTTTGAGCAGGGTGTTGGCTGAGCAGGGTGTTGGCAGCCGACACCGCAATCCGCTGCCGTTGTCTGCTGCCGTTGTCTGCTGCCTTGCTTGGCCGACCAGCTCAGGCTGCGCTTCAGGCTGCGCGGCGGGCGCGCATGGCCTGTGCGAAGCGATCAAAGAGGTAGTAGCTGTCTTGCGGGCCGGGCGACGCTTCGGGGTGGTATTGGACGGAAAAGATCGGTTTTCCATCCACCGCTATGCCGCAATTCGACCCGTCGAAGAGCGACACATGAGTTTCGCTGACGCCCTTTGGCAGGGTCTGGCTGTCCACCGTGAAGCCGTGGTTCATCGAGGTGATTTCCACCTTGCCGGTGGTGATGTCCTTGACCGGATGGTTCGCGCCGTGGTGGCCGTGGTTCATCTTGACCGTCTTGGCCCCAAGGGCCAGCGCGAGCATCTGATGGCCGAGGCAGATACCGAAGAGCGGCAGATCCTGCGCCAGAACGCCCTGGATCATCGGCACGGCATAGGTGCCGGTAGCGGCCGGGTCGCCGGGGCCGTTGGACAGGAAGACGCCTTCGGGGTTGAGGGCGAGGACATCTTCGGCAGTGGCGGTGGCGGGCAGGACCGTGACGTCGCATCCCGCACTGGCGAGGCAGCGCAGGATGTTGCGTTTGGCGCCATAATCAATGGCCACGACGCGCAGGCCATCGCCGGTGCGTTTGGTATAGCCTTCGGGCCAGGCCCAGCGTTTTTCATTCCAGCGATAGGATTGGGTGCAGGAAACATCCTTGGCGAGGTCGAGGCCGACGAGGCCCTTCCAGGCGCGGGCCTTTGCCACGAGGGCGGCAATGTCGAAATTGCCTTCGGGATCATGGGCGAGCGCCACATGTGGTGCGCCCTGCTGGCGGATGGCGCGGGTCAGGCGTCGGGTGTCGATCCCGCCGATGCCGATGCGGCCCTTGGCAGCAAGCCATTGGGTAAGTTCGCCACGGGCACGCCAGTTGGAGGGTTCGGTCGGATCCCATTTCACCACCATGCCGGCGGCGACGGGGATGGCGGTTTCGTCATCTTCATCCGTGACGCCGGTATTGCCGATGTGGGGGAAGGTGAAGGTGACGACCTGACCGGCATAGGACGGGTCGGTCATGATTTCCTGATAGCCGGTCATGGCGGTGTTGAACACCAGTTCGGCCACAGTTTCGCCCGTGGCGCCAAAGCCCATTCCATAGAACACCGTGCCATCGGACAGCGCGAGGCAGGCGGTAGGCTTCGGCTGTGCGGAGATGGGCATGGTGGCGACTCCCTGACGGCAAATTGCGCGGACACTAGTGTTGTAAGGGGGTGGGGTCAAGGCTTTGGGGGAAAAGGAATATATATGAATTTCAATAGCTTGGCGTTTCAGAGCGCAGTTGTGGCCCGGCGCGTGACAGGGTATGTTGGCGGTCCATGCCAACCTTTGGGGAAAGGTGACAGATGTCATTGCGGGAACACCTTCAAATCGCGCTTAAAGAAGCGATGAAGGCCAAGCAGGCCGAGCGGCTTTCAACGCTGCGGTTGATCAATGCCGCGATCAAGGATCGTGAGATTGCCGGTCGCGGTGGGGAAGGCGGCGATCAGGAGGTGGGCGATCCCGAAATCCTGGCCATCATGGGAAAGATGGTGAAGCAACGGCAGGAAAGCGCGCGCGCCTACGAAGAGGGTGGGCGGCTGGAGTTGGCGGAAAAGGAATTGAACGAAGTCCGGGTGATCGAGGAGTTTTTGCCACGCCAGCTTTCGGGAGATGAGATCGAGGCGGCGGTGAAGGCCGCGATTGCCGAGGCGGGCGCTTCAAGTATCCGCGACATGGGCCGTGTCATGGCTGTGCTGAAGGGCAAATATACCGGGCAGATGGATTTCGGCGCGGTCGGGCCGAAGGTGAAGGATTTGCTGGCCTGAGGGTGGCAGAAGGCTGAAGCTGGGCTGGTTTTCTGGCGTTCTGGCGTTCTGGGGAATGGGGGCTGCGGCCCCCTTTTTCATGTCGGATCGCGGGGTGATTGCAGGCGGGGTTATTGCAGACTGCGGGACAAAAAGCCCAGCAGGCGGTCGAACGCCTGTTCGCCGCTTGGGTCCAGCGTGAACTGGTATTCATGCGGCAGCGGTGGCTTGTGATCCTGCGGAAAGAGCAAGGTTTCAACCCGGATGCCCCGCGCCGTTGCCGCGTCGATCAGCGCCAGCGTTTGTGGCAGCAAAGGGTCTGCATTGCCCGCAGTCAGGAACAGCGGCGGCAGATCGGCGGGAAGATGCGAGAGAAGCGAAAAAAGTGGGGCGTCGGGTGCCGTGGATGCATCCCTGACCCCAAGATAGGCCCAGAGAACGCTGCGCAGGAACAGGCCGAAGGGACCGTCCAGGTTCATCCCCGACAGGTCATAAACCCCGCAGAACAGGGCAAGGCCACGGGGCGGGCTGATGCGGGGACTGGGGCGCAAATTCAAGGCGCGGGCATAGGCCGGGTCTTGCAGGGCGATGGTGGTTTGCAGGGCGATGTGGCTGCCTGCGCTGTCTCCGGCCAGAACCATGCGGTTCGGGTCAAGGCCATAGATTGGGGCGGCGGCGGTGATCCAGAGCAGAACCTCTAGGATCTGGTCGGCCGGATGCGGATGCAGGCGTGTAGGCGCGCGGGTATAGTTCGGGGCGATGGTGGCAAAGCCGTTGCTGGCCACAAGACGCAGGTAATTGCCGACATTGTCTTTTGAGCCTGACACAAACGCCCCGCCATGCACCCAGACAAGGATCGGCCAGCCATCCGGTGGCGCGGGGCCGGGGGGAAGGATCAGGTCCAGCCTTTCGCGCGGGTCGGGGCCATAGGCGAGATCGGGATGTTCGGTCAGGTTGGCGGGCAGGCGCGGTTCCAGAGCCACCATTGCGCGGGTGGCGTCGTGGTCAAACAGCAGGCGAATGGCCAGCACGGCGGGCCACGGGCTGAAACGGGCAAAGGCAAGGCCAAGGGCAACCAAAAGGGCAATCGCAACAGTGACACGCAGAAGACCACGGCGCATCGGCGGTTCCTGACTGTTCATCCCCCACCTGATGACACCACAAAAACACGCATTTTGCGAGTCGTTTTCAGAATGGGTCAGCGCAGGCCAGCAAGGCGGTGCTGCAATTCATCCCGCAGGGTGATGCGTTCGTCTTCGGACAGGAAGGCGCCCAGTTCCACCTCGCGCCCGCTGCCGCGCAGGGTGAGGTAGTGGGGCACTGGGCCGCCGGTGGGATGCAGGTGGACCGATACCCAGAAGGGATTGGCCTGCCAATCCTGTCGCCGCCCGTGTGGCCCGTGGCGGATGAGCGAGAGCGAGTCGTGCGAGAGGGTGAGGTCTTCGACAATCTCGCCGTCCCGGTAGGACCGCGACAAGGCGGCCCACATGCCCCAGATCGCCAGCGCGAAGAACGGCAGGATGCCCCACAAGACGGGCGAGCCGAGAACCGAAAGCATGGGGACAAGGACCAGCGCGCAGGTGCCGCCGATGAACAGCACAAAGCCTTTGCGCGGCAGGGATCGGTAGGGCCAGAGGTGAAGCCGGGCCTGCGCGTCGTCAGAGGGGGGTAACCATTGGTAGGGCATCGGCGGAAATTAACCTGACGGTTCCGAAAGGGAAGGGGGTGCGACGGCATGTGCCGGTGAAGGGCCACCCGAGGCGGCATGGCCGGGTTCGACGCGGCGGGGGCGATGCGGGATGCGACGGCAAGACGAAGTTTGACGCAAACTTCGCAGCGGTTTCGGGCGCAGAAACCGGGGAGGCAGTGGTGAGGCAGTGGTGAGGCAGTGGTGAGGCAGTGGGGGGGGGGCGTCCGGTCAAGCGGAACGGGTGACACCGGAATTTGTGGCAAATTCCGGCGCGGTTTCTGCGTCAGAAACCAATTGGCCCGGAAACCACTTGGCTCGGAAACCGCTTGGCCCGGACAAAAGCAAAAGGCCCCGGAGGTTCCGGGGCCTTTTTTGTGTGGTGTGCGTTGCCTTAGTGGGCGTGGCCCTTGTCCCAATCCGACTGCTTGGGGAGCTGTTCGAAGGTATGCTCTGGCGGCGGGGAGGTCAGGGTCCATTCCAGCGTGTCGGCGTATTCGTTCCAGTAGTTGTTTTCGGTGATACGCTTGCCGAAGAAC
>OY288169.1 GCA_958439195.1 uncultured Paracoccaceae bacterium
AGGGCAACCTCTTTCCCGGTTCTGCCGCCCTCCTCGCCTGGGCCGATGAAATGCGCGAGGTGCGGACAATCTGCCATTGCGGGAAAAAGGCCACAATGGTCATCCGCCGTGGCCCTGATGGACGCGCTCTCACCTCAGGCGAACAGGTGGTGATCGGCGGGAACGAAACCTATGTCAGCCTCTGCCGCCGCCATTGGCGCGACGCGGTCGGGGATTAAGACCCAAATTTCTTGGAAGAAATTTACAAAAATCTTCCAAGATTTTTGATCCCCGCCGCCTACCCTTCCACCGCCTTCGCCCGCAGCGCAATCATTGATCCCGCCGCCACGATCAGCACCATCCCCAGCACCGCCAAGGGTGCAAGCCCGTCCCCCACAGCACCCAGGTCCAAAAGGCCGAGGCCGGCAGGATCACGTATTCCAGCACGCTCGCCTTCGACGCATCGGTGATCTGATAGGCGCGGATCATCATGCCCACCCCCAAAAGCGACCCCCGCCGCCTGCACGAAAGTCCAGAAATAGAAGGTCGTCGAAGGCCAGACCGCCCCACGTTGCAGAAAACCGTCCGTCCCGTCAGGCACCGGCAATGGCAACACCCACAGCACCACCAACCCCACCGCGCCAATCACACCCAGCACCGCAAAGAACCCCGCCAGCAGGGTTTCGGCACTTTCCTCGGCGCACCATTCCCGCGTGGCAATATTGCCCATCGCATACATCGCCCCCGCCAGAACCGGCAGCATCGCGGGCAGCGATGCCCCTGCCATCGCCTCTGGCCCCAGCACCAGAACAACCCCCGCAAACCCCAGGATCACAGCGATGATCCGCACCGGGCCAATGGCATGGCCATAGACAAACCGCGAAATCAGCAGCACCCAGATCGGCGCCGTAAACAGCCCCGCCGCCACCAGCGCCACATCAAGAAAAGCCAGCGCCCCGAAATAGATCACCATAGCGATCCCGTGGATCGCCGACCGCGCCACCACCGCCCGCCACCGCACAGGCCTGAGCCGCAACCCCAATGGCACTGCCGCCACCCCCAAAAGCACCGCCGCCATCAGCGACCGGGTCAGATGGAACTGCCACAACCCCGCCTCGGCCGCGATCACCCGCACGTAATTGTCGGTGAAGCCGATCACCATGGCGTAAACCAGGATCAACCCCGCCGCCGCCAAAGTCCGGTCGCCCGATGCCCTTTCCGTCACGCTCATGCTTTTGCCCGATGCTCCCTCTCGCTTCCTGTGTGAACCCTGCTAACCTCGCCCTTGCGCGCCTGTAAGCGACACGAATTGCGTAGGTTTCGGGAGGAGACGGAAAGATGGGCTGGTTGCCGGATGAATCGGGTCTGGAAAAATGCGCGGCGAATTATATGCCTCTCACCCCGCTCTCCTTCCTGAAACGCGCCGCGGATATCCATGCCGACCGTCTGGCCGTGGTCTGGAAATCCACCCGCCTCACCTATGCCCAATACGGCGCGCGCGTGTCGCGCCTTGCATCCAGCCTCGCGCGACGCGGCATTGCCCCCGGTGATGTGGTGGCCACGCTCCTGCCCAACATCCCACCGCAGGCCGAGGCGCATTTCGGCGTCCCCGCTGCGGGTGCCATCCTGAACACAATCAACACCCGCCTTGATGCCGAAACCGTCGCCTATATCTTTGGCCATGCCGGGGCAAAACTCGTCTTGTGCGACACCGCCTTCCTGCCCCTTGCCGAAGACGCCATCCGCCGCATGGACGGTCCCGCCCCCCAGATCGTCGAGGTGGTGGATGAAGGCTTTGCCGCATCGGGCCATTACCTCACCTATGAGGCGCTGCTGGACCAGGGCGATCCCGATGCCCCGTGGATCATGCCGGATGACGAATGGGAATCCATCGCCATCAACTACACCTCTGGCACCACGGGCCGCCCCAAGGGCGTGGTCTATCACCATCGCGGGGCGTATCTCTCGGCCACCTCAAACATCCTGTCCTGGCGCATGGT
Organism: uncultured Paracoccaceae bacterium; assembly: GCA_958439195.1. Classification (GTDB taxonomy): domain Bacteria; phylum Pseudomonadota; class Alphaproteobacteria; order Rhodobacterales; family Rhodobacteraceae; genus Paragemmobacter. The sequence continues at coordinate 1,980 of OY288169.1, forward strand.
GCTGCACCCCGTCTACCTGACCATCGTGCCGCTGTTCCATTGCAACGGCTGGACGCATACCTGGATGGTGCCGATCCTTGCCGGAACCCTTGTCTGCTGCCGTGACATCACGGCAAAGGCAATCTATGACGCCATCGCCGACGAAGGCGTTACCCATTTCGGCGGCGCACCCATCGTGCTGAACACCATGATCAACGCCCGCGACGAAGATCGCCGCGCCTTTTCGCACACAGTCGAGGTCTTTACCGCCGGTGCCCCGCCCCCCGCCGCTACGCTGGCCGCTTTTGAACCCCTCGGCTTCAACGTAACACAGGTCTACGGCCTGACCGAAACCTACGGCCCCGCCACCGAATGCACCTGGCGCGCGGACTGGGACAGCGCCCCCAAAGACGACCGCGCCGCCTATAAGGCGCGCACCGGCGTTGCCATGCCCATGCTGGAAGGGGCCGAAGTGCATGACACCCACGGCCAACCCGTCCCCCGCGACGGCGCGCATCTGGGCGAAATTGCCATGCGCGGCAACATGGTGATGAAGGGCTATTACAAGAACCCCGCCGCCACGGCCGAGGCGTTCAAAGGCGGCTGGTTCCGATCCGGCGACATCGCCTTTCAACACCCCGACGGCTATATAAAGATCACCGACCGCGCCAAGGACATCATCATCTCGGGCGGCGAGAATGTCTCATCGGTCGAGGTGGAGGGCGTCCTGATGCACCACCCCGCCGTCCTGCTTTGCGCCGTTGTCGCCAAGCCCGATGACAAATGGGGCGAGGTGCCTTGCGCCTTTGTGGAATTGAAGCCGGGCCAAAGCACCACGGAAAAAGACCTCATCGCCTTTTGCCGCGAACGTCTGGCCGGGTTCAAGACGCCCAAACACGTGGTCTTTGCCGACCTGCCCAAGACATCCACCGGCAAGATCCAGAAGTTCGAACTGCGCGCCGTGGCAAAGCTGATGGACAAGACCTGATCCGCCGGTCCTGGGGGCGGCTGTCGCAGGGGGGCTAGCCCCCCTCGCCCTGCGGGCTCACCCCCCAGGGTATTTTCGACCAAGATGAAACCAGCCTCCATCAGCTTGTGGCCATTGCTTGTGACTATCGGGGCGCTGCGGTATCGTCATCCGCACAAGACAGGCCGAGCCAAAGGCAATCCCCGCGCATGACCGCGCTGAAGAAATACCAAAGGCTGGAAAGCCCCGGCCTCTGGCGCGACACGCCCGAGGCGCAGCGCCGCGAGGTGGTGGTCGCCTTCCGCGAGGCGACGCTGGTTCTGTCGGACCCGCGCACCGAACGCGCCCTGACCCATTGGTCCTTGCCCGCGGTGGAACGGGTGAACCCCGGTGGCATCCCGGCGGTCTATAGCCCCGGTGAAGACAGCGACGAAACGCTGGAACTGGATGATCCCGACATGATCGCCGCGTTGGAAACCGTGCGCGGCGCGGTGCGGCGCAGCACCCCCCGCCCCGGCCGCCTGCGCGGCACGCTGCTGGGCGGATCGACGCTGGCCATCCTTGGCATCGTGGCTTTTTTCCTGCCCGATGCGCTGGTCCGCCATACGGCATCGGTCCTGCCATCTGCCACCCGCGCGCAGATCGGCGCGGCGGCGTTGGCCGATATTTCCCGCCTGACAGGCGCGCCCTGTTCTACCCCCTTGGGCGACCGCGCGCTTGACCTGTTGTCCGAACGGCTGTTCGGCGATTCAGGGGTGCAACTCATGGTCCTGCCCGAAGGTCTGACGCAGGCTGCCGCCCTGCCCGGTGACATTCTGCTGCTGGGTCTGCCAATCCTTGGCGCCGCCCCCACCCCCGACGCCGCCGCAGGCTTTGCCATCGCCGAAACCCTGCGGATCGAAGACGAAGACCCCCTTCTTCCCCTTCTGGACCATGCCGGTTTCGCCGCCACCGTGCGCCTTCTGACCACCGGCATTCTGCCCGATGGCGCGCTGACCGGCCTGGGCGAGGCGTTTCTTGCCACCGACCGCCCCCGCCTGCCGGAAACGGACCTTCTGGCCCGATTTGAAGCGGCGGCCGTCTCGTCCACGGCCTATGGCTTTGCGCTTGATCCCACCGGCGAAACCACCCTCGGCCTGATCGAGGCAGACCCCTATCGAAGTGGCAGCCCCCGCGCGCTGTTGAACGCCGAAGATTGGGCCAGCCTGAAGGCCATCTGCGACTGACCCTGCCGGAACGGAAAACGGCCCCCCGGTTGCAGCGGGGGACCGTTGCCATCCGTTACAACCGTCTCAGCGGATGAACGCATCCCCGAACCCGGCCCCGCGCGCCGCGCGCAACGCCGCCTGCGCGTCAGCCGCCGATCCGAAAGGCCCGGCCATCACAACCTGAACGGCCTTGCCGCCGATGCGGCCATTCGCCCGCGCCACCGGCAGGCCCAGCCCCGCCAATCGTGCCAGGGCGCCTTCGGCATTGCTGACCACGCCAAAGCTGCCAACCTGCACGAAAAGGCGACCACCGCCAGCCGCCACCGGGGTCGCCGGGGCAACAGACTTGGTTGATTGCGACACACGTTCCTGTGTCGCCCGTGGTTGCTTTGGCGCGTTCTGTGCCGAAACCACCAGCGCCCGGCGCTTTGGTTGTGCCATCGGCTCGGCTGGCACATCCCGTGTCCAGACCTGATCCTGCGCGGCCTGTCCCTGTGCCGTGCCCACCCCGCGCAGCGGGTTCAGCCGGTCATCTTCCCAGGCCAGCTTGTATCCCTTGGGCACAGGTGCGGCCTGCGTCACCACACGCGCGCCCGCGCTGCCATCGCCAATCCCCGAAGGCTGACCCAGCGGCACGACACGCGCCCCAGGACGTGTCAGCGATGCGCCAACCCCCGATCCCTGCGGATGGATCGGCGCGCGCAACCCCTCCAGCGTGCCATCGCCACGGGTGCAGACAACCACCGTTCCGCCATTCGTCAGGCGCAACCGCTGCGGCACCGGGGCCGCCGTGGTGCAGGCGATCCGTTGCCCGCCACCCGGCGGCTTTGGCTCCACCGCCGCAGGTGCAGGCACCGCTGCCACTGCACGCGGTTGAACCACAACCTGCTGCATCGGTGCCGTGGTCCGCATCCCCGCCACGGGTGCGGGCGCATAACTTGCCGCAGGCGGCTCTGCCGTCGCCGCCCGCCTCTGCGGCGCTGGCTGCACGGCCGGGGCAGGCGAAGGCGCGGGCACCACAGCCGTCGCCACCATCCGCGTTCCGCCACCCGCGCTTGGCGGATAGCCGCACATCGGGCGGCGATTGCGATCCACCCGCGGCACCCAGCTTACCCTGTTGCCAAGACCCGCGCGCAGAAACACGCAGCCCCGGCTGTCAACATATTGCTGACCGGAAAAGCTGGCAGGCGGCTGCTCACGCGACCCCCCAACATCGGCTGTTGTCTGTGAAAAAGCGCCAAATGCGCCCAGACCGAGGGTCAGGATTGCCCCCGTCAAAACCTTTACGAACATGACTACCCCCCAGTAGCGTAAGCGCAGAATGCGCGATGCCGCGCCCCGCGTAAAGGGGTGATATTACATTATTTAGTGCCAAACATCCGGTCACCCGCATCGCCTAGCCCCGGCACGATGTAACCGTGATCGTTCAGATGGCTGTCCAGCGATGCCGTCACGATCGGCACATCGGGATGCGCCTCTTTCATCCGCGCCACGCCTTCGGGCGCGGCCAGCAGGCACAGAAAGCGGATGTTCCTGGCCCCCTTCGCCTTGATCAGGTCCACCGCCGCCGCACTGGAATTGCCGGTCGCCAGCATCGGATCAACCACGATGGTCACCCGATCCTCCAACTGTTCCGGCAGCTTGCAGTAATACTGCACCGGTTGCAGCGTTTCGGGGTCGCGGTACAGCCCCACAAACCCCACCCGCGCCGCTGGGACCAGTTCCAGAATCCCGTCCAGCAGCCCGTTCCCCGCCCGCAGGATCGACACCAGCGCCAGCTTTTTGCCCTCAATCGCCGGGGCGTCCATCTCGCACAGCGGCGTTTCGATCCGCTTGGTCGTCATCGGCAATTCGCGGGTCACCTCATAGGCCAGCAAAAGGCTGATCTCGCGCAGCAACTGCCGGAACGACGCGGTCGATGTGTCCTTTTCCCGCATCAGCGTCAGCTTGTGCTGCACCAAAGGGTGCGAAACGACGGTCAGATGATCAAGCATCACGGCTCTCCAGTTTCTTCAGGACACGCCCCCGCGTATCGCCATCGCAAAAGGCCGCGTCAAGCGACGCCCGCGCAATACCCGCGAAAACCCCCTCATCCCAATCAAAGGCCGCGTTCAGCCGGTCATATTCCCGCGCCATCGTGGTGTGAAAGAAGGGCGGATCGTCGGTCGAGATGGTCACCTTCACCCCGCGCCGATACAACTCGCCAATCGGGTGCGCCCGCCAGCCGGGATAAAGGCCCAGTGCGATATTCGATCCGGGGCAGACCTCCAGCACGATGCCCTTTTCGGCCAGCTCATCCACCAACGACAGGTCTTCAATCGCCCGCACGCCATGCCCGATGCGTTCCACCCCCAGATCGGTGATCGCGTCCCGCACAGACTCCGGCCCGCCCCATTCCCCCGCATGGGCGGTCAGCCGCAGCCCCGCCTCCCGCGCACAATCAAAGGACCAGCGGTAATCCTTGGGCTTGCCCACCTTTTCATCCCCGGCAATGCCAAAGCCCACGATCCAATCCCCCGCCGTATCCGCCGCACAGCGCGCAGTCTCCCTTGCTTTCTCTGGCCCAAAATGCCGGATGCAGGTAATGATCCCGCGCAGGGTAATACCCATATCCCGCTCGGCCTCATCCGCCGCCTCGCGGATCGCGGCCAGATATTCGCGCCACGCCCCGATATCCCGCCCGCCACAGAAATCGGGCGAAAGGAATGTCTCGGAATAGACCACGCCCGCCGCCGCGCTTTCCTCCAGCACGGCAAGCGTCAGGCGGTGGTAATCCTCCGGGCTGGTCAAAACCGATGTCGCCGCCTCGTAAACCTTCAGGAAATCCCAGAAATCCTTATATTTATAGTTCCCCTGTTCATCAAAGATGCCGCCAATATCCACCTTCTTGCGCTTGGCCAGCCCCCGGATAAAGGCAGGCGGGGCCGCCCCCTCCAGATGCAGATGCAATTCCACCTTCGGCATATCGGTGATCACAGGAAACTCCTCCCCGCGCCCCGCGCGGCAATACCCAGATGCCCGGCCACCGATGCAGCGACATCGACAAAGGCGCACAGGCCAAGCGATCCCTCCCCCGCGCCGTGGCACAGAACCGGCACCCGCTCACGCGTATGTTCCGTCCCGCGCCAGGTGGGATCATTGCCATGATCGGCGGTAAAGATCACGAGATCACCCGCCCGCAACCCCGCCAGAAACGCCGCCGCCCGCCCGTCGAACCATTCCAGCTGCCGGGCGTATCCGGCAACATCACGGCGATGACCGTAAAGTGAGTCAAACTCGACAAAGTTCGCAAAGGTCAAGGAACCCACCTCCGCCTCACGCCCCAGCCGGTCCAGATGATCGAAAAGGGCAGCATCATCCTTGCCCTTGTGCAGATGTGTGATGCCCCGGTGGCTAAAGATATCGCCGATCTTGCCCACCGCATGGGTCACATGCCCCGCCTCTTGCACCCAATCCAGCAGCGTGGGCGCGGGCGGCGCAATGGCGAAATCACGCCGGTTGCCGGTGCGGTGAAAATCCCCAGGGCTTCCCAAAAACGGCCGCGCAATCGCCCGCCCCACCTTCATGGCATGAAGCCTTGGGGCCAGATCTCGGCACAAGGCAACCAGCCGCTCCAACCCGAACGCCTCTTCATGCGCGGCAATCTGAAACACCGAATCCGCCGATGTATAGCAGATGGGCCACCCCGTCCGCAGATGCTCGGCCCCCAGCCGGTCAATGATTTCGGTCCCCGAGGCGTGACAATTCCCCAGCACCCCCACCACCCCCGCCAACCGGCAGACCTCGGCCACCAGATCATCCGGGAAGGCAGGCACCGTATCGGGGAAATAGGCCCAATCCCAAGGTACCGGCACGCCCGCCAATTCCCAATGGCCCGACGGCGTATCCTTGCCCTTTGATACCTCTGTCGCCGCCCCCCAGCGCCCTTGCGGCACAGCGTCCAGCCCCGGCGCGGCATCCCCGCTGGCCAGCCGGATCGCCGCCCCCAGCCCCAGCCCATCCAGCACCGGCACCCGCAACGGCCCCGCCCGCCCCACATCCGCCCGGCCCCCGGCACAGGCCAGGGCGATATGCGCCAGCGTATTCGCCCCTGCATCGCCAAAATCCGCCGCATCCGGCGCACCGCCGCAGCCCACGGAATCCATCACGATCAGAAAGGCCCGCGCCATCGCCTTATCCTATCCGTTTCAGGATCAGGGGCGGTTCTTCCGGCGCGGATGTGGCCACGCGATAGGCCGCCTGCACCGCCCGCACCGCCGCCTCGGCCGATGCCTCATCCGCGGCATGCACCATGCCCAGCGGCACACCGCGCGACACGCCCTCGCCCAGCCCCGCCAGATCGGACAGCCCGACCGATGGGTTGATCCTGTCCCCCTCGCGCAACCGGCCCCCGCCCAGATGCACGACCGTCTCTCCCAAAGCGCGCCCATCAATCGCGCCGATGAACCCGTCGCTGTCGCAAGGCACCTCCATCACCACCGGTGCCGAAGGCAGCCGGTCCGGCCAGCGTTCCACGAAATCCGCAGGCCCGCCTTGTGCGGCCACCATGCGGCCGAACCACTCTGCCGCCTGCCCATTTTCCAGCGCCTCGATGATGCGCCCCTCGCCATCCTCGGCATCCGCCGCCAACCCGCCCAGCGCCAGCGCCTCGCCCCCCAAGGCCGCCGTCAGATCCCACAACGCCGCGTTGATCGATGTGCCCGTCAGCGTCTCCATCACCTCGATCACCTCCAGCGCATTGCCCGCCGCGGTGGCCAGGGGCTGGCTCATGTCGGTGATCAGCGCCGATGTCATGCATCCCGCCCCTTGCGCCGTGCTGACCAGCGCCCTTGCCAAAGCCTCGGCCTTTTCGAACGTGTCCATGAACGCGCCCGACCCGCATTTCACATCCAGCACCAGCGCCTCCAACCCCGCCGACAGCTTTTTCGACAGGATGGAGGCCGTGATCAGGTCGATGCTTTCCACGGTCGAGGTCACATCACGGATCGCGTAAAGCCGCCGATCCGCAGGGGCAATCTCGGCGCTTGCCGCGACAATCGCACAGCGCACCTCACCGATCTGGCGGCGCAGCTGATCCTCGCCCATCGCGGTGCGAAAGCCGGGGATGGCTTCCAGCTTGTCCAGCGTTCCCCCGGTATGGCCCAGGCCCCGCCCCGAAATCATCGGCACATAGGCCCCGCAGGCCGCCAGCGCCGGGGCCAGTAACAGCGATATGCAATCCCCGATCCCGCCCGTGGAATGCTTGTCGATCACCGGCCCGTTCAGATCCCAGTCCAACACCCGGCCCGAATCCCGCATCGCCCGCGTCAGCGCCACGCGCCCCGCCTCGCCCAGCCCCTTCAGCAACACAGCCATCGCAAATGCCCCGGCCTGTGCATCCGTCACCGTGCCATCGGCCAACCCCTTGGCAAACCAACCCAATTCATCCGCAGACGGCTTTTTTCCGTCCCGCAGCTTGGCAATGATGGCGCGGGCGTCCATGCCCGTCAGACCCGGTCCATATGCGCGGCAGTGAACACACCGGGCAGCAGATCGGCCACCGTCATCACCCGCTCCTTGCCATCGGTGGTGCAAAGCGTGACCTTCACATCTTGCGCCGCAAATTCGGCAATCTTCTGCCGGCACCCGCCACAGGGCGGCACCGGATCAGGGCTGTCGGCAATCACGCAAACCTCGGCAATCCGCGTCTCGCCGCCTGCCACCATCGCGGCAATCGCCCCCGCCTCGGCACAGGTGCCTTCGGGATAGGCCACGTTTTCCACATTGCAGCCGACAAAGACCGCCCCGGACGCGGTGCGAAGCGCCGCCCCCACCTTGAACCGGGAATACGGGGCATAGGCTTTTTCACGCACTTGCGTAGCGGCAGAGAGCAGGGACATGGGCGCACCTCGTGGATGTCATGCAGGTTTTCTGACCAATTGGTCACAGTCTGGAAGCCCCGCGCAGGAATGGCAAGGCGCACGATTTTTCTGCGAAAAATAAGGGGGCTTTGCGCCCCCCTCGCCGCGGCGCGGCTCACCCCCCGCAGGGTATTTGGGCCAAGCTGAACCCTAAAGCGTTTCCGTCCCTGGTTGCCCCGGCAATGTCACCTCCAGCAATTCCAGATCAGGGGTCGGAACGCCATAGCGCGTGGCCATTCCCGGCGGGATGACAAAGGCATCGCCCGGCGACAGGCGGAACGGCTCTTTCCCCTCACCCTCCAGCGTAAAGCTCCCCTTCAGCACGAAGGTGAACAGGATATCGCCCTGATGTTTCGTCCAGACCGTCGCCCCCCCATCGGGCCGCGCCACCATGACCGAGGCAACCCCCTGTGTTGCCGCATGAATGCCCGTATCCCGCGCCGCAAACCCCGGCAGGCGGAACGGGGCGAACACCCCCTTTGCCCCCTGATCATAGACAAACCGCTGCCCCTGCCATTCCCGATCAGGCCGCAGATGCGGGGTGGGCAGTTCCATATCGTGATCAATCTCGGTCACATGTTCGGCCGGCACGCCGATTTCGATCACCTCGATTCCGTGGCTGGCATGCAGCACGCGGTGGCGGATTTCGGGCGGCTGGATAAAGCAATCCCCCGCCGTCAGCCGAATGGGCGGCCCCTGATCCTCATAGACCACATCCACCCAGCCGCTGATGCAGAAGATCAGTTGAAACCCCACCCGGTGGAAATGCACCATATCCGGCACCGGCCCGCCATCCGGGATGCGGATATGGCTGGCAATCATCGCACCACCCAGCCGCGACGGCACCAGATCGCGGTATTCCATCCCCGCCCGCCCGATGATCCACGGCGCCTGATCCGCCAGCCTGCGCACCACAAAGGCGTGTTCCGTGGGCGGCAACACCATCGGCGGGTTCGCCTGGTCCACCTCCACCCGCGTGCCATTGGGCGCGGTCAACACCTTCGCCCCACCGGCAAAATCGGGATCATCGGTCAGGATGCGTACCGTCCCCGGCGGCTCAGCCGCGCCCTTCTGGATGCGCAACCGCAACCCATAGCCCGACAGCACCGCCACCTCGGGGTTATCCGCCGGATAGATCATGTCCAGCCGAAACCCCAACTGCTTTGTCCAGAACGGCAGATCGTCCCGCAATTCCTGCGTCGGCAGGCGCATTTCCGCGCGCGTCTCGCCCTTTACCTCAAACATTCCCGGCCTCCCTTTGCGGCCCGACAATGCCAAGGACAGATCAGGATTTGCAAGCAGGGCCGAAAACGCCTATTGGAAAAACGGATAAAGTCAGGTTCGACAAAGTAGTTTAACGTTGAACCAACTTGGTGGAGGGCGACATGGAAGACGGAAAACCCGGCGACACGCGGCAGGAAAACGCGCGTCAGGCGGCCTTGGATTATCACGAATTCCCCAAGCCCGGAAAGCTGGAGATCCGCGCCACCAAGCCGCTCGCCAATGGCCGCGACCTGTCCCGCGCCTATTCCCCCGGCGTGGCCGAAGCCTGCCTTGAAATCAAGGCCGACCCCGCCACCGCCTCGCGCTACACCTCACGCGGGAACCTTGTTGCCGTCGTCACCAACGGCACCGCTGTTCTGGGCCTTGGCAATATCGGTGCGCTGGCCTCCAAACCGGTGATGGAGGGCAAGGCAGTTCTGTTCAAGAAATTCGCCAATATCGACTGCTTCGATATCGAATTGAACGAACCTGATCCGGTGAAACTGGCCGATATCGTCTGCGCGCTGGAACCCACCTTCGGCGCGATCAACCTTGAAGATATCAAGGCCCCCGACTGTTTCATCGTCGAAAAGCTGTGCCGCGAACGGATGAACATCCCCGTCTTTCACGATGATCAGCACGGCACCGCCATCGTCGTGGGGGCGGCGGCCACAAATGCGCTGATCGTGGCGAACAAGCGGTTCGAAGACATCAAGGTCGTCTCCACCGGCGGGGGTGCTGCGGGCATCGCCTGCCTGAACATGTTGCTGAACCTTGGCGTGAAACGCGAAAACGTCTGGCTCTGCGATCTGGCGGGCCTCGTCCACCATGGCCGCACAGAACAGATGACCGACCAGAAGGCCGCCTACGCCCAAGGCACCACCCCGGCCACGCTGGCCGACGTGATCGAAGGGGCCGACCTTTTCCTTGGCCTTTCCGGCCCCGGCGTTCTGACACCCGACATGGTGGCCAAGATGGCCCCCCGCCCGATCATCTTTGCGCTGGCCAATCCAACGCCCGAAATTCTGCCCGATCAGGTCCGCGCCGTGGCACCGGATGCCATCATCGCCACCGGTCGGTCGGATTTCCCCAATCAGGTCAACAACGTCCTGTGCTTCCCCTTCATCTTCCGCGGCGCGCTGGATGTCGGCGCAACGGAAATCAACAAGCGTATGGAAATCGCCTGCATCGAAGGCATCGCCGCCCTTGCCCGTGCCACCACCAGCGCCGAAGCCGCCGCCGCCTACAGCGCCGAAAAACTCTCCTTCGGGGCCGATTACCTGATCCCCAAACCCTTTGACCCACGCCTCATCGGTGTGGTCGCCAGCGCCGTCGCCAAGGCCGCGATGGAAACTGGCGTCGCCACCCGCCCGATCCCCGATCTTGATGCCTACAAGCGCGGCCTTGATGGTTCGGTGTTCAAATCCGCCCTCATCATGCGCCCGGTGTTCGAAGCGTCCAAGATCGCCGCCCGCACCATCGTCTTTGCCGAAGGCGAAGACGAACGCGTGCTGCGCGCCGCCCACGCGATGATGGAAGAAACCAACGACATTCCCGTCCTCATCGGCCGCCCCGAAGTGGTGGAATCCCGCTGCGAACGCGCGGGCCTGCCAATCCGGCCGGGCCGCGATGTGCATCTGGTGAACCCGGAAAACGATCCGCGCTACCGCGATTACTGGGGCACCTATCACGATCTGATGGCCCGCCGCGGCGTTTCGCCCGATATCGCCCGCGCCGTGATGCGCACCAACACCACCGCCATCGCCGCCGTCATGGTCCATCGGGGTGAAGCCGACAGCATGATCTGCGGCACCTTCGGCCAATATCACTGGCACCTCAATTACATCCGTCAGGTGCTGGCGCGCGATGGCCTTCATCCGGTGGGGGCATTGTCGCTGATGATCCTGGAAGATGGTCCCCTCTTCATCGCCGACACGCAGGTAAACCCCGAACCCACCCCGCAGCAGATCATGGAAACCGTGATCGGTGCCGCCCGCCATGTCCGCCGCTTTGGCCTGACCCCCAAGATCGCGCTTTGCACGCAAAGCCAGTTCGGCAACATGGACAATTCCGCCGCATTGCGGATGCGCGCCGCGCTGGAAATGCTGGACGACCGCGAACCCGATTTCTGCTACGAAGGCGAAATGAACGTCGACTCTGCGCTTGACCAATCCCTGCGCGACCGCCTGCTTCCCGGCGGCAGGATGGAAGGCGCGGCCAACGTCCTCGTGTTCGCCACGACCGACGCCGCCGCCGCCACCCGCAACATCCTCAAGATGAAGGCCAACGGGCTTGAAGTCGGTCCCATCCTCATGGGCATGGGCAACAAGGCCCATATCGTGACCAACGCCATCACCGCGCGCGGGCTTCTGAACATCTCCGCCCTCGCGGGCACCCCGGTCACCCATTACGGCTGACCTGCCCCTCACCTTGGCCCAAATACCCAACTCCGCCCGATCCGCCACGCCACGTTGGACCTCTCGCCCTCTCCCCTCCTTCAAGGGAAGAGGGGGCGCCCATCAAAGGGTGAGTCGCGCAAAACTTTGCAAATCCCCGCGCCCTTAGCGGCATTCCGCGAAGCGCGGCGTGGTTTGCAAATATTTGCAGACCCGCATTGCAATATTCTGCAAACAAAACGCCGCACCCCGCCCATGTTGCCGGTAACAGCGTTGCGTCAAACCCCACGCATCGCGTAACAAATGCCAACTCGTGGAGGAGGGCATACAATGGCATACCGGGAACTCTATGCGACATGGAAAGCCAATCCCGAAGCCTATTGGCTGAACGCCGCAGGCGCGATTGATTGGGTAGAACGCCCGCAAACCGCCCTGAATGCCAGCCGCGCACCGCTTTACGAATGGTTCACCGACGCCCGCGTCAACACCTGCTGGAATGCGGTCGACCGGCACGTTCTGGCCGGGCGCGGCACGCAGGCGGCCATCATCCATGACAGCCCGGTCACCGGCACGAAACACATCATCACCTTTGCCGAATTGCAGGACCGTGTCGCCCGCCTCGCCGGCGCGCTCCGCGCCAAGGGCGTGGAAAAGGGCGACCGCGTCATCATCTACATGCCAATGGTGCCAGAGGCGCTTGAGGCGATGCTCGCCTGCGGCCGCATCGGTGCGATCCATTCCGTCGTTTTCGGTGGCTTTGCCGCCAATGAACTCGCCGTCCGCATCGACGACTGCACCCCAAAGGCCATCATCGCCGCCTCCTGCGGCATCGAACCCACCCGCGTGGTGCATTACAAACCGCTTCTGGATGCAGCCATCGATATGGCCACCCACAAGCCTGATTTCTGCGTCATCCTGCAACGCGAACAGGAAGTCGCCAAACTGACCCCCGGCCGCGACGTCGCCTGGCACTCCTTCCAATATGGCGTCGAACCCGCCGAATGTGTCCCCGTCGAAGGCAACCACCCCGCCTATATCCTCTACACCTCTGGCACCACAGGCGCGCCCAAGGGCGTGGTCCGCCCCACCGCAGGCCATCTTGTGGCGCTGGCCTGGACCATGCGCGCTATCTATGATTGCGGCCCCGGCGATGTGTTCTGGGCCGCCTCCGATGTGGGCTGGGTCGTGGGCCACAGCTATATCTGCTACGCGCCGCTCATCGCAGGCTGCACCACCATCGTCTACGAAGGCAAACCCGTTGGAACCCCCGATGCCGGGGCGTTCTGGCGCGTCATCGCCGAACACAAGGTCCGCGCCTTCTTTACCGCCCCCACCGCGCTGCGCGCCATCAAGCGTGACGATCCCGATGGCCACCTTGTCCGCGATTACGACCTGTCCCACCTCAACGCCCTCTACCTCGCGGGCGAACGCGCCGACCCTGACACCGTGAATTGGGCAGGCCGCCACCTGAACGTGCCGGTCGTCGATCATTGGTGGCAGACGGAAACCGGCTACGCCATCGCGGCCAATCCCCTTGGCATCGAACAGCTTCCCATCAAGGTGGGCAGCCCATCGGTCGCCATGCCCGGCTTCGATGTGCAGGTGCTGGATGAAGGCGGCCACCCCGTCGCCCCCGGCCAGTTGGGCGCCATTGCGATCAAGCTGCCCCTGCCCCCCGGCACCCTGCCCACCCTTTGGAACGCCGAAGAACGGTTCCGCAAATCCTATCTCAACCACTTCCCCGGCTACTATGAAACCGGCGATGCGGGGTATGTGGATGAAGACGGCTATCTCTACATCATGGCCCGCACCGATGACGTGATCAACGTCGCCGGCCACCGCCTGTCCACCGGCGCGATGGAAGAGGTGCTGGCCAACCACCGCGACGTCGCCGAATGCGCGGTGATCGGCGTATCGGATGATCTCAAGGGCCAATCCCCCCTTGGCTTTCTCTGCCTCAACAAAGGCTGCGACCGTCCTGCCGCGGACATCGTCAAGGAATGCATCACCCTGATGCGCGAAAAGATCGGCCCGGTCGCCGATTTCAAACGCGCCGTCGTGGTGGACCGCCTGCCCAAGACGCGGTCAGGCAAGATCCTGCGCGGCACGATGGTGAAAATCGCCGACGGGCAGGAATACAAGATGCCTGCCACCATCGACGATCCCGCCATCCTTGATGAAATCCGCACCGCGTTGCAAAGCCTCGGCCTCGCAAAAGCCTGATCCGCCCGGCGTCACAGGCACAGCACATCGCGCACTGGACAACCCGCCCCGCGCGGGTAGTCTTGTTGCCATGATCATGCCCCCCGCGCGCGCCCCGCGCCCCACCAGCCCCGGCCCCGGCTCCACAGGGTTCAGCGCACCATGACCGCCCCCGATCCGTTTGGCATTCTGGGCGACAGCACCGCCTTGCGCGACATCCTTGCCATGGCCGGGCCAGACACCGAAATGCGCATCCTGCACCAGATGCACAGCGACCTGACCGCCACCGCAGCCCTGATCGGCCCGGCAATCGCCACCGCGGACATCCCCACGATCCGCGCCCAGACCCATGTCCTGATCGCGCTTGCCGGAACCATCGGTGCCATGCGCCTGCATGGGCTGGCCATTGACCTGAACGCCGCCGCCCATGCCGATGATCACGATGGCATCGCCATCCTTGCGGTGCCCATGATGGCCGATCTGACCGCCCTCATCACCCTCATCGCCGCCCGTCTGCCAAACGACGAGGCCGCCGCATGACGGACCACCCCCCCCTTCTGCTGATCGAAGATACGCCCTCGCTTCAGATGGTCTATCGCTCGGTCCTGACCAATGCAGGCTACACCGTCCGCAGCGCCAGCACCGCCGCCGAAGGGATGGAGGCGTTTCTGAAAAGCGGCGCAACCGTTGTCCTGCTCGATCTGATGCTGCCCGACCGCGATGGTCTGGATCTGATGCAGGAAATGCTGTCCCTGCGCCCCGAAGCGACAGTCATCGTCATCACCGCCAACGGCTCCATCAACAAGGCGGTCGAAGCGATGCGCGCCGGCGCACATGAATTCCTCGTCAAACCCTTTGATGAAACCCGCTTCCTCGGCGCGGTCGAAAACGCCCTCGCCGGGCGCAACATCCCGCGCCGCGCGCCCGGCACGGCCCCCGCCAAACCCGCCCCGCTGATCCCGGCCCCCACCGGGGCCTTCGTCGGCTCATCCGACACGATGGCCCGCATCCATGCCAAGATCCGCTCTGTCGCCCGGTCGATGGCGACCGTGTTCATCACCGGCGAAAGCGGCACCGGCAAGGAACTTTGCGCCCTCGCCGTCCACGACTATTCCCCACGCAGCACTGGCCCCTTCATCGCCCTGAACTGCGGCGCCATCCCGCAAGACCTGCTGGAATCCGAAGTGTTCGGCCACGTCAAAGGCAGCTTCACCGGTGCCGTATCCGACAAACCGGGCGCCGCCGCAGCCGCCGATGGCGGGACGCTGTTCCTTGATGAAATCTGCGAAATGGCCCCGGCGCTGCAAACCAAACTTTTGCGCTTCCTGCAAACCTCCACCGTTCAACCGGTGGGCGCGACCCGGCCCCGAAAGGTGAATGTCCGCATCGTCTGCGCCACCAATCAAGACCCGCTCGACGCCGTTCGCCGTGGCCGCTTTCGTGAAGACCTGTATTATCGCCTTTACGTCGTCCCCATCCACATGCCCCCCCTGCGCGAACGCGGCGATGACGTGATCGAAATCGCCGAGGCGGCGCTGTCGCGCTTTGCACGGGAAGAAGGCCGCCACTTCGACGGCCTCTCCCCCGACACCGCCGCCCTGTTCCGCCGCCTGCCCTGGCCCGGCAATGTGCGACAGCTGCTGAACGTCATCCGCCATGTCGTCGTGATGAACGAAGGCGGCCCCGTCACGCCGGACATGCTGCCCGACATCGTGGCCGATGAACCCGGCCTTGCCCCGCCCCCGGCGCTTTTGTCGCCCACCTTTCCCGAACCCGCGATGGACGCGCTGATCGGAAAGCCCCTTGCCGAAATTGAACGCCTGGTGATCGAGGCCACGCTGCGCCGTTTTGACGGCTCTGTCCCCAAAGCCGCCCGCGTCCTGGAACTCGCCCCCTCCACCCTGTATCGCAAGATCGACGGTTGGAAGGATTAGGGCAAGAACACCACCCAACGGAAAATCCCTTTCCCCGCGACTCACCCCCCGCGCGAATGGTTAACGCCCCGTTCCGCCTGCGCGCGTCTGCACAGCCGTCTGCACCGCGCCCTGCACCGGCAGCGGCACCGGGAAACCTGACAATCCCGAAAATAAACCCAGCGCCCGCAAGGGCTTGCCGTCGAATGTCAGACAAACTGCTCGTTGATCAGCCGCTCTTCCAACCCATGCCCCGGATCAAACAGAATGCGGTGCCGCACCCCCGGTTCCGACCGCACTTCGACGCTCGCCACCCCCCGCACCGATCCGCGGCTGTCGGCGTCCGCCATGACCGGCCGCTTCTCGGCCTCCAGCACCTCGAACCGCACCACCGCGCCCTTCGGGATCAACGCCCCGCGCCACCGCCGGGGCCGGAACGCCGCCATCGCCGTCAAGGCCAGCACATCCGCCCCGATCGGCAGGATCGGCCCATGCGCCGAATAGTTGTAAGCCGTTGATCCTGCGGGCGTTGCCACCAACGCCCCGTCGCAAACCAGCTCATCCATCCGCACCCGGCCATCCACACTGACCCGCAGCTTCGCCGCCTGCGGCCCGGCGCGCAGCAGGCTGACCTCGTTGATCGCCAACGATTCATGCAGCGTCCCATCCACCCCCTCGGCCCGCATCCGCAACGGGTTGATCACCGCCTCCTCCGCCGCCGCCAGCCGCTCTGGCAATTCGCCGGGCTGATAGGTGTTCATCAGGAACCCGATGGTGCCGCAATTCATCCCGTAAACCGGCAAGGACATGGCCTGCGTTTCATGCAGCGTCTGCAACATGAAGCCGTCCCCCCCAAGGGCAACCACAACATCTGCCTTTTGCAACGCCACCTGCCCATAGCGCGCCGTCAACACCCGCAGCGCCTCGCTCGCCGCCGGTGCCGTCGATGCCATAAAGGCGATACGTGTGGTGGCCATCGGCCCAATCTCCCCCAGTTCGGCTCGCCCATCCGGCGCACCCAATCCCTGCCCGCAGTCTTGCGGGGCCGGGGGGGCAAACTCAACCCCCGTTCCGATGCGCTCCTCTGGTTCCGATACGAACAATTATTTCGCACGGACCGCTTTTGAGGTCGTTTTCCTGCCTTCCCGCACCGCGCCCATTGCGCTACATGCATTTCAAGCCCGAAATTCACCCGCACCCCGTCCTGAGGAGAGCCCATGAACGCCCCCCACCGCGACACCGGATTCTTTACCGAACCTCTCGCCACCCGCGACGCCGAACTCTTTGGCGCGATCACCCAGGAACTCGGCCGCCAGCGGCACGAAATCGAATTGATCGCCTCCGAAAACATCGTCTCCCGCGCCGTGATGGAAGCGCAGGGTTCGGTGATGACCAACAAATATGCCGAAGGCTATCCCGGCAAGCGGTATTATGGCGGCTGCCAATACGTTGATATTGCGGAAAATCTGGCCATCGACCGCGCCTGCAAGCTGTTCGGTTGCGGCTTTGCAAACGTGCAGCCCAATTCCGGCTCACAGGCCAATCAGGGCGTGTTCCAGGCCTTGTTGCAACCGGGCGACACCATCCTTGGCATGTCACTTGATGCCGGCGGCCACCTCACCCACGGGGCGGCCCCGAACCAGTCGGGCAAGTGGTTCAAGGCCGTGCAGTATGGCGTCCGCAAGCAGGATCTTGAACTGAACTACGATCAGGTTGCCGAACTGGCGGCTGAGCATAAACCCAAGCTGATCATCGCCGGCGGATCGGCCATCCCGCGCATCATCGACTTTGCCAAGATGCGCGAAATCGCGGATTCGGTCGGCGCCTATCTCCTTGTGGATATGGCACATTTCGCCGGTCTGGTCGCGGCGGGCCTCTACCCCTCGCCCTTCCCGCATGCCCATGTCGCCACCACCACCACGCACAAAACCCTGCGCGGCCCGCGCGGCGGCATGATCCTTACCGATGACGAGGCGCTGGCCAAAAAATTCAACTCGGCCATTTTCCCCGGCATCCAGGGCGGCCCCCTGATGCATGTCATCGCCGCCAAGGCGGTGGCCTTTGGCGAAGCACTGCAACCCGGCTTCATCACCTATCAAAAGCAGGTCATCGCCAACGCCAAGGCGCTGGCGGATGAGTTGATGAAGGGCGGTCTGGACATCGTCACCGGCGGCACCGACACCCACCTGATGCTGGTCGACCTGCGCCCCAAGGGCGTGAAGGGCAACGCCACCGAGAAAGCCCTCGGCCGCGCCCATATCACCTGCAACAAGAACGGCATCCCGTTCGACACGGAAAAGCCCACCATCACCTCTGGCGTCCGCTTGGGCACCCCCGCAGGCACCACGCGCGGCTTTGGTGATGGTGAATTCCGCCAGATCGGCCGCTGGATCACCGAAGTCGTCGATGGCCTTGCCGCCAATGGCGAAGAGGGCAATGCCTCGGTCGAGGCAAAGGTGAAGGCCGAGGTGGAAACCCTTTGCAAACAGTTCCCGATCTATCCGGGTCTTTGATCCCTGACCGGGCTGGAATGTCACGCATGTTCCGGCCCGGCTTTCGCAGCAAGATCTGCTGCTACACCACCCCGCCCCGCAGGGTATGACCAGCACGCAAACGATTGGATTTAATTAAAAATCCCTCGTCTGCCCGCAACCTGCCCATCACTTTTCGCCGCATGTTGCAACCGGAATATCCGCCCTCTTCCGGCGCGATTTCAGCGTCGGAAATCGACCACCGAACAGCAAATGCCCGCCCTCGCATGGCGCGGGCATCATGTGCACAACATGAAACTGGATTGGCCCTGCAACGCGCCGTCAGATCACCCCGGCAAAAGCCAGCCCGATATAAATCACAAGACCCGACAGCACCGCCGTCACACCACTGTGCAACGCGCCGCGAACATGCGGCAGGCCCGGCGTTTCAGGCCCCATCGCCTGCAAATGGCGCAGGCAGGTGCGATAGTCGTCGTCAAAACTGTATTCGTCCAACTCGGCCACCGCGCCCAGCTTGGCCTTCCGTTCGGCCATCGCAATGCGCCATCCCGCATGTCGTGCCTCGGATGGCAGCGCCCGCCCTGCACGACCCAGCCGCGCCTCCAGAGACGCCCCCTTGACGCCAAGCCGTTCCTCCAGCAGGTCCGAAATCCGGTTCGCCTTCTGTATGATGATGAATGCGATCGCTGACATGTTCATATCCCTTAACGGATTATGGCAACATAGCGGCAAAACTGGGGCCGAAAAAGCGGGCAACCGGAAACGACCGGATGCATAAAGGGAAACAATGCTGAACCTCATCCACCACCCCGCCACCGAAACACCCAGCCATCCGCCGCTTGTCATCGCCCACGGTCTGTTCGGATCGGGTCGCAACTGGGGCGTCATCGCCCGCCGCCTTGCCGATACCCGCGATGTCTATGCCGTCGACATGCGCAACCACGGCGAAAGCCCCCGGTCCGCCTCGCACAGCTACCCCGACCTTGCCGCCGATCTGGCGCAGGTGATCCGCCACATCGGCCCCCCGGTCGATCTGCTGGGGCACTCAATGGGTGGCAAGGCCGCGATGCAGCTTGCCCTGACCCAGCCCGATCTGATCCGCCGCCTGATCGTGGCCGACATCGCCCCCGTCGCCTATACCCATGACCAGACACGCCATGTCGATGCCATGCGCGCGCTTGACCTGTCCACCCTCGCCACACGGGCCGATGCCGACCAGGCGCTTGCCGCCCGTATCGACGACCCCGCCCTGCGCGCCTTCTTTCTGCAATCGCTGGATTTCAAGGCCCCCGGCGGCCCGCGCTGGCGGCTTAACCTGGATGCGCTGGATGCGCAGATGCCCCATATCGTCGGCTGGCCCGGCACCGTCGGGCGGTTCGACCACCCCACCCTGTTTCTGACCGGGGCAAACAGCCATTACGTCAAACCCGAACACCGTGACACCATCCGCGCGCTGTTCCCCACCGCCCGCTTTGCCCGCCTTCCCGATGCGGGCCACTGGCTGCACGCCGAAAAGCCCCGCGAATTCGAAGAAACCGTCCGCGTTTTCCTGACCACGCCCACCCGCGCCTGATCACCCCCCACAACCCCCCTTTGTTTCGCCAACGCCCCATGCAAAACTGCATGGGTCAGTGTTTTTACCGAGTGTTCCAGTGCAGATCGAAGCCTTCATTTCCCGCTGGCATGCCTCCGGCGGCAGCGAACGGGCCAATTTCCAGACCTTCGCCACCGAATTGTGCGACACCCTCGGCCTGCCCCGCCCCGATCCGGCCACCAAATCCCCCCGGACCGATGCCTATTGCTTTGAACACCCCGTCACCTTCATCCACACCGGCACCCAATCCCACGGCTGTTGATTTCCACTGAGAACTGACCCGGGTTTTCCATCGAGATTTGACCCACCTTTGATTATGGATTTCGTGTCAGTCGTGGGTCAAGGACGGGTTTCACTCCTTCTTTTTTCGGGTTGTTGCGGCTGAACTGGCCTTGAAGCGGAAGCTGTCGTTTCCGGTCTCCAAGATGTGGCAGCGGTGGGTGAGGCGGTCGAGCAAGGCCGTGGTCATCTTGGCGTCGCCAAAAACCGTTGCCCATTCGCTGAAGCTGAGGTTGGTGGTGATGACGACGCTGGTTCGCTCGTAAAGCTTGCTCAGCAAGTGGAACAGCAGCGCCCCGCCTGAGGCGCTGAACGGCAGGTATCCAAGCTCGTCGAGGATGACGAGGTCGAGCTTGGTCAGGCCTTCTGCAATCTGTCCGGCCTTGCCCTTGGCCTTTTCCTGTTCGAGGGCATTGACCAATTCGATGGTGGAGAAGAAGCGGACCTTGCGGCGATGATGCTCGATGGCCTGGATGCCGAGGGCCGTCGCGACATGGGTCTTGCCGGTTCCCGGCCCCCCGATCAGCACGACATTCTGGGCGCCGTCCATGAACTCACTGCGATGGAGGGTCCGGACGGTAGCCTCGTTGATCTCACTGGCGGCGAAGTCAAAGCCCGCGAGGTCCTTGTAGGCCGGGAAGCGCGCTGCCTTCATGTGGTAGGCGATCGAGCGCACTTCGCGTTCGGCCAATTCTGCCTTCAGAAGTTGCGACAGGATCGGGATGGCGGCTTCAAAAGCCGGAGCCCCTTGCTCGATGAGATCCTCGACGGCTTGAGCCATGCCATACATCTTCAGGCTGCGGAGCATGATGACGATGGCCGCGGCGGCGGGGTCATGACGCATGGCGGCCTCCCGCAATTTGGCTGCGCAGGGCGTCATAGCGCTCGACATTGGCCTTGGGCTCACGCCGCAGGGTCAGCGCTTGTGGGGTATCCAGCGGCGGACCATCGATGACCTTGCCGTCGACCAGGCGGTGCAGGAGGTTCAACACGTGGGTCTTGGTGGGCACGCCCTCCGCCAAGGCCAGCTCCACGGCGGTCAGCACGGCTTGCTCATCATGGTGCAAGACAAGCGCAAGGATATCGACCATCTCGCGATCACCACCAGGCTTGCGGAGCATATGGTCCTGCAACTGTCTGAAGGCAGGCGGCAATTCCAGAAAGGGTGCCCCGTTCCTGAGCGCGCCCGGCTTGCGTTGCACGACCGCCAGATAATGCCGCCAGTCGTAGACCGTCTTCGCGGGCTGCTTATGACTGCGCTGAATGATGCGGATATGTTCGCACAGGATATGGCCTTCCGCAGCCACGACCAGCCGGTCGGGGTAGACGCGAAGGCTGACTGGCCGGTTCGCAAATGATGCTGGAACACTGTAGCGGTTGCGTTCAAAGCTGATCAGGCAGGTGGGCGAGACGCGCTTGCTGATCTCGATGAAGCCGTCGAAGGCCACTGGCAGGGGCATCAAGGCTGCCCGTTCCTCAGCCCAGACATCGGCGATTGTTCCAGGCAGCGTGCCATGTGCGGTCTCGTGCCACAGCGCGACGCAACGTTGTTCCAGCCAGTCATTCAGCGCGGCAAGATCGGGAAAGTCCGGCATGCCTTGCAGCATCTGATGACGGGAGTCGCGGACGTTCTTCTCGACCTGCCCTTTCTCCCACCCTGCTGCCGGATTGCAGAAATCTGGCTCGAAGACATAGTGGTTCGCCATGGCCAAAAAGCGGATATTGACCTGCCGCGCCTTACCGCGGCCCACAAGATCCACCGCCGTCTTCATGTTATCGTAGATCCCGCGTTCTGGCACGCCGCCGAACACCCGGAACGCATGCCAGTGCGCGTCGAACAGCATCTCATGGGTCTGCAAGGGATAGGCCCGCAGAAGGAAGGCCCGGCTGTGAGACAGCTTGATATGCGCCATCTGCAGCTTCATCCGCTCGCCGCCGATGACCGCAAAGTCCTCGCTCCAGTCAAACTGGAACGCCTCGCCCGGGCGGAAAGCCAGCGGGACGAAGGTGCCGCGCCCCGTCGTTTGCTCGTCGCGCTGACGATCGGCACGCCACTGCCGTGCAAAGGCCGCCACCCGGTTGTAGGAGCCGGTGAAGCCAAGAGCGACGAGATCGGCATGCATCTTCTTCAGCGTGTGCCGATCTTTGCGTCCCTTCTTCGCATTGGTCTTAAGCCAGCCTGCCAGCGTCTCGGCAAATGGATCAAGCTTGCTCGACCGTTCCGGCGTCGCAAACTTGGGCTCGATCACATCAGCCTTCAGATACTTCTTGATGGTATTGCGCGACACTCCGGTGCGGCGCTCGATCTCCCGGATCGCCAAACCCTGACGTAGGCGCAGCTTCCGGATCACGTTGAGTAGTCCCATGTCGATCACTCCTTTGACCCCCTCGCTCTTCGCTCGGGGGAGGGTCACATGGGTCAAATCTCAATGGAAATTATCCGCCTACCCGGGTCAGTTCTCAGTGGAAATCAACAATCTATCCTCTCTTTGCCCCATCTGTCGCGCTTTCGCCTCTTTGGACGCCCACAACCTGAAGCGGCGATCCGAATCCTAATGGCTTCAATGACTTTCTGAGCTCCTTCTGACTTGATAGTTGGCCGTTGTATTATTCTGAACGTGAATCAGATGACGCGCGGCTTGAGGTTGCGCGTGTACACAGTCGGTGGCTGACCGTCGCGAAAATACCCATCCGATCCGCAGTCTCCACAGATCCAGCGCACGAACCCAGCCTCGTCCGATGGCAGGTTATCTATGCGCAATTTGCAGCGGGAGTGTCGGGATCGCCCCACAGTGGAACCTCTTCTCTGCGTCATCACGCTTTCGTAAGTTCTGAAACTCATCTTCCCCTGCCTCGTAGCTGCCACGTGCGGACTGAACAGCACGAGATCCCTTGGGAGGATATGACAATGATGATTAAAAAGCTCGCCGTTGCCGCAATGGTTTCTGCGGTTGCACTTTCAGTTTCAACAACCGCTTTCGCCAAGGGCCACGCTCAAGGCCTTGGTGGTGCCGGCTTGGCTGGGAAGGATCTCTCTGGCCTCGTTGACGATGGTCAGAAGAACGCAGGCGTAGAAGGAAAAAGTTCGGAAACCACGTATGGCCGTAGCGACGCTGTTGGCGAAGCTCAGGACGGCATCAGCGGCAACAAAGACCTCGCTGCCGAGACGAACGCGGCTCGCAAGAACTGATCTACTAATGGTCCGGTGGTCCGTTTGGCCGCTGGACCGCCTTAGATCTCCGTAACGACATCTGTCCGGACCGCAAGTGGCACACCCTGACAAACGCAAGCATCCGTGAATTAAAGGTTCGATCATGCGGAATTTTTTCACTTTGGGGACAGTCTTGGCGCAGTGCGCCTTGCCGCTCAATGCGCATGAGTTCTGGGTGGAGCCACTGGATTTTCAGGTTGCAGTGGGTGGTGAGATTACGCTCGATCTGAAGGTTGGTCAGATGCTGGAGGGTCAGTCCTATCCTTACTTGTCTCACAAGTTCGGCCGCTACCAAACGACTGATGCCACCGGCGTGCATGATCTAATCGGCGATGAGGGAGACACGCCTTCCGTCGTCTACGACGCCACTGCTCCGGGACTACACGTCATCTCCTATCACGCACTTCCGGAGCTGCTGACCTACGATAACTTCCGAGATTTTGTAGATTTCTTGGACGAAGAGGGCCTGAGTTCTGTCGCCGAGCTGCATCGGACACGCAGGTTGCCCGATACCGGGTTCACGGAAAAATACACTCGCAATGCAAAGGCCCTTGTTCAGGTCGGGTCACCGATCGAGGGAAGCACGGATCAGGCGACGGGTATGGATTTCGAGCTTGTTGCGTTACGCAATCCCTATCTGCCGGCCGTTAATTTGCCTGTGAAGCTGTTATGGCAAGATGTTGAGGTTCCTAATGCGCAAGTGGCAGTGTTTCGGCGAATGGGTGATGAAGTAACGCGTGCGACGTATCGAACCAATGCTCGGGGGATTGCAGATATCCCCCTACCGGGTGACGGCATCTACCTACTCAGTTCAGTCTACATGGAAGAGACTGCGGAAGACAGTGGCGCGGCCTGGCACAGCATTTGGGCATCCTTGACCTTTGCGATCGAACAGGAGGTTGCCCCATGAAATCCTTCTGGCTTTTTCTGTTAATTGTGGTGCTGCCAACCTTCGTGACCGCCCATGAGATGCGACCGGCGATCGCGACAGCGACGATCAGTGCAAGCGGTGCATTCGACTTGGTGATCTCCCTCAATCTTGAGGCAGCCATGGCCGGGATTGAGCCCCAGCATTCCGATACGGCGGATAGCCCGCAGTCACAGACCTATGAAGACCTGCGCGCACTGAGCCCGGGATATCTTGAGTCAAGATTTCAAATGTTCGGGCCGCGACTTGCACAAGCCGTTGGCCTTTCATCTGCAGGTGCCGAGTCTGCACCTCTGAAGATCGTCAGCGTGTCTATTCCACCTGTCGGTGATCTTGCCGAGGCGCGCGTATCGGAAATCACCTTCAGCGGCACACTTCCTAGTTCCACGGAGAAGGTTGTTTGGTTCTTTGACCCCGCGTTCGGGGACAGCGTTATCAGGTTGCGCTCATCGAGCGAAGAAAAGCCGTTTCATTCGCAATATGTGAGTGGCACGAAGAGTGCGGCAATTTCACTAGATGAAAACATCGGACGCCCCGCAGCGTCGGTCTTCGTAGAATACCTGAAAATTGGTTTTGTTCACATCATCCCAAAGGGGCTTGACCACATCCTGTTTATCGTTGGTCTGTTTCTTTTGTCGACCCGGCGTTCGATCCTTTTCTGGCAGGTCACTGCTTTCACGGTCGCTCACACCATTACCTTGGCACTCGGATCTCTCGGAGTGGTTCGAGTATCTCCTTCAATTGTTGAACCCTTAATCGCCTTGTCCATCGTCTATGTTGCCGTCGAAAACTTGGTTACAACACGGATGACAGCTTGGCGACCGGTGATCATCTTTGGTTTTGGCCTATTGCATGGACTCGGTTTCTCGGGGGTGCTTTCTCAGTTCGGACTGTCGAGCGTCGGCTTCGCAACTGGCTTGATAGCATTCAACATCGGTGTTGAGCTTGGCCAACTAGCTGTAATAGCAGCATGCTTCCTCATGGTCGGTTGGGCAATGAACATGCGCGCTTATCGCCGGTTGGTCGTTTACCCTGCGTCAGTGCTCATCGCTATCACAGCAAGCTATTGGTCGATTGAGCGAGCGTTCGCATAGCAAGGCTGACAGCTGAATTGCCCTTTATTTGGTCAAAACTATCCCACGACCTTTGAATTTGGAATGCCATGCTCGGGTAGCTGTTCAGCCGGCAACGCAACCCGGAACTCTGCAACCTGGCGATCGAAGCCTCGTGGCCGGGAAACGTTTCTGTATGTGCGCGCTACTGCCAGTTACGATATCAGTCTGTGTTATCGAGCATTGATCTGGCTTGATCGGCCCATGCTGACATTTGATCACGCAGGTGGTCTGGTTGCACCAACCCGGCTGCCCAGTCCAGTCGATTTGCATCCTTGGTAACCTGAGCGCGAAGCAGGCCAATCTCAGCATCTTTGACGGCGAGCAATTCCGCTGCTTTTCGCAGCAAGAACGCCTGATCCCAAGGATGGGACGGGCTGACCGCCTTGCAATTCTGCGCCTCAGCCTCAAGCGCAACCTTCAGATCACGCGCAGATTGAGTTTCATCCATCGTGAGGTCGCCGGTGGGTTGCGGGGCTGCTACGTTTCGAAGAGGCAAGTATCTGACAAGTTTGGGCTTGCGTGCCATGCGTTTGAGCCTTCTACCGAATACGCCAAGTGGCCCGTGCCGGTGCGATGATCTCCGATCACCGGCCGCGCACACCCTCACTGCACGAGTTTGAAGTACGAAGCTTGGAAGTTGTTTTCCATGCCCGTGCCGCAGAAGCTCATACTCATGTTTGAGGTGCCAGAGATCGTTCCGCCTGCCACCATTGCAGCTCCCTCGACGCCGTTCGCATTTGCGGAGAACTCAATGTCGCCTTGAGCGAGAAGTTGACTGCCATAGATGTGGAGGTCAGAGGTGAATTTCATACCACCCAAAGTAACGAGCTGAACGTCTCCGCCAGGCTCGCAGTTGTCATCTTTTCCCACAACGAGGCCCGCAGACGAGTTTTGGGAGTCTGGCGCCTTGCTCTTCGACACGATGACTGCATCTTCAATGGTGACGCCATTGCCATAGCTGATCTTGCAGTTTGTGACGATCAGGTTACGTCTGATCGGAACGTCGTTCTCAAAGTACAACGTGGAATTTCCACCGGTGCCACATGTGAACCGATATGCGACACCGTTGTTGATTTCCTCATCAGAGACCCTATTGTCCTTAAATGTCTGAAACACCCCGTTGATGTAATCAGGTTTCACATCTGGATCGAGATTCTCCAGTTTGGTAATGAGCTGCTCAATTCTCCTAACAATCCTGATGTTCCAAGATCCTTCACGAAGTGCCTGCTCGAGTCCATCATTCGACTCGTAACCAGAGTTAGGAAGTTCGAGATCATCCAGATCCGTCATAGACACCACGGTGCCTGGTTCAAAGGTGTTGTTTGAGTTCAGGGACACATACTCGTTAGAGTGGATGCAGAAGCCATTGGTGTAGGTGTTGTTGGACTGCAGATCGACCACGCCGTTTGCAACAAAGCCTTCACGCAAGCAAGTCGGGTAGTATGTCGTGAAAACCGCACTTCGGATGAGCTGCCAATCGTTGATCCCTAGTATGCGAAGCAGATGGGTAGGGACTGGATTGTTTCGTTCATCGACCCTAGATGCCGTCACATAGACGGCCGCGCGCGAGTTTGCGTTTGCGGTGAACGACAGCGTCACTGGATCCCAAACCCCAAATACGACGTCACCAGCAGTAATTGGCGTGCCATACTGCCCTTCTGGCATGTTCTCTTGGGCAACCCGCACCGCGACTTGCGCCGCATCGGCGGCATTCATGGTCTCTCTCGCCAGTAGCGCAGCATGTGCAGCTGCGTCGACTGCGATCTGTAATCTTGTGCGTTCGTTCATAAGGTTCTGCACATCGATGGCGTATCCGCCCACCATCATTAGGGCAAGAAGCAGAAAGAAACTGAAGAAGGACGCAGCGCCGGATTCGGACTGCGCAAAGGTCTCACGATTGCTCATCATCATGCCTCCGATAGATGTTGGGAAGACACGCGAATATTCAATGAGCGAAAGGCGTCTATAAGTGAGGTTGCGGTCAAATCAGAGGCAGGCATGATCACGGTAGAACTGATTACGCCGGCGTCGATGGTCGTCAATACCGTCGCGTTAGGAGAGATCTCCGAAACGCGATTAAAAATGTAGGACTGCGTGTCAGTACTGGATATCATGCGGCCAATAGAAGTTGCCCTGTTGGCGTCTTGGACGATCCGTAGGACTTGCGCTTGCTTTGAGAAAATTAGAGCAGCGTCTGCCACCAGACAGAAGAGCAGCATGAAGATCGGGAACCAGATCACCATCTCGATCGTGGTAGATCCAGAGGTGCTTCGGGTGAAGTTTTTGGCGGACCGATGCAACCATTTCCAGCTTAGAATCGACATGGTGCACCCCCTCGGCTAAATTATCGTTTTGATCCATTCAGATCTTGGCATGATTTTGTCGTAAGTTTGCTTTATCGGCGGCAAGGCGAACCGTGAGCTACTCCCGAGAATCGGACAGTGACGACAGCTACGATCTGACGTCTGCTGGTCTCCAAGAGCGAGGAGATCAGGATATGAAGAAACGCAGAAACCATGACGCTGGGTTCAAGGTCCTTGCAAGCCATTGGTGCTTCGGAATGCCACAAGCGTAGTCCGTCAGTAACGAAGCCTATCGTACGATCAGCCGACCCTGCCTTTCTACTAGGGCTCCAATTAACCAGCAGGAGAGCTACCGCGAGGTCAGAAAATTATTGATCTGATCAATGATATCTATAATCATATGATTTACGCACATCTAGCGAAGTGTATCGAGCACGGAGAGATGAACAATGAAGATCACCCGGATAATGGCACGGGCCGTGAACGCGGAAATGCGCAACTGGATCTTCGTGCGGGTCGAGACGGATCAGCCCGGGCTCTATGGCTGGGGCGAGGGTACGCTGGAATGGAAGACGCGCGCGGTCATGGGGGCGATTGCTGACCTTGAGCCGTTGCTGATCGGGACCGATCCGCGTGATATCGAACAGGCTGTCCGGCGCATGCACAAGCATGGATTCTGGAAGATGGGTGTGATCGGAACCACTGCGATTTCTGCCATCGAGGTCGCACTGTGGGATATTCTAGGCAAGGAGCTCGGCGTTCCGGTCTGGCGTCTCCTGGGTGGCAAAGTCCGCGACCGGGTACCAGTTTACACGCATCTGGGCCTTGGTGACATGCGCGCAGTCTATGAGACAATGGACCCCGAAGCACTGGCTGATCGTGGCCGCGAGGTCGTGGCGCAAGGCTACCGGGCGCTAAAGGTTGTCTTCATTCCCTATACCCACATCCTTGCACCCACACGGGCCATCGACCATTGCGCAAGCCTGATGCAGGGCTTGCGAGAGGCGGTCGGACCAGAGGTTGAAATCATGATCGACTTTCACGGCCGCCCCGGATCGACGGCGGCAGCACTTGATTACATCCGGGCCATCGCACCAGGGCGGCCGCTATTCGTCGAGGAGCCGATCCAACCGGGCGACGCCGTCGCGATGCGCGAAGTAACCGAGCACGCCGGTGTTGCCATCGCAACAGGAGAGCGGTTGATCGGGCGGGCCGAGTTTGCGGCGCATGTGGCGCTCCGAGCCATGCACGTGGCCCAGCCAGACATCGCGCACACCGGCGGACTGGCCGAAACGAAAAAGATTGCAGCCATGTGCGAAACGGCTGGAATCGGCGTGGCACCGCACAATCCGCTCGGTCCCATTGCCAGCGCCGCAGCGCTTCATTTCGCCGTGTCGACCCCCAACTTCGTCATTCAGGAGGAAATGTCCGGGGCAGTTCCCTGGTTCGACACCGTCGTTCATGGGCCGATCCACCGCGACGGTGATGCGTGGCTAGTTCCCGGGGCGCCCGGCCTTGGGGTCGAGGTGAACGAGGCGGAGGCGGATCGCCACCCTTTCGCACCCGAGGTGCAGCATGCCGTGCATGCCGTCCTTCCGGACGGCACCATCGTGGACTGGTAACATGGCAGCATCGCGCACCGCGCTTCGACGGGTTCTGGCCGAACTGGGAGCAGTCTGGCTGGCGGTCATCGGCCTTTATGCCATCGCCTCAATCGTCTCGCCGCCAATGCTGCAGTTGGGGCAGGTCTTCAACATCCTGCAGGTAGCGTCCTTTCTGGGTGTCATTGCGCTGGGGCAATTCGTGGTGGTCCTGTCGGGTGGGATTGACCTGTCACAGGCCGGGGTTGTCACGCTGACGAACATCGTGGCGACAAGCGTCATGCTTGGCGAGGATACGATGATCCTGCCTGCCATCGCCATCTGCGTGGGCCTTGCGCTGGTGATCGGCATCCTGAACGGCGCGATGGTGGCGGTGCTGGGGATTACCCCGCTGGTGGCGACGTTGGGCATGAATGCGTTGCTGTTCGGGTCGGCGCTGGTATTCACCGGCGGCGCGCCACGGGGCGCGGGGGCACCTGCGCTGGACGCAATCGGCAACGGTACCTTGGGCGGAGTTCCGGTGGCGACGCTGATCTGGCTCGTACTGGCGGCAATGCTTTGGGCGCTGATGCGGCAGACAGTTTTCGGGCGTTGGCTCTATTCCGTCGGTGGCAATGCCCGCGCCGCCCACATGATGGGCGTTCCGGTAGAGCGGGTGACGATTACAGCCTATGCCTTGTCGACGATCATGGCGGCCTTCGGGGGATTGCTGCTGACCGCCTATGTCGGCAACCCGTCGCTGGGGATCGGCAACCAGTATCTGTTCACCGCCGTCGCGGCCGTGGTCGTAGGCGGTGCCGCGCTGAGCGGAGGTGTCGGCAGCGTTCCCGCGACCGTAGGCGGCGCCGTGTTCATCACTGTTCTTGGCAGTTTCACCAATATCGTGCGCGTTTCGACCGGCGCGCAGTTCGTCATTCAGGGCGCGCTGATCCTAGCCAGCGTCTACGCCTACCGCCAGTTCGCGCGCCGCCGTCCCTGACGACAGGGCGCGAAGCCGATGCGTCCGGAGGGGCCGCACAACACTGACCAAAGGGAGGAACATGATTATGTCGACAACAAAAGGCACCAACTGGTCGCGGCGGCGGCTGATGGGAACGGGACTGGCCGCGATGGGCGGGCTGCTTTTGCCAAGCAGCATGCTGCGCGCGCAAGAGGGTGCCACGCTTGATGCCGTGGGCGACATGATGTCGATGGCGGCCAAACCCGGACCCTACAGAATTGGCTTTTCAAACGGCTTTTCGGGGAACTCCTGGCGCGCGATGGCCATTGCCGCCCTTCAGGCCGAAGCGGCAGCGACTCCTGACATTGCCGAGTTCGTCGTATTGGACGGACAGGGCGACATCAACAAGCAGGTCAACGACATCGAAACGCTGATCAATCAGGGGGTAGATGCCATTCTGGTGATCGCCAATTCGGGGGCTGCGGTGGCCCCGATCCTGCGCGATGCGACGGCCGAGGGGATCGTGACCGCGCCCTTCAACCTGCCCGTCGATGGCGAAGATTGGTCCACATATGTCGGTACTGATCCGCTGCGCAAAGGGGGCACGCTGGGGAAATGGCTGTCGGATGCATTGGGGGGGACGGGCAAGATCGTCGCGTTGGGCGGTCTGCCGGGCAACAGCTATACCGCTGCCGGGTGGGAGGGCGCTCAGGCGCAGTTTGCCCCCGGCATCGAGGTGCTGGCCTTCCGCGACGCCCATTGGGAGGAGGATCGCGCCAAGGTGGTGATGGCCGACCTAATTGCTGCCTATCCGCAGATTGATGGGGTCTGGTGTGACGGCGGACAGGTTGGTGCCGGTGCGATGAAGGCGCTGCTGGCCGCGGGCAGACCGCTGGTCCCTGTGACCGGCGACGATTACAACGGCATGCTCAAGCTTTATGATGCCGAAAAGGGGAACCACCCCAAGTTCGATATCGGTTTGATGTCCGAGCCGACCTGGCAGGGCATCTTTGCTATGCGCGCGGTCGTGTCGCTGCTCAAGGGCGAACAAGTGCCCAAGCGGCAGGTTCTGGTGCCAAAGATGATCACGCGTAACAACTACGCACAGTACCTTCGCCCCGGCCTACCGGACGGTGTTTTCACCGACACCTCGCTGAGTGACGAGGAATTGGCCAAGATCTTCAACGCATGAGCCAACACCCTGCCCACACCGAAAAAGAAGCTGTCCCCCACGTGGGGGGCAGTGCTGCACCGCTTCTGGCTGTTGATGCGATCCATAAGCGCTTTCCCGGTGTGCACGCCCTCAAAGGTGTGAGCTTCGAGGTGCACGCGGGCGAAATCCACGCGCTTGTGGGCGAAAACGGGGCCGGAAAATCAACATTGATGCGGATCCTCGCCGGCGTGCATTCGCCCGACGAAGGCACCATCCGCATTGACGGAACGGCGGTCACGATCGGCTCTCCAGCCGAAGGGCTGCGTCTTGGGATTGCGATGGTTTATCAGGACACGCGTCTTGCGCCCACGCTGGATGTGGCCTGGAACCTAGCGCTCGGGCATGAACCGGGCGGCGCGGTGTTTATCGACCGCCGGGAAATGGACTACGCGGCGCGAGCGGCCCTCGCGGCGGTTGGCGCGGATATCGACCCGCGGCGAATGGCCGCTGATTTGAGCCGTGCCGAACGCCAGCAGGTTGAGATTGCGCGCGCTTTGGCGCGTCGCGCGCGGGTGCTGATCCTTGACGAGCCGACTTCGGCCCTAACCCTGACTGAGACCGAGCGGCTGATGGAGATCCTGTCCGATCTGCGCGCGCGCGGCACCGGGATCGTGTTCATTTCGCACCGAGTCCCTGAAGTTTTGGCACTGGCAGACCGGATTACCGTTCTCAAGGACGGAGAGGTGGCGGGCGAGGTGGCCGCAGCAGCGGCTACACCACAACAGATCGTTGAAATGATGGTCGGGCGGCCCATCGGGCTGGCCTTTCCGCCGCGGGCCGAAGACACAGGCGAGGTGGCGGCGTGTCTGCGGCTGACGGGGGATGATGACGCGGCGGAGATCGTCCTGCGGCGCGGAATAATCACCGGCTTTGCAGGACTGCAGGATGCTGGGCAGTCCGCCGCTGCCCGCGCGCTGTTCGGCGACACCAGCGTGGCGTATGACATCGAAGTTGGCGATGCTCGGTTCCAGCCGCGCGGCCCCGCTGACGCCCTTGCGTCATCAGTTGTCTATGTTCCAGCCGACCGCCGGGGCGAGGGGCTGTCTGAATCACATGGCATCCGCGAGAACATTGCCCTGCCCTTTGTAGACAAATGGGCGACTAAGGGTGTGCTGGCGACTGGGCGCGAAGCCGCCGAAGTGGACCAAGCTTCGCGGGCCATCGGTGTGAAGGCCCCGGATTGGGAGACACCGCTTTCGGCCCTGTCGGGCGGCAACCAACAGAAGGTGGTTTTTGCCCGCTGGGGTCTGCAAACCGCCGATGTGCTGGTCTTTGACGAGCCAACCCAAGGGGTTGATGTCGCGACCAAGCTTGAACTTTACCGCCTGATCCGCGACCGGGCGTCTGCAGGCGCTGCCGTGGCGGTGATCTCTTCTGACCTGGTAGAGCTGATTGGCCTGTCTGACCGTATCATGGTGTTTTCCGACGGCCGCCCCGTGCGCGAGGTTGACGCGGCCACGGCCACCGAAGCAGGTCTTCTTTCGTTGGCTGTGACGGGTGGGCGCCGGAACGAAAGCCGAGACAGTGAGGCCAAAGGCGCTCGACGGGCACAATTCGGGCGATATGGCCCGGCGGCGCTTCTCTTGCTGTTGGTGGCCGCGATTTTCACCGTGACGGCGGCGAACACCGATTTCTTCCTGACACCAAGAAATCTTGGCTCTTTGGCGGGCCAGGCGGCCCCGCTGTTGTTTGCCGCGCTGGGGCAGATGGCGGTCATCCTTCTGGGCGGCATCGACCTGACCGTGGGGCCGATCATCAGCCTCGTGACCACGATCGCCTCTTACCTTCTGGCCCCTGATGCGCCGGTTCCGGCAGCCGTCGGGATTGCCGCCTGCCTTGGTGCCGGACTTGCGGTTGGGGCCTTGAACGCGGCGGTAATCGTCGTGTTCCGGATCCCCGATCTGGTGGCGACGCTTGGCACCTTTTCGGTCGTGCAGGGCTTGGCATTGATGGTGCGGCCATCGCCCGGGGGTACGCTCGACCCCGAGATCGCGGCGGCGATCACCGAACGGGTCAGCCGACTGCCGCTCGCCTTCATCGCGGTGGTTCTGGTGTTTCTGCTTGCCGAGGCAATCCTTAACCGAGGGCGTCTCGGGGCCCGTCTCTATGCGCTTGGCGGCAGCGCCGAGGCCGCTGCCGTGGCGGGTATCCGGGGGGACAGGCTTCGCGCAATGGCCTACTTGTTCAGCGGATTTATGGCAGCTGTCGCCGGTCTGATTATCGCCGCCCGGATCGGATCTGGCGATCCGCAAGCTGGGTCGGCCTTCACGCTCGCATCGGTGACGGCTGTTGTCGTCGGGGGGACATCGGTCTTCGGCGGGGTCGGCACGGCTGCGGGAACCTTCCTGGGGGCCATCCTCGTCGTCCTGATCCAGAATGTTCTGAACCAGTTTCAGGTGTCGGCCTACTGGCAATACATCTGGACCGGGTTGCTCACCATCGCAGCCGTCGCGGGACACGGGTTGCGCTCGCCCGACCGGCGACGTGCAATGGCCGCGCGGGCGCGGGCCGTCTTTCGGGTGACCCAAGCAAAGAATCTGGAGGGTGAGACATGATCGCGGTCCGTGAAATCTTCCGGTCCCACGACAAGCTGGGTGAAGTTCCGGTCTGGGACAGCGAAGATCAGGCGCTGTGGTGGGTCGATATCGAAGGCCGCCGCCTACACAGACACCACCCGGATACCGGCACAACAGAGCATTGGACCTTTGAACAAAGGATCGGTTCGTTCGCCTTGCGCAAGCGGGGTGGGCTGATCTGCGCTTTCGAACGCGGATTTGCCTTCTTCGATCCTCCTACCGGACGCATTGAATGGATCGCGCAGCCAGACACAGACCCAGGCAACCGTTTCAATGACGGGAAGTGTGACCGCAACGGGCGGTTCTGGGCCGGTACGATGGATGACGGGCTGACGCGGCGGTCGGGCAGCCTTTACCGGCTGGATGCCGACCTGTCGGTGCATGTCATGGAAACCGGCATCTGCATCTCGAACGCCCTTGCGTGGAGCCCGGATGACACGCGCTTTTATTTCTGCGACACGCCCGAGCGGCAATTGCGGGTCTATGATTACGATGCGCCAAGCGGGGCAATATCAAACCGCAAACTGTTTGCGGATCTGGGTGGGGACCCGGGCAATCCGGATGGTGGCACCGTCGATTGTGAAGGCTATGTCTGGAATGCCCAATGGGACGGTTGGCGCCTTGTAAGATACGCGCCCGACGGAACCGTGGACCGCGTGATCATGCTTCCGGTGCAAAAGCCGACCAGCGTGATGTTTGGCGGCGGCGATTTTCGCACGCTTTTCGTGACCAGCGCAATCTGGGACCTAGAAGCCGAGGCACTTTCGCATCAGCCCTTTGCAGGGTCCTTGCTTGCCTTGGAACCCGGGGTTGCCGGACTTGCCGAGACACGTTTTGCCGGATAGTCGGATAACATGATTGAAAGCGGCTCAGCCACAGTTGTCACCCTTCCTCCTAGGACGCTTCAGGACACCGTTCTGGAGCGACTCGCACGTGACATCGTGAAGGGTCGTTATGGCGAAGGGACGTTTCTACCAACCGAGGCGGAACTGGCAGCCGAGTTTTCGGTCGGACGTTCGACGGTGCGTGAAGTGGTCCGGGTTCTGGTCAGCAAGGCGATGCTGGAAGTGCGGCCGCGAAACGGCACTCGTGTCCGTCGGCGCGCGGAATGGCGGCAGCTTGACCGTGACCTCGTGCGTTGGATATTTGCTGAGGGGCCCGATCCTGCCCTCCTGCACGATCTGATCGAGGTGCGCCGCATTGTCGAGCCAGAGGCGGCGGCCATAGCCGCAGAACGCGCAGGTGCGGCAGATCTGTTAGCCATGGAAAGCGCATATCGCGCGATGGAAGCGGCGCTGCCAGGCGATCTTTCCGCCTGTGTCGCTGCAGACGTGGCCTTCCACTCTGCTTTGCTCTACGCCACTGGCAATACGGTCTTGAAGGAGTTCGAGACGATGATCGAGGCAGCACTCGGAGCGGCATTCCAACTTTCAACGACATCGGTCCAAACTTACACCCGCACTTTGGCCGCGCATTGGGCAGTTTACGATGCTGTCCGCTGCCGGGCACCCGAGGTAGCCCGCGCCGCCATGCTGGATCTCCTGACTGTTGCGCGGGAAGACATACGAACAAGCACTGCCAAGAAGAAGCGAAGCCCTGAAATGCAGCCACAAGCCGTGTCGAAATCGAGCTGCGCTTCCCAAGATACCGGACAGTGAGCAAAGTCATGGTCCGACTGTCCGCTTTGCGGACGAAGTGGTCGTTCGTTGTGGGAACGCGGTTCTCGTGCGCAGTCGTAGCATGCCTGACGTGGAGGACGGAAAGCGGCCCTTCGAACGTATTACCCTAACGCCATGGCCCTCGGCGCGGGCCACTTCTGTGTATGGAAGGAGACCTTTCCATGGCGTCGAAAACAGGCTGGGCGTAACGAGCCAGAAGCAAGTCCAAAATGTCGGCTCCGCCTTCACCTCTGACCGAAGCCGCTCTGCATGAAGAACGGGAGGTCAGGCTGCCATGCCGCGATCCCAGTCGCATCAGAGGGATCAAGGCCACTGTCCCGAACCACCTTCGCCGAGACGGACGCTAGTTTACAACGTGAGGCGTGCGCCAATTCAGCCCTGTGAAGAAAGGTGCGGGCTGCACCGGGGACCGCCGCGATCCAGGCTATGATGTGCCCCAGCTTTTCAATCATTTCCATCGGTGTTGCTGGGGTATCATTGTTCTCGGATGTATGGGCCATGGCATGTCTCCCGTTTTGCGTTCTATGCCTCTGCAAGGTGCTTTGGATGAAATAACTGTACACCCGTGACCCTGTCGCCGCTTGAGGACTAGCTGAGGATTTGTTGAGTGCCGGGTGCGGATTTGCTAGGTTCAGGAATGAAGCTGCAATTTGACCCATTTGAACTGGACACTGATCGCGCCGAGCTTCGGACGGTGTCGGGGTTGGTCAAGCTTGAACCCAAGGTCTTCAGGCTGCTGCGCCTTCTGGTCGAGAACAACGAACGGGTCATCAGCAAGGACGAAATGATCGCGGTGGTCTGGGCCGGGCGTTTCATTTCGGACGCAGCTGTCTCGACTGCGCTGAAGGCCGTTCGCAAGGCGCTCGGGGATGACGGGGACAGGCAAGGCTTCATCCGTACCGTTCGTTGCGTTGGCCATCGTTTTGTCGCGCCGGTCAGGATCAGACCGACGGAAATCGCGTTGAGCGGCCCTGCAGCCCAAGCAGAAACAGTTATTGCTGCGGACGGACGCGGAGATAGGCCGACGGTTGCTGTTCTGCCATTCAGCCGAAGCGGTTTGCCGGATAGCTTTGCGAGCCTGGGCGATGCAATCCCGGCCGACATCATTTCGTCGCTTGCCCGATTGCGCTGGTTGCGGGTGATCGCGCGCGAATCCACGTTCCGGTTCCGAAACCCAGATGTGGACCTTGCGGGGCTTCACAGCGTTCTGGGTGCCAGCTACTGCCTTTCGGGTCGCGTCGAACTTTTCGGCAAGCACTTGGAAGTAAGCGTTGATCTCGTCGACACACGGAGCGGAGGACTGATCTGGTCAGACCGCATCGAGCGGCCCGTTGCCGACGTACACGCCGTCCGGCATGAGATCGTGGGCGCGGTCATCGCGGCACTGGACCTCCGGATACCGCAGACCGAAGCGGCACTGGCGCGCGGCAAGGCCGTCGAACACCTGGATGCCTGGGAGGCCTACCACCTCGGGTTAAGTCATGTGTATCGCTTCAACGCGCGTGACAATGCGATTGCGGGCACTCTCTTTCGCCGCGCAACCGACCTTGACCCCGGCTTTTCGACGGCCTTTGCTGCCCGAGCATTCGCCAGTTTTCAGGACGCGATGATGGGTTACGTGCCCGACCGCCATGCAGCACTGGCCGCCGTCAGATTCGCAGCCGAACGCAGCATCGAGGTTGACCCCCTCGATCCCTACGCGAATGCCGCGATGGGGCGGCTGCACATCCTGACGGGTAGCCCAGATGACGGATTGGTTTGGCTGGACAGATCGGTGGAGTTGAGCCCGAACTACGACAAGGGCCATTACTCACGGGCCTTCCTGCAAGTGATCCGCTGTCAGACGGTCGAGACTCGCGGGGGTATCGACATGGCGATCGGCCTCAGCCCGCTCGATCCGCTGCTTGCCCCGATGCGTGCAATGAAGGCACTATCCTTCGGGATTGATGGCGACTATGCGACCGCTGCCGACTGGGCAGTGCTGGCGGCGCGCACTGCGACCAGCCATTCGACCGTCGTGATGGCAGCGGTCGCGTTTTGCCAGCTTGACGGCAGGACTGAGGCAACCGCGCACTGGGCACGTATCGTGCGCGAAGTTCGGCCGGATATGTCAATCACCCTTTATCAAAAGTCATTGCCGTTCGCTAAAGCCGATTTTCGCGACAATATCCGCTCGGCCCTTCTAACTGCCGGATTTCCGGACTGAACTTCTAGATCGCTAGCAGCAGCTTTCTTGAATAATCCGAAGCGAGCCGAAGGTCAGCTTTGGGCCGTAAGTGCCGTGCCTTGCGCAAAGGGCGGAAAGCGGACGTTGCCATAGCCGCTGAGTACACCTCACCGACGGTTCTCTTGTCCTCTAAGTAGAAACCATGCTGCCCCCTTTTACGGGCTTCTTCCTTCATTCCAGCAACAGCGTAACATGCTCGGAAAACTGAGGATCCTGTCCGGCACCTCAAGCACGTGCAAGACAATCCGACCTTGGTTGGCGCAGGTTACGCCTCCATCGTGAAATCGCGCTGCGCTGCAGGGATTTGGGGCAATGCCGCAGTCATGGACTCGTCCACGAACCGTCTCGGCGTCTTTCCCAGAGTGCGTTTGAATGCTGCCGTGAAGGCACTCTCAGACGCGTATCCGACCTCGGCCGCGGCCGCAGCCACCGATGTACCGTCCCGATCAAGGCGTTTAGCGGCCCAAAGCATCCGCCACATCGTCATGTAGCTCATCGGGGTTTGACCGACGCGCCGCGCGAAGCGGACAGCGAAGGCCGTGCGCGATAGACCCGCCTGCTTGGCCAGCGTCGCCACCGTCCACGGGTTGGAAAGGTCTTGGTGCATCGCAGCGAGGGCGCGGCGAATGAATGGGTCGGCAAGGGCTGCGGTCCACCCGATCTGGTTCTCTTGCCCTTCTTCGAGGTGTAGGCGCATCAGTTCGATAAGCAAGACATGTGACAGATGCTCAATGGAGCTGGCACAGCCGGGGCGATACTGACGAAGCTCGGCGGCGATCCGGGTGATAGCCCAACGCACGGTCTCATTGCTGGCGGCGCTGTCGTCGGCTGCGGCCCGGATAACAATGGCATCGGGCAGCGTAGCCATAAGCATCTCAGCTGCTTGGCCCGACAACAGGAACCGCGCCCCAGTCATGAAGAAGTCCCCCCCGCCGCCAAGTCGCGCCGTATCGCCATGCGCCGGCGCCGAATGCACCGACTCGGCCGCCTCCCCCAGAAGTGTGCCGCGCGCGGAGAGGACAAAGGCCTTGCCGCGCGGCAGGATCACGCAGTCGCCCTCACACAACCAAAGCGGCGCACGCAGGCTTTCTAGGTTCAGCCAACAGCCGCCCTTGTCGACACCAATGCATTTCAGACCGGCGTGCGGGGCATAGCGAATGGCCCAGTCGCCCCCGGCATCAAGGCCCGCAGCAACACAGTCGTGCGGCCTGAGCAGGTCCAGCACATCGGAGAGGGGATCGACTCCTGAGGCGGTCATGGGCATATCCTGAACGAATGCGACATAGAAGAGTATTATCTCACATAGTTCGTTCAATAAACCCCGTCTAACTTCGGCTGGCACACAGAAGGAGTTGCACAAATGATCAAACCCACCATCCCGAGCAATCGCGCCAAGTTAGGTATCGCCCTGCTTTTTGCATCCGTCTTCAACGCCTCGTCGCTGCCGGCACAAGAGACCGCACCCGAGCTGCCTTTCGAGGTGATCGTGCCTGCCGCGACCGAAGATCACGCCGCCGCCTATGACGTTGCCGCCGCCCGTGCCGCCTGGCTGGAGGCCTTTGCGTCGCAAGACCTCGACCAGATGATGTCCTTCTACGTCGATGACATCTTCTCTTACGACCTGATGGCCGCACCGACCGATGCCGGTCTGGAGATGGCCTTCGAAGGCGAAGCGATCTGGCGGCAGAACTGGGTCACCTTCTTCGGCATGTTCGCCGATGATCTGGTGATCAGCATCGAAGACCTGACTGTCTACCAGAAAGGCGATCTAGCCACCGTTTACGGCCTGACCCGTCTGGAAGGAACGATTGAAGGCGGGCTTTACGTCGACATGTGGGTGCGCGAAACTAACCTTCTGCAGCGCATCGACGGCCGCTGGCTGGTGCTGCACGACCACGTCTCGGTCCCTTTCGATTTCGCCACGGGACAGGCGCTGATGGGCCTCGGTCCGGTCGGCAACTGACCCCCGCTGTTCCCATGATTGATCAAACGGAGACCGACATGATCCTTGTGACCACCCCCACTGGCGATATTGGTCGCCGCGTCCTTTTCCACCTGCGCGCAGCTGATGTGGCCGTGCGCGTCATCGTCCGCGATGCGCAAAAGCTGCCGTGGGACGCAGAGCTTGACGTGATCGAAGGGTCGATGGCCGACAGCGAAACTATCAGCCGGGCGCTGCCCGGTGTGACCCGCGTGTTCTGGCTGCCCCCTGGCGACCCCACGCTGCCCTCGGCCGAGGCCGCCTATATCGATGTCTCACGTGCGTTCGGCAATGCCCTGCCGGGTTCTGATGTCACGCATGTGGTCGGCATTTCGGCCTTGGGCCGCGGGTGGACCAAGCCCGCCGGGCATGTCACGGCAACGCTAGCGGTCGACGACATGATCGCAGCGACGGGTGTCCACTATCGCGCCCTTGCCTGCGCCTCGCTGATGGACAATATCGCCCGTCAAGTAGCGCCGATCAAAACCCTGGGGCGGTTCTTCCAGCCCACACCGGGGGACCTCAAGCTCCCGCATGTCGCCAAGGCGGACGTGGCACGGATCGCCGCGGACTTGCTGCTTGATCCCGCTTGGTTGGGCGTAGAAGCGCCGCCACTCCTTGGTCCGGAAGACCTGTCGTTCAACGAGATGGCGGCGATCCTGTCAGATGTTCTGAGGCGCGAGATCGTGGCAAGCGAATTGCCGATGGAGCATTTCCGCCAGATGATGCTTGACTTCGGCACCAGTGACGGCATGGCGAAGGCCTATGTCGAGATGCTGACGGCCAAGAATGAAGGGATGGATCACCTCGTCACGCCGACATCGCGGGATGGCACCCCGACCACCTTCCGGATGTGGTGCGAAGACGAGCTGCTCCCGCTCGTTTCTGGGTAAGCGCGCCGTCGATCTTTGTGCGGGACGCGGGTGCCGAGATCACTCAGGGCGTGTTCGCGCCTCTGCAATTGGGTGAGGGGCCACACCACGGTTCTGACCAGAGCGGCCGGAACATTGCGATGTCCCGGTCGCGCCTTTCGCAATGTTAGGATCCGAAGATCCTTGGATCAGCCTAGTCCGCGCCCGAAACGCGCGCGATCACCTTGATCTCGAAATCGAACCCGGCAAGCCAGTTTACTCCGACAGCCGTCCATGTCGGGTGCGGCGCCGCCGGGAAGAACCTGTCCTTAACCGGCATGATTGTCCCGAACTGCGTCTCGGGGTCGGTGTGGAAGCTGGTCACATCGATGATGTCGTCGAAGCTCGCACCCGCCGCCGTGAGCACGGCCTCGAGGTTCTGAAAGGCCAGGGTGACCTGTTGCGCGAAGTCCGGCTCGGGCGAGCCGTCCTCGCGGCTTCCGACCTGCCCGGAGATGAACAGAAGATCGCCAGAGCGGACGGCGGCAGAGTAACCATGCGCTTCATACAGCGCATGTCGGTTGGCGGGGAAGACTGCATTTCGTTGAGACATTGATCGTATCCTTCGTTGGCCGGGGGCGTAGACTGTTGAAAGGGGGGGGAGGCGCGACGTGCAGGTGACGCCGCGCTGCGGTCTGCTTAGCCAGTGACAAACGCCAGCAGATCGGCGTTCAGCACGTCGGCGTTCACCGTAAGCATTCCGTGCGAGAAACCGCGATAGGTCTTGAGCGCACCATTCGGCAGAAGCTTGACTGCCTTCAGGGCCGACGCGGCGATCGGGACCACCTGATCGTCCTCGCCATGCAGCACCAGGGTCGGGACGGTTATCGCCCTTAGGTCCTCCGTCTGATCGGTCTCCGAGAAGGCCTTGATGCCGTCATACTGCGCCTTCGCACTACCCATCATGCCCTGGCGCCACCAGTTCTGGATCACGCCCT
This sequence comes from uncultured Paracoccaceae bacterium, assembly GCA_958439195.1. Classification (GTDB taxonomy): domain Bacteria; phylum Pseudomonadota; class Alphaproteobacteria; order Rhodobacterales; family Rhodobacteraceae; genus Paragemmobacter. The sequence goes on from OY288169.1 coordinate 43,796, forward strand.
CATGCACTTGCGCGCCGTCACGGTTGAAACCGTAGAATGGACCGGCGGGAACGTCCCGGAAGAACTGCGCGCGGTTTCCTTCAAGCGCTGCGCGGAAGCCATCAAAGACCTCTAGTGGCGTGCCCACGGGGTTTGCGTCGGTCTGCAGCATCAGCGGCGGGATGGCGGCGACTAGGACCGCCTTGGCTACACGGCCAGCCTGTGCACCGTATCGAGCAACATAGCGCGCTACTTCGCCGCCACCAGTTGAATGGCCGATATGGACAGCGTTCCGAAGGTCCAGCGTCTCTGCCACGGCAAAAGCATCGGCGGCGTAATGGTCGATGTCATGCCCCTCGTCCACCTGGCTAGAGCGTCCGTGCCCGCGCCGGTCATGGGCGACGACGCGGTACCCCTTTTCTAGGAAGAACAGCATCTGCGCGTCCCAGTCATCCGAACTGAGCGGCCAGCCGTGATGAAAGACGATGGGCTGGGCGTTCCTTGGGCCCCAGTCCTTGTAGAAAATCTGCACGTTATCGTCGGTGGTGATGTAACCCATGGAAGGCACTCCTTTCTGCAGGTCGAGAGTTGTCGGTTCATTGGCTTGCGAGGGTCCCAACGGAAGGCCGGCGCTCAATGCCAGAGCCGATGCCGCGACCAGTGCGTTACGACGGCTGAGCAGCAGGCTCGGTTTGGGAATGGAAGACATGATTCTGCTCCATTGGTTTTCGAAAGGGGCGGCATTGCAAACCTGGGATATCGAAACCCTGGCCTTGTCGTGCCGAACACATTCGAGCAGGTTCGGTTCTCGCGGCTCAATGCGTCGCGATTGGCGTGAATGTGCTCGACGCGGGCCCTTGGCGTTAGTCCAGATCGGCTTGCTTTTCCTTCAACGATCCATTGAAGGTGGTGCTATGGAGACACTTTCGAACCTTGAAGCCTTCGTGCGGAGCGCCGAGTGCGGGAGTTTTTCCGAGGCTGCCCGCCGGTTGGGACTGACGCCAGCAGCGGTCAGCCGCAATGTCGCCATTCTGGAGCGCAATCTAGGTGTCCGGCTGTTCTACCGGTCGACGCGGGGGCTGAAGCTTACCGAAGCAGGGGAGAGCTTTCTCGCTTCGGTCGGGGATCCACTCGACCTGCTGCAGGGCGCGATTGCAGCTGTCACCGCACACGGACCCGAACCGGCCGGTACTCTAAAGCTCAGCATGCCGCCCTCCTTCGGAGTGGCGCATGTGCTGCCGCTCCTGCCCGGGTTCCTCGCACGCTATCCTCTGATCCGGGCGGAATGGCACTTCGAGAACCGCGTCGTCGATTTGGTCGCAGAAGGCTACGATGCCGCCATCAGCGGCGCGGTCGAGCTATCGCCAGGGATCGTCGCCCGCAAGCTCGCGCCGCTGCATGGCATTGCTGTTGCTTCGCCTGGGTACATGGCGGGCCGAAGCGCTCCGATCGATCCGGCTGGACTTTCAGATTTCGACGGTATCGCGAGGCGCGTGCTTCGAACCGGTCGCATCCGGCACTGGACAATGCGCAACGGAGCGGGCCACGAGATGGCAGCAGAGCTCCCTGAGACAGTAGTGCTAAACGAGCCGAGCGCGATCCGCGAGGCCGCACGCCTCGGGCTCGGCGTCGCCCTGCTCGCTGTGGCCGAGGTCCTGTCGGATCTTGAGGATGGCCGCCTGATCCGCCTCCTGCCGGACTGGTACGCCGACGTTGGCGAGGTCTCGGTGTACTACGCCTCGCGGAGCCTTCTTCCCGCTAAGACACGGGCGTTCATCGACTGGATTGATGCGGCGTTTCGGGAAAGCCGCTACCCCGAGCGCTTCAGCGCCCATCCGCCTCACATACCGTCAGGCGGCGTCCAGCGCCTCTGAGGCGGAGAAGGACAAGGCTGAACGGGCCCGCCGGCCTGCTCCGCTGTTTCCAGCCAGAGCTATCCTTGCCGCGTCGCGACAGACTGCATGCGGGCTGGATTAAAGATCTCGCTCACGATCCCACAGACGTGCTTCACGGCCCTGTCAAGGCTCTGCCGGGCGTGCCATGCGACCTGTACCGGCGCCAATACATCAAGTCCATTTTCCTCTCAGCCGTCTGGGCAGGTGCCCCAGGCCGCATGAACCGCATGAAAGGAAAGCCCATGAAGACCTTGATGATGACCGCCGCGCTGGCGCTGACCGCCGCCGGACTTGCCACACAGACCTGCCCCGCCACCGGCCCCGAAGCCCCTGGCGCCCTCCATGCGGACTGGATGATGGTGGGATGGGAGCGCCGAGAAGGCGATCCGGATTTCGCATTTGCCACCAAGATGGCACGTTACTACGACCTCAAGGATACGAAAGGCGTGTTCTACGACAATTTCGCTCCCGGCGAGTCGCAACTGTTCCGCGATGCCGCGGTCTATGGCGCGAACTGGGAAGGACTGCAGAACGCGGCGCGGTCGGTGCTGCACGGCCTAACCGGTGTGAACGAGGAACTGGTGGGCACGGATGTCGCTTCGACCACTTTGGGCTTAGTCGGCCGTATCGACCGGCTGGACGGGCAGGTGATCGCGTTCGACGGCCGGTCGCAACTCGGCTGGGCCTGCGTCGAGGGGGCTTGGAAGATTAAGCATGAGCTGAACTACGCATGGATAGTCGAGCCAGAGGCGATCGCCGCCACTTTGGGAAATCGGGTCGCGGATCAGTGACCCTCTCTAGTGCCGTGCAATGGAAGCACGTCGGCTGTACCGCCGACGGCCATTTCGCAGACGGAGTTGCCGCTTACGCGGGACTGGTCCTGCGTGGCCGATGACACCCAGGGGGCACGGCGTCATGCCGTGCCCTTCAACTGAAGAGGATGCCGGGATTGCTGCCCTCATAGTGTTCCCCCTGCTCGAACATGATTGGCATGGGCGGCTTGACGTCCTGACAAATGCTAGTCGGTGGCGCGGGAAGCTGACTCGGAAGATACGGCTCGCAACCACCTTCGGAAATCCTTCATGGCGGGTGTAAGCGGTCGGTCTGCAGGCCATGTCAGGAAGTAGCTGCCCGCTGACAACACGGTCGAGAACGGCTGAACCAGCCGCCCATCGGCAATCTGGCGGGTGAACATGCCCACGGGAAGCAGGGCAACGCCGCCGCCTTCCCTGGCGATGTCGGCCATCGCCAGGGACGAATCGAAAATGGGGCCGGTCAGGGGTGGACAGAATGATCCCACTTCTGCAAACCAGCGGGGCCATTCATCGCTACGATAGCTTCGCAGCAGGACTTCACGGCCAAGGTGCTTCGGGTCGGTCAGATAATCGGCAATCGACGGCGCACACAGGGGCGCTAGCGGTGCTTCGACCAGAAGGTCGGACTCAAGCCCGGTCCAGGATCCCGCGCCGTATCGGATGGCCATGTCGAGCCCTTCGCGAAGGATCTCGACGCGGTTGTTGTTGGTCGAGATGCGGAGGTCGACCATCGGATGGGTCTGCCGGAACTCGGGCAGGCGCGGCAGCAGCCATCCCACGGCAAAGGTTGTGACGACGCCGATCTTCAACGTCTCGATGTCGCGGTGTCCGGTGATCCGATCCAGCGTCCGCGCCATCGCGTCGAATCCGTGCTCCAGGACGGGGTAGAGCGCTCTTGCTTCATCGGTCGGCACCAATCCGCCGGACGCGCGCACGAACAGGCCTACGCCCAACCGATCCTCTAACCTTGCCACCTGATGGCTGACCGCGGCTTGGGTGATGCGCAACTCTATGGCAGCGCGTGTAAAACTGCCTTGCCTGTAGGCGGTTTCGAACACGCGGAGCCCGTTCAGAGGTAGGTCTGGGCGATCCATGGGTATTACTCCAGCTAATGCTGAGGGTGATATTTTGTCGTTTGATGGCAGTAAAGCAGCAAATTAAAGGAAGCGGCGATACATCCACTGATGTCTCATACGTTCCAACCTTTGATAGCCGCTCGTCATGCATCGTCTCAAGCGGGCGACGGAGCGGAGTATTGCGCAATCGATCCAGACAAGGATGATCCCATGATTCCCCTCTCATCTATGCTGCCTTTTCTGGCTGCCGGGCTTTCGCTTGGACTGCTCGCCCCCGCGCCTGCCCTTGCGAATGACCCAGAGCAGCACCTTGCGGCAACCATCGACCGCATCGAACGCGACCTTGACGCACGCATAGGCCTTGTAATCCACGATAGCGGTTCGGACTGGTCGATCAGCCATCGCGCCGACGAACGCTTCCTGATGGCCAGCACCTTCAAGACGATGTTGTGCGGCGCGGTTCTGAACCTTGTGGATGCGGGCGACATCGACTTGGCCGAACCGCTTGTCATCAAAGCTGAGGATATCCTCGACTATGCGCCTGTCACCGAAACGATGGTCGGCAACACGATGACCGTGGGCGCGCTATGTCATGCCGCGCTCGATATGAGCGACAACACAGCTACGAACCTGCTCATCGATCGGATTGGCGGAACACCAAGCGTGACCTCGTTCCTGCGCGAGATCGGCGACCCGATTAGCCGAGTTGACCGTCGCGAGCCCGAGTTGAACACTTTCATTCCGGGCGATCCGCGGGATACCACCAGTCCGGATGCGATGGTCTCGACCATGGCGGCATTGTTGATCGGTGACGCCCTGTTGCCCACGTCGCGTGCGCAACTGGTCGACTGGATGAGCGCCGGCAGCGTCACCGGCACCTTGATCCGTGCAAGCACGCCGGAAGGCTGGCATGTCGCGGACCGGTCGGGCAGCGCCGACTTCAACCGCAACATCGTGGCGATGGTCACGCCGCCAGATCGGAAGCCCTACTTCATCGCAATTTTCCTGTCTGATGCCGAAGCCGACTTCGACACCCGAAACGCTGCGGTAATCGCGCTATCCGAAGCCGTGATGCAGGTCGTGACAAGCCAGTAAGGTCGCTTTGGCCGCGCCACGTGCGGCGCGGCCATCCCTGCCATTCGGTTCGTGGATCCGGCGATCTCAAATCACGACCAAACCCACCGATACGCGCACTGTCTTTGATCCGCGCCTCCGCGCTGTCTTGAGACGTCGCACGGCAGACTTCTCAACTGGAAAAGCGCCATCGCCGCACGTGTTCAATAAGGGCCCGCAGCTTTGGCGCCATGTGCTTGCGCTGCGGAAAGTAAAGCTGAAAACCGGAAAACGGCGGCAAGTATTCTGTGAGAAGCGGGACCAGCGCACCACTTTCAAGGTACTCTCGCATGCAGTCCCGCGTGGCGAAGGTGATGCCGCCTCCCGCCAGCGCCAAACGCAACATCAGACGCAGATCGTTGGTCGTGACTTGCGGATCGACCATGACGTCGAAGGGCCTGCCGTCCTGCACGAATTCCCAGTGCCAGGGTGCAGTATTGGGATGCGGGCGCCACCCAATGCAGCGATGCTGAAGAAGATCCCTTGGATGATCGGGTGCGCCATGGCGCGCAATGCAGGCAGGTGACGCTGCCGCCACTTCGCTTTGGGGGCCGCCGACGGGCACGGCGATCATGTCCTGCTCGATCACTTCGCCCAGATGGACTCCAGCATCGTAGCCATATTCGACAATGTCCAGCTCGTCATCCGTCACCGTTACATCAACCGTGACCTTGGGGTGCGCTTCTGCAAAGCGCGCCAACAACGGCCCCGACAGAAAGTCTTCGGCGATCGATGTTACGGCAAGCCGCAGCCTTCCGCTTGGTGCGTCGGCGTTCACCTCTAGGGCCTGTTGCACTGCCCCCATCGGCGCGCGCAGGCTTTCCACCAGCCTCTCCCCGGCTTCGGTCAGGCGAACGGCGCGGGTCGTGCGCATGACTAGCTGCAACCCCACAGTATCCTCAAGCCTGCGGATGCCCTGGCTTACAGCAGATCGCGTCACGCCAAGGCGGTCGGCGGCAGCGCGAAAGTTCCGTTCATCGGCAACGGCAAGCAGAAGCGGCAGCAGGTTAAGGTCCACTTCACACCCCCATTGTCGCGCACTGCTAACCACCCAGTCCAGTGACGACCCGATACCCTTTGCAACGGCCGAAGTCCATCTAGCCCCTGACAACTGGCAGGAAAAGGAAAAGCCATGAATAAAGTCATACTGATTACCGGAGCCTCGAGCGGAATCGGCGAGGGCATCGCCCGCGAACTTGGCGCGCGCGGTGCGAAGGTTCTGATGGGCGCACGCCGGACAGACCGGCTGGATGCCATCGCCAGCGACCTGCGCGCGTCGGGCGCCGATGTCGCGACCGCATTCCTCGACGTCGCTGATCTGCGCTCCGTGAAGGATTTCGCGCAGACCGCGCTCAACCTATGGGGCCGGATCGACGTGCTTGTGAACAACGCGGGCGTCATGCCCTTGTCCCCCTTTTTCGCCCTCAAGGTAGAGGAATGGGAGCGGATGGTGGACGTGAACATCAAGGGTGTCCTGTGGGGGATCGGCGCGGTGTTGCCGGTCATGGAACGCCAAGGCGAGGGCCAGATCATAAACATCGGCTCGATCGGTGCCCTGCAGGTCGTGCCAACTGCAGCCGTCTACTGCGCCACCAAGTTCGCGGTCCGCGCGATATCGGACGGCCTTCGCCAGGAAAGCAGCGCGATCCGTGTCACCTGCGTCAATCCCGGCGTGGTCGAAAGCGAGCTCGCCTCCACCATCACGCATGAGGAGACGCAGGCGATGATCGGCTCCTACTGTGCCGTGGCTCTGCAACCCGCCGACATCGCCCGCGCCGTACGTCAGTTGATCGAGGCCCCGGCGACCGTTGACACCACCGAAATCACCATCCGTCCCACCGCATCCGCAAATTGAGGTTCATCATGAAGAAATCAACCATTCTCACCGCCGCTTTGTTGGCCAGCAGCGCCGTGTTCGCCGAAGAGGCTGCCCCGCCGCATCCTTACGTCGGGATGTGGGTCACGGCTGACAAGCACATCCGTCACGAACTCTTGCCAAATGGCCGCTATGTCGAAGCCCGGGGCAATCGCGAACGCGCCTATGAAGGACACTACAAGGTGACCGGCAATTACATCGAATACTGGGATGACACTGGCTTTACCGCTGACGGCACCTTCGTCGAGCCCGATGTGCTGCATCATGCCGGCATGATCCTTTACCTGAAGTAAGTTCCGCATCATCGGAACGCCTATCCTACGTTCCCTCCTCACTGGTCGGCCCTCCGCTCCGTCGGGGGGGCCGACGCAGGCGCCTTAGCCATTCAGAACTGGCAAATCGCGCAACCTGTCGCGGGCAAAGTCAAGAAAGCTGCGTAGTTTCGCGGTCACGCGCCGGCCCTCGTGGTGAACAAGATGAACCGGAAGGCGCTCCGCTTCGAACGTGTCCAGTATCGTTAGCAGACCTCCATCCTGCAGATCGTGATCGACCTGATAGGACAGAACGCGCGTTACCCCCCAGCCTCTTCTCGCCAGTTCCAAGGCTGCGCCGACGTTCGACACAAAGAGCCGCGGTTTCAACCGGACGATCTCGCTCCGGTCTTTGCCAAACCGCCATTCGGTGTTCGGTGTGGTGCCGCCGATCGCGATGATCCTGTGATGTGTCAGGTCTGCCGGTGTCTGCGGAACCCCGTAGTTTTGAAGGTAGTCCGGTGCCGCACAGATGACCCGGCGCACATGACCGACACGCACCGCCGTTAATCCAGAGGGCGGCAGATCACCAATCCGCAGGGCGACATCAATCCCTTCCTCGGCCAGGTTGACGATACGGTCAACCGTCAGCAGGTCGGCCGATACAGCCGGATAGGCATCCAGGAAATCGGCAAGGATCGGGGCTACGTGGATATGTCCGAACTCGACCGGGGCGGTAACCCGCAAATGGCCAGTTGGGCGCGCCGCCATGCCCGACGCAAGGTCATCGGCCGCCCGCAGATCGGACAGGATGCCGCGCACTTCTTCTAGGTAATCCCGGCCCACGTCCGTCAGCCGGACCACCCGCGTCGTGCGCAGGAAAAGTCGCGCGCCAAGGCGTTCCTCCAAGTCGTTTACGCCGCGCGTCACGGATGGCGGGCTCAGGCCCGTCGCCCGTGCGCCGCCGGCAAAACTGCCTGACTCGGCGACAGCCACGAACACCTCCAGCATCTGTATCCGGTCCATCTTATCATTCCAAAACGCAGAATGGTGACTTCCAAAATTGGCTCATTATTTCGCATTAGAAAAGGAATTAGAAATGGTTCAACGCTTGGGACAGCCCCGCGCCTGGAATGTCGATCAGAAGGACCGAACCAATGACCACCCCGATCAAGCTTTACCGCAACCCCAAATCGGGCCACTGTCACCGGGTCGAACTGATGATGGCCTTACTTGGGCTGCGCTATGAGAACATCGACCTCGACATGGCGAACGGTGCCCACAAGGCGCCTGCCTATCTGCGGATCAGCCCTTTCGGTCTGGTCCCCGCGATTGACGATGGCGGCTACACGCTGTCTGACAGCAACGCGATTTTGATCTACCTCGTGCAGACTTATGCCCGGGGCGCGCACTGGCTGCCGCAGGACGCGAGGCAGGCCGCCGAGGTCCAGAGATGGCTGACCGTGGCCGCCGACAACATCTATGCTGGTCCTTGCGCTGCGCGTCTGGTCAAGGTCTTTGGCACCGAACACGATCATGCCGCCGCAGTTGCAAAGGCGCACGACCTTTTCAAGGTAATGGACTCGCATCTGGCGGGCCGTGACTGGCTGGCCGCAGGCAACATTACCATCGCCGACGTTGCAGGCTACAGCTACATCGCGCACGCGCCGGAGGGCGGAGTCGACTTGGCACCTTACCCGAATCTACGCGCCTGGTTGGCCCGCATCGAGGCGCAGCCGAACTTCGTGCCGATGGCTTCCTCCCAGATCCCGGACCTAGCCTGACGACCGAACCGTCCCGGGGCGCTGATCACCGCTTCGACCTCTTTGAGCGAGCCACGCCATGACACATACAGAAATCCCCAATCCCTTTCACGACGGCGAGCGCGCCGCGCAGGCCCGCGCAGGTGTGGGCGACATGGCAGCGCGTGTCGGCGGCTTCATTCGTGACCACCTCCCCGAACAGCACCGCGCGTTCTACACATCGCTGCCGTTTCTTGTGGTCTCGGGCATGGATGCTGCAGGCCAGACTTGGGTCACGCTGGTCGAAGGGGTGAACGGCTTTGCCACCTCGCCCGACCCGTATCACATCACCCTCGAGAACTTGCTTGCGGCGGACGATCCGCTGTCCGCAGCTTTCGCTTCGGGTGCCGAGATCGGCGTTTTGGGTATCGAACTGGCCACGCGTCGCCGCAACCGCTTCAGCGGCCATGTCCGGCCTTACAGGAGTGGCTATAAAATAGACATCCGCCAGAGCTTCGGGAATTGCCCGCAGTATATCCAACAACGTGCCGTCACCCGGGTTACGACAGTGCCCGGCAAGGCCCGGCGGTCAGACGCCTTGAACCGGGACCAGATCGCCCGCATAGCCGCGGCCGACACGCTGTTCATCGGTTCGGGCCATCCCAACGCTGAAGGCAATGCCCGTGGTTACGACGCCAGCCACCGGGGCGGCGAGCACGGCTTCGTCCGCGTGGGCGGCTCCCGCCGTCTTCTGATACCGGACTATGCGGGCAACAACTTTTTCAATACCATCGGCAACCTGGTCGCGGATCCGCGAGTGGGCCTGCTGTTCATAGACTTCGCAACGGGCGGGCTTCTGCACGTCACTGGCCGCGCAAAGATCGACTGGTCACCCGACGGTGCCCATGACCCAGACGCCCGGCGCATGATCGCGGTTGACATCGAGGCCATCATCGAGCGCCCCAGTGCCGTGTCGCTACGTTGGGCTAGTCTGGATCACTTGTCGCGGCAGCTGAGGGTCGCCAACAAAGTCCGCGAAAGCGAAGACATCACGTCGTTCTACCTGACGCCACTCGATGATCGCCCGCTCGACCCGTTCAAGGCCGGACAGCATCTTCAGGTCGAGGTGCAAATTCCCAGCCTTCGTGGCACCTACAGGCGCTCGTACTCTCTTTCCGGGCCGCCGCAAGACCGCCAGTTCTACCGCATCAGCGTGAAGCGCGAGCACAATGGACTCGTGTCGCGGTTCCTGCATGACGATTGCCTTAAGGGCAGCGTTATCGCGGCGCAAAAGCCCTCCGGCGATTTCGTTGTGCCCTGCTCGGACTGCCCGTTGGTGCTGGTCAGCGCTGGCGTGGGCCTGACCCCCATGCTGTCTGTACTCTGGGCAAATGTCAGCCAGCAGTACCGAACGGTCTGGTATATTCACGCTACGCGGAACGGTTCGACCCACGCCTTTCGCGATGAGGTGAATGGCCTTGTGCAAGCCAACTCCAATCTGCGCAGAATTGTGGCATACAGTCGGCCCAGGGGCACCGACAGACCCGGCGTTGACTACAACATACAGGGCCGGATCACCGCCGAAAATCTGCTAGCCCTTGGGGCGGGTTCACGGGCCCACTACATGCTTTGTGGTCAAGCGGAGTTCCAATCCAGCATCCGGCTCGGCCTCGAAGCCTCTGGTGTCCCGGTAAATCGGATCCATCAAGAAACCTTTGGACCGGAAAGCTGAAACACCACGACAGAGTTTGGTCAATGACTTGGAGCCCTCAAGAGCAATCGCCGCCGGAAGAAAGTGGAGATGCTCTTCGGCCGCCTCAAGCGCATCTTGGGCCTTGGTCGCTTGCGACTGCGCGGCCCAAACGGAGCCAAAGACGAAATCCACCTCGCCGCAACCGAACAGTACCTCCGCAAACTCATGAAAGTGACAGCGGCCCCGCCCGGAGCGGCACTAAGCAGACCCGCAGGCATCTACAGCCGAACGCTGGGCGCGGAGAGCGGGTCGAGATTTTCAACACCACCGGCCGGAAGCGCTCTCCAATACGCAAGGGGCGGAATGAGGCCATTCGGACGACGGAGCATCTTACTGCGGGTTACTGCTTAGCAGACGTTCCTTCTTGGCCTTGACAGGTCCCATGAGAATTTGGGATGCGTGGCCAATGGGGTCGCGCGAACGCCCCACGAGGCGCCAGCCGAAGATCGCGTTTCAACTGACTGAAACAAGACCTGAGGAGGAACGCAGATGCCTGCGCCTGATGCCATATCCTGTGAACAGCTTGCCCGTCTGCTGGGCACACCGAAATCCCCGACAATCCTCGACGTTCGCAGAGACGCCGTTCGCGCCCGTGACCCGCGCTTGCTGCCCGGCGCGCGCATGCTGGGCGAAGCCGAGCTTGCGCCGGATGCACTGTCGACCCTTGCAGGGGATTTGACCGGACCGGTGGTCGTGGTCTGTGCCGAGGGGCACCGGCTAAGTCAGGGCACGGCGGCCTGGCTGCGCCACGAGGGTTTGCAGGCGGAGTATCTGCTGGGCGGTCAGGCGGCATGGGTTGAAGCGGGCCTGCCGCTGATCGACCCTGGCAAGATCACTGCGCGGGACGGGCGCGGCCGGTCGCTTTGGGTGACGCGGTCGCGCCCAAAGATCGACCGCATCGCCTGCCCCTGGCTGATCCGCCGCTTTATCGACCGGCACGCTGTGTTCCTGTTCGTCGCCCCGGCCGAGGTGCAGGGCGTGGCCGAACGGTTCGGAGCGATGCCCTACGACATCGAGGGTGTGTTCTGGAGCCATCGCGATGACCTTTGCACCTTCGATGTCCTCTTGTCCGAGTTCGGCCTGTCGACCCCTGCACTCGGCCGCTTGGCGCTGATCGTGCGCGGGGCGGATACGGCGCGGCCGGACCTCGCCCCGGAATGTGCGGGCCTCCTCGCGGCCTCCCTTGGCCTGTCACGGATGCATTCGGATGATCTGGCCCAGCTTGAGGCCGGCATCGCGCTCTACGATGCCTTCTATCGCTGGGCGCGGGATGCGGTAGATGAACAGCACAATTGGCCAACCAACAAGGGCAAGACGAAATGAATGGTGAACAGGGTTTTCCGACACTGACAGAGGCGGCAAAGGTCTGGACGTGCATCGCGGCCCTGTCCTTTGGCGGGCCTGCCGGACAGATTGCCGTTATGCATCGCATTCTGGTTGAAGAAAAACGCTGGTTGGGTGATGGGCGGTTCCTGCACGCGCTGAACTTCTGCATGCTCTTGCCGGGGCCCGAGGCGCAGCAGCTTGCTACCTATATCGGTTGGCTAATGCATGGCGTGCGCGGCGCGCTGATCGCGGGGCTGCTGTTCATCCTGCCCGGGATCGTGGCCATCATGGCGCTGAGCTGGGTATATGCGATCTGGGGCGATGTGGGTTTCGTGTCCGCCCTGTTCTACGGGTTGAAGGCGGCGGTGCTGGCCATCGTATTGCAGGCGGTGGTGCGGGTGGGCAAACGCGCGCTGAAGAACCGCGCGATGCAGGCCATCGCAGCGGCGTCTTTTGTGGCGATCTTCGCTTTCGACGCGCCCTTCCCCCTGATCGTCGCCGTCGCGGCACTGATTGGTTGGACCGGGGCGAAAGCCGGCCTTGCGGCCTTTCAGGGCGGCGGTCGGCACGGGGCGGTGGGCAAGACCCATGTCGAAGATGCGGCGACGCTGTTGGGCGAAGAACATGGCGACCTGACAGGCGCCAAGCGCGCAGGTGCCTTCTGCGCAGGCGCAGTGGCGCTGGTGCTGTGGCTGGCCCCTGTCGCGGCGCTGGTCCTGTTGGCCCCTGACGGGGTGTTCGCAGACATTGCCACGTTCTTTTCCAAACTCGCCGTGCTCACCTTCGGCGGGGCCTATGCCGTGCTGGCCTGGGTCGCACAAGAGGCGGTCGGCACCTATGGCTGGCTGGAACCGGGCGAGATGCTGGATGGTCTCGGCATGGCCGAAACCACACCCGGACCGCTGATCATGGTGCTGCAATTCTTGGGCTTCATGGGCGCCTTCCGCGAGGCGGGATGGGCCGCGCCCCTTCTGGCAGGCACCGCAGGCGGGCTTCTGGCCACTTGGGTAACCTTTGCACCCTGCTTTGCTTGGATCTTCCTCGGCGCGCCTTTCATGGAAGGCTTGCGCGCCAATAAGGCGCTCTCTGCTGCATTATCGGCCGTAACGGCGGCAGTGGTGGGCGTGATCCTGAACCTTGCGATCTGGTTTGCCATCCACGTCATCTGGCGCGACGTCGCGCGGGTCGAGGCAGGACCGCTGTCCCTGGAATTGCCGGTGCTGGCCTCCCTTGATTGGGTGGCGGCAGGGCTTTCCGTTCTTGCGCTGATTGCCGTGTTTCGGCTGAAACTCGGGATGGCAACCGTGCTGGGCGGTGCGGCGGCGCTGGGGCTGATCCTGCATCTGGTCGGGCTGGTCTGACGCTGTCAGCCCGACAGGCCCAACGTGATCCAGGCCAGCACCAGATAACGGCCTCCCTTGGCCAGCGTAACAACAAGCGCGAACCGCCAGAACGGTTCGCGCAACGCGCCGGCAATCAAGGTCAGGGGATCGCCGATCACCGGAACCCAGGATGCCAGCAGGCTACAATGCCCCCAGCGCGCATACCACCCGCTGGCCCTGTCTATCTGCGACTGCGAAAACGGAAACCAGCGTCGGTCAGAGAAAAGGATCAGAAACCGCCCCATCGCCCAGTTCACCGCAGACCCTAGCACATTGCCGACGGTCGCCACGACCAGCAGCAGCCAGATTGGCTGGCTTCCGCCCAAGATCAGCGCCACCAGAACCGCCTCCGATTGCGCAGGGATCAAGGTCGCGGCGGAGAAGGCCGCAAGAAACAGCCCACCCAGTTCCAGCATCTTCAGGCAGCGCGCGGCCAGCGGCGGTGCAGGTCGTCGATCACCACGGCATGGGCATGATGGGGGCCATGTTCGGCCAGATGCGGATGATCCGGCGGCAGGTCGGGATGCGCATGGGGCAGAACCGTCTCATCATCGGCGGGCCAAAGGCGCAGCACCGCGGCCAGCCCGACCGTGCCCACCGCCGCAAGGACAAGGGCCGCCGCACTCAGACCAGCCCCTGCCCCGATCCAACCCGCAAGCGGATAGGTGACCAGCCAGCAAGCGTGCGACAAGGCGAACTGCGCCGCAAAGACCGCCCCGCGATCTGTTTCGCGGGCAGAGCGGTTGATGATCCGCCCGATGGGCGTTTGCGTCAACGAAAAGCCGAACCCGATCAAGGCCCATAGCGTGATCAGGGTGGCCAGACTTCCCACCAGCGGCACCAGCGCCACGCCCGCCACCATCAACGCTGCCCCGCCGATCATCACCGGGCGGTCCGCCAGACGATCCAGGATGCGCGGCAGCAGGAACGCGGCCAACATTGACCCCGCGCCAAATCCGGCAAAGGCCAGCGCGACGGCCTCTTCTCCCAAACCCAGCCGCGCCTGCACCAGCACGACCGTGTTCACATAGACCATCGCCCCCGCCGCCGCGACCGCCGCCTCCATCACCATCAGCCCGCGCAGGCGCGGCGTGCGGGTATAGATGCGCACGCCCTTGGTCACATCGGCCCAAAAATGCCCCGGCTCGCCCCGCCCCCGATCCGGCAGGCGCGCCGTCAGCACCAGCAGGGCCGAGGCGACAAAGCCCACCACCGTGCCTGCGAACAACACCGGAAAACTCACAACAGTCAGCAGCAAGGCCGCGATCATGGGCGAGGCGAGTTGCTCCAGATCCTCGGCCAGCCGCAGCAGGGACAGGGCGTTGGTGTAATCCTCCTCATCCCGCAGAACATCGGGGATCACCGCCTGAAAGGCCGGGGTAAACCCGGCCGACGCTGCCTGAAGGAAGAAAATCAGCACATAGATCTGCCAGACCTGATCGACAAAGGGCAGGCAGGCGATGACCCCCGCCCGGATCAGATCCAGCGCCACCAGAAAGGCCCGGCGCGGCAGGCGTTCCGCAATCGCCGCCGCCACCGGCGCCAGCGTGACATAGGCCACCATCTTGATCGCAAGCGCCGTGCCCAGCACCGCGCCTGCGTTATCACCCGCCAATTGCCAGGCAAGCAGGCCAAGCGCCACAGTGGCAAGACCCGTGCCGATCAGCGCAACAAGCTGAGCGGCGAAGAGGTAACGAAAGGTCGGATTGCGCAGGGTCTTAAGCATCTAGAGCAGCTTCGTCATGGATTTGACCTCGGCCAGAGCCACTTCGCCCCCGGCGGAGACACAATGGTCGATATGATCATGGATCAGGGCCCGCTTTGCTTCGGCCACGGCGCGTTCCACCGCATGAAGCTGGGTCGCCAGATCAAGACAGCTGCGCCCCTCCTCAATCATCAGGATGACGCGGCGCAAATGCCCTTCGGCACGTTTCAGCCGGCTGGCAATCGCGGGATGGCTTGCATGTATGTGCGGTTCTATCATATGAAATCGCTATCCCCGGTGGGGGGATAAAGCAAGAAGCAAGAATGGCACCAAAAAAGGGTGTCGCTGAGGAGCAGATGGGCGTTTTGGCTTGGGTCTTTCGGCCTTTGGCGGTGTTAATACTGCTGGTGTCGCTCGGGCTCGCCCCGGTGACCGATGCGGTGACGCACGGCCCGGGCACCTTGGCCGCCGAGGCGGACCATGCCGCCTGGCATGCCGAAAAGGACGAAGTCTGGCAGGCAGACGGCCATCAGCATCACGATGCCACCGACCATGATCATTCCACCATGATCATTCTTCCGTCACAGCAGGATCAGACATTCGATCTGGGCGCTGCGATCGAATTGAACGATCTGCCCGCCCTGAACGGCGCCATCCGCGATGGGCCAAGGCGACCGCCACGCGTTTGGGATCAAACCGCCTGAACCGGCCGGCGCATTGCTGCGCGGCCCTGATCAGACATATCCCAACACAGGACTCTCTCATGACACATCTCTCCCGGATGCCATCCCGCATCTGGATCACCCTTGCCACGCTGACCCTTGCCATGCTCATGGCCGGTGCCGCGCTGGCCCATAACGTGACCGAAGGCGATGCCGGTTACGTGCAGGAGGTTTCCGGCTTCCTGCCCATCCCCTTCATCTATCTCGGCGCCAAGCATATGGTGACCGGATATGACCACATCCTATTCCTGTTTGGTGTGATCTTCTTCCTCTACAAGATGAAGGATATCGGTCTTTACGTCAGCCTGTTTGCCATCGGCCATTCGGTGACCATGCTGACCGGCGTGTGGTTCGGCATCAAGATCAACAGCTATGTCATCGACGCCATCATCGGCTTTTCGGTGGTCTATAAGGCGCTGGACAATCTGGGGGCGTTTCAACGCTGGTTCGGGGTTCAACCCGACACCCGCGCGGCGACCCTGGCCTTTGGTCTGCTGCACGGCTTTGGTCTTGCGACCAAGATCCTCGACTATGAAATCGCGCCTGACGGCCTTCTGGGCAACCTCATCGCCTTCAACATCGGGGTGGAACTGGGCCAGCTTCTGGCGCTGTCGATCATCCTGATTGCCATGGGGTTCTGGCGCCGCTCACCCCGCTTCTGGGGGCAGGCTTACACCGCCAATGTCGTGATGATGTCGGCGGGTTTCCTTCTGGTCTTTTATCAACTGACGGGCCTCGCGCTCTCGTGAAAGGATAAGTCATGCATAACGCACAGAAACCGAACCTCGACGACCTGCCGACCCCGGGCAAGCTGTGGCGGTCCACCGCCATCGCGGCGGGCGCGGCTGCTGCGATCCTTGTCACCGTGGTCTGGCCGTCGGAATACGGCATCGACCCGACCGGCATCGGAGGCGTCCTCGGTCTGACCGAGATGGGCGAAATCAAGACCCAGCTCGCCGAAGAGGCAGAAGCGGACCGTCTGCTGATGGAAAGCGAAGGCGAACCGCAATCCTCGCTGCAACCCGGCCTTCTCGATGTCCTGTTCGGTGCCATCGTCGGCACCGCCCATGCGCAGGAAGCCCCTGCCGAGGCATCCACCTGGACTGACGAGATCACCTTCGCCCTAGAGCCCGGCGAAGGCATCGAAATCAAGCTGGTGATGGAAGAGGGCGCCGTCGCCCAATACGATTGGGCAGTCACAGGCGGCGCCGTGAACTATGACACGCACGGCGACGGCAGCGGCAACACGATCAGCTATGAGAAAGGCCGTGCGGTCGAGGCAGACGCAGGCGAACTGACCGCCGCCTTCACCGGCAACCACGGTTGGTTCTGGCGGAACCGTGGCGACGCGCCAGTGGACGTTACACTTCGCGTTGCGGGCGCTTACAGCGAGATCAAGCGCTACGATTGATCTGACAAGGGCGGAGGCAGCAAAACGGCCTCCGCCTTACTTCTCGAATGACCGCTTTTGGACAGCGGCATCAGGAGGGTTGGTCCACTTGTCGGTCCGCTTTGGGCCGATCACGTCCTCACATTCACGAATGGGCGGAAAGCCGACGCTCACCGCTCCACCTCGACCGACCGCTTTGTCCCCGTTGCCAGCTATCGACCACGTTGCGACTAAGCACCTGCCAGCGACAAGCGCCGCGTCGGTGGGGGCGGAAATCCTAAAGCCTAGACTGCTTTGATGCCTTGGGCTTGAGGAGTCACAAAGGCTGTCAGGCTTGTTACCGCGTTACAATCGTGGCGGCTCTCTAATCACGGCAAAACTGTCCCTCGCCCTGCCTCAGACAAGTTTCCGACCCAATTCGGCCATTTTTGGGCGATCCGCTGCGATTACTGCGAAGCTTTGCGAAACATCCATTATCCTTCTTGAACGGGCAGGTGTCGTGATGCGTTCTGCTGCTGCAAGGGTGTTCGGATCGGCCAGTGTGCTGCGATGCTGGTAACGAACTCCTTCTCCGAGGACATTCTGGTTTTCGTCTACGATGTGGGCGATCCGCTATTCTTCGCCTGCCTGCGTGAACCGTCGCTGCACCTCCTCACCTTCGCCAATGACGAGATTCTGATCCCAGCGGGTCAGTCGATGCGTCTGGTCCACAAGACGGCCACGGATTGGCAGGTCGGCATCAAGCGCGGAACATTGACGGGCCGTTTCGAACCATTCCTCGTGCCCTTGGACGGACAAACCTATACCGCATCGGCCCGGCTGGAGGTGACCCCTGGCGGCCAGTTGCTTTGGCTGAACGCACCCAAGATCACGAACCCGACCCAGCGTCTTCCCGAGGTCGATCTGATGCAACCGCTACCCCCCGCCCCAGGGCATGTCGTGGGTGTCGGTCGAGCCAACATAACAGATGCCGCCGTCCTGACCTTGGAAAGCGCGCTCCCGATGCAGGGTTGGACATCTACTTCTCAGACGACGACCGGGATCGAGCGGCTGCCCGACAACGCACCTGTCTGGTTGCAGGCACGCGCCTTCATCATCGGTGATCCGTCCAGCGCGACAAGGTGCGTCTTAGTGGTTGCCGATATCTGGTCCTGCTCCATCGCGATCAAGCAAGAGGTTGTCCGACGCCTGTCCTATGGCAATCCGGAAAGTCCCTACCGCATGGACAACATCTGGATCGCGGGAACCCACACCCACAGCGCCCCGTCAGGTTACCTGCATCACTTCCTCTACAATGCTGCGGGCTTTGGCTTCGATGCGCATGTCTTCGAAAGCGTGGTCGCGGGCATCGTCGCCGCTGTCGAAGCCGCCCACTCCTCTCTGGCACCCGGTCGCGTGCGGCTGGGCAGGGGCCGCCTGCAAGGCATCACGCGCAACCGGTCGTTGCCTGCCTTCCTGAACAACCCAGCGGCAGATCAGGCCGCTTTCCCGAATGCCGTCGATGACGTGATGACCCTCCTCTCCTTCGAACGCGAGGACCCTGCAGGATCTGGCACGTTCAAGGGCATCGGCGCACTGAACTGGTTCGCGATCCACCCGACCAACAGGGGTGAGCAGTTCCGTCTGGTCAGCGGAGACAACAAGGGCCACGCGTCGCGGATCATGGAAGAAGGCTTTGGCCCCGGTTTCGTCGCGGGTTTTGCAAATGCCTGTGCCGGCGACGTTTCGGGCAACATAGACCCCAACGGCAGCGGCTTTCTTCCGGTCAACGGAACGGACTTCACAGAACAGGCCAAGCGGATGATTGAAGCGGCAGAGGCACAGGCCAAACTAGCCACGGACCTGGTTGCGACAGCAGGCCCGGAATTGCGAGGTCCGGTGCAAACGCTTGAGCATCGGTTGCACATGCCGAAACGGTCGGGCACCGTTGCCGCCGTTGGCCTCTCCATGGCGGCAGGCAGCACCGAGGATGGCGGCCAGAAACTGATGCCCGAGGGCATCACACTCCTCAGCCCGAACGATCCGGCACAGACCTCTGCCGGGCTGGTGACAGTGGGCGCGCTGGCCGCCGCGACGCTTGCACCGCTCAACCGACTGTTGGCGGCGACGACGGGATTGCTCAGCGGACAGCCCCTAGCGGCCCTGCGCGGCGTTCTGACGGCACTTCCCGTGACCGATGCGGCGATGCTGATCGCGCATTATCCCAAACCAATCCTGCTCTCACCCGGAATGATGCAGCCAGACCCCTGGACCCCCGAGGTCCTGCCGCTGCAGCTGGTTCGCATCGGTCACTTCGCCGCCCTAGGCGTCCCCGCCGAAGTTACGACCGTCGCAGGTCTCCGCCTACGGCAGGCCATGCAGACCGACCTCTCCGCACTCGGCGTGGAGATAAGCGTCGTCAGCACCTACACCAACGGCTATGCCTCATATGTCACCACGCCCGAAGAATACGATACCCAGCAATACGAGGGGGCGTCGACGCTCTTCGGACGCGACACCTGCACGGTGCTGGCCAACGGTGCGGCTGAACTGGCAAGGGCCCTGCGATCAAGACGGGGCGGTCTTCGGCCCGATGCGGCGCTGGCCGATCTTCGGGGCCGGGTGCTTGCCAAGCGGCGCATGACGGTCCGCAATCTGACAAAGGCTCGGATGATGGTCCGCATCTGCATGGTGGGCGAAACGGCACCCCTCTGGCCCGGCGCGCAATACACCGTCGATGCGGGCGAGGACGTCGCCGTCATCCTTCCCCTGCCCTGGTCGCTCGTCACCGAATCCGTGCACGTCATGGCCTTCCCGCCGAACACCGCCCCGGCGAAGGCGCGGCGCGTGATCGCCACGACCTCCGATCTCGCCATCATCCCGCCCAAGGGCACGCCCCTGCGCAGCGCCTATTTCCCGACCCAAAGGAAACTCTAGCCAGAACGATCCATCGATAACCCCAAGGAGGTGACAGATGCCCGGTCCTGCCATGCACCACATGATCGCCGACCGCCTGCGAACGCGCCTTCTGGGGTCGACCGGACTAGGAACAACGCTTTCCTCCGCCAGCTACGCACAGATTCAGACCCTGCTCGCGGACCCGCGCAACCTGCCCTATTATTTCCTCGGCTGTCAGGGGCCGGACTTCCTGTTCTTCAATACTAAGGACATGAGCCCAGCTCTGCGCGACCTCGTGGCGACCTATTTTGAGGTCACGGACTTCATCGAGAATTTCAAGCGCGACCTGAAAGCGCTGGTTCCGCAACCGGTCCTCGATGCGCTTGAGGCGCTGGACGAGGCGGCGAATGAGGTGATCACGTCCTCCTCCACCCTGTCAGAGTTGGAACAGCTCTTCGGGGACATGAAGAACGTGATAAACGCGCTTTCTTCGACGCTGCTGGAAGCGGTCAAAAGCTTCATCGGCGAGTTCAAGCTTTTCGATCTTGTCAGCCATCCCTATCGCGACGGCGTGGCGGCGGGCGAGAAGTGGTGGTGGTTCGACGCACTGCATTACCGGCGGACGGGCGAGTTCGCACAGGCCCTTCTGCGCAAGACCGATCCGGGATCACCCCTGCATCTCTATGCGATCGGCTACCTCACGCATGTGACCGCCGATACCGTGGGCCACCCCTATGTGAACGCGATCTGCGGCGGTCCCTACCGGTCGCACGCGCAACGCCACAAAGCGAGCGAGAATTATCAGGACGTGCTGAACTTCCGCGATGTCCGCAGCGAGGACTGGAACTTCTCCAAGCTGCACGCCTTCTACAACTTCAACTTTTCCGGTCCCGTCGACACCGAAAACGACGTTCCCGACCCCTTCACGAACCTGCCGCCGGACCTCGCAAAGCTGATCATCGAGACTTTGACCGAAGTCTACAACGAAGACCCTGCCCCACCGCGACCCGATTACGCCGCCTCCCTCACGCCCGCCGATCTGAACGACACCTACAGGCTCTGGTATCGCTGGTTCAAGAATGCCACCGACACCGGCACCCTGCCCCCGCCCGTTCCCTACTCCTTAAGCGCCGAACTGCGCGAGGTCTGGGACAAGGCGATGGACAACCTCGGCGACATCGGGGATTTCCTCGAAGACGCCGCCAACACCTCGGGCAGCATGGGGATCTGGGGCATCTTCCTCATGCTCGGCGCACTCATCCTTGGCGCGCTTGCCGCCGCCGCCGCTGTCATCGATGCCGTCCTCGGCGCGATCACCACGCTCGGCTCGGCCACCATCCGCTACGCTGCCTGCCTGATCTACGAACAGCTCTACGACGCCTACCAGAACTTCCGCCTCGCCGTTGCGATGAACGGTCTCGCCTTTCCGATGCAGGAACACCTCACCGAACCGAGGATCGTACATTTCGGCAATCCGGGCATTCCGGACATACTGGGCCAGACGGCATCCAGCATCGACCATCGCCTTCCGCTCCTGCGCTGGGTCATGCCCGGACTCACGCATCAGGAACGTCACCTCGTTTACCCGCCGACCGGGGACGAGGTGGCTCATGCCTTCGGTGTGCCCGGCAACTACCTCGACAAGACCTCGGTCTGGTATGGATGGGGCGACATCATCCAGAACCGCAGCCTTCTGAAAGACCTAAGCGCAATCCAGAAGACCCCGCCCGGACCGCAGCAGACCGATGCCGGACGACTCGCTGCCTTGCTTCATGACAAAAGCCTGCTGGGCAACGCGCTGGACCTTACCGCTGCCATGTATGACCTGCAGGCATCGGGCGGCCACATGCCCGACTTTAATCTGGACGGAGATCGCGGCTACGGCTTCCTCTGCTGGTCGCAGCGAGGAGATCCCTCGCCGGACTCACCCAACCCCATCGCCTCGGAAGCGCCCGGTGGGCCCTTCGCCGTCGAAATCGACATCATCCGATAATCAAGGGAGCAACCCATGCCCGACAATGCAGTCGAGGACATCCGCACCTACATCTCCGAACTGACCGCGCGCGCAGCGAAGTCGCAAACCGAGGCGAAGCGAAAACTGAACCCGCTCTTCGGACGGGACGACCGCCGCAAGGGACCCGATGACTTCGTCGAAAGCTCGTTTCTCTACATGCGCAGCTGCGACGCGGATACCGGCAGCCGCCCCATCCCCTGCCCCGCGTTCTGGCTCTCGCCTGATCTGAGTGTCGCCCCGATCTCCAATTTGGGCGTGCCGACACGGCAACTGCAGGCCGGACAGACCTATCGCCTTACCGCCCAGGTCCGCAACCGGGGCGACCTGATTGTACCATCTGCCAAGGTCGAGTTCTGGCTGGTCACGCCATCCCTTGGCTTTGACACCCGCTTCGCCACGAAGATCGGGGTTTCTGCGGCGATGGTGATGCCCTATGGCGCAACCGAGGTCGGTTTGGACTACACAGTTCCACCCGCCCTTTCGGGGCACCGCTGTCTCTTTGCCCGCGTCTTCTCCTTCGCACCGCTGGACATTCCGGTCGATGACTATGCCCTGAACCCGGTGATCGACCGCCACGTCGCGCAATTGAACCTCGACATTGTCTCACAGGGGGCGACCTTCAGGCTGGACTGGATCCATCATCGCAACGCCAAGGAGGCACTAGAAATCCTCCCGATGGATGCGGCCACACTGCGCTCCATCCGACGCGAGGCCTTGGCCCCGCTCACCATTACTGCTCCGCGTATGCGCGGTGGATTGGCCGAAATCCTACGCCGCATCGAGGTTTCCGCCGCCGTTCCCGAGGCGCAGGGCGCGAGAGTGTCCACCGAACGCAGCGAGGCAGGACTGGTTCTGCGAAGCCAAGACAGAGAGGCCTATGACATCGACGCCCAGGTTGGCCTGACAAAGCAGGCCCAAGCCGTCATCGCCGCGATGGAAAAGGGCAAGGCCGTCGGCGACGAGGGCCGCAAGATCTTGCGCGAGTATCGCTCGATGACCGCGCAAACCCTCAAGACAGAAGTCAAACTGTCACTCCCTGACTTCGGCCTGAAGAAGGGCCGCGCCTTGGCGCTGCAAGTGGTGAAACGGGACATGGCCACAGGGCAGATAACGGGTGGCATTGCTTTGGTGATTGCGGGTTGACCTATGCTTGAGTTGAGTAGCGTGTTCACAGGTGGCTCACTTCTCGATGGAAATCCCGGATCAGTTCAGGATGGAAATCAACAACGTCCCGGTCGGTTGACCCCTAAGCCCGCTCATGGCCCCAGCGCAGTAGGGCCATGATCTTCGATTGCCGACGTTCGAGGTTTAACTACCACCGGCGGCTATGGGCCGGCAGCACCGCACCTCACCCGGGGAAATGACCCGTCCATGCTGCAGTTGCGCATACTCCGCTTGATCCACATAGCTGACCGTGTCCCACAGAAGTGCCGCTGGGCGGGAACGACCGGCTGGGCCACGCACAAATGATGCCAACCGAGCACAATGGGCAGGACCGGGCCGTTTGCGGCCAGTAGTAACAAGGAAACGCGTATTGGGGGAAGCATTGGGGGAACAGACAACTCAGACTAAAAAAGTTTCTTTTAATTTTAATATCTTAAAGGAAATACTTGGTGGAGCAGAGGGGGATCGAACCCCTGACCTCGTCATTGCGAACGACGCGCTCTCCCAACTGAGCTACTGCCCCGACACGCGCGGGCTTTTGGCGCAAAGCCAAAGGCTTGTCAAGGTTTCACCCCACCCCCGGCCCTGTTTGCGCCCCGACATGCGACCGCACGAAGGCAACAATGTCGGCTGCAGGCCGCGCGCCCGACAACCGCGCCACCTCGCGCCCGCGATGATACAGGATCAGCGCCGGAATCCCCCGGATACCCGCCCGCTGCGCCACCGCCTGATGCGCCTCGGTGTCCAGCTTGGCGAACCGGATGCCGGGGGCCATCTCGCGCGCCGCCTTGGCAAATTCCGGCGCCATCATCCGGCACGGCCCACACCACGCCGCCCAGTAATCCACGATCAGCGGCAGGTCGTCGCCACGCGCCGCCCCCCCGATCATCTTGTCATGCACCGCCGCGTCCAACTCCATCACGCGCCCGTCCAACAGCGCCGCGCCGCAGACCCCGCATTTCGGCCCCGAAGCCAGCCGCGCCAGCGGCACCCGGTTCATCTGCCCGCATTCTGCACAACACAGCCGCACCGCATCCGCCATCTTGGCCCCCATCACATTCACGCCAAGGCATATGTTTGAACGCAGGCACCGGAATGCAAGTCCCCCCTCACAAACCCCGCCCAAAAACCGCAGTTTCATCTTGGCATCAAATACCCGCGGGGGGCCGCCCCCTTCGGGCGGCGGGGGCGGCAGCCCCCTCCGGCGATCAACCCCTGCGAACCGGCCTAAAGGAAATCGCTTTCCACTTCCGTCACGTCCACCCCCAGCGCCTCCAGCCCGGCCTCCAGGTTTTCCGCCAGATGCGGCATCCCCATAAGATACTGGTCCGTCGGCACCGTCGCCTCGGTATAGGCCGTCTCCACCGCTGTCTGGTAATCCTCCGGCTCGAACGCGCCGCGCCCCACCCAGGCAATCGCCGTCAGATGTGCCTTCTCATCGTCATTCAACGCGTCGATAAAGGCATGCAGCTCACGCTCCGCCGTGCCCTCCTCGCGGAACTGGTAAATGATATGCACCACCTTCTCCGGGCTGATTTCCAGCATGGCGCGACTCCCCTCTTTTCTCTCCGCATGGTTGCGCCACCTGCGCCACAGCGCAAGCCCCCGATACACAAGCGTTCAGGTCATTAACGCGAATGCCACCGCATAGGCCACCGCCCCGGCCAGGGTCGCCCCAACCACAGACCGCCGCCAGACCCAGACCGCGCCTACCCCAACCGTCCCGGCCAGCGGCGCCACCCAATCCCCCGCCACCACAAACGGTAGGGCCGAGGCGACAAAAAGCGTCGCAATCGCCGCCGGCCCCACCGCCGCCAGAAACCGCGCCAGCCTTCCCTGCGCCGTTCCGGCCCCGTTATCGGCCCCGTTATCGGCCCCGTCACCAAACCCAAGCCCGAACCGGATCGGCAAATAC
The DNA here is from genome assembly GCA_958439195.1 of uncultured Paracoccaceae bacterium. Classification (GTDB taxonomy): domain Bacteria; phylum Pseudomonadota; class Alphaproteobacteria; order Rhodobacterales; family Rhodobacteraceae; genus Paragemmobacter. The sequence continues at coordinate 68,791 of OY288169.1, forward strand.
CGAAACCCCCAATTCGCCGCCCCCACGATCAAGGCCAGCGCCAACAGATCCCTGCTCATCCCCGCCCCCGCAAAACCCCGGCCCCAACGCCTGCCAAAGCGCCCGCCACCATGCCCGCCAAGATCCCCGTGGTGGATGACAGCACCATTGTTCCGGCCACACAGGCCACCCCCGCCACCACAATCACCGGCACCTGAGGCCGCGTCAGGATCGACAGCAGCAGCGCCAGAAACAGCGCCGGCAACAGAAACGACAGCCCTGCCTCCAGCACCGGCCACCCCTCCAGCGCCCCGCCACCAGCCATCGCCCCCGCCACCGTGCCGCCCACCCAGGCGGCATAGGCGGGAAGACCCAGCCCGAACATGTAAGGCTCGGAAAACCGACGCCCCCGCGCCAGATCACCCAGCGCCGCGCCAAACACTTCATCCGTCAATCCCCAGGCCCACCCCCAGGCCCGCGCCTTCGCCGCATCGGCCCCCGCCGCCTTCATCAAGGCCGGGCCATACAAAACATGCCGCAGGTTCATGGCGATCAGGGTAAAGGCCGCCACCGGCAGCGCCGCGCCCGATGTCAGCAAGGCCAGCGCAAGGAATTGGGACGCCCCGGCATAGATGATCACCGACAGCGCCGCCGCCTCCCACCCCGTCAGGCCCGCCCCGGTTGCCGCAACGCCAAAGGCAAAGGCAATGGGAAAATACCCCAGCGCAATGGGAAACGCCGCCACCAATCCCGTGGCGAATGTCTCCTTCCCGATGGCCCCCAAATCATCGGGTGGCGGCGCGCTTGATCCCGCCTGAACCGGCCCCATCCGGTCAGTCCCGCCCCCCAAAGGTGCCGCGTCAAAGGCACCGGTCCTCTGCTCGTCCACGATGTTTCCCCGCCCAAACCCCAGCCATCCGCGCCTAAACATGCCCGCGCACGGCGTCAACGCCCCCGCACGCGCACCCGCACGGCCCCTGCACGCGCACCCATGCGACGAACCCGCCAAGGCCCGTCAAAAACTGACTCAGAAGACAGGTTGACAGACCCACATCATCAGCCCCACCCTTGACCATGTAGCGAGTATCACTCCGATGGATTTTGTCATGCCCAGCCTGTCCCCGGCCTTCCGCATCAATTCCACAACCTCCGAGAACCAATACGCCCCCTCTGCGGCCGTGCTGCGCGATGGGCGACTGGTCGTCGCATGGACCGATGACAGCAATATTGGCGTGGCGGATGTCGGCCGCGACATCCGCGCCCGTGTGATCAACGCCAACGGCCCCGCCGCCCAACCCGATTTCAAGGTCAACACCGAAAGCGCCATCCCCGCCAATTTCGAAAACAACTGGCAATTCAACCCGGATGTCGCCGCCCTGTCGAACGGCGGTTTTGCCATCGCCTTCACCGACACCATCCCCACCAACGACACGTCCTTCCGATCAACCACCGCGCTGCAACGCTATGACGGTACAGGCAATCCACTGGGCGGCAACCTGCTGGTCTTTCCCTCGGTCGATATCAACGGCAACTCGGTCTTTCCAGGCGCGGTATCGATTGCCGGACTGAACTCCGGTGGCGTGGCCTTTGTCGGGGCCACGTCCAGCGTGGCCACCCTTCCGCAGGATCCGGGCGGCAAGATCCTGCTGAACACGGTCACCAGCACAGGCGGCCTTGGCGCCCTTCTGCCCGGCGCGGGCACAGCGTTCGGCGATCAGATCAAGCCGCAAATCATCGCGCTGAATAACGGGCGCGTGGCATTGGCCTATCTCAGCAACGAAGACGGGCCCAGCCACGAATACAACCTCCGCGTCCAGATCCGCAGCCCGGATGGCGTCGCCATCGGGGCCGAAATCCCTGTCCCGAACCTGAACCCCTTCTCCAACGTCAACAGCGCCTTCAGCATCGCCGCGCTGGATGGCGGCCGATTTGTCGTGACATGGAGCCAGCCCGTCACCTTTGCCCAAAGCCAGTCCGGGGCCACCGTAAACATCCTGGCCCAGATCTATGCCGCCGATGGCAGCGCCGTGGGCGGCGTGATCAACGTCCACCCCGTGGACAGCCTGGTCCAACTCAACCCCATCGTCGCGGGCCAACGCGATGGCAGCTTCCTCGTGGTCTGGGAAGAAGCCTCCGGTTCCTCGGGCGGCAATTTCCTGCGCGCCCAACTGTTCAACCCCGACAGCAGCCCCAATGGCACCGGCTTCGCCCTGGGTGTCGAACAAGGCGCACACGCACAGGTGGACATCACCGCCACCAAGGATGGCCGCTACCTTGTCGTGTGGGAGGACCGCTCCTTTCAGGCTGGCGAAACCGATACATGGGGCATCCGTGGCCAATACATCGACCCCCGCACAGATGCCGTCGATTGGCGCGGCACCAGCTTGGGTGAACAGGTCGTCGGCACGGATTTCGCCGACACGCTCGATGGCGCAAACGGCAATGACACGCTGTGGGGCGGGCTGGGTGATGACACCTTCGTGCTGAATTCGGGGCGTGACGATCTATCCGGCGGCGGCGGCAATGACACCTTCCATGTCACGGCACAGGACCGGGTATTCGAAGCCGCAGGCGAAGGCAGCGCCGACCGCGTCATCGCCTATACCAGCTACACACTCGCCGCAGGTCAGGCAATCGAGGTGCTGCAAGCCGCCGAAATCGCCACCGCCCTACCACTGGAATTGCGCGGCAATGGGGCCAGCAACCGGATCATCGGCAATGCCGAAGGCAACCGCTTGCTGGGCCTTGTCGGCAATGACACCCTCGAAGGCGGCGGCGGCAGCGACACGATCACCGGCGGCCTTGGGCGCGACCGACTGACCGGCGGTTCCGGGGCAGACACTTTCGTTTTGATGCCCACCGCATCGAACGCCGACACCATCACCGACTTCACGCATGACAGCGATAGTCTGCACCTCTCGGCCGCCGCCTTTGGCGCGGGGCTGGACGCAGGCTTTCTTGATCCCGCGCAATTCACCTCGAACAGATCGGCCCGCCCGCAAACCGCCGACCACCGCCTGCTCTATGAAAACGACACCGGACGGCTTTACTTTGATGCCGATGGCAATGGTGCGGCGGACAAGGTGCTGATCGCCACACTGTCGGGCGCACCCACGCTTGACGCTGGGGACTTCCTGCTGATCTAGGCCACCCCGCACAAGCCGTGCATCACCGCACCGGACGGGCAGAAACCACCCGTCCAGTGCGCCAATTTGTATGCACACCCGTCTGCACTGGCCGTCTGCACTGGCCGTCTGCACTGGCAGCGGCACAGCTTCCGCTACTCCGGCGCCTCGGCATAGGCCTCCAAAGGCGGGCAGGTGCAGATCAGGTTGCGGTCGCCGAACACGTTGTCCACCCGGCCGATGGGGGGCCAATACTTGTCCACCCGGAACGCGCCCGGCGGGAAACACCCCTGCTCACGCGGGTATTTCCGCGTCCAGTCCGCCACCAGATCCTCCACCGTGTGGGGCGCATGCCGCAAAGGGCTGTCCTCGGCGGAAATATCCCCCTTTTCAACGGCTTCAATCTCGGCCCGGATCGCCATCAGCGCCGTGATGAAGCGGTCGATCTCGGCCTTCGTCTCGCTTTCCGTGGGTTCCACCATCAATGTGCCCGCCACCGGCCAGCTCATCGTCGGCGCGTGGAACCCGTTGTCGATCAGCCGCTTTGCGATGTCATCCACCGTCACGCCAAATTCTGCAAAGGGTCGCGTGTCCAGAATGCATTCATGCGCCACCCGCCCCTTGTTCCCCATGAACAGGATCGGATAGGCCCCCTTCAACCGCGCCGCGATATAATTGGCATTCAGGATCGCCACCCGCGTCGCCTGCGTCAGCCCCGGCCCGCCCATCATCAGACAATAAGCCCAGGAAATCAGCAGGATAGATGCGCTACCAAAGGGTGCCGCGCTCACCGCGCCATCCCCTCCGGTTTCCGAATGCCCCGGCAGATAGGGCGCCAGATGCGCCTTCACGCCAATCGGCCCCATGCCCGGCCCCCCGCCGCCATGCGGAATGGCAAATGTCTTGTGCAGGTTCAGGTGGCTGACATCGCTGCCAATCTCACCGGGTTTCACCAACCCCACCAGCGCGTTCATGTTCGCCCCGTCGAGATAGACCTGGCCCCCGTGGTCATGCGTGATCTGGCAAATCTCGCGCACCGTTTCTTCAAACACCCCATGCGTCGATGGATAGGTGATCATGCAGGCCGCCAGATTTTTCCCAGCCTCTTCCGCCTTTTGCCGAAAATCATCCAAATCGACATCGCCATTCGGGGCCGATTTCACCACCACGACCTGCATCCCCGCCATCTGCGCCGATGCCGGGTTGGTGCCATGCGCCGATACCGGGATCAGACAGATGTTGCGGTGCCCGTCGCCCCGCGCACGGTGATAGGCCTGAATAGTAAGAAGTCCGGCATATTCCCCCTGTGCGCCACTGTTCGGCTGCATGGAGAAGGCATCATATCCCGTCACCTCGCACAGCTTCACCGTCAGGTCATCAATCGCCTCCTTATAGCCCAACGCCTGATCGGCGGGGGCAAAGGGGTGAAGCGTGCCGAACTCTGGCCAGGTGATCGGCATCATCTCGGCCGCAGCGTTCAACTTCATGGTGCAAGACCCCAGCGGAATCATCGCCCGGTCCAACGCCAGATCACGATCCGACAGGCGGCGCATATACCGCATCATCTCGGATTCCGCGCGGTTCATGTGGAACACCGGATGGGTCAGATAGTCAGACGTCCGCACCATATCCTCGGGAAATCCAAGGCTTGCCCGATGCGGCGGCACCCCGTCGATGCCAAAGGCCCGCAACACGCGGATCAGCACCTTTTCATCCGTCGTCTCATCCAGCGAAATCCCCACGCGATCAGTGCCGATCTTGCGGAAATTCAGCCCCTCATGCCGTGCCGCCGCCAGAATGCCCGCTTGCCCCACGCCCACTTCCACCGTGATCGTATCAAAGAACGCCTTGGGGCTGACCTTCGCCCCCGCCGCCTTCAACGCCCGCGCCAAGCGGTTGGTCAGGAAATGCACCCGCTCCGCAATCGCGCGCAGGCCCTTTGGCCCGTGGAACACCGCATAGAACGACGCCATCACCGCCAGCAAAGCCTGCGCCGTGCAGACGTTGGACGTGGCCTTTTCGCGCCGGATATGCTGCTCGCGCGTTTGCAGCGACAGGCGGTATGCCTTGTTGCCGCGCGCATCAATGGAAACACCGACGATCCGCCCCGGCATCGCGCGCTTCATGTCATCCTTGCAGGACATGAAGGCCGCATGCGGCCCGCCATAGCCCAAAGGCACGCCGAACCGCTGGCTCGACCCGATGGCAATATCCGCCCCCATCGCGCCCGGTTCTTTCAAAAGCGTTAACGCCAGCAGATCGGTCGCCACGATAGCCACCGCCTTCGCCCCATGCAACGCGGCGATTTCATCCGTGAAATCAATCACATGACCATAGGTTCCGGGGTATTGGAAAATCGCCCCGAACAGCCGTTCCGGCTCCATCTTGGCCGGATCACCAACAATCACCTCAATCCCCAAAGGCTCGGCCCGCGTCTTGATCACGCCGATGGTCTGCGGATGGCAGCCATGATCGACAAAGAACCCCCGCGCCTTGGTCTTGGCCACCCGCTCGGCCATCGCCATCGCCTCGGCCGCCGCCGTCGCCTCGTCCAGCAGGCTGGCATTGGCCACCGGCAACCCGGTCAGGTCCGCAATCATGGTCTGATAGTTCAGCAAGGCCTCAAGTCGCCCCTGCGCGATTTCGGGCTGATAGGGGGTATAGGCCGTATACCACGCCGGATTTTCCAGGATATTCCGCTGGATCGCGGGCGGCGTCACCGTGCCGTAATAGCCCTGCCCGATCAGGCTGGTCATCACCTTGTTCTTCGCACCCACCGCCCGCATGCGCGCCAGCAACTCATGTTCCGACAACGGCGCCCAGCCCAGCGGCACTGCCTGACGGATCGACTTCGGCACCGTCTCGTCAATCAACGCATCCAGCGTCTTGACCCCGACCACCTTCAACATCGCGTCCATTTCGGCGGGCGACGGGCCAATATGGCGGCGGTTGGCAAAGTCATAAGGGTTATAGTCGACAGGGGTAAATGTCATGGCGCACACCTCGGGTTTGGGATCGACGGGCGCGCCCCGCGCCCGCCAAATTCCTTCGAAGGAATTTGCAAAAGTTTTCAAAAACTTTTGCCTATCAACGGCTTGAACGGGGATTACCCGATCAGGTCGTTATACTCATCCTCGTCCATGAACTGGTCCAGCACGTCCAGATCATCGACCTTCATCTTGAAGAACCACGCCGCCCCGGTCGGGTCGGCATTCACCAACCCCGGATTATCGACCAGCTTGGTGTTCACCTCGACGATCTCTCCGTCGATCGGGGCAAGGATGTCGGACGCCGCCTTGACGCTTTCGATCACCACCACTTCATCGCCGGACGCGACCATGGTTTCCGTGGCAGGCAATTCCACGAACACCACATCCCCCAATTGGGTGGCGGCATGTTCGGTGATGCCCACGACCACCAGATCGCCTTCGATCCGCAGCCATTCATGTTCTTCGGTGTATTTCATCGCATCCTCAACGCTTGTAACGGGTGGGGTGGAACGGCATCGGCACGACCGTCAGGGGAAGGCGCTTGCCACGCACCTCGCCCATCAGCGCCGTCCCGGTATTCGCATAAGACGCAGGGACATAGCCCATGGCAACAGGCGCTTCGACCGAAGGCCCGAACCCGCCCGAGGTGACGGCGCCCAAAGGCGTGCCATCCACCGCGAACAGCGCAGTCCCCTCGCGCATCGGCGCGCGCCCCTCGGGGCGCAGACCCACGCGAAGCCGCTCTGGCCCCTCGGCCAATTCGCGCAGGATGCGCTCGGCACCGGGGAAACCGCCCGCGCGATCCCCGCCAGACCGGCGCACCTTTTGAATGGCCCAGTTCAGCCCCGCCTCAACCGGGCTGGTGCCTTCGTCGATGTCATGGCCATAAAGGCACAGCCCCGCCTCCAGCCGCAAACTGTCACGCGCACCCAGACCGATGGGCATCACCCCCGGCCGCGCCAGCAAACCTTCCGCAAACTCCAGCGCCCGCCCCTCGGGCACAGAAAGCTCAAACCCATCCTCGCCGGTATAGCCCGACCGCGACAGCCAGACCTCGGCCCCGTCCCAGTCCATCACCGCCACATCCATGAACCGCATCGCCGCCACATCCGGCAACAGCCCCGCCAGCGCCGCCTCGGCCCCCGGTCCCTGAAAGGCCAGCAGCGCCCGATCCTGGATGAACTCCACCTCCGCCACATCGGCCAGATGGGCGCGCATATGTGCCACATCCGCATCCTTGCAGGCGGCATTGACCACCACGAACAGATGATCGCCCCGATTGGCGAACATCAGGTCATCCAGAATGCCACCCGTCTCATTGGTAAACAGCCCATAACGCTGCCGCCCCTGCGCCAGCCCAAGCACATCCACCGGCATCAGCGCCTCGAACCCCGCGCAGAGCGCCGCCATGTCGCGCTTCGGGCGCAGGATCACCTGCCCCATATGGCTTACATCAAACAAACCCGCCGCGTCGCGCGTCTGCAGATGTTCCTTCATCACGCCCGCCGGATATTGCACCGGCATCTCATAGCCCGCAAACGGCACCATCTTGCCGCCAAGACCCAGATGCAGGTCATGCAGACACAGTCGTTTAAGGTCGGACACGCCGTCCCTCCCACCTCAAAGCGCCGGTTGCAAAACCAATCGGCACCGTCCGGACAGGCCAATCCCTGTCCCACGATGCCCCCTCTGTCCTTGTCCTTTCGGACGCCTGAGATCGTTATCCCTTCGGCGGGCGCATCCGCGCCACTCTCCAGAGTTCTTGATCAGCAACGGTCCGTTGCGCCTGAGAGTTTACCGGGGCGGTTGCTCCTTCGGCACCGGCTCCCACAGGGTTGCCCCTGCGCGCCGGATTCTCCCGATGCTGATGCACTTGCGTAACCCGACGCCTGCAATCCGGCAAGAGGGAAATCATATACGACGGTATGCAACGCATCCACGACGCGGCATCAGGTTTACGGCCAATCCTTAAACCGCCCGCCCCGCCGCCCGCCCAACTACCTGTTTCGCCGCCACCCGATCGACCACCCGCAAAGCCAACCAGACCGCCAGCAATCCAAACAGGATGCCGCCCACCGCCTGGCCAACCAACACGCCGGGTGCGCCCCACCACATCCCGAACGCCCAGGCAAAGGGCACAGTCCCCAGCGTGTGCCGCCCCCAATTGACCATCGTCGATTGCATCGCCGCGCCCAGGTTGTTGCAGGCCGCATTTGAAACAAAGATCATCCCGTTGAAAAAGAACAGCAAACTCAGCGGCCCGCAGAACAGATAGATCAGATCACGCGTCAGCCCCTCAGCCTGGAACGCATCCGCAATCGCCCCCCGCGCAGCAAACAGCACGGCAGACATGACCACGATCACAATTCCCGAAAACACGATCGAATCCCAGAACGCCCGCCGCACCCGATCCATCTTTCCCGCGCCCAGGTTCTGCCCGATGATCGGCCCCACCGCCCCCGACAGCGCAAAGATGATACCGAATGCCACCGGCGTCAGCCGCCCGGCAATCGCCATGCCCGCCACCGCCGCCTCGCCATAGCCCGCCACCATCCGCGTCACCACGGCCTGCCCCACGGGCGTCGCCAGTTGCGTCAGGATCGCGGGGCCAGAGATGGCAAAGATCGGCACCGCCGCCGCCGCCACGCTGGCGCTCGAGGGCCGCCCGAATCCGCCATAGTGCCGCCAGATCGGCCAGATCGCCATGCCCGCAATCGCCACCCGCGACCCCCACCCCGCCAGCGCCGCCCCGGTCAGGCCCAAATCCGCCCAAAGGATCAACACCGGGTCCAGCGCCGCCAGCACCACCGCGCCCCACACGGTCACCATCATCGCCCGCCGCGCATCGCCATGCGCCCTTAACACACCGGCCCCGATCATCCCGATCATCAGCAGGGGCTGCGATGGAATGATGATCCGCAGGAAATGCAACGTCGCCTCCGCCGTGGCATCCACCGCCCCCAGCAACCCCACAATCCCCGGCAGCGCCAGCCAGACCACCGCCGCAAAGCCCGCCCCAAACCCGGCCCCCAACAGCAAACCTTCGGTCGTGCGCTGCCGCGCCAACGCAATATCCCGCGCCCCCACCGCCCGCGACACCAGCGCCGACACGCCCACCGACAGCCCAATCCCGAAAGCTGTGGTAAAGAACAACACGGCCCCGGCATATCCGATGGCCGCCGTCTTGACCGGATCTTGCAGCCAGGAAATGTAAAGCAGGTTGATCAGATCGACGACAAAGATCGCCATCAACCCCACCGATGACGTCAACGACATCACCGCAATGTGCCGAAACAGGTTGCCTGAAACGAACTTGCCTTGAACCGGGGGCTTCACTTCTGGTGTCACGCCCGCCTCGTCAAAAGACCCCATGCCGCATCACCTTGGCCCAAATACCCATTCCACCTCCGCCACGGGTTCCACACCCACACGAAAGCGCTGGAATTTTCGCAGGAAAATTCGTGGCCTCAGCCGGCCCGAACCACCTTCAACAGCGGCATCACATCCGCCATTTCCGGCCCGTTCGCCCGCCCCGTCAGCGCCTTGCGCAACGGCATGTAAAGCGCCTTGCCTTTGCGGCCAGTGGCGGCCTTCACGGCCTCGGTCCATTCACCCCAAGTGGCCTGCGTCCAGGGCCGTGGCGGCAGCAGGGCGACGGCCTGCGTCACGAACTCTGCATCCTCCGGCTCGACCATCGGTTCTGCACCGTCCCGGAACAACGTGGACCATTCCTCCAGATCATCCAGCACGGTGATATTGCCCTTGGCCACGGCCCAGAACGCCTCGGCCTCTGCCTCTGGCACACCCAGTGCGGCGATCTTGTCGGCCACGGCGGCAAACGGCAGGCTTTGCACATAGGCCCGCGTCAGCGGGAACAGGTCTTCCGCATCGAACTTTGTCGGTGCGGATCCAAACGATCCCACATCGAACCCGTCAATCAGATCCTGCATCGACGTGGCCAGCTCCACCGGCTTTGATGATCCTAACCGGGCCATCAGCGACATCAGTGCAAGCGGTGCCACGCCCCGCGCCCGCAGATCGCGCAAGGACAGAACGCCCAGCCGCTTGGACAACTCCTCACCCTGCGGCCCGGTCAGCAGGCTGTGATGGGCGAAGATTGGTGGCGTGCCACCCAGCGCCTTCATGATCTGGATCTGCGTGGCTGTGTTCGTCACATGGTCCGCGCCCCGCACGATATGTGTGACCCCCATATCCACATCATCCACGGATGATGCGAAGGTATACAGAACCTGCCCGTCCGCCTTGATCAGCACCGGGTCCGATACCGACGCCGCGTCGATGGAAATGTCACCGATGATCCCGTCGCGCCATTCGATGCGTTCCTGATCCAGACGAAACCGCCAATAACCCTGCCGCCCCTCGGCACGGTAAGCGGCCTTCTGCTCTTCTGTCAGGTGCAGTGACGCGCGGTCATAAACCGGCGGCTTGCCCATGTTCAGCAATTTCTTGCGCTTCAGATCCAATTCGACCGGGGTTTCGAAACATTCATAGAACCGCCCCGCCGCCTTGAGCGCCTCGGCCGCCTCGGCGTAACGCGCCATGCGCTTGGATTGCTGCTCGATCCGGTCATAGCGGATGCCCAGCCACTCCAGATCGGCCATCAGCCGTCAATATATTCCTGCTTTGATCGTTCCTGATCGGTGTCATCCAACCGCAGGATGAACGTCCCCCCCGCCTTTCGGGTGATCAGGTAATTCATCAGCGCGGTGCGCAGGTTGCCCACATGGATATATCCGGTGGGCGACGGCGCGAAACGGGTGGTCACGGTGGTCATAATGCAGGCTCCGATGGACCCCGACCCTCTTTCACAGGCGGCTCCTTTTGTCCATATCTGCACCAGACCCCCGGCAGGAAAGGCCGCCCGATGACGACTGCCGACACCACCGCCGAAGATGACGCCCCCGCGACCCAACCGCCAGGCTGGGATGCTTTCACCGCCCCCGATCTGGCGCTGTTTGAACAACTGGCCCATGCTGCGGTCATCGCCCTGCCCCAACCGTGGCGCGACATCGCCACCCAGGTCGCGCTGCGCATCGTCGATTTCCCGCCCGATGACCTGTTGGAGGCGATGGATCTGCACGATCCCTATGAACTGACCGGCCTTTATGAAGGCACGCCGCTGACCGAAAAGTCGGTGATGGATCAGCCCGGCCAACCCGATATCGTCTGGCTGTTCCGCCGCCCGATCCTGGAGGAATGGGTGGATCGCGGCGATGTGGGTCTGGGCGATCTGATCACCCATGTGGTGATCCACGAATTCGCCCATCATTTTGGCTGGTCCGACGAAGACATCGCCGCCATCGACCCGTGGTGGGAATAGCGGCCCGATCCTTCCGCTCCTTGACCAAATGCAGGGCCAATGTGCGCCCACGCACAGCGCCTGACAGAAGCGTGACTCGCCGCATGACGGCGCGTGCCTATCCTTCCCGCAGCGCAATTCGCTCAAACTGATAATGGAGGACGCCATGACAATTCTGTCCCGCCGCACGGCGCTTTTTGCCGGTGCCGCCCTGCCCCTCGCCGCCCCGGCCCTGCTGTCGGGCACCGCCGCACAGGCCGCCGCACCCCAGCAAGGCGCTGGCACCGCGCCCTTCAACCGCATGAAGCTGGGCGGGTTCGAGGTGACGACCATCCTCGCCGGCACCCGCGCTGGCGACAAGCCGCAGGAAACCTTTGGCATGAACGTGGCCCCGGAAGAATTCGCCGCCGTCTCTGCCGCGAATTTTCTTCCCGCCGACAAGACCTTCAACTTTTTCACGCCGGTTGTGGTGAACACCGGTGCGGAACTGGTGTTGTTCGACACCGGCCTTGCCGCCGATGCGACCACCGCCGCACTTGCCGCAGCCGGGATCACCCCGGATCAGGTGGACATCGTAGTGCTGACCCACATGCACGGCGACCACATCGGCGGATTGTCCAATGACGCGGGCGAAGTCACCTATGCCAATGCCCGTTATGTGACGGGTGCCACCGAACACAACAACTGGTCCGCCGCCGCGAATGAAGGCTTTGACGCCAAGGTCAAACCGCTGAACGACAAGTTCACCTTCCTTGACGATGGTGGCGCGGTCGTGTCGGGCATCACCGCGATGGCCGCACCGGGGCATACGCCGGGGCATTTCACCTATATGCTGGAATCCAATGGCGCCCGCATGGCGATCATCGCCGACACCACCAACCACTATGTCTGGTCGCTGGCCTACCCGGATTGGGAAGTCCGCTTCGACCAGGACAAGGCCCAGGCCGCCGCCACCCGCCGCACCATCCTGGGCATGCTGGCCACCGACAAGATCCCCTTCGCGGGCTATCACATGCCGTTCCCCGGCGTGGGCTTTGTCGAAACGAACGGCGACGGTTTCCGCTACGTGCCCGCCAGCTATCAACTGATGCTCTGACCATATCGGGGGGGGGGGCAGTCGCCCCTCCCCCGCACCCCCTCCGGCCACCGGACCTCTGCCGTTCTGCGGGTTGTAGCCCCGGCCACCACCACGCTATGCTTTGCACTCTGCCAGCAGGGGGAATACGACCGTTGTCTGAAACCACGCCCGTTTCCCATCAGATCCCCATCCTGACCCTGACGCTGAACCCGGCGCTGGACATGGCATCCTCCGTGCCGCGCATGATCCCCGATGAAAAACTGCGCTGCTCTGAACCGCAGCTTGACCCAGGCGGCGGCGGCCTGAACGTCAGCCGTGCCATCCACGCGCTGGGCGGCGAGTCGCTGGCCCTTGTCGCCCTTGGTGGGCTGACTGGCGACAGGCTGGCCGTGTTGATCCGCCGCGAAGGCGTGATGTTTCTGGGCATCACCGGCCCCGGCGAAACCCGCCAAAGCCTGACCGTGAATGAAGAGGCAACCGGCCGACAGTTCCGCTTCATGCTGCCCGGCCCGGTCTGGACAGAGGCCGACCAGCACCGCGTCTTCACCCTGCTGCGCGCCGCTGGCAAACCGGGCGGTTTCGCCGTGATCTCTGGCAGCCAGCCCCCCGGCGTTCCGTTGGATTTCCCCGGACGATTGGCGGCGTCGATGGCCGGGATGCGCGTCGTGCTGGATACATCCGGCGCGGCCCTGACGCAGGCCGTGACCCACCCCATCCCCCAACTAGATCTGCTGCGGATGGATGAGGAGGAGGCCGAGGCTTTGGCCGACCGCCCCCTTGGAAGCCGCATCGACACCGCCGATTTCGCCCAATCGCTTGTGGCGCGCGGCGTGGCACGCACGGTCATCATTGCACGCGGATCAGATGGGTCGGTTCTGGCGGACAGCAGCCAGCGCCTGTTCGCCAAGGCCCCGAAAGTGCAGGTCAAATCCAAGGTTGGTGCCGGCGACAGCTTTGTCGGCGGCTTCATCCTGGCCCGCGCCCGTGGCCAGACCGACGCCGAGGCGCTTGCCCTTGGCGTTACCGCGGCGGCGGCGGCGGTGATGTCGGACGCGACGGAACTTTGCACCGCCGCCGATGTGGCACGCCTGCTGCCCGAAGCGGTGGTCAGCCCGGTTTGAAACCACGTCCGGAACCTGGCCCGAAACCGCGCGCGGCCAAACCATCCGCCGCATTTCAAAAGCCTTAGGTTCTTTTGCGAAAAATTCCGACGCCTGCGCCCGGCCCAAGCGACCGGGGTTTCACCCCGGACCCCAGGGTATTTTGGCCAAGATGAAATCAGCGCCAATCACGCCATAAAAGGCAAGAGGCAGGTTTTCACCAACGCCTGCCCCCGGTCCGGCTTTGAAGGATCACAGCGTGCTGGTGGTTTCCAGATAGGTGACGCGGCGAATGCTGCCCGGCGGCATGCCATAATTCGGTTTCGCCTGCGACAGACACAGGAACAAGTGCCTGTAGACAAATTGGTTCGTGGTGTACCGGGTCGAAGCGTATTCCGCCTGCAAACCGCGCGTGCCGCAGATGCGCCGCGCCTCTTCGAATGCGACAGACGTGACCCGCGCGCTGCTGGACTGAATAAGGATGCTGTCACCGTTGTAATCGGTCACGACGGTTTCTGCGCAAGCGCACATCAGGACAAACGACAATAAAGCAATTCGATGCATGAAAATTCCAAACCGGAGGGACGCCAGAAAAGAGCCAGACAAAAGGACGAATCGCACCAACATCACGATGATGTGACAGAACCGACGCGCCTGTCCAGCGTGTAGCAGGGCGCGAAGGCGCAGGGGTCAGGCGACCCCGCTGCCATCCCGCCAGCGATTCACCATCGGATATCGCCGATCCAGCCAGAATGCCTTTTGCGTCAGCCGCACACCCGGCGCGGCCTGAAACCGCTTCCATTCCGATGTGTAAAGCAGGCTTTCCACCCGCTTGACGGTGGTCAGATCATGGCCCTGTGCCACCACCTCGGCCACCGACAGATCCTTTTCAACCAACCCTTCAAGGATGGCATCCAGGATGTGATAGGGCGGCAGGCTGTCATCATCGCGCTGGTCGGGGCGCAGTTCGGCACTTGGGGGTTTGTCGATGATCCGCTGGGGGATCACCTCACCCCGCGGGGCTTTCATCCACGGGCGGTGATTTTCATTCCGCCAGCGGCAGGTATCAAACACCCGCGTTTTCCACAGATCCTTGATCGGGTTATAGCCGCCATTCATATCGCCATAGATGGTGCAATAACCAACCGCCACCTCTGACTTGTTCCCCGTCGTCAGAAGCATCGCCCCGAACTTGTTCGACAGCGCCATCAGCAGCAGCCCCCGCAGGCGGGACTGGATGTTTTCCTCGGTGATCCCCGGTTCCGTCCCGGCAAACAGCGGCGCCAGCGCCGCCCCCACCGCCTCTTGCGGTCCAGAGATCGGGATCGTGTCAAGCCGCGCACCCAACCTCCTCGCACACTCCGCGGCATCCTCCAGCGAATGGGGCGAGGTGAAGGCCGATGGCAACATCACACAATGCACGTTTTCCGGCCCCAGCGCATCGGCGGCAATGGTCGCCACAAGCGCCGAATCGATCCCGCCTGACAGGCCAAGGACCACCTTGGAAAACCCCGACTTCGCCAGATAGTCGTGCAGTCCAATGGTCATGGCACGGTAATCCGCCTCGGCCACCGGGGGGATCGGCGCGATGGTGCCCTTTTCCGCCTGCCAGCCATCCGCCGTGCGGTTGAAATCGACATGGGTGATACAATCGTCAAATTGCGGGAACTGCACCGCCAGATGACCGCCGGGGTTCAGGACCATGGAACAGCCGTCAAACACCTGATCATCCTGCCCGCCGGTCATGTTCAGATAGACCAGCGGCAGCCCCGTCTCGACCACCCGCGACACCATCAGGTTCAGTCGCAGGTCGGGCTTGCCCCGGTGATAGGGCGATCCGTTGGGCACCAGCAGGATTTCGGCCCCTGTCTCGGCCAGCGTTTCGGCCACATCGGCATGCCAGCTGTCCTCACAGATCGGGGTGCCGATCCGCACGCCGTTCACCACATAGGGACCATGCACATCGGCCGGTGCGAACAGGCGCTTTTCATCAAATACCCCGTCATTCGGCAAATGATGTTTCAGAACAGTCGCCGTCACCCGTCCACCTTGCAGGATGTAATAGGCATTATAAAGCCGTCCGTCACGCCGCGCCGGTCCGCCAATGCCCAAGGCCGGGCCATCCGCACAATCCCGTGCCAGCGTCTCGATCGCGGCGATTGCGTCAGTCACGAAGGCCGGTTTGAGGATGAGGTCCTGGGTCTGATAGCCGGTGATGAACATCTCTGTCAGCGCGGCCATGTCGGCGCGTGCGGCCTTTGCCTCGGCCCAGACGGCCCGCGCTTGGGCGGCGTTGGCGGCAATCGCCCCGACCGTGGGGTTCAACTGCGCCAGCGTAAGGCGGAATGTATCGCTCATGCGCAAGGTTCCCCTGTTCTTTCCCGGATGTTCTAGCAGAACCGGGGCGAAGGGAAAGGTGCGCGGCTTGCGGCAGGACGGCCCCCCCGCTAGGCTGCGCGAAGACGGCGGGGATACGGGCAGACAGGCGGCAGCGATGTGGAACGGACGGGCAGTTTGGGCACTCACTCTGGCGGCGGCGATGGCTGCTGCGCCACCCGTCTGGGCGCAGGATGAAGGCGAGGTCATCACAAAGCAATATGATGACGGATCGGTCTATGAAGGCACCTTTCGCAACGGATTGCAGCATGGCACCGGCACCTATCGCCTGACCAACGGCTTTGAATATTCCGGTGAATGGCAAGGCGGCCAGATCACCGGCACGGGCCGGGCCACCTATCCCAACGGATCGGTCTATGAAGGGGCCTTTGTGGCGGGCAAGCCGGACGGCAAGGGCAAGATCACCTATCCCGATGGCGGCAGCTATGAAGGTGATTGGGTGGCCGGGGCCATCACCGGGTCTGGCATCGCGCGCTATGCCAATGGCACCACCTATACCGGCGGGTTCAAGGACGGCAAACACGAAGGCCGCGGCGTGATCGAAGGACCGGGCGGCTATCGCTTTGACGGCCTTTGGGTCGCGGGCGAAAAGGAAGGCGAAGGCAAGGTCACCTATCCCGACGGCGCGGTCTATGACGGCATGCTCAAGGCTGGTCAGCGCAGCGGGACCGGCACCCTGACCCTCCCCGATGGCATGACCTATGTCGGCAACTGGCAGGAGGGTCAGATCAACGGTCAGGGCCGCTTGACGCAAGCCAATGGCGATGTTTATGAAGGCCTGTTCAAAGATGGGCTAAAGGACGGCCGGGGCACACTGACCTTCGCCAATGGCGACGTCTATGAAGGCAATTTCACCGCCGACCGACGCAGCGGTCCGGGCGTGTTCCGCAGTAGCGATGGCTATGTTCTTGAAGGCACGTGGGCGGATGGCAGCCTTACCGGACAGGGCAAGCTCACCTATCCCGATGGTGCCGTCTATCAGGGCGCGCTGGCCGCCGACCGCCCGCAAGGCAAGGGCAAGATCACCTATGCCGACGGCTCCACCTACGAAGGCGATTGGACGGCAGGCGTCATCACCGGCACGGGCATCGCCACCTATCTGGATGGATCGGTCTATGAAGGCCGCTTCGTCGATGCCAAACCCGAAGGCCAGGGCCGAATGACCGGCCCGGACGGCTATATCTATGAAGGTCAGTGGAAGGCGGGCCTGCGCGAAGGCAAGGGCAAGGCCACCTTTGCCGATGGATCGGTCTATGAAGGTGAATTCCGCGCCGGTCTGCGGCATGGCACCGGCATCCTGACCATGCCGGATGGTTTCCTCTATGAAGGGGCGTGGCTTGATGGCGACATTCACGGACAGGGCAAAGCCACCTATCCCGGTGGCGATGTCTATGAAGGCGCATTCGAAAAGGGCAAGCGTCAGGGCCAGGGCAAACTGACCTATGCAAGTGGCCAGATCGCCGAAGGCACCTGGCTGAACGGCATCCTCGTCGCGCCCGCCGAAGCGCCGGCAGACGCACCCGCCGATGCAGCGGCGAGCGAAGCCACCTCCGACCCCGCCGCACAAACGGACGCATCCTCAGAACCCGCGCCTTAACCAGAACCTGCGCCCCAGCCGTCCGGGAACTGACCCCGCGCCTTCATCTTGGCAAAAATACCCACAGGCGGGGAAAGCGTCAGCTTTGGTGGCGCGGAAAGCTCCCTGATTTTTAATCAAAAATCGCCCTCGGCATGTGCAATGCGGAGTGCCACCAGAATTGACACGCCCTAGACCACGTCGCCGGCGTCCAGCCGCGCAAGGAACCCTTCGGCGTTCCCAAGCACGCGGTCCTTGTGGCCCGGCTCCATCTTGTCCCAGGTCCGATACATTTGCGCCATGCGCGGATTTGTTTCAAACTTGGCGCGGTGGCGGGTCAGGAAATGCCAATACAGCAGATTGAACGGACAGGCCTTGTCACCCGTTTTCTCTTTCACCTTGTAGTGGCAGCCACCGCAGTAATCTGACATTCGGTCGATATAGGCACCCGAACTGACATAGGGTTTCGACCCAACCACACCCCCATCGGCGAACTGGCTCATCCCAAGGGTATTCGGCGCTTCGACCCATTCAAAGGCATCGGCATAGACGGCAAGATACCATTCATGCACCGCCGCAGGGTCTACCCCGGCCAGCAAGGCGAAATTGCCGGTCACCATCAGCCGCTGGATATGGTGGGCATAGGCCAGGTCGCGGGTCTGCCCCACCGCATGCGACAGGCAATTCATCCGCGTCTTGCCCCCCCAATACAAGGGCGGCATCGGGCGATCATGGCCCAGCGCATTGCGCGTCAGATAACCCGGTCCTTCCAGCGACCAGATGCCCCGGATGAATTCGCGCCAGCCGATAATCTGTCGGATGAACCCTTCGGCCGCATTGATCGGCGCCCGCCCCGCGCGCCATTCCGCCTCGACCCGCTGACAAATCTCCAGCGGCGAAAGTAGCCCGATATTCAGATAGGGCGAAATCAGCGCATGGCTCAGCGTCGGATCACCCGCCAGCATCGCATCCTGCTCATCCCCGAATGTCGGCAGGGCATGGGTGGCGAAATGATCCAGTGCCACCAACGCATCGGCCCGCGTTACGCCCCATCCAAAGGGCCGCACCGCGCCGAAATGCGCCGGAAACCGCGCCTCGACCAACGCCAGCACCTCATCCGTCACCGCATCCGGGGCAAATCGCGGCGGGCGTGGACGGAACAGATCGGCCTTCGCCGGCTTGCGGTTGTCGTGGTCGAAATTCCATTGCCCCCCGGCAGGCTTGTCACCCTCCATCATCAACCCGGTCTTGCGCCGCATCTCGCGGTAGAACCATTCCATCCTGAATTGCTTTCGCCCCTCGGCCCAGCCCGCGAACTCCGCCTCGGAACACAGGAACCGGTCATCGGGCAGTTGTGTCACCGGGATCGGACACTCCGCCAAAAGCTGCCGCAGCCGCCAATCCCCCGGTGCGGTGGTGATCACCTCTTTCGCCCCGAACTCTGCCGCGCGCCGGATCAACTCACCAGGGATCGACTGGCTGTTGGCGGGATCGTCAAGCCGCGAATAGGCGACCTTTGCCCCCTGCCCAATCAGGTCTTCGGCAAAGTGCCGCATCGCCGACAGGATCAACGCAATCTTCTGCGGGTGGTGGGGCACATAGCTGCCCTCGGCCATCACCTCGGCCATCACCACCACATCACCGGGCCGCGCCGCCCGCAGCGCCGCGACATTCACCGCCAACTGGTCCCCCAGAACAAGGATCAGGCGCGGGAACGTCATGCGCGCGCACCCCGCGCGTGGCACAGGATGGAACTGTCGGATTTCAGGATTTGGGCCAGGCTGAAGCCCATGCAGCAGGAAGATGTCACCACGGGATCGCCTTCCCCTGCCAGTCAAAAAACCCGCCGGTTTCCGTAGGCGTCAGCCCGTCGAGCACCGCCAGCAGGTTCGTCGCCGCCACCGCAGGTGTCACCGTCGGATGCCCGCCTGCATAGGCCGCCGTCAGCGATGTGGCCACCGTGCCGGGGTGCAGCGCCACCAGCGTGGCCTGCGGATGGCTGCGCGCCAGTTCGACCGATGCCGTGCGGATGATCTGGTTCAATGCCGCCTTGGCCGCGCGATAGCCATGCCACCCCCCCAGCCGATTATCCCCGATCGACCCGACCCGCGCCGACAGCACCGCCAGCTTCGCAGGCCGATCCCGCGGCACCAGACGCAGCGCATGTTTCAACACCAGCGCAGGTCCGATGGCATTCAGCGCAAATTGCGCGGCCATCGCGCCCGCATCCAGCGCCCGCAGCGCCTTTTCCGGGCGGTTGCCAGCAATTTCCAACCCACCGGTCGCGTTGAACACCAGATCAAAGCCCGGCGACAAAGCCCCCATCGCGCGGGCGATGCTCGCTTCATCCGTCACATCCAACCCGTCCTCACGGCGCGATAGGCCCGTAACTGTGGCCCCCCGCCCTGACAAGGCGGCGACAAGGGCCGATCCAATCCCGCCCGATGATCCGATAACAAGCGCGCGCATGTGGCCCCCCCTTTCCGGACCTGCCACATAACCCGATGAAAAGCGCAGGCAAGGCGCGTTTCCGGCTTGCGCTGCCGCATTTCCTGCGTATCGTCGCCACCCATGACACGGGACCAGCATATTGCTTTCACAACAGGTGCATCTTGCGCCCTGCCCGCCCGTGGCCTGCTTCTCCTTAGCCGCCTCTGAGCGTGCCCTTGGGCGCGACCGCTCGGAGGTGAACAGCGCCCGACAGGAAAAGCACAGACGGAACAAGGAACAGACCGATGACCGACACAAGCACGCAGCCCCGCGTCATGATTTTTGACACTACCCTGCGCGATGGCGAACAATCCCCCGGCGCAACCATGACCCATTCCGAAAAGCTGGAAATCGCGGGTCTCCTGGACGAGATGGGCGTCGATATCATCGAAGCGGGCTTTCCGATCGCCAGCGAAGGCGATTTCAACGCCGTTTCGGAAATCGCAAAGCGGGCAAAGACATCAACCATCTGTGGTCTCGCCCGCGCGAATTTCAAGGACATCGACCGCTGCTGGGAAGCCGTGCGCCACGCGAAATCGCCGCGCATCCACACCTTCATCGGCACCTCGCCGCTGCACCGCGCCATTCCCAATCTGGACATGGACCAGATGGCCGAACGCATCCACGACACCGTGACCCATGCCCGCAACCTGTGCGACAACGTGCAATGGTCGCCGATGGACGCGACGCGCACCGAAGCCGACTACCTCTGCCGTGTCGTTGAAATCGCCATCAAGGCCGGGGCCACCACGATCAATATCCCCGACACCGTCGGCTATACATATCCGTTCGAAAGCGCCAAGATCATCCGCATGTTGCTGGAACGTGTTCCCGGCGCAGACAGCATTATCTTTGCCACCCATTGCCATAACGATCTGGGTATGGCGACCGCCAACTCCCTTGCCGCGGTCGAGGCAGGGGCGCGCCAGATCGAATGCACGATCAATGGCCTTGGTGAACGCGCGGGCAATACCGCGCTGGAAGAGGTCGTCATGGCGATGAAGGTAAGGAATGATATCCTGCCCTACCGCACCAATATCGACACGACCAAGATCATGAACCTGTCCCGCCGCGTGTCGACGGTGTCTGGCTTTCCGGTGCAGTTCAACAAGGCCATCGTCGGCAAGAATGCCTTCCTGCATGAATCCGGCATCCATCAGGATGGCGTGCTGAAGAACGTCGAGACGTTCGAAATCATGCGCCCCGAAGATATCGGGTTGAACCAGAAAAACCTGACGATGGGCAAACATTCCGGCCGCGCCGCGTTGCGCGCCAAGCTCAAGGAACTGGGTTATGAACTGGCCGACAACCAGTTGAACGACGTGTTTGTCCGGTTCAAGGCGCTCGCCGACCGCAAGAAGGAAGTCTACGATGACGACCTGATCGCGCTGGTGGCCGATGAGGCGACGATGGACGCGCATGACACCCTGGTCCTGAAAAAGCTGCGCGTCATCTGCGGCACAGAAGGCCCGCAAGAGGCCGACATGGTGCTGACCATCGACGGGGTTGATCACCACATCGACGCCACAGGCGACGGCCCTGTTGATGCGGCCTTCAATTGCGTCAAGATGCTGTTCCCGCACAAGGCACGGCTTCAGGTGTATCAGGTCGCCGCCGTAACCGAAGGCACCGATGCCCAAGCCACGGTCAGCGTGCGGCTTGAGGAAGACGGCCGCATCGTCACCGGGGCCAGCGCCGACACGGATACAATCGTGGCCTCGGTCAAGGCCTACGTGAACGCGCTGAACCGCCTGATCGAACGCCGCAAGAAAACCGCGCCGGGCGAAGATGTGAAGACCGTAACCTATCACGGCGAATAACACCGACAGGGGGCGGCGTGATCCGTTGCCCCCTGATCAATCTGCTGCGGTTGCATTCGCACGCTGTTCTAACTGGGACGGGCGGCTAAACTGGCCCTAAGGCCATCAGGGACAACGCCATGCGCTTTCTCGACTTCTCCTCATGGCAAGGGGCGCTGACCACAATCCTCGGCATCGCGGTGATCGCGTTGATCGGCGTTGGCATCCGCGTTCTGGTCATGCTGACCATCCAGCAACGCCAGCAGCGGATGAACCGCCAGATCAACGAACGCCTGAAAACCCTGATCTCGGCCTATCGCACATTGGGCGGGTCATTTACCGGGGAACTTACAGTAAACCCGGCCCATCTGAAATCGACGCGCGACCGCACGATGGATGGCGGGCCGGCAGGATCGGAAACACCAGAAGGCGGTGACGCCCCCGCCGTGACCGCTGCACCGACATGGGATCGTCCCCGACTTATCCGGGATGCCGTCGAGGCGGCCCTGTCCGATATTCTGCTGCTCGGAACGGAAGAACACGTGCGCCTTGCCGCACAGGCCGCCAGCGACATGGCGGCCGGGCGGCCCATCCACACCGCCGAATTGGTCATTTCGCTGCGGGCCTATATCCGCCTTGCTCTCGACCTCGACCCAATTTCCGATGCCGTCAAAATCCCGTTGCAGGGACCGACGCGGCCCCAATCCGGCGGCGCACGCGGCGGCCGGGACCGCGCCGGTGGCAGCGGCCCCGGTGCAGGAGGTGGGGGTGGCGGCGAAGGCGGCGGGGGCGGCCTCGGCATGGGGGGCATGGCGGCAGGACGACGTGAGGACGGCTGATCACGCACGACGCAAGATCACCCAGCCGTCCTGCGCGCGCCTATCTACCTGATCCATTCCCTAAGCACGCAGCGCGGCCCGTCATCCCGCAACCGCCGCTCAAGGATCA
>OY288170.1 GCA_958439195.1 uncultured Paracoccaceae bacterium
CCTTGCAGGAACCACAGAAGTTCATGAATGATCGACCGGATATGCAGCTTCTTGGTCGTGACCAAGGGGAAGCCATCGACCAGCGGATAGCGGCATTGCAGGCCAAAATGGCTTATCGTGCCGGTTCCGGTGCGGTCGGTTGACGGGATGCCTTGGGCAAGAACGGTGCGGAGCGCGTCGTGATATTGCTGCATGGAACTGCCGATGGGTGTGGGATGAGTCGGCCGCCACTCTATCTTGTGGTGGGCTTGGGTGCGACAGGCTATGTAGGGTGGGATGGAAAAAGGAGGCTATGATGGGCATTCGCTATTTGCACACAATGGTAAGGGTAAAGGATCTGGAGGCGTCAATCGCTTTCTACCGGCTTCTGGGGCTAGAAGAGACGCGCCGCTATGACAACGAAGGTGGGCGGTTCACGCTGGTTTTCATGGCCCCGCCCGGACAGCCGGACTGTCCGGTGGAACTGACCTATAATTGGGATGGTGATGATGGCCTTCCCAGTGACAGCCGCCATTTCGGGCATCTGGCCTATGAGGTGGATGACATCCACGCCACCTGCGCACATTTGCAGGCCAATGGCGTGGTGATCAACCGCCCGCCGCGCGATGGCCGGATGGCCTTTGTGCGCAGCCCTGACAATATCTCGATCGAGTTGTTGCAAAAGGGTGGCGCGCTGGAACCGGCAGAGCCGTGGAAAAGCATGGCCAGCGTGGGGCATTGGTAAGCGGCGGTGGGGGGGCAACCGTCCCCCCACCCCACCCCTGTGGCGGATAAACCATAGGTCGTTTGCTTGAAGGGATCGTAGATTGAGTATTTTTGCCAAGGTGGATTGGCACGTTAGAAGGTCCACCGGGTAAGCGTATCGGGGCCGAGTTGGGTAGTGTCCCGCCACGTTGGACGCGGAGCATCGCCGAGCGACGCAAGGCCAAGCGGGCCTAGAACGGGAATGCCGTCACCACCGATCAGGCAGCCCGCCTGAAACAGCGCAAGTTCATCGACAAGGTTTTCGCAGATCAAGGCCGCAGCGAATTGGCCACCGGCTTCGATCAAGACACGGGTAAGTCCTTCTTTGGCGAGCAGACGAAAGGTCGCCAACAGGTCCAGATGCGGGCCATTGGCCGGGGCTTCGATCAGACGGGCAGAGGTTGCCGCCCAGTCTGGGGTGGCGGGGCTGCTATGCATCACCCACACCGGGCTTTGGGCGGCAGATTGGCCCAGCCGGGATGAGGCAGGGGTGCGCAAACGGGCATCAGCCAGAATCCGAACGGGTTGATGCGTGGCACCGATATCGCGCGCCGTCAGGTCAGGATCATCCGCAAGGGCGGTGGCAGAGGTGGTCAGCACCGCATCATGCGCAAGCCGCATCAGATGTACGGCACGGCGGGCTGCCGGTCCGGTGATCCAACGGCTTTCGCCCGAAGATGTCGCAATGCGGCCATCCAGCGTGCTGGCGAGCTTTAATGTCACAAAGGGCAGACCTTTGGTGATGCGCTTCAGGAACCCCGCCTGCAAACCACGCGCGCGCGGTTCTAGGATACCTTCCGTAACCGCAATCCCCGCAGCCCGCAGCGCGGCATGACCCCGTCCCGACACGCGGGGATCGGGGTCGGTATGCGCCGTCACCACACGGGCAAGGCGCGCCGCGACAAGCGCGTCGGCACAAGGCGACGTGCGGCCATGATGCGCACAGGGTTCCAGCGTGACATAGGCGGTGGCCCCTTCGGCCAAGGCTCCTGCCTGTGCCAGGGCCATGCGTTCGGCATGGGGGCGGCCGCCCGGTTGTGTCCATCCGCGCCCGACGATACGGCGATCCTTTACGATCACGCAGCCGACCGCCGGGTTCGGCCATGTGCGACCAAGCCCCCGCGCAGCCAGCGCGAGGGCGTGGGACATATGAACCTCGTCTTCGGTCACATCCTGCCCGTCACTCTTCCGGGCCGCTGCCGGGGCGCAATTCGCTGACGAATTTGTCAAAATCATCCGCCGCCTGGAAGTTCTTGTAAACACTGGCAAAACGGACATAGGCCACGGTATCGATCCGGGCCAGGGATTCCATGACAATCTCGCCAATCACCTTGGACGAAATGTCGGTTTCACCCAAGGATTCCAGCCGCCGCACGATGCCGGAAATCATCTGGTCAATGCGTTCGGGATCAATCGGTCGCTTCTGCATGGCGATGCGGATCGAACGTTCCAACTTGGTCCGGTCGAAATCTTCGCGCTTCCCGGATGACTTGATAACCACCAGATCGCGCAGTTGCACACGTTCATAGGTCGTAAAGCGGCCCCCGCAGGCCGGGCAAAAACGCCGCCGACGGATGGATACATGGTCCTCGGCGGGACGGCTGTCCTTCACCTGAGTGTCGATATTGCCGCAGAATGGGCAGCGCATGGGCCCCCTCCTTGCTTGTTGTTGGTTACGCCTGCCTCATGCCGGGGTGTTCCCCCCGGTTTGGCCCAAACTATAGGGGGGGAAGCGAGGTTTCGCCTAGAGGGAACTGCGCAGCCCCACATGCAGGGCGGGCGATGTGTGGCGGCGGAGACTCAGGTTGGTCACCCGAACAAAGCCAGGCCAAGCTGATCAATCGCTTGCTTGGCCTTTGCGACCGAAGCATCCACCGCCTCGTCCCGTGTGCTGCGAGTGTCGGCCCGGATCAGGCGGTGCGTCTTTGTTTCGCCATCGATCGTCTTTTCGATCCGCGCAGCGATGCGGTAGACAGCGCCTTCAGCAATAGGTTCAGGAATGATCTGAAAGTCATTATGCACAATGGCGGATGCTGCCGCTTCGGTCCTCGTGGTCGGGGCGGATGACCCAAAGATCCGGGAAAAGAATGAGGGCATGGAGTTTCCTGTATCAGCTTGTCCGCCACGCGGATGGTGCCGGGCCTTTGTTTTGTTCAGGTGCCTAGCCGGTTTCTGGCAACGACCATTGCAATCCACCCCCATCGCATCCGTTCAGAATTGGTGAGAAAATACCCCGGAAAAGCAGCCCTTGCGACGAACTAAGTTCCCCGCAAGGGCACGGTCTTTTTGCAGCCAGGAAACCTGATGGTCTCTGGTCACTGATCCAGGAAGCTCCGCAGCTTCCGGCTTCTGCTCGGATGCTTCAGCTTCCGCAGCGCCTTCGCCTCGATCTGGCGGATACGTTCGCGGGTCACGCTGAACTGCTGGCCCACCTCTTCCAAAGTGTGATCCGTGTTCATCCCGATGCCAAATCGCATCCGCAACACCCGCTCTTCCCGTGGCGTCAGTGATGCCAAAACGCGCGTCGTGGTTTCCTTCAGGTTTTCCTGAATGGCGCTGTCCAACGGCAGGATCGCATTCTTGTCTTCGATGAAATCGCCAAGCTGGCTGTCTTCCTCATCCCCGATGGGCGTTTCCAGCGAAATGGGTTCCTTGGCGATTTTCATCACCTTGCGAACCTTTTCCAACGGCATTTGCAGCTTTTCGGCCAATTCTTCCGGCGTCGGTTCGCGGCCGATTTCGTGCAGCATCTGCCGCCCGGTGCGGACCAGTTTGTTGATCGTTTCGATCATGTGAACCGGAATACGGATCGTGCGCGCCTGATCGGCGATGGACCGGGTGATCGCCTGACGGATCCACCATGTCGCATAGGTCGAAAACTTATAACCGCGGCGGTATTCGAATTTATCAACCGCCTTCATCAGCCCGATATTGCCTTCCTGGATCAGGTCAAGGAATTGCAGGCCGCGGTTGGTATATTTTTTGGCGATGGAAATCACCAGACGAAGGTTCGCCTCGACCATTTCCTTCTTGGCCTGACGCGCCTCTTTTTCGCCCTTCTGCACCTGATTTACGATGCGGCGGAATTCGCTGATGTCGACGCCGATATACTGTCCGACCTGCGCCATTTCGGCGCGCAGATCTTCAACCTTGTCGCGCGATTTTTCCATCAGCGCCTGCCAACCCCGGCCCGCCTTGGCGGCCATACGGTCCAGCCAGGTGGGATCAAGCTCATAGCCCTGATATTCGTCGATGAATTCGCGGCGGTTGATGCGGGCGGCATCGGCCAGCTTCACCATGTTGGAATTGATCGCCATGATCTTGCGGTTGATGCCATACAACTGGTCGATCAGCGCCTCGATCCGGTTGTTGTGCAGATGCAGCGCATTGACCAACGTCACGATTTCCGACCGCAGCTTTTGATAGGCGGCCTCGTCGGATGCCGAATAGCTGGCGGTTTCCGACAGGGTGGCCGACATGCGCAGATCCTGCATTTCGGCTAGCTTGGCGTAATCACGCGCGATGATTTCCAGCGTTTCCAGAACCTTGGGCTTCAGCGCCGCTTCCATAGCGGCCAGCGACATGGCGCTGGCTTCGTCGTCGTCATCCTCTTCCTCGGCGCGCATGATGGGGTTGCCATCGGCGTCAAGCTCCGGCTCGGCGCTGCCACCTGCACGGCGCGGGGCTGCGGCGGACATGTCCACCTCATCCAGCGCCGGGCCGCCTTCCATGTCATCCTCGCCGTCAAGCGACCGACCAAAGGTGGCCTCAAGGTCGATCACGTCGCGCAGAAGAATGTCTTCGTTCAGAAGTTCGTCACGCCAGATGGTGATGGCCTGAAAGGTCAGCGGGCTTTCGCACAGGCCCGCGATCATCGTGTTGCGGCCGGCCTCAATCCGCTTGGCGATGGCAATCTCACCCTCGCGCGACAAAAGTTCGACAGACCCCATCTCGCGCAGATACATCCGCACCGGGTCATCGGTGCGGTCCAGCGTTTCGGTCGTGGCCCCCACAACCGCCACTTCGCGTGACGTGGAAGAGGTTTCCACCAACTCGCCCACGACTTCGCCTTCTTCGGCCTCATCGTCCTCGATGACGTTGATGCCCATCTCCGACAGCATCGACATCACGTCTTCGATCTGTTCCGACGACACCTGTTCCGGCGGCAGCACGGTGTTGAGCTGTTCATAGGTGATGTAGCCACGCTCGCGCGCATCGGCGATCATCTTCTTGACCGCAGCCTGGCTCATGTCGAGCGAGACATCGGCTTCCTGCTCTTCGGGCTTCGCGTCGTCAGTGTCTTTGATTGCCATGGGTGCTCCTCGGGCGCGGGGCGGATGCGAATCGGTTCGCCTGCAACGAATCAATAACGCGAATCACGGTGGGTTAAAGGGTGCGGGCGGTGATTCTTTCGTATTCTTTGGGGTTTTTGCGGGTCAATGGCGGCGCGACGGGCGGTCAAAGCGGATGCTTTCGAACACCTTCCGGGCCTCTTCTAGTTCCTCCTTGTCCAACGCGACGCCATTGGGCGAGATGACAGCCTCGCCGATCTTGTCCTGTGGGCCGCGATGCGCGGCGGCGCGCGCCTCGTTTGCCTTGGCGATGCGCCATGTCAACCCTTCATCGACGACGCCTTCGATATCCTGTTCCGCTTCCTCGATCTCGCGGCGGCGGCCACGTTCGGCCTGCAGGATAAAGAAATCCTGCGCCAGCGCGAATTCGGCCCGTTCCGTATCGGCACTGTCCAGAAGGGCGGGTGCATTGCGGACATGGGAATGCGACAGCAGCGCGTCAAGCAGGGCGGGCGCTGCCTTTGCAACCTCGGCCTTCGGATCGGGGGCATCGGCATGGCACAAAAGCAGATCGCGCAGGATCCCGTGGCCATCACCGGTGCAATCAAGGCTTTCCAGGGCGGAATCGAACCGCGCGATCAAGGCAGGATGGGTGACAAGTGTGGCCAGGATCACAGCCTCGCGCAGCGCCTCTTCCACGGGTGCGGTGGCAGACCCCAAAAGCGAAAGGCGGGTCGTGTTCAACGGTGCGACGGGCTGGAAAACGAAACGGCCACCCGCCGCCCCCCCTGCCCGCCCCCCCATCCTGGCAACACCTTGGCCACGGGGTGCATAGGGGCGAAACGGCTGTGCATTCTGCCCAAACAGATCCAGCCTAAGGCGTTTGATATCCTCGCCGTAATGGGCGCGGATCGACGGGTCGGCGATGCGGCGCAGGGCTGCGCGCAGCGTCTTGTCCAATGCCGCCTTGCGTTCCGGGCTGTCGAAAACCTTGCCCTCTGTCTCGCGCCGCCACAGCAGGTTGACCATGGGCTGCGCGGCGTCGATCACCTTTTGCATGGCCGGCGCACCCTGCGCCTTGATCAGATCGTCCGGGTCCATCCCTTGCGGCAGAATGGCAAACCGAAGACCCTTTCCCGCCTCCAACAGCGGCAGGGCCAGGTCGATCACCCGCAACGCGGCGCGGATGCCTGCGGCATCACCGTCCAACGCGATGATGGGTTCGTCATGGATGCGCCACAGCAGGCGCAGCTGATCCTCGGTCACCGCCGTGCCAAGCGGCGCCACCGTGGCACGGAACCCCGCCTCGGACAGGGCGATTACGTCCATGTAACCTTCGGCCACGATCAGCGGCAGACCTTTGCCCGCTGCCTCCCGCGCATGGGCCTGATTGTAAAGGTTGCGACCCTTGTCAAAGAGGTCCGTTTCTGGACCGTTCAGATATTTTGCCCGTGCATTTGGGTCCATCGCGCGGCCGCCCAGGCTGATGGCACGTCCCCGCGCATCCCGGATCGGAAAGATGATGCGGCCCCGAAAGCGGTCATAGGGCGGGCCGCCGTCATCGGGTTTGGCGCACAGCCCCGCATCTACGATCAGATCCGGCGCGATCCCCTTTTGTGTCAGCGCCTGAAACAACGCCTGCCGCTGATCAGGGGCAAAGCCGATATCCCACCGATCCTGCGCCGCTGGCGACAAACGCCGCTTCTCAAGATACGCCCGCGCCTCTGCCGCAGCCGAGGTCTTGAGTTGCAAACGAAACCACTTGACCGCCTCTTCCATCACCTGCGAAAGCAGGCTGCGCCGATCGGCCTTTTGCGCAGCTTGCGGGTCGCGCGCAGGCATCTGCATTCCCGCCTCGCGCGCCAGAATCTCGACCGCTTCCATGAAAGAGACGTTGTCGTTTTCCTTTACGAAGGTGACGGCGTCACCCTTTGCATGGCAACCGAAACAATAATAAAATCCTTTGCGATCATCGACATGAAAGCTGGCCGACCGCTCTTGATGGAATGGACAGGGCGCCCACCAGTCGCCCTTGGCCATGTTGGACTTGCGCATGTCCCACGTGACCTTGCGCCCCACAACCTGGCTGAGGGACACACGGGTGCGGAGTTCATCAAGGAATCCGGGCGGCAGGGACATGCCCCATATATCGGCCGCACAAGGCCCGAAGTCCAGTCATCATCCAGACGACGTGCGGGCAAGCCCGCCCGCCGACACCCATTCTCCCCAGCCGCGCCCTCCGGCGCGTCCGGGGCCCGTTTAGGGGGCGTTCCGCCCCCTCGGCGCATGCCGCGCCTCACTCCCTGAGGGTATTTGTGCCAAGATGAAAACCCACGGCTTCATCTTGGCATAAATACCGTGGGGTCCGGGGTGAAACCCCGGTGGCAACCACAGGTGCCAGATTTCAGGCAATCCGTGCACGTGCCGCCAGTAATTCCAATGCCTCGGCCAATTCTGACCAGGCCGTCCGGGCCATGGAGCGAAAGACCAGGATTTCAAAGGACTCTATCCCCGTGCGGATCAGGATGGCCTGCATGTGGTTCAATGCCACACGCGCGGTGTGCCCCACAGGGAATGCATGGGCGCGCAGATCCATCGGAACCGGGCGCATAAGTGCATCTGTCGCGGCAGGCCCGTGCAGCGTCAGGATCGCCCAACCATCCGTCTGATCCGTGACCGCGGCATGGTCCGTCAGCCCATCCGGCGCAACACTGCCGATCAGGAAGGCCTGATCACGGCCAGTCCAGACCAGCCGTCTGTCACCACTGACGGATTGCCTGCCCGGCGCCGGAAACGCCAGCGCAAGCGGCGCAAACACTGCATCCACCTGCGCCATTCTGCCCGGAAAGGGTGCAATGGAAATGATGGGCGTGGCCAGCCCCTCAGCCAAGGTGGTGTCAAGGCGGGTCAGGGGCGCATGGCCCGCAAGGGCCGATTTGGCGATAAGTTCAGGCACGCAGCTTTGCCCCTTCCTTGTCATGGAACACGAGATCGGTGATCTCTGCGGTCACGTCCAGTTTGCGCAGATGATCGACCACCCGGATCCGGTCACCGTGGCGGGCGCGGCCATTCTTGACGAAAGCCAGCGCAAGATGCGCATCCAGCGTAGCGGAATAGCAGACCGAGGTGACATAGCCCTGATCCGTTTCACGATGCACCCTGTCGCCGGGTGCAAAAAGGTGCGCGCCCGCCGTCATCGGCATGGCTGATTTCAACCCTACCAACTGTTCCCGCTCTGGGCCAAACATCCCCGGCCGCGCAGCGGCGGCTTTGCCGATGCAGTCCTTCTTGGCGCTGACCATCTTTTCCATGCCGACATCGAATGCCGTGGTGCGGCCATGAATTTCGGCATGGGTGATGAACCCCTTCTCGATGCGCAGAACGTTCAGCGCCTCCATCCCATAAGGCCCGCCGCCCAGCGTTTCGGCCCGCGCCAGCAGGTCGCGGAACAACGCCTCGCCAAAGCGGGTGGGCACAGCGAGTTCATAACCCTCTTCGCCGGAAAACGAGATGCGGAACAGGCGCGCGGGGGTGGACCCCAGCACAATGCCGCTGACACCCATGAAAGGCAGGTCGGGCGCGGAACCCAGCAGCGTGGCGAGCAACTCGCGCGCCTTCGGCCCGGCAATGGCAAATTGCGCCCAGGCCTCGGTCACGGAAATAAAGCGGACATCCCATTCGGCACAAAACGCCTGATGGACAAAATCCAGATGCCGCATCACCAACCCGGCGGCGGCGGTGGTCGTGGTCATCAGATAGTGGTTTTCCCCCAATCGCGCGGTGGTGCCGTCGTCCAGAACCAGCCCATCCTCGCGCAGCATAAGCCCATAACGAACACGCCCCACAGGCAGGGAAGAGAAGGTGTTGGTATAAACCAGATCAAGAAACCGCGCCGCATCACGACCCTGAATATCGATCTTGCCAAGGGTAGAGACATCCGCCACGCCAACCGTAGTCCGCACCATCCGCACCTCGCGGTTGCAGGCCTCCTGCCATGTGGCTTCCCCCGGCTTGGGGAAATAGCTGGGTCGATACCACAGGCCGGCCTCAATCATCGGGGCGCCACGGTCGCGGCTGGCCTGATCGCTGGTCAGAAAACGCTGCGGCGCAAAACCCATGCCACGCCCACCCGCACCCATCGCGGCAATCGACACGGGCGTGAAAGGCGGGCGGAATGTGGTGGTGCCGGTTTGCGGAATGCCACGCCCCGTGGCGTCGGCAAGGATGGCAAGCGCGGCCACGTTGGAGTTCTTGCCCTGATCCGGGGCCATGCCTTGCGTCGTGTAGCGTTTCATATGCTCGACGCTGCGAAAGTTTTCCTGCGCCGACAGCTTCACATCCTTGGTCGTCACATCATTGGCGAAATCAAGCCATTGCCGCCCCTCGACATCGGGCGTCTGCCAAAACGGCACAAGGCTGTAGGGCGCGTCTTCAGCCAAGGGCACGGCCATTTCAGGCGCAGTCCTGCCCAGAGCAGCAAGCGCGGAACGTGCGGCCTCTGTGCCGTCGCGCAGACAGGCAGCGGTCGAGAATACCCCGTTGCACGCCCCCGCAGGCGTAAGCCGAGGCACCGCATCGGGGGCGGGGATGAAGGCGGCAATATCCTCGCGCCACAGGGGGCGGCCATTCATATGGCAGGTCAGGTGAACCGTCGGATTCCAGCCACCCGACATGGCCAGGCAATCTGTCTCCAGCGTGGCCGTGCCGCCTGCGTGGCGCACCGTGATCGAGGCCAGGCCAAGCCTGCCCGCCGTTCCGGTGATTTGGGCGTTCAGGTATACCGGGCAATCCTCAAGCGCCGTGGCATCGGGCCGGGTATCCAGGATCGCCACCACCTTGACCCCCGCCGCCATCAGATCGCGCGCGGTGGCACGCGCGGCATCGTTGTTGGCGATCACCGTTATGCGACTGCCCGGCACTACGCCATAGCGGTGCAGATAGCTGCGGACGGCCGAGGCCAGCATGATGCCCGGACGATCATTGTCGGGAAATACCATCGGGCGTTCCAGCGCGCCCGCCGCAAGGATGGTCTGCCCCGCCACGATACGCCAGAAGCATTCCCGCGGCAGGTGCGGCGCGGGCTTGGTATGCAATCCCACCCGTTCCAACGCGCCGTAAGTGCCGTCGTCATAGGCCCCGGTCACTGTAGTGCGGGTCATCAGCCGCACATTGGGCAGGGCGCGCAGCTCATCCAGCGCGGCCTTGGCCCAATCGGCACCGGGCTGGCCATCAATGCGCAGGTTTTCCGACAAAAGCCTGCCGCCCATGCGGGCGTCTTCCTCGGCCAGGATCACATCCGCACCGGCCCGCCCGGCAGTCAGCGCCGCCATCAGGCCCGCCGGGCCTGACCCGATCACCAGCACATCGCAATACGCCCAAGCCTTTTCATAGGCCGCTTCGTCATGCTTGCCGGACAACGATCCCAGGCCCGCCGCCCTGCGGATCAGCGGTTCATACAGCTTTTCCCACAGCGGGCGCGGCCACATGAAGGTCTTGTAATAAAATCCCGCCGAAAGGAACGGCGCGGCCAGATCGTTGACCGACAGCAGGTCAAAACGCAGCGAAGGAAACCGGTTCTGGCTGCGGGCGGACAGACCATCGAACACTTCCTGCACCGTAGCGCGAACATTCGGCGTCTGCTGGTTGCCCTCCAGGATTTCGACCAAGGCATTCGGCTCTTCGCTGCCCGCCGTCAGCACCCCGCGCGGGCGGTGATATTTGAAACTGCGCCCGACCAGCCGCACATCATTGGCAAGCAGCGCGGATGCCAGCGTATCGCCCTTGTATCCCTGATAACTGCGCCCATCGAAGATGAACGTGACAGGCTGGCTGCGGTCGATCAGTCCTTTTCCGGCCAGCCTCATGCTGCGCCCCCCTTGCGGTCGGCGACGGCCTCGACGGCCAGAATTTCATGCGTGACCGTGTTCCGGGTCACCGCCAGCCATGATGAACACCCCATATCGTGATACCACAGATCGCGTGTCACCCCGGCGGGGTTGTCGCGGTTGTGCAGATAATCATCCCAGGCCTGCGGAGCGGCGTCGGGTGCGGGACGGTCAAGATAATCCTCAGCGCCATAATAGTAAAATTCGCGCCGGTCGCGGGGGCCACAAAGGGGGCAGGTCAGGCGCATGGCAGGCTCTTTTCGTGCAAGCTGTGGTCGCGGTGGCAGGCGTCGCCCAGGGGCGCTGCCCCTCGGCCTTGGGCCGTATCTTTCGGTAATCTGGGCCGGAATGTTTGGGCCAAGATGAACGCAGCGGCCTTCATTTTGGCAAAAATACTCCCGCCGAAGGCGCAGATCGATGCAGGGCGCAGATGGCGAAATCTGGTCATGGTCAGTGCAGGTTGTGCTGGCTTCCGGTGCCTTCTTCATCAAGAAGGTGGCCGGTTGCAAAACGGTTCAAACGAAAGCGGGCTGCAACGGGGTGGCTGTCCCCCGTCGCCATCAGATGCGCCATGCACCAACCCGACGCGGGCACAGCCTTGAACCCCCCATAGTTCCACCCACAGTCGATGAACAGGCCATCCACCGGCGTCTTGTCGATGATGGGCGATCCGTCCGGCGACATGTCCATGATCCCCCCCCACGACCGCAACACCTTTGCGCGTCCGATCATCGGCATCAGGGTCATCCCCGCCTCCATCACATGCTCCACCATCGGCAGGTTCCCGCGTGAGGCATATGAGGCGTAGAAATCCAGATCGCCGCCGAACACCAGACCGCCCTTGTCGGACTGGCTGATATAGAAATGGCCCATGCCAAAGCTGACGACATGGTCGATCACGGGCTTCAGCCCTTCGGTCACGAAAGCCTGCAAGATGTGGGATTCGATGGGCAGGCGCAGGCCCGCCATCGCCGCCACCTGCGACGACCGGCCCGCCACCACAATGCCCACCTTTTTCGCCCGGATGGCGCCACGCGTGGTCTGCACGCCCACCACCTTGCCGTTCTGCACGTCGATGCCGGTCACTTCGCAATTCTGGATCAGGTCCACGCCGCGCCGGTCGGCGGCGCGTGCATAGCCCCAGGCCACGGCATCATGCCGCGCCGTTCCGCCACGCGGATGCAAAAGGCCGCCATAGATGGGAAAGCGGGTCTGTTCGAAATCCAGATAGGGCAGATGTTCGCGCACGCCCTCGCGGTCCAGCAGGATCGCATCATCGCCCTGGTTGATCATCGCATTACCGCGCCGGGCAAAGGCATCGCGCTGGCCATCGGAATGGAACAGGTTGATCAGGCCGCGCTGGGAATGCATCACGTTGTAATTCAGGTCCGGCTCCAACCCTTCCCACAGCTTCAGGGAATGGGAATAGAACTCTGAATTGCCCGGCAGAAAGTAATTGGCCCGCACGATGGTCGTGTTGCGCCCGATATTTCCAGACCCGAGATAGCCCTTTTCCAGCACGGCGATATTGGTCATCCCGTGGTTCTTGGCCAGGTAATAGGCGGTGGAAAGGCCATGCCCGCCACCACCGATGATGATGGCGTCATATTCCGCCTTCGGGGCGGGGTCGCGCCACGCGGGCTTCCAGCCCTTGTTGCCGAACAGCCCTTCGGTGATGACCTTGAAACCTGAATACCGCATCGCCCCGTCCCGTCAGTTGGCCCGTTCGCTGGCTGCGCCATGACAACCGCGCCGGACGGCAAGATGCAACCCCCGGCAAGCCACGCCATTGCCGGGGGCGACAGGAAATGTCGTTTCCAGTCAGACGCCCCCTGCCTTGGCCCGGCGTTCAGGACAGCCCGGTCAAAGACCCTTCGACCGATAGGTCTGTGCCACGCGACCGATCGACACAAGATAGGCCGCCATCCGCAGGTCTTCAACATCGGCCCGGCTGTGCCATGTCTCGCGCATCGCCTGATAGGCCGACCGCATCGTATCATCGAGGCCGGAGCGAACCAGTTCCAACTCCCCCGCGCCGCGCAGATAGCTGTCCTTGAAGCCCGGCGAAAGCGTCCAGCCGAGCCCCTTGTCGGCGGACAGGCGTTCCAGTTCGTTCACCAGCAGGTGATGCCGCGCCTCCTCGGCCCGGCGCTGCATCCGGCCAAAGCGGATGTGCGACAGGTTCTTGACCCATTCGAAATAGCTGACCGTCACGCCGCCCGCATTGGCATACATGTCGGGAATGATGACCGCACCTTTCTGGCGCAGGATTTCATCCGCACCAAAGGTGATCGGGCCATTGGCCGCCTCCACGATCAGCGGCGCCGCAATGCGTGCGGCGTTGCCCTTGTTGATCACACCCTCCATCGCGGCTGGGATCAGGATGTCACACGCCTGTTCCAGCACGGCAGCACCGTCTGCCGTGAATGTGGCCCCGGCAAAACCTACCAGCCCGCCCGTGGCCGAAAGATGCTGGCGCACCGCCTCGACATCCAGACCGGTATCCGACAGCAACGCCCCATCGCGTTCGATGATTGCAGTGATCCTTGCACCGTCCTCTTCCGACAGGAACTTGGCGGCGTGATAGCCCACATTGCCAAGCCCCTGCACAATGACCCGCTTGCCATCCAGCCCGCCTGACAACCCTGCTTTGGCCACATCTTCGGGGTGGCGAAAGAATTCGCGCAGGGCATATTGCACGCCCCGACCCGTCGCCTCCACCCGGCCCTGGATACCGCCGGCATGGGGCGGCTTGCCCGTCACGCAGGCCTTGGCATTGATGTCTGTGGTGTTCATCCGGGCGTATTGATCGGCGATCCAGGCCATTTCACGCTCGCCCGTGCCCATATCGGGGGCGGGCACGTTCTGCGCCGGATGGATCAGGTCGCGCTTGATCAGCTCATAGGCAAAACGACGGGTGATCTGTTCCAGTTCGTGTTCATCCCAGGCGCGCGGGTCGATGCACAGCCCGCCCTTGGACCCGCCAAAGGGCGTTTCCACCAGCGCACATTTATAGGTCATCAGCGCGGCCAGCGCCTCCACCTCATCCTGGTTGACCGACAGGGCATAGCGGATGCCACCCTTGACCGGTTCCATATGTTCGGAATGCACCGAACGATAGCCGGTGAACGTTTCGATCTTGCCGCGCAGGCGCACACCGAACCGAACGGTATAGGTGGAGTTGCACACCCGGATCTTCTGTTCCAACCCTGGGCTAAGGTCCATCAACCGAACCGCGCGGTTGAACATCAGATCGACAGACTCCCGAAAGCTGGGTTCACCTGTGTGTTGCATCGCATCCTCCCCTGTTGCGCCGAACCAACCATGCGGCCCGGGCCATCAACAGCCCAGCCGAAATGTTCGGCAATCAATAGCATGGTCCCTGATAACGACGGTCAGGTTTCCACGGAATTAAGACGCCCCGATGAAAGACCGCCGCACCCCGCACCTCGCGGGCCATGCGCGCCATCCTTTCCGCCACATGAAGGCGGCGCATCGTCCGCCAGAACTTTCCCAATCCTGCCGCAATCCTGCCCAGCAGAATGGTTAACGTACACACTTGCGGATGGGAACCAATCCGACTGGAACATCCCGGAAAGGGCACCAAATGACGATTAACCATTTGAACCGGCGGACAACGGCGATCATCGCCCGTTCGGCTGTGAGCGAATCGGTTTCGGAATGCTTGCGCACTGCACGCAAAGCATTGTCTGCCCTCCCGCCACAATCATGGCGGAATTCAGCCGACAGTTTCTCGCCCTCCCCCGCCACGGGCCTGCAACACCGGCATAACTTGCTTGGCGAAGGGGGTTCCCCCATCCTCTCACATCGGGGGCGTAAAGAAACGTTAAACCGGGTTTCCGGTCAGGCGTCCAATGGTCATGGGATTAACTATCATGCGTAAGTCTGTCCTCTCGCTCGTCGGACGTCCGTTCCAGCGTTTCCACCGCAATGAGGATGGCTCGCTGCTGGTTTTCGGCCTGTTCCTCTTTGCGACCTTCTTCCTGATGAGCGGGATGGCGGTCGATCTGATGCGAACGGAAAACCGCCGCACCGCGCTGTCGCAATCGCTTGACCGCTGCGCGCTGAATGCCGCCGCCCTGCGCCAAACGCTCGACCCCGCAACCGTGGTCCGCGACTGCGTCGACCGCGACGGAATGCTGCCCTTCCTGACCGACGTCATCGTAACGAACGGCACCGGCCAGCGGTCGGTCGAGGTGAAGGGCCATATCCCGGTTGAAACCATGTTCATGGGCGCAAGCGGCGTGGACGTGATCGATGTGAACGCCCGGTCGGTCGCCGAACAGCGCGCCACGAACATCGAAGTGGTTCTGGTCCTTGACGTCTCCGGGTCGATGGACGGCAGCAAACTGTCGTCGCTGAAAAGCTCGGCCAAGAATTTCGTCAGCACGGTTCTGGCCAATGACAACAACAAGATCTCGATCGGGGTTGTCCCCTATAACGGTCAGGTCAACCTTGGCGCTTCGCTGGCAACCAAGTTCAACATCACGCATGTCCCCGGCCTGCCCGCTACGGCCAACGTGAACTGCGTCGACATGCCCCCGGCGATGTATGGATATACGGGCATTGCCCGCACCACCCCGATGCCCGCAACGGGCTGGGCAGATGCCTTCTCCACACTCTCATCCTTCCCGACCTCGCATAGCACAACAGGGCGCGCCCCGACGGCAGGCAACGTGTGGTGCCCCCCATCAACGGTCAATATCGTGCGCATGCCGGATGACAATATCGCCGCGCTGCACAGCTACATCGACAAACTGGTCGCCATTGGTGCCACATCCACCAACGCGGGCATGAAATGGGGCGGCGCCATGCTTGACCCGCAGTTCCGCAGCATCATCAACGAATATGTCGATGCAGGCGTGGTGCCGGTCGAATTCAAGGATCGTCCTTTCGACTATTCCAAACGTGACGCGCTGAAGATCGTCGTCCTGATGACAGACGGTGAAAACTTTGGCGACGTCCGCCTGAACGACAACTATCGCACTGGTCTGTCACCCATCTACAAAGGCTCGGATGGCAACTTCTCGATCCGCCACACGTCGGGCCGCCCATCGGGTGCCGGAACGAATGAATACTGGGTGCCGCACCGCAACAGCAACGCCGGTGAATGGCGTGCCACATCCTGGGGCAACTCCACCTCCACCCAAGGCACGCAATTGACCTGGCAACAGGCGTGGCAGGAACTGAATGTAAGCTGGACCGCATGGCACCTTTATGCCCGCGCCCTTGGCACCACCTCCACCACCCGGACGAACACCTACAACACCTGGTTCAACAACTTCCGCAGCCAGCGTGGCACCTCAACCTCGGCCCCGGAAATGGATGCGGAACTCCAGCAGATCTGCAACCTGACAAAGACACAGGGCGTGCTGGTCTATGGCATCGCCTTCTCGGCCCCGACGCGCGGCATCAACGCGGTTAAGGGTTGCTCCTCGTCTGAAGGGCACTTCTTCAACTCGACCAACACCAACCAGTTGAATGCAGCGTTCCAGGCCATCGCAACCAACATCACCCAGTTGAGGCTTGTGAACTGATGCGCATGTCATCCATGATCCGCCGCTTTGCGCGGCGCGAAGACGGGACGGCCACCGTTGAATTCGTGATCCTTGTGCCGCTGCTGTTTGCGATCTTCATTGCGACGCTGGAAACCGGCCTGATGATGTCGCGCTGGTCCAGCATCGACCGGGCGGCAGATATGGTGATCCGGTCCCTGCGTCTGGGCCAGTATCAGAACCCCAATGCTGAAATGCTGCGCTCCGAGGTGTGTGACCGCGTGTTCCTGGTGGAAAACTGCTTTGAAAACACCGCTGTGGACATCCGCGAAATCGATCGTGCGACGTTCGTCATGCCAGACGAAGATGAACCCTGCGTCACCCGCGATGATGAGGTGATCCAGCCGGTCACGACCATCGTTCCGGGCCAGCAGAACGATCTGATGCTGATCCGCATCTGTGTCACGGTGGATGCCATGTTCCCCACCTCCAAATTTGCCGTGCCGATCGATCTGGATGAACAGGGCGGCTATGCGCTGTCCGTTGCGTCCGTCTACGTGAACGAACCAAGCTGAGGGGGGCAAAGACATGAAACTGCTGTCATCGATCACCCAAGGCATCACACGCGCCCTGCGCCGGTTCGGGTCTGATACATCCGGCACGTTGCTGGCCGAAGCCATGTTCATCGTGCCGGTCATGGCGCTGGGCATGTCGGGCTTCTACGCATTCTGGGATGTCTATCAGACACAGAACCGCGTGCAGAAAGGCGCCTATGCCGTCTCGGACATGCTGTCGCGGGAAATGGTCCCGGCCAGCCCTGCCTTCCTGACGGGTCTGGAGCGGACGCTTGAATACATCATCGGCCAAGATGCGCGCATCCGGGTGACAAGCATCCGCCGCGTGTCGGACGGGCCATTGGGTCTGCAGGGGTTGGATGTACTGTGGTCGGTCTCTCCCGGCAATGTGATGCTTCCCCTGAACGAAGGCACCCTGACCCAGATCGAACCGGACATTCCCATGACGGCGGTCGGATCGAACATGGTGGTGATGGAGGTGGTCGTCCCCTATTCGCCGGTCACAGAAATCCTTGAACTGGATACGATCAGCGAAACCGTCGCCATGCGCCCGCGCTTTTTGCCGACGCTCTGCCTGACGGGCGTAAGCTGCTGACCACCCGGCGCCGACGAACCTGGACGCTGACAACCCTGTGCGCCTGTGCGCCACGGCACCAACCTTCTGCACGGGGCGGCGTTGTCTGCCCCGTTTGCATGACCTAGCTTTGCAGTCACGCCCATAGCAGGAGGCTGCCCATGTCGATCCGTCCCGTCGTTCATGAAAACCACGCCCAACCCACCTACGAAGGCGCGGGCGTTCATCTGCACCGTGCCTTCGGTTTTGGCGACCCGGACAGGATGGACCCGTTCCTGCTGTTCGACGATTTCCGCAACGAAGACCCGCGTGATTACATGCGTGGCTTTCCCTGGCACCCGCATCGCGGCATCGAAACGATCACCTATGTGCTTGCAGGCGCGGTGGAACATGGCGACAGCCTCGGCAACCACGGCCTGCTCAAGGGCGGCGATGTGCAATGGATGACCGCCGGATCGGGCATCCTGCATCAGGAAATGCCGCGCGGGAATGGCAAGGGTCAGATGCACGGCTTTCAGCTTTGGGCGAACCTGCCCTCTGCGCTGAAGATGACCGCCCCGCGCTATCAGGACGTAAAGGGCAAGGACATCCCCGAAATCATGGATGATGATGGCACCGTGGTGAAGATCATCGTCGGATCGTTCTGGGGCAAGACCGGCCCTGTGGACGGCATCGCCGCCGATCCACAATACCTTGATATCTACGTGCCGCCGGGGCGGAGAAAGACCTTCAAGGTCGATACCTATCGCCGCGCCTTCGCCTATGTCTTTGACGGCAAGGGCAGCTTCCGCGACGCCAGCCGCCCCAAGGGCGTTCTGCTGGAAAAAGAAGTTATGGGCCACGAGGTGAACATCCGTGACATGTCGGGGGACCGTACTTTGGTGCAGTTCGGCACCGGGGATGAGGTGACGGTGCAGGCCGGTCCCGACGGCATCCGCTTCTTGCTCATTTCCGGCGCCCCGATCCAGGAACCGGTCGCATGGCACGGTCCCATCGTGATGAATACCCAGGCCGAAATCCGGCAGGCTATGGCCGAACTGAAGAACGGCACCTTCATCCGGCCCGCGCATTGACGCGGGCCGCGCTTGCGGATTTGCTGGGCAACCGATACGCCCGACCACGCGGGCCAGCCCGCCCGGAGGCCACATGACCCGCCTGCCCCTTCTTCTTGCCCTTGCCTGCGTCGCAACACTGGCCGGTTGCAGCGATCCGGGCTTTCTGCGGCAGGCGGAACCCGCGCCAACCCCCGTCCTGCTTCCGATCGAACAAATTCTGGAAGGCACCAGCCCGCAACTGGATGCCGAGGCAGCCGCCGCCCTCACAGCGCGCGGCGCCGACCTGCGCGCCCGGACCGGCACCGAAGGCTAGGCCGCGTTGCAAGCCTTGCCGCGAACGGCTAAGGGGGCTGCGTGCCTGCCCGCTTGATGGAGTCTTACATGCCTGCGCCCCTTCGCCTTGGTCTTGCCGGTCTGGGAACTGTGGGTATCGGCGTGGTCAAGATCGTGCAAAGACACGCCGACCTGCTTGCCGCCCGCGCCGGACGCCCGGTGGTGATCACCGCCGTGTCCGCCCGCGACCGCACGAAAAACCGCGACGCCGATCTGTCCGGCTATGCCTGGGAAACCGACCCGGTCGCCTTGGCCCTCCGCGATGATGTCGATGTGTTCGTCGAAGTGATGGGCGGCCATGACGGCCCCGCCAAGGCCGCGACCGAGGCCGCAATCTCCAGCGGCAAGGATGTCGTCACCGCCAACAAGGCGCTGCTGGCCCATCATGGCCACGCCCTCGCCCTGGCCGCCGAATCCGCAGGCCGCGTGATCCGGTTCGAGGCGGCGGTGGCGGGCGGTATCCCGGTGATCAAGGCGCTGACCGAAGGTCTGGCCGCAAACCAGATCCGCCGTGTGATGGGCGTGATGAACGGCACCTGCAATTACATCCTGACGCGCATGGCCAGCGCCGGCCTGCCCTATGAAAC
Organism: uncultured Paracoccaceae bacterium; assembly: GCA_958439195.1. Lineage (GTDB taxonomy): Bacteria > Pseudomonadota > Alphaproteobacteria > Rhodobacterales > Rhodobacteraceae > Paragemmobacter. The sequence goes on from OY288170.1 coordinate 19,562, forward strand.
GGTTTTTGAAGAGGCCCGCCAATTGGGCTATCTGGAGGCCGACCCTAACCTTGACGTGGGCGGCATCGACGCAGGCCATAAACTTTCCCTGCTGGCCGCCATCGCCTTTGGCACCAAGGTCAGCTTTGACCATGTGGAACTGGAAGGCATCGGCAATGTGTCGATCGAAGACATTCGCATGGCCGATGACATGGGCTATCATATCAAGCTCTTGGGTGTGGCGCAGATGACAGGGCGGGGGCTGGAACAGCGCATGACACCGTGCCTCGTCCCGGCAGAAAGCCCACTGGGCCAGTTGCAGGGCGGCACCAACATGGTGGTGCTGGATGGCGACAGCGTGGGCCAGATCGTCCTGCGCGGCCCCGGCGCAGGCGAAGGCCCAACCGCCAGCGCCGTCATGGCCGATGTGATGGACCTTGCCCGTGGCTTCCGTATTCCAACCTTCGGTCGGCCCGCCGCTACCCTTGCCGACCCGGTCCCCGCCAAGGCCGCCACCCCGGCCCCCTACTACCTGCGCATGACGCTTCTGGACAAACCCGGCGCGTTGGCCAAAGTGGCCACCTGCCTGGGCGAGGCAGGCATCTCCATCGACCAGATGCGCCAGATCAACCAGCCGGGCGAAGCGGATGACAAGGCGGTGGTGCTGATCGTCACACACAAGGCCGCCCCCGCCGACATCGCCTATGCTCTGGCCCGCTTTGGTGAAACCGGGGTGGTGATGGGTGCGCCGGTGGCGATCCGCATCGAGGAAGTCTGATCGCGGCTGGCCACGACAATTCTTCGCAAAAGAATTTTCCTCTCTCTGATTGGAAACACCTTGTCTTTGCCCCGTTAGCGCGACCACGCTTGCCCCACACCTGCCCGAACGGTAAGGGGCGGGGGCAAAACCGGGGCGAGGAGTGACGACACATGGCCGACAAGCAGGAATTCGAAGACCGCCTTCTTTCGCTGGGCCTTGCCCGCGTGTCAGAGGCCGCCGCCCTTGCCAGCGCACAACTGATCGGACGTGGCGATGAAAAGGCCGCCGATCAGGCCGCCGTCAACGCCATGCGCGACCAGTTGAACCTTCTCGACATCGCCGGGGTGGTGGTGATCGGTGAAGGCGAACGGGACGAAGCGCCGATGCTTTATATCGGCGAAAAGGTCGGCACCGGGAACGGCCCTGCCGTGGATATCGCGCTCGACCCACTGGAAGGCACCACGCTTACGGCCAAGGACATGCCCAACGCCCTGACCGTGATCGCAATGGCCCCGCGCGGCACGATGCTGCATGCCCCCGATGTCTATATGGAAAAGCTGGCCATCGGCCCCGGCTACAAACCCGGCACCGTCACCATGTCGATGTCCCCTGCCGAACGTGTGTCAGCCCTCGCCGCCGCCAAAGGCTGCTCGACCGAAGACATCACCGTCTGCGTGCTGGAACGCCCTCGGCATGAAGAAATGATCAAGGAAATCCGCTCCACCGGGGCATCCATCCGCCTGATCACCGATGGCGACGTCGCAGGCGTCATGCATTGCGCCGAACCCGAGGTGACGGGGATCGACATGTATATGGGATCAGGCGGCGCCCCCGAAGGCGTGCTGGCCGCCGCCGCGCTGAAATGCATGGGCGGGCATTTCTATGGCAAGCTGCTGTTCCGCAACGATGACGAACGCAGCCGCGCGCGCAAAGCCGGGATCACCAATTTCGACCGCGTCTACACGCGCGATGATCTGGTGCGCGGCGACGTGATCTTTGCCGCCACCGGTGTCACCAGCGGGTCGCTGCTGGCAGGGATCAAACGCGAACCGGGCTGGGTGACGACCGAAACCATCCTGATGCGGTCCAAGACCGGATCGGTTCGGCGGGTCACTTATCGCAGCCCCGTAAAGTGATCTGCCAGATTACGTAAATTACGTATTTTTGGCGTGAACAGGCGGCAGGGCTTGCAGCCCTGCCCGCCTTGCGGCACTAGATCGGGCATGACCGCACGCGCCTTCCTCAATGTCGAAGCCTCGCTCACCGGGCGGCGCTGGATCGGCCCTTCCCCCGAAGAGGACCGTCTGGCCGAGGCGATGGCGCAAGTGACCCGCCTGCCCCTTGCGCTGTGTCACACGCTGGTCAAGCGGGGCGTCACCCCTGCGGATGCACCTGCCTACCTCGCCCCGGCCCTGCGCGACCTGCTGCCCGATCCGCTGACCCTGCGCGACATGGGGTCTGCGGCAACGCGCTTTCTGCGCGCGCTTGCGGGGCGTGAAAAGATCGCCGTCTTTGCGGATTACGATGTCGACGGCGGATCTTCCGCCGCACTTTTGCTGGTCTGGTTGCGCGCGATGGGCCATACGGCCACGCTCTATATCCCCGACAGGATCGACGAAGGCTATGGCCCGAACGTCCCCGCGATGGCGGCGCTGGCAGAACAGCACAGCCTGATTGTCTGCGTCGATTGTGGAACCCTGTCGCATGATCCCATAGCCGCTGCTGTGGCAAAGGGCGCGGATGTGGTGGTGCTGGACCATCACCTTGGCGCCGACACCCTGCCCCCGGCCTGCGCCATCGTGAACCCAAACCGGCAGGATGAAGACGGCTCCCTCGGCCATCTCTGCGCCGCCTCGGTGGTGTTCCTGATGCTGGTCGAAGCGAACCGCCAATTACGCGCCGAAGGCGTGCAGGGGCCGGACCTGATGTCGCTTCTCGATCTGGTGGCGCTGGCCACGGTGGCGGATGTCGCCCCGCTGATCGGCGTCAACCGTGCGCTGGTGCGGCAGGGGCTAAAGGTCATGGCGCAGCGTGAACGGGTGGGCCTGCGCGCGCTGGCCGATGTCGCACGCATGGACACCGCCCCAAATACCTACAGCCTTGGCTTCCTCCTTGGTCCCCGCGTCAATGCGGGTGGTCGCATCGGTGCGGCCGATCTGGGCGCGCGCCTGCTGATCACCGAAGACGAGGCCGAGGCAAAGGCCCTGGCCGACCGGCTGGATGAGTTGAACTCCGAACGCCGCGAGATCGAGATGCGCGTCCGTGAGGCCGCGATGGCCCAGGCAGAAGCGCGGGGTCTGGATGCGCCGCTGGTCTGGGCTGCCGGTGCAGGCTGGCATCCCGGCGTGGTCGGCATCGTCGCCAGCCGGTTGAAAGAGGCAACAAACCGCCCCGCCGTGGTGATCGGTCTTGATGGCGGCATGGGCAAAGGTTCGGGCCGGTCCATTTCCGGCGTCGATCTGGGCGCATCCATTCACCGGCTGGCAGCCGAGGGGTGGCTTATCAAAGGCGGCGGGCACCGCATGGCCGCTGGCCTGACGGTTGCGGAGGACAAACTGGAACAGGCAATGGCCCGCCTGTCCGATCTGCTGGCACGCCAGGGCGCAGGCACCGCAGGCCCGGCTGATCTGAAACTCGACAGCTTGCTGATGCCCGGCGCCGCCGACCGCGATCTGGTGGAAAAACTTGAAGAGGCGGGGCCGTTCGGCGCCTCCTCCCCCGCGCCACGCTTTGCCTTTGCGGGCATGGCCGTCAGCGCGCGAAGGATCGGCGAATCCCACCTGCGCCTGTCCTTTGGCGATGGGCTGGGCGCAAAACTGGATGCCGTCGCGTTCGGTGCCTTTGATGGCCCACTTGGCCCCGCGTTGCTGGAAGGCGGGCATCAAAGGTTCCATCTGGCCGGGCGGCTGGAGTTGAACCAATGGAACGGTAAGACCAAGGTGCAACTGCGCCTCGAAGATGCCGCCCGCGCCTGACGCTGGCCCCCGCCTACACCGCACCTGCCCACACCCACGCCCACGCAAAGCACCCCCCCGCCGCACATTTTCCCCCTTGCGAGTCACCCGCCCCACCATTAGACACCCCGCCATTGCCAGTGGCCCGTTCGTCTATCGGTTAGGACACCAGGTTTTCAACCTGGGAAGAGGGGTTCGACTCCCCTACGGGCTGCCACCTCCCCTGAACCATTGCCGCACAAAATTGTTCTCGCTCGGATCGCCGCTGTGGTGGTTTTCCCTGTTCCCTGTGCGGCATGCCCGCGACAGGCGCGCCCCGTCATGCCATGATCGCGCAACCATCTTGTGCGAGGCGCGAATGACGGCTCTCCCCCTTGGTCCCAGCGGCCATAGCGACACCTTCACCCGCGACAACCTTCCCCCGGCCAGCCAATGGCCCGACCTGCGGCTGGATGGCTTCGACTATCCCGATTGGCTGAATGCCGCGGTGGAATTGACTGACCGGATGGTCGAACGCGGCTTTGGCGATCACACCGCGCTGATCGGCAATGGTCGGACGCGCACCTACAAGGAACTCACCGACTGGTCCAACCGCATCGCCCATGCGCTGGTCGCAGATTACGGCGTGAAACCCGGCAATCGGGTGCTGATCCGGTCGGCCAACAACCCCGCGATGGTGGCCTGCTGGCTGGCCGCCACCAAGGCGGGCGCGGTGGTGGTCAACACCATGCCGATGCTGCGGGCGGGGGAGCTGTCGGCCATCGTGAACAAGGCGGAAATCACCCACGCCCTTTGCGACACCCGCCTGATGCAAGACCTCGTCGCCTGCCAAAAGGGCAGCGCCCACCTGCACACCGTCGTGGGCTTTGACGGCACCGCCAATCACGATGCCGAACTGGACCGGGTCGCCTTGCGCAAACCCGTCCGCTTCACCCCGCCGCCCACGGGCCGCGATGACGTGGCGCTTCTGGGCTTCACCTCCGGCACGACCGGAGAGCCGAAGGCCACAATGCATTTCCACCGCGACCTGCTGATCATCGCGGATGGCTATGCGCGCGAGGTGCTGGCCGTCACCCCCGACGACATCTTCATAGGCTCCCCACCCCTGGCCTTCACCTTCGGCTTGGGCGGGCTGGCCATCTTTCCCCTGCGCTTCGGCGCGGCGGCGGCGCTGCTGGAACAGGCCAGCCCGCCGAACATGATCGACATCATCACCGAACACCGTGCCACGATCTGCTTCACCGCCCCCACCGCCTATCGCGTCATGCTCAAGGCGATGGAAGATGGGGCCGACCTCTCCTCGCTCCGCGCCGCGGTCAGCGCGGGCGAAACCCTGCCCGCCCCGGTCTATGATGAATGGATCGCCCGCACGGGCAAACCCATGCTGGATGGCATTGGTGCCACCGAAATGCTGCACATCTTCCTGACCAACCGCTTCGATGACCACCGGCCCGGCTGTACCGGCCGCCCTGTCACGGGCTATGAGGCGCGGATCGTCGGCCCCGACATGGCCGAACTCCCCCGCGGCGAGGTGGGCCGTTTGGCCGTGCGCGGCCCCACGGGGTGCCGCTACATGGCCGATCCCCGCCAGACCGCCTATGTCCAGGGCGGCTGGAACCTGACGGGCGACAGTTTCTGGCAGGATGCCGACGGCCGCTTCCACTTTGCCGCCCGCTCCGATGACATGATCATCAGCGCCGGCTACAACATCGCGGGACCAGAGGTAGAGGCCGCACTGCTCTCCCACCCCGCCGTTCATGAATGCGCCGTCGTCGCCGCCCCAGATGACGAACGCGGCCAGATCGTCGCCGCGCATGTGGTGCTGGCCCCCGGCGAAACGGGCGGCGCGCTGATGGTCAAACTGTTGCAGGACCACGTGAAAAAGGTGATCGCGCCCTACAAATACCCGCGCCGGGTTGTGTTCACCGACACCCTGCCGAAAACCCAGACCGGCAAGATCCAACGCTTTCGCCTGCGCGATCCGTGATCAGCCGGGGATCACCGCCGTCGCCTCGATCTCCACCTTGGCGCGATCCTCGACCAGCGCCACCACCTGCACCAAGGCCATCGCCGGGTAATGCCGCCCGATCACCGCCTTGTAGGCACGACCCAACTCTTTCAGCGACCCCAGATATTCCTGTTTGTCGGTGACATACCATGTCAACCGCACCAGATGCTCCGGCCCCGCCCCGGCACAGGCCAGCACCTCGACGATGGACCGCAGCGCCTGTTCCACCTGCCCCACGAAATCATCCGTCTCGAACTGCTGATCGGCGTTCCAGCCGATGATCCCCCCGGTGAACACCATCCGCCCAGTGGCGGCCACCCCGTTGGAATAGCCGATGGCCGGCTTCCAATGCGACGGGTGCAGGAATTGCAACGCAGTCTCGGTCATGCCACCCCCTCCTGATGCGCGGCCAAAACCGCACGAATACGGTCAGGCCAGCGTGCAGGCCGCCCCTCGGGCGACATCCACACCAGCACCAGCCGCGCCGTCATCCGCTGCTGACCGCCGCTCGCCATCTCCAGCCGCAGGGTGACGGAACTGCCGCCCACCCGCTCCACCACCAACAGCCAGTCCAGCACATCACCCAACCGCGACGGCGCACGAAAATCCGTCTCGACTCGCGCCGTAGGCACCGCGATGCCATCTTCCATCATGGCATGATAGGAATAGCCCACCACCTCACGAAAGAAATTCTCGCAGACCGAATTGGTCATCTCGAAATAACGGGGGTAGAAAACGATCCCCGCCGGATCGCAATGGTTAAACTCCACCCGGATCGTGCGCGCATAGCTCATCCCAGCACACTCCGCGCAATGACCACCCGCTGCACATCCGACGCGCCCTCATAAATCCGCAACGCCCGGATCTCGCGGTACAGGCTTTCCACCACCGATCCATGCCGCACGCCATCGCCGCCATGCAATTGCACCGCCATGTCGATCACCTCCTGCGCGGCCTCGGTGGCATACAGCTTGGCCATCGCCGCCTCACGCGTGACACGCGCCGCGCCATTGTCCTTGGCCCAGGCCGCCCGATACACCAGCAACGCCGCCGCATCGATCTTCAACGCCATATCGGCCAGATGCCCCTGCACCATCTGCAACTCGGCCAGCGCCTGCCCCTGAATCCGCCGCGCCTTGACGCGCGCCAACGCCTCATCCAGCGCCCGCCGCGCAAAGCCCAGCGCCGCCGCACCCACGGTGGACCGGAACACATCCAGCACCGACATGGCGATGCGAAAGCCCGCACCCTGATCGCCAACCAGTGCCGCCTCCGGCAACACCATCCCCGCCATCCGCAAGGTGGCCAGCGGATGCGGCGCGATCACCTCCAACCGTTCCACCACCTCAAGCCCCGGCGTATCGGCGGGCATCAGAAACGCTGACAACCCCTTCGCCCCCGGCGCCTCACCCGTCCGCGCAAAGACCACATAGACATCGGCAATCCCGCCATTGGAAATCCAGGTCTTTTCGCCCTCGATCAACCAACCACCCTGCACCCGCGTGGCTGTGGTCGTCGTCGCCGCCACATCCGACCCCGACCCCGGCTCTGTCAGCGCAAAGCCCGCAATTGCCGCCCCGGTCCGCGTCCGCGCCAGCCACTCCTGCTGCATGGGCGTGCCAAACAGGCTCACCGCCCCCATCCCCAGCCCCTGCATCGCAAAGGCGAAATCCGCCAAACCGTCATGCCGCGCCAGCGTCTCGCGGATCAGGCACAGCGTGCGCACATCCAACCGCTCGCCCGCCGCAGCGCCGCTGTGCTGCAACCAGCCGCCATCCCCCAACATTGCCACCAGACCCCGACAGGCCGCATCCACATCGCCATGATCCACCGGCAGATGCGCGCCACACCACGCCCCAAGCGCCGCGGCCAGATCACGGTGGCGCGCCTCAAAAAAGGGCCAGTCCAGAAAACTTGTATCGCTCATGCCGCCTTCATCTTGGTTCAACTACCCTCAGGGGGTGAGGCGCGTCCGCGCCGAGGGGGCGGAACGCCCCCTGATTTTTCGCATGAAAAATCGTTAATCCCCGCCAAACACCGGCATCTCCTTCGCCACAAAGGCGTGGTAGGCCCGCTCGAAATCGCGCGTCTGCATGCAAATGGCCTGTGCCTGCGCCTCGGCCTCGATCGCCTGCTCCAATCCCATGTTCCATTCCTGGTTCAACTGCGTCTTTGTCATCCCATGCGCAAAGGTCGGCCCCGCCGCCAGTTGCCGCGCCAAGGCCATCGCCGCCGCCTCCAACTCCTCCGCCGGATGCAAAGCGTTCCAGAACCCCCAGCGTTCACCTTCTTCGGCGCGCATCACCCGCCCGGTATAGAGCAGTTCCGCCGCCCGCCCCTGCCCCACGATCCGGGGCAGCATTGCACAGGCGCCCATGTCGCATCCCGCCAACCCCACGCGGGTGAACAGAAAGGCGCATTTCGCCGCCGGGGTCGCCAACCGCAGGTCCGACGCCATCGCCATGATCGCGCCCGCCCCCACGCAAACCCCATCCACCGCCGCGATGATGGGCTTGCCGCAGCCGATCATCGCCTTGACCAGATCGCCGGTCATGCGGGTAAAGGCCAAAAGCTCCTTCATCTCCATGCCGACCAGCGGGCCGATGATGTCATGCACATCGCCGCCGGAACAGAAATTCCCGCCATGCGATGCCAACACCACCACATCCACATCCGTCGCATAAACCAGCGCGCGAAAGGTATCGCGCAACTCGGCATAACTCTCGAATGTCAGCGGGTTCTTCCGCTCGGGCCGGTTCAGCCGCACCACGGCGACGCGGTCCACCACCTCCCACAGGAAATGCACGGGCCTCAGCCCCGCCATCGCCGCCATCACACGCCCCCCATACGTTTCAGAATATCGGTCAGCGCATCCAGATCAGCCTCGGACAGGTTGGCAAAACGCCGCGACACCTCGGCTTCATGCCCGGCGGCCAACACCTCGAACTGTGCCAGACCTTCGGGCGTCAGCGCCACAAACACCGTGCGCCGGTCCGTCTCCGACGGGGTCCGCCGCACCAGCCCATCCTTTTCCAGCCGGTCCACGACCGTGGTCGCGTTGCCGTTCGATACCAGCAGCATCCGGCTCAACTCGCTCATCGTCACACCGTCACGGCGCCGATACAGCGCCGCCATCACGTCAAAGCGTGGCAGCGTCGTGTGATGTTGCAGCCGCAGGAATTCGCGCAGGTCGCTTTCCGCCACCCGCGTCACGCCCAACAGCCGGATCCACATCTTCAGCCGCCGTTTCGACAACGGGTCCGCCTTCGGTTGATGGTCAGATCTCGGTGCGTTCATGCCTCTCCCCCCGAAATCACGATGCCCTGCCCATTCACGCCCGCCGCCCCGTCGGACGCAAGCCAAAGTGCCGCCGATGTCACCTCATTGGGGCGATAGAGCCTGTTTTGCGGGCTGATCCCCTCCAGCGCCGCCCGTGCCTCGGCCAAGGTCCGCCCGGTCTTTTCCGCGATCACCTTGATGGAATGCTCGGTCATCTCGGTGTCCAGAAAGCCGGGGCAGATCGCGTTCACCGTCACCGGACCCCGCGCCACCTCCAGCGCCAGCGACCGCACGATCCCCATCACCCCATGCTTGGCCGCCGCATAGGGGGCCACCTTGGCATAGCCCTTCACCCCCGCCGTCGACGCCACCGCAATCAACCGACCCCAACCGTCAAACTGCCGCATCCCTTCCCGAAAGGTCAGGAACACCCCCGTCAGGTTCACCGCCAGCATCGCGTTCCACTGTTCCAGCGTTGTCCGCGCAAAGGGCGCGGAATCCGCCTGCCCCGCATTGGCGATGACCACATCCACCCGCCCCGCCTGCGCAAACAGCGCCTGAACCGATGCCTCGTCCGTCACATCGCAGGGCAGCGCGCGGATCGCCCCATGCTGCGCCGCCACCCCCTCCAGCGCGGCCACCCGCCGCCCGCAGATCACCACTTCGGCGGCACCGGCACGGGCAAAGCCCAGCGCAAGGTCCGCCCCCGCACCCGACCCGCCCCCGGTAACCAGAACCCGCCGTCCCGTGATGCTCATGCCCGGATCACCTCGACCGTCTTTTGCTGCAACCGCCGCATCTGGTCGCGCCCGGCCAGATAGGGCAGCGGCCATTCGGTCGCAGCATCGCCCATCGCAACGGCGGCGTGAAGTGTCCAATAGGGATCGGCCAGATGCGGCCGCGCCAGACACACCAGATCGGCCCGCCCGGCCAGCAGGATGGAATTCACATGGTCGGGTTCGGTGATATTGCCCACCGCCATCGTGGCAATCCCCGCCTCGTTGCGGATGCGGTCCGAAAACGGCGTCTGGAACATCCGGCCATAGACGGGCCGCGCCTCCACCGATGTCTGCCCGGCCGACACGTCGATGATATCCGCCCCCGCGCCTGCAAACATCCGCGCGATCTGAACCGCCTCATCCGGCGTCACGCCCTCATCCCCCACCCAGTCGGTGGCCGAGATACGCACCGACATCGGCTTCTCCTCGCCCCAGGCCGCCCGCATGGCGCGCAGCACCTCCAAAGGCCATCGCATCCGGTTCTCCAGACGGCCACCATAGGCATCCGTGCGGATGTTCGATTTCGGGCTGATGAAGGAGGAAACCAGATAGCCATGCGCCGCATGCAGTTCGATCATGTCAAACCCGGCCCGTTTCGCCATTTCGGTAGCCGCCACAAACTCCGCCGTCACCGCCTCCATATCCGCCCGCGTCATTTCACGCGGCATGGCATTTCGCGCTGACCACGGCAGCGCCGAAGGCCCGATGATCTCCCAATTCCCTGCGGGCAAAGGCGCGTCGCCCTCTTCCCAACCCACCTGCGTGCTGGCCTTCCGCCCCGCATGGCCGATCTGGCAGCAGATCCGCGCGTCGGTTTCCGCATGAACGAAATCCACCACCCGCTTCCACGCCGCCTCATGCTCTGGCGCATATAACCCCGGACAACCCGGCGTGATGCGCCCCTGCGCCGAGGTGCAGGTCATTTCCGTATAAACCAGCCCCGCGCCCCCCTTGGCCCGTTCGCCGTAATGCACCAGATGCCAATCCGTCGGGCAGCCCTCCACCGCCTTGTATTGCGCCATCGGTGACACGACGACGCGGTTCTTCAGCGCCATATTGCGCAGGCGGAACGGCGCGAACATCGGCCTGCGCCCTTTCATTCCACCCGCCTGTTCCTGAAACCAATCCTCGGTCCGGCCCAGCCATTCCGGGTCGCGCAACCGCAGGTTTTCGTGCCCGATCCGCTGGCTGCGCGTCAGCAGCGAATAGGCAAACTGTTCCGGCGGCAGGTCCAGATAGCGTTCCACCTGTTCAAACCATTCAAGGCTGTTGCGCGCCGCCGATTGCAGGCGCAACACCTCCACCCGCCGCTCATCCTGATACCGCTGAAAGGCCGCCTGCATATCGGGTTCCGAATGCAGGTATTCCGCCAGTGCAATCGCACTGTCAAACGCCAGCCGCGTGCCGGATCCGATGGAAAAATGCCCCGTCGCCGCCGCATCCCCCATCAGCACCACGTTTTCATGAAACCACGTCCCGCACACCACGCGGGGGAAATTCATCCACACCGCCGACCCACGCAGATGCGCCGCGTTGGAAATCAGCGCATGCCCACCCAGATGCCGCGCGAAAATCTGGCGGCAGGTTTCCACCGTGTCCTCCTTGGACATGTCGGCAAAACCCCACTTGTCCCAGGTATCCTGCGCCATTTCGACGATGAAGGTCGCGGTTTTGTCATCGAATTGATAGGCATGCGCCCAGACCCAGCCATGCTCGGTCTTCTCAAAAATGAACGTGAACGCATCGTCAAATTTCTGCTCTGTCCCCAGCCAGACGAACTTGCACAGCCGCATGTCGATATCGGGCTGGAACACGCTTTCATATTCCCGCCGCACCGCCGAATTGATGCCGTCACAGGCCACCACGATGTCATACTCGCGGCGGTATTCCTCGGCCGATTTGAACTCCGTCTCGAATTGCAGATCGACACCCAATTCCCGCGCCCGCGCCTGCAACAGGATCAGCATCTGCTTGCGCCCGATGCCCGCAAACCCATGCCCGCCCGATACCGTGCGCACCCCATCATGCACCACGGCAATATCATCCCAATAGGCGAAATGGTCCCGGATCGACTGGGTGGATACCGGATCATTCCGCGCCATCCGCCCCAGCGCATCATCCGACAGCACCACCCCCCAGCCAAAGGTGTCGTTGGCCCGGTTCCGCTCCAGCACGGTGATCTGATGGCCCGGATCGCGCAGCTTCATCGAAATGGCAAAATAAAGTCCGGCAGGCCCGCCACCCAGACACAGTATCTTCATCGCCCAAATCCCAGATGGCGCGGGATGCGCCCGTCGTTAAAAGCTACACCGCCTCAAAACAATTTCAAGTTTGAAATTTTCGGGCTTGAAATTTTCGGGCTTGAAATTTTCCGGGCACGGGCGAAGATCGGGATCATGGACCTGATCATCGACCAGATAGGGGGATGGGCGCGCCTGACCCTGAACCGCCCGGCGCAGAAAAACGCGCTGAACACCGCGCTGCTGGCGGCGCTGGCCGATGCGCTCACCGCCTTCGCCTCCGACCCCGCCACATGCGCCGTCCTGCTGACCGGGGCCGAAGGCAATTTCGCCGCCGGGGCCGATATCACCGAAATTGAACATAAAACCAGCCATGACGCCGCCGCCGACCCGCGAAAAGGCCATTGGGCCGCGATCCGCGCCTTTCCCAAACCCCTTGTCGCGGCGGTGGATGGCTTTGCCCTTGGCGGTGGCTTTGAACTGGCGCTGATGGCCGACCTTATGGTGCTTGGCCCCACCGCCCGCCTTGGCCTGCCGGAAACCAACCTTGGCCTGATCCCCGGCGCAGGCGGCGGCCAGCGCCTGATGGCGCTTGCCGGCCGCGCCCGTGCCATGCGCATGGTCCTGACCGGTGAGGTGATCGACGCCGCCACCGCCCATGACTGGGGCATCGCCACCCATCTGGCCGACGGCCCCGCATCCGATATGGCCGAACCGCTGACCGCACGCCTTGCCACCCGCGCGCCCCTCGCGCTAATGGCCGCCAAGGCCGCGCTGATCGCGGGCGAAGAAAAGACCCTCGCCCTGGCCGAAGAACGCGCCCGATTTGAATTTCTGCTTGATACCAATGACAAGGCCGAAGGCATCCGCGCCTTCCGCGCCCGCACCAGACCGGAGTTCAACGGGACATGACCATCGGCATCATCGGCCTTGGCGCCATGGGCCTTGGCATCGCGCAGGTCTATGCCGCCGCAGGACACACCATCCGCGCCACCGATGCCAGCACCGATGCCCGCCACACCGCCCCCGCGCGCCTGGCCGCCAGCCTTGCCCCGCGCGTGACCAAAGGCACCATGACCAAGGCAGACCGCGATGCCATCCTCTCCCGCCTGCGCATCGTCGACCGCATCGAAGACATCGCCCCCGCCGATCTTGTGATCGAGGCGGTGGTAGAACGCCTCGCCGTGAAGCAGGCCGTGTTTTCGGTTCTGGAACCGCTCTTGTCACCCCATGCGGTGCTGGCCACCAACACCTCATCCCTGTCTATCGCGGCCATTGCGCAGGGCCTGCCCCGGCCAGACCGCCTGCTCGGCCTGCATTTCTTCAACCCCGCGCCCGTCATGCGCCTTGTGGAACTGATCCCACACGCCACCACCGCCCCCGACGCGATCGCCAAGGCGCGCACCCTGACCGAAGCCGCTGGTAAGACCGTCATCCAATGCGCCGACCGCCCGGGATTCATCGTCAACCGCTGCGCCCGCCCCTACTATGGCGAGGCGCTTGCCCTTCTGGAAGAAGGCCGCAGCGCGGGCGAGATTGACGCCGCCCTGATGGCCGCAGGTTATCGCCTTGGCCCCTTTGCCCTGATCGACCTGATCGGCGCCGACATCAACTTGGCCGCCACCGAAGGCCTGTCCGCCGCCATGAACCATCACCCGCGCTATCACGTCTTTGACGCGCTCAGGGCGCAGGTGGCGCGCGGCGATCTGGGCCGCAAAACCGGGCAGGGCTTCCTCTTTCCCGCGCCCGCCCCGCCCCCGCCACAGGATGCCGCCACCATCGCCCTGCGGATCGAGTCAACCCTGATCAATGAGGCGGCATGGCTGCGCGCCGAAGGCGGCACCTCTGCCGATGGCATCGACACCGCGATGCAACTGGGCCTGAACTTCCCCCACGGCCCCCATGCCGCACTTGCCCATCACGGGCGCGACCGCGTGCTTGCCACCCTGTCCGCACTGGAACAGGCCGCCCCGCCGCACCTGAAACGGCGCTACCTGCCGGCACCGGGCCTGTAACCAGCCGCGGCCCCTTGCACCCTCCCCCCATCTGCCGCTGCACTGCGGAATGCCGCAACGCGGCGAATTGACATTGAACGATTATGTCCTCTATGGATGCATCAGCGAAAGAAAATTGCCGAACTGATTCAGGAGGCCGCCATGACCCCGCCCAAGAAAGAAGCGCCCTGGCTCTTCCGCACCTATGCCGGTCACTCCACCGCCCGCGCCTCCAACGCGCTTTACCGCAACAACCTGTCGCGCGGGCAGACGGGCCTTTCCGTGGCCTTCGACCTGCCTACCCAGACGGGCTATGACAGCGACCACGAACTCGCCCGCGGCGAGGTGGGCAAGGTCGGCGTCCCCGTCGCCCATTTGGGCGACATGCGCACCCTGTTCGACCAGATCCCGCTGGATCAGATGAACACCTCGATGACGATCAACGCCACCGCCCCTTGGCTGCTGGCCCTTTACATCGCCGTGGCCGAAGAACAGGGGGCCGATATCTCCGCCCTGCAAGGCACCGTGCAGAACGACATCATCAAGGAATATCTCTCGCGCGGCACCTATATTTGCCCGCCCAAGCCCTCGCTCCGCATGATCACCGACGTCGCGGCCTATACGCAGAAGCACCTGCCGAAATGGAACCCGATGAACGTCTGCTCCTACCACCTGCAAGAGGCAGGGGCGACGCCCGAACAAGAACTGGCCTTCGCGTTGGCCACCGCCTGCGCCGTGCTGGACGATCTGAAGGAAAAGGTCGCCCCCGCCGATTTCCCCAACATGGTGGGCCGCATCTCCTTCTTCGTGAATGCGGGCATCCGCTTTGTCACCGAACTGTGCAAGATGCGCGCTTTCGTCGATTTGTGGGATGAAATCTGCGAAACCCGCTACGGCGTGACCGATCCGAAATACCGCCGCTTCCGCTATGGCGTGCAGGTGAACTCCCTCGGCCTCACCGAACAGCAACCCGAAAACAACGTCTACCGCATCCTGATCGAAATGCTGGCCGTCACCCTGTCGAAAAAGGCGCGCGCCCGTGCTGTCCAGCTTCCGGCCTGGAACGAGGCGCTGGGTCTGCCCCGCCCCTGGGATCAGCAATGGTCGCTCCGGATGCAGCAGATCCTCGCCTATGAAACCGACCTCTTGGAATATGACGACCTCTTCGACGGCAACCCCGCCATCGACCGCAAGGTCGCCGAACTGAAAGACGGCGCGCGGCAGGAACTGGCCACGATCGACGCGATGGGCGGCGCTGTCGCCGCCATCGACTACATGAAAGGCCGTCTGGTCGAGGCGAACTCTGACCGCCTGTCAAAGATCGAAACAAAGGAAACCACCGTCGTCGGCGTCAACCGCTGGACCGAAGCCGCGCCCTCACCCCTCACCGCGGGCGACGGGTCGATCATGGTGGCCGATGCCGATGCCGAACGCGATCAGATCGAACGCCTGCAAAACTGGCGCGCCACCCGCAACGACGCGCAGGTCAAGGCCGCGCTGGATGCCCTGCGTCAGGCCTGCGCCACTGGGCAAAACGTCATGCCCGCCTCTGTCGCCGCCGCCAAGGCCGGGGCCACAACCGGCGAATGGGGGGCCGTGGTCCGCGCCGCCTTTGGCGAATACCGCGCCCCCACCGGCGTGTCACGCAACCCCTCCAACCGCACCGAAGGTCTGGAACCCATCCGCGACGCCGTCGCCGCCGTCAGCGCGAAACTGGGCAAACCCTTGAAATTCCTTGTCGGAAAACCCGGCCTTGATGGCCATTCCAACGGCGCCGAACAGATCGCCGCCCGCGCCCGCGATTGCGGCATGGACATCCATTACGAAGGCATCCGCCTGACGCCCGCCGAAATCGTCGCGGCGGCGGTGGAACAAGAGGCGCATGTCGTGGGCCTGTCCATCCTGTCAGGCAGCCACATCCCGCTGATCTCTGAAACGCTGGACCGGATGCGCGCCGCCGGCCTGTCCGACATACCGCTGATCGTCGGCGGCATCATCCCCGAAGACGATGCCGCACGCCTGCGCGCTATGGGCGTGGCCGCCGTCTACACGCCCAAGGATTTCGAACTTAACCGCATCATGATGGATATAGTTGGCTTGGTAGACCAACAATCCGTCGCCGCACAATAGGCCAAGCCTATCCCCTGCAACAGGCGCGCGGATGGCGGTAAACCGTCATCCGCGCGCCCCCGCCGACCACCGTCTGGCCCTTTTCCCCGCCGCGCCCTTGGCATAGGTTGCGCAGCAGAGCAGGGGAAAGTTCATGACAGTCCATATCGGCGCAAAACCCGGCGACATCGCCGAAACCGTCCTCCTCCCCGGCGATCCCTACCGCGCCCGCTGGGCCGCGCAGACGTTTCTTGAAAACCCGGTTCTGGTAAACGAAGTGCGCGGGATGCTGGGCTATACCGGCACCTGGAACGGCCACCGTGTCACCATCCACGGCACCGGCATGGGAATGCCGTCGATGTCGATCTACGCCAATGAACTGATCCGCGATTTCGGCGCGCAAACCCTTATCCGCATCGGATCGGCGGGGGCGCTGCAAACCCATGTCAACGTGCGCGACATTGTGCTGGCCCAGGCCACCTCAACCCTTGGAACGCCGTCACGCTCCATCTTCAAGGAACTCCACTTCGCCCCGGTCGCCGATTTCACCCTGCTCGCCGCCGCGCACAAGGCCGCCACCGCGCGCGGCATCCCCACCCATGTCGGCGGCGTCTACACCTCTGACACCTTCTACGACGAACGGCAGGATCTGTCCGACCAACTGCAACGCCACAACTGCCTTGCCGTGGAAATGGAGGCCGCCGAACTTTACACCCTCGCCGCCCGCTACAACCGCCGCGCGCTCGCGGTGCTGACCATTTCCGACCACATCCTCACCCATGATGCGCTGCCCGCCGCCGACCGCGAACGCAGCTTCGGCGACATGGTCCAGATCGCGCTGGAGGCCGCCTTCACCACCGCGTGATGGGCCTTTCCGAACCGCACGGTCCAGCGTAGCTATGCTGCCTGCCCCGGAAAGGACCGATCATGAAAGCCGCCCGCATCCACGCCTATGGCGATGCCCACCAGATCCGCGTCGAAGACGCCCCCCTGCCCGCCATCGGCCCCGATGACGTGCTGATCCGCGCCGTCGCAGCCTCGGTCAACCCGGTTGACTGGAAAATCCGCCGCGGCTATCTGGCCGCCATGCTGCCCTATGACATGCCCCTCACCCTTGGCTGGGATGTGTCGGGCATCGTGGAAAGCGTCGGGTCCGATGTGACCACCTTCAAACCCGGCGATGCCGTCTATTCCCGCCCCGACATCCGCCGCAACGGCACCTATGCCGAATACGTGGCCGTCCGCGCCCGCGAAGTGGCCCTGAAACCCACCACCATCAGCCATGTCGAAGCGGCCTCCCTCCCCCTCGTCGGCATCACGGCATGGGAGGCGCTGATCACCGCCGCCGGAATGCAGCCCGGCCAGCGTGTGCTGATCCATGCCGGTGCAGGCGGCGTTGGCTCCATCGCCATCCAGCTTGCCAAGGCGCGCGGCGCCCATGTCACCGCCACCGCCTCTTCGGGCAAATCCGCCCTCGTCCGCTCCCTCGGCGCGGATGAGGTGGTCGATTACCGCGACCCCGCCGCCTTTGCCGCTGCCCGCGACCTGGACATCGTGTTCGACACCATCGGCGGCGACACGCAGGACGCCTCCTGGGCCATGCTGAAACCGGGTGGCTTTCTCGTGTCCATCACCACGCCCCCCAGCCCCGAACGCGCGCAAGCCGAAGGCAAACGTGCAGGCTTTGTGTTCATCGACCCGAACGCCGCCATCCTGCGCGACCTTGCGGCACTGGTGGACACCGGGAAAATCCGCCCCATCATCGGCGGCGAATTCCGGCTCGATGACGCGGCAAAGGCACAACTGGCCAGCGAAACAGGCCGCACGACGGGCAAAATCGTGATCTACACAGGCCAGCCATAACGCCAGCCTTAGGGACAACCCTAACGGCATTCCTGCCCGCTACAGCGCGGCAATCTCCTCCGCGACCAGCCTCTGCAATTCCCACAGATACCGGTCGCGGATGCCCAGATCTTCCAGATGCCGCACGGTGTTGTGCAGATAGGCCGCGCAACTTCCCATATGCCCCGCCGCCCGCGCAATCCGCCGCGCCTGTTCCTCCAGCGGCAGGCGAATGAAGATCGCCGGGTCCAGCGGCGCGGCATAAAACACCAGCGCCCGATGCACACCGCCCACCGCCCCCCGCACCTTCAACCAGCGGACCGAATCCAGATCCGCCTCATAGCCGATCTCCCGCCGCAGCAGCGCCTCCATAGCCGCCAGCCGGTCCTCATCGGGCAGGCGATAGGCCATCCCCCGGCAACTGCCGCCCCGCTCCAGCGCCAACATCAGCCCCGGCTGGTCCATCGTGCCGCGCCAACTGTCCAGATGAATGCAGAACGACCGCCGCCACCCCAGCAGCACCGCAGGCATCACCTCTGCCGCCTCGAAGGCGGGCTTCCAGATCAACGACCCATAAGCAAAGGTCCAGACCGGCCCCTCCCCCGCCTCATCCAACAGCCGCGCGGCATGGCTGGCAAAATCCGCATCCTCCATCCACGGCACGCCCCCCCGTGCGCCATCCGTCTCCGGCTCCACCCTCTCAACCCGCGCGACCAGCTCTTCGGTCAGGTTCATCCGTCTATTGACCATGGCTGCCATCATAGCTGTTCACCAAAGGCCCCACCCACCCCGCAGGCGGGGCCAGCGGGCGAAACACCTCAACCAGCAGCGGATGACAGCGCGCCGCGTCTGACGAATGCTCTGCCGAACAATCCCCGCCCGGACAGGCCGACAACCCGCCGATCAGATCAATCTCCGCAAAGAATTCCAGATAGTCCCCCGGCCGCACCGGGCTGGCCTTCATGAAATACTGCCCCGTATCGCGGGTAAACCCCGTGCACATGAACACGTTCAGCACGTCATGCACATGCGCCTCTGCCGCGCGCAGCGGCAACCCGGTCCAATCCGCCAAGGCCCGCGTCAGATTGGAATGGCAACAGTTGTGATACTGCCCACCCCCGCTCAGAAGGCTATGGGTGTAAGGGTCACAGCGCGTGCCGATCACATCATGCACCGCCCCGCCAAAATCATCGAACCCGTACCAGTCCAGCGTGTCATCGGTGATCAAGGCCATTGGCCGCAGATAGGGAAAGGATGACCACATCCGATCCTCGGTCGACAGATGCGTGCCATGCAGCGCGCGGGTCTTGCCGGAATAGAACCGCTCACGCAAATCCCCCTGCGCCCACAGGTTCAGGTCGCCCACCTGCGGCCCGTCAATACTGGTGATGCGAAAGAAATGCCCCGCCGGCACCGCCCAGCACCGCGCCTCACGCGCGGGCACCACCACCTGCGTGATCCGCTCCCACCCCTCCCGTGCCGCACGGAACGGCATCAGGTCCGGGCGCGGCAACCCCTCCACAGGATAGCAGATCACCGGCGCAATCCCGCGCCGCGCAAGGGCATCGGGCGGGGCAGGATGGTCGGTCACACTCTTCATCGCAGGCACCTCTTTGACCCCAGCCTATCAACCCGCATGCCGCAAGCAATGCCGCGGCGCAGCAGCGCCCTGCGTAACCGCGCCACAAACCGCACAACGCCAGGTTTCCGGCCCCGCCACCCGATCCTGCCGCCACCTGCAAACCCGTGTCAGCGTCGATCCGCGCCGCGTGACCCACAACACCAGAAAGACACCGGCCAGCAAAAAGGGGATCAGGATCATCATGATCCACCGTCCCTAGCACCAAACCGCATCCACCGCGACGTCACAGAAACAGAAAATCCCCCGCCGTCAGATTTGCCGCAGCCACCCCCTCCAGCCGGATCACATGGCCGCCCACCAGCACCTCGGCCATCCGCACACCGTCTACCACCACATCCTGCACGGTCAGCCCCGACATGCCGCCCACGCCCTGCAATTCCATCCGGTCCAGCCTTGGGGCAAAGTCCGTGATCACATCCACCTCGCCCGGTCGAAAGCTGGGAAAGACGAACACATCCGCAAGCGTCCCCCCGGTCAGCCGGTCATGCCCCAACCCACCATCCAGTCGGTCCCTCCCACTTCCCCCGCTCAATACATCCTGGCCCGCATCCCCGAACAGTGAATCGTTTCCGCCCAACCCGATCAGCCAGTCATTCCCGACCCCGCCCGCCAACCAGTCATGCCCCGCCTCACCAAAAAGCGAGTCATCGCCAAGCCCGGCCTGGATCACCTCATCCCCATCCCCGGCAAGGATCGTGTCATTCCCTTCGCCATCGGAAAACACATCCAGCCCGACCCCACCCTCCAGCCAATCATGTCCCACGCCACCCACAAGCTGGTCATCCCCATCCCCGCCATAAATCCAATCGCTGCCCGCATTGCCAGACAGGCTGTCATTCCCCTCGCCCCCAAACAGCCGATCCCGCCCCCCGCCCCCGGACAGCACGTCATTGCCCCCCTCCCCCAAGATGGAATCCCCCCCCAACCCGGCCCGGATCACCTCATCGCCATCGCCCGCAAGAATCGTGTCACTCCCCGCACCATCCACAAACACATCCACCCCGGCCCCACCTTCCAGCCAGTCATTTCCCACGCCGCCCTCCAACCAATCCGCCCCATCCCCACCAAACAGCCGGTCATTGCCCTTTTGGCCCAGCAGCCTGTCATCGCCCGCCCCGCCGAACAGCAGATCGTTGCCATCCCCCCCCGCCAGTCGATCATTCCCCGCCTCTCCCAGAACCGAATCCTCCCCCAACCCGGCCTGAACCACCTCATCGCCGTCCCCGGCAAGGATCGTGTCATTCCCCGCCCCATCGGCAAAGACATCCACCCCGGCCCCGCCTTCCAGCCAGTCATTCCCATCCCCCCCGTCCAGAACATCCGCCCCATCCCCTCCAAACAGCCGATCATTCCCCGCCTCGCCAAGCAGCCGGTCATTGCCCACCCCGCCGCCCAGCGTGTCATCCCCGATCCCGCCCCGCAGATCATCATCGCCAAGGCTGCCCGTGATCTGATCGTTGCCCGCGCCACCAAGGACCGAGTCATTCCCAGCCCCATCCTCGATCACATCCGCCCCATCCCCCCCGTCCAGAACATCCGCCCCATCCCCACCAAACAGCCGGTCATTCCCCGCCTCGCCGAAAATCCGGTTCGTCCCGCCCCCCCCGACAAGGGTGTCATCCCCGTCACCACCGTGCAGATCATCGTCCCCGTCACCCCCGGCCAGACTGTCCTGCTCCGCGTCGCCATACAGCGTATCGTTGCCCGCATCCCCGGCCAGCACGTCTGCGCCTGCGCCCCCCTCCAGCCGGTCGCCCCCGGTGCCACCGATCAGAACGTCATTCCCGGCGCCCCCCATCAGGGTATCGGCCCCATCCAGACCGCGCAGTGTGTCATTCCCCACGCCGCCCTCCAGCAGGTTCCCCCCGGCGGTCCCTGTCAGGTCCAGATCACCCGGCACCGGTCCCGGCGGGTTCCCCACCCCCGCCACCTCGAACAGCAGCCGCCCGTTCACGCCAAAGGCCATCGCCTGTATCTCGGCCAGCGTCAGTGCCCGCCCCGTCACCGTGCGAATCTCCAACTCCTCGCCCCAGAACCGCAACACCGCCCCGGTCGCCGTGACCGTCACCGCCAATTGCCCGACATGGCGAAAGAACGGCCACGCGGTCAGGTCGATCCGGTCCTCGTTCGGGTTGAAATCCGCAATCACATCGCGCCGCCCATCCGCCCGCAGCATAAACAGATCGGCACCCGCCCCCCCGGTCATCACATCGGCCCCGGCCCCGTCCAGGATCAGATCCCGCCCCGCACCCCCAACCGCACCCACCCCGCCCAGCCCCGCCAGCGGCACAACCACCTGCGTCACCCCCGCCTCAGCCGCCGAAAGCGCCATCACATGCAGGCTGTCCCCCACCACCATCGCCTTCAGTTCGCTGATATTGGCCAACCCTAGGTCAGCGCGATCAGCCAGCGTCGCCAGATGCACCAGCCGGCCGTCCGGCACCAAGGCGAACAGCGTCAGCCCCTCATCCGCCCCGGCAGCCAGCACAAAGATCCAATCGCCATGCGCGACCATCTCCAGCGCGGTCACTCCCTGAAAGCGCGTGCCCAATTCGTCAAACACATGGTCCACAGGCGTCAGCGCGCCCCCCGCCCCAACCTGAAACACCGTCAGGCTGGATGATCCGGCCGCCGCCGCCACCAGCCAGGTCGCACCAAAAGCCACCACCGTTTCCAGCGCGGTGATCTCCTGCACCGGCACGCCCTGCGCCTGCCCCGTCACCCCAACCCGCGTCAGCGCACCGCCCGCCGATACCGCCAAGACCGTGATCCCATGCTCCACCGCCGATCCGGCAAAGACCAGCGTCACCCCCCCCACCTCGGCCTGCGCCAGCGCCACCACCCCGGCCAACGCAAAACCCGCCGCATCCGCCGCCACCCCCACCGGCGTCAACGCCCCACCCGCGCCAATCCGAAAACTCTCCAACCCGCTGCCCATGTGCCGCGCCGCCAGCAGGTAGGATTGCCCCGCCACCGATACGCCGATCATCTCGACCGCCTGCCCCTGAAGCGGCGATGTCGGTTGCAGATAGCCGGTCATCCCCCCGCAACCCGCGCCCCCCAACCCTAACTCCTGCACGGCAGCAATCATGTCGGTGGGCAGGCTTCCCGCCACCCCGCCAACCGTCACCGCCACGCGCGCCGCGCCCTGCACGGCAAAGGCCCGCACCACCGGCCCGCCGCCCCCTTCAGCGGACCCCAGGCCCAGCAGAACAGTCTCGTTCAGCACCGGGTTGAACACCCGGATTTGCGGCACCTCCCCCGGCACCACAACCATTTCCCCATGCGCCAACGGCTGCGCAAAACGCGCGCCAAGGGCCACTCCAGCCCCAAGAAATTCAAACATTACACACCCAACCCAGGCCCGAAGGCTGGGGCCAGACTGGGGGTTTCACGGTTAGGGATTGCTTAGGAAATACAGGCCACTTTGTGGCATTCCACCGGGATTTTACCCAGCTTTACAAAGTCTCAATCTCTGTCGGCGTCACGCGCCGCTTCTTGATGACCGCCTCACGCCAGGTAATATAGCTGATCGCCCCGATGATCACCGCCCCCCCCAGCAGCACGAACACATCCACACCCTCGCCAAACACCAGGGCGCCCAACAGCGTGGCCCAGATCAGTTGCAAGAACGTCACCGGCTGCGTCACCGCCAACGGCGCCGCGCGAAACGCCCGTGTCATGGCATAATGCCCGGCCGTGGCGAACCCCGCCACCAGACCCAGCCACAAAAGCTGCACCATGCTCATCGGCACCCAGACCCAGATCGCCAGCGGCAACAAACCCAGCGTTACTGTCACCGAAAGCACGCCCACAATCGCCCCCGCAGGCACCTGCTGGCTTAACCGCTTGGCAAACAGATAGGACGCCGCAAAGAAACAGGCTGCGCCAAGCTGTGCCAGATGCCCATCCGTCACCTCGCGCAGGCCGGGCCGGATCACGATCAACGCGCCAACCAGCGCCACCGCCACCGCCACGATCCGCCGCATGGCCAGCGCCTCGCCAAAGAACAGCGCCGCCCCCAGCGTCACCAGAACCGGGTTCAGATAGCCGATCGCCGTCACCTCGGCCACCGGGATACGCGCCATCGCATAAAACCACAGCACCACCGCCGCCGTATGCGCCACCCCGCGCCACCCGAACAGCCGCAATATGCCCGGCGGAAACCCCGCCCGCAGCATGGGGGCCAGCGTCGGCAACAGAAACACTACGCCCCAGCCAAACCGCACAAAGGCCGATTGCGCCGCTGGCAACTCTGTCCCCAGATGCCGCACCACGCCCGTCACCCCCACGAAACACAGCCCCGTCAACAGCATCCACAACGCACCCTCGACAGGGCGGCCCAGATCGCTTGCAGACGGGCCGGATTCCGGTGGGGCAGATGCGGGGGGTTTGGAAACGGGTGAATTCACGCTCATATCGGCGACAAAACCCGATCCCCACGCCACCCGCAAGCCCAGTTCCGACGCGGGATCACGCCGTCAGCGCCAGCTTTGCCGCAATCGCCCACATGGTGCAGCCCACCACCACCTCAAGCACCACCCAGGCGCGCGGCTGCGCAAAAACCGGCCCCAGCAGCCGCGCCCCGAACCCAAGTGCGCTGAAAAACACGAACGACCCCGCCGCCGCCCCCATCCCGAAAGCCACGCCATAGGGCGCGTATTGCGCGCTGATCGACCCCAGCAGCACCACCGTATCCAGATAGACATGCGGATTGGCCCAGGTCAGCACCAGACAGGTCGCCAGCACGCGGCGCAACGGCGCAGCCCCACCCGGAGCAGGCATCAACGCCTCTCCGCCCGCCC
Source organism: uncultured Paracoccaceae bacterium (assembly GCA_958439195.1). Lineage (GTDB taxonomy): Bacteria > Pseudomonadota > Alphaproteobacteria > Rhodobacterales > Rhodobacteraceae > Paragemmobacter. The sequence goes on from OY288170.1 coordinate 43,953, forward strand.
AGGCCGCACGAAACCGCATCGCACCATAGACCACCAGAAACGCCACGCCGCCCCACAGCATCACATCCGCCAGCCACGGCACCGCATCTGACACCAGCCCGAACCCGCCCACCCCCGCCGCAATCAGCACCGCATCCGACAGCGCACAGGTCAGCACCACCGCCAGCACATGTTCCCGCCGTATCCCCTGCCGCAGCACAAAGGCGTTTTGCGCCCCGATGGCCGCAATCAGGCTGATCGCCACCAAAAACCCCGCCCCCGCCGCAAATCCCGCCGTCATGTCACGCACCCCATATTCCTGGCTTGACGTAAGGCTCCGGCAGGGGATCAATCCAATTAAACTTCCTGCAACGGATTAAGCTTGGCTAATGCATGATCCCGCCCACCTCGCCGCCCTCGCAGCTGTGCATCGCCGCGGTTCGTTTGAACTCGCCGCCGCCGCGCTGCACGTCACGCCTTCGGCCATCTCGCAACGGCTCAAGGCGCTCGAAGAACGGATCGGCACCCTGCTCATCCGGCGCGGCACGCCCTGCACCGCCACCGATGCCGGGCTGCGCCTGATCCGCCACCATGATGAGATTGTCCTTCTGGAACAGGCGCTCGCCGCAGAACTGCCCCAGATATCACATGGCCTCTCGCACGGTCCCGCCACCCTGCGCATCGCGGTCAACGCCGACAGCCTTGCCACCTGGGTCATCCCCGCCCTCGCCGCGACCCAAGGTTTCCTCTACGACATCGTCATCGACGATCAGGATGTCTCACAAGACTGGCTGCGCCGGGGCGAGGTCGCCGCCGCCGTCACCGCCCATCCCGGCCCGCTGCAAGGCTGCGACACACTCCCCCTGGGTCGCCTGCGCTACCGCGCCACCGCATCGCCCGCCTATGTCGCGCGCTGGATGCCGGACGGTCCTACCGCACCCGCCCTGTCCCGCGCCCCCGCCCTGACCTTTTCCGACAAGGACCGCCTGCAACATCTGTGGGTGGATCGCCTCACCGGCGGGCAGGCCAGCCGCGCCGGGTTTCCCGGCCACCGCCTCGCGTCATCCCAAGGCTTCGTCGATGCCTGCCTCGCGGGTCTTGGCTGGGGTCTCAACCCGGAACCGCTGGTCAGCGCGCATATCGCCGCTGGCCGCCTGATCGACCTCGCCCCCGACCAACCGCTTGATACCGCCCTGCACTGGCAATTCGCCCGCCTTACGGCCCCGGCGCTTGCGCCGCTGACCCGCGCCATGCAGCAGGCCGCGCGCGCCGTTCTGCTTCACCCCCAGGGCAGCCCTCACCCCTGACGCAGCGCCCGAAACATTCCCATCGCCGCCAGCAGCACCAAAATCACGCCCGCCATATCTGCCGCGGTCACGGTGACATAGGCCATCGCCCGATCGCCCACGGAAAACCCGGTGCAGCACGGCCCAATGATCACGCGCGGCAGATTGCCAATCAGCGCCGCCACCAGCCCCGCCACCACCACAACCCGCCAATTCGCCGCCCGCCCTTCGCCCCGCGCATCCAACCCGGCCAAACGAAACAGATCAAAAGTCACCGGCACCGCCACGACCTTGGCCGTCAACACCGCCACCATGACCGCATCCAACCGGTCCGCCCCGACAATCATCCCCACCGCCAATACCGCAGCAGGTAAAATCAACGGCACCGCCATCCAGCCATAGAACCACGTCAGCAAGACCATCGCACCAAAGGGCAGGAACACCGCATGCAACCGGCTGCCCATCTCTGGCAACAAAACATGGCGCAGCCCCTGCACCCCTTCACAAAACGCAAAAGTTATCAGAACCAACCCCGACACGATTGCAAAATGCAGCGCCGTCAGGCGCATCCCGTCGCGCATCCCTTCCCCCTTCCACAGCCTGCGAAACGCCCTGTCCCTCAGGGCTGTCGATCGGTCGGCAATACATAGTGACCGGCCCGCGTATCGGGTGCATGCGAAATCATTCCCCGCTGCACCAGGCTTTTCAGCGCCCGGTGATAGGTCGCCTGCGGTATGCTCGCAGCAAGCGGGTGATTGCGGATCGCATCCGACCGCGCCGCTTTCGGCGTTCCGGTGCAAACCTCGTTTATCGCATAAAGAACGTCCCGCTCGTTCGGTGACAGTTCAACCAGCCCAAGAGCCGACTCCATCTCGAACAACAAGGCTCTCAACTGTGCAACGCTTTTGATATTCACAACACGCCTTCCCAAAACACTGCTGACTGACCCTGCGTCACCGAATTGTAACCAAGGCCACAGCTTTCCGGCAACTCTCACGTGCAGAATTAATAAAAACTAACAAATAGCTCCGCCACAACCGTTGTTTCTCTTGACAGCGACGGGGGCAACAACAACTTTGACGTGTGGCAAAGTGGCGCGCAACGACCTCCGCGTTTATTTCGCCCAAATGCGACACCACGACCGAACCGCCCGATTGACGAACCTACTGATTGAGTGTGCCGCCACATCGCCCTGTGCCAAACTTTTGTGCGTTCCAGTGCCGCCTGTTCAATGCCAGCCGCAAAGGGTTGGCCAACCGCCCACCGTTGACAGATCGCGCCCCTGAAGATGACCGGTATCTCACAAAGTTGCAGCATGGTTTCCGCCACCGAACAATTCACGTCCACCGCAACTTCCGAACCCAGCCCCGCCCCGCGCCCGGCGCATATCGTGGTGTTTTGCGACCGCCCCGGTCCGCTTGATCCGCTGTTGGACTGGCTTGCCGAAAAGGGCGCACAAATCACCCAAATGCCGCTGCGCCGCTTGCCGCTTGATTGGTTCGATGACCATGCCGAAAGCCACGATGTCGCGCTGGTCGATGCCGATTTCCTGGGTGACGAAGGTGCCATGATCGACTTTGGCATCCGCCTACGCCGCTTTGCCCCCGGCCTGCCGGTGATCATGGCGTCGCGCCGCGTCACCGCATCGGATTACTCTACCGAACGCATGGCGATCTGCGACGTCACCCTGCGGATGCCCGTCACCCGCGGCGATCTGCTCGAAGCACTCTCTGCCGCGCTGGAAAATCACAGCCACTGGATGGAAAAGCGCAACGAAGGCCGCCTCGCCATCGCGGGCGCGCCGCCACCCGCCGCCTGACCCGCCCCGACAAGGGAAAGGGTTGGGAAGCGGGTCACTCCCCCCGAAAACCGCTTACGCCAGTTGCGCCGCCACATCCTCGGGGATGTCGAAATTGTGCGTCACTTCCTGCACATCGTCATCCTCTTCCAGCATGTCGATCAACCGCAGCAGCTTGGTCGCCGTTTCCAGATCTACCTCGGTCCGCGATTGCGGCCGCCAGACCAGCTTTGATTCCAGCGACTCCCCCAGCGCCTTTTCCAGCGCATCGGATACATCCGACAACGCCTCGACGCTGCAATAGATCCAGTGGCCTTCCTCATCGGATTCCACATCATCCGCGCCCGCATCCAGCGCCGCCATCATCACGTCATCCGCCGACCCGACCGCGGCCGGATAGGAAATCTCGCCCACCCGGTCAAAGGAATGGCTGACCGATCCGGTCTGCCCAAGGTTCCCGCCGCATTTGGTGAAATAGGACCGCACATTGCTGGCCGTGCGGTTCAGGTTGTCGGTCATCGCCTCGACGATGATCGCAATCCCGTTCACGCCATAGCCTTCATAGCGAATCTCGGTGTAATCCGCCGCATCGCCGCCTTGCGATTTCTTGATCGCGCGCTCGATCACGTCCTTGGGCATCGACACCGCTTTGGATGCCTTGACCGCAAGCCGCAGACGCGGGTTCTTGTCGGGATCGGGGTCGCCCATCTTTGCGGCGACGGTGATCTCCTTCGCCAGCTTGGAAAACATCTTGGACCGCAGTTTATCCTGCTTGCCCTTGCGATGCTGAATGTTCGCCCATTTGGAATGGCCTGCCATGACCCGTGCTCCGCTTGCCCTGTCGGGGTGCCCCGTTGGGCGGCCCGGTCGGGATGCCCATTTCGGATGATGGCGTCCTATACACAACCCAGGCAGGGAACGGCAACCCCGCCCGCCCGATCAGATCAATCGCCCGATCCGTCCCGCTCTGGCGGGGGCGAAGTAAAAGTCCAGCTTTCCACCCCATCCGTGATCTCGACCTGTGCCATCGGCGCGACCAGCCCCTGCGCCCCCAACACCCCGGTCAACCCCGTCCACAATTGACGCAGCAGGTTGGGCCGATCCACCACTGTCACCCGGTAATCATACCCCGGCCCGCACGGCTCCAGCCGCCCCATTCCGCCCGCAGCCGCCCAATCCGCCCGGCACAGCGTCCCATCGCTCAGGTTCACCGTCAGCACTTCGGATGACAGCCGCGCCGCCTGTGGCTCCACCCGGCCGCCCTGCATCACACAGCCCGCCAGTCCCGCAACACCCGCCACCACCCACAGCTTGCGCATCCCGTCTCTCCCTAAAGCGGCCAGATCACCGGGATCAGGGCAGATGCCACCAGTCCCGTGATGATGTTCAACGGGATACCCACCCGCATGTAATCCGAAAACCGGTATCCACCGGGGCCATAAACCATCATGTTGGTTTGATACCCCACCGGCGTGGCAAAGGCGACCGACGCGGAAAACATCACCGCCACCACAAAGGGCCGTGGGTCCACCCCCAACGACTGCGCCAACTGAATGACAATCGGGGTATAGATCACCGCCACCGCGTTATTCGACAGAAACTCCGTCAACGCGAGGCCAAGGAAATAGACACACAGGATCATCACAAACGGCGTCATCTCGGCCATATAGGGCGATACCGCCCCCACGATCATCGCCACTGCGCCGGAATGTTCCAACCCCTGCCCGACGGCCAGCATGGCAAAAATCATTGCCATCAACCGCCCATCAACAAAGGAAAACGCCTCCTCCGCATCCACGCAGCGCGTGATCAACATCACCGCCACCGCCAGCACCCCCAGCGCAAGGATCGGCGCCAGATCAAAGGCCGACAGCACCACGATCCCCGCCAGCGCGGCAATCGCAATCGGGGCCTTGCTGCGCCGGAACGGCTTGATCGACGGGCGGCTGATATCCACCAGATCCATATCCGCCGCCAACCGCTGAATATCCTCGACCGCACCCTCCAGCAGCAGCGTATCGCCCACCCGCACCGTCAGATCATCCAACTGCCGCCCGATGTTCTGGTTCCGCCGATGCGCCGCCAGCACATAAACCCCATACCGCCGCCGCAACCGCAATTCGCCCAGCCGCCGCCCCTCCATCCGGCAACCGGGGGAAATCAGCACCTCCACCGTCTCGGTCCGGGTCGATGACAGCTTGTCCACCAGATGCAGATCCTTGCGCGTCTGCAATCCCAGCAATTCCGTCATCTCGGTCCGCAGAACCACCCGGTCCCCGGCCTCCAGCACCACCGGCGCCAGTTCCCGCCGCAGCGACGCATCGCCGCGCAGCACGTCGATCAACCGCACGCCATCACGCTTGAACAGGTCAATATCCAGCACCGCCTGCCCGATCAGCGGGCTGTCCTCAGGGATCGCCACTTCGGTAAAATACTTCATCTTGCGCCGGTCGCTCAGCAACACGCCCATCGATTGCCGCACCGGCAGCAACCGGTCCGCCGTCAGCGCCAGAAACGCCCCACCCACCAGCAGGACCGCAATCCCCAGCGGCATGATCTCGAATATCGAAAAATGCTCTAGCCCGGCCTTCGCTGCCACCCCGTCAACCAACAGGTTGGTCGATGTCCCGATCAACGTCAGCATCCCGCCCATCACCGTGATATAGGACAGCGGGATCAGCAACTTTGACGGCGCCGTCCCCATCCGCACCGCCATCTGCATCACCACCGGGATCATCACCGCCACCAGCGGCGTGTTGTTCATGAAGGCCGACGCCACGGCAATCACCGCAAACAGCACCACGATGGTCCGCTTCGGACGGTCGCTGACATGCCGCTCGGCGGTGCGCACCACCATATCCACCGCGCCGGTCCGCACCAGCCCGCCCATCACCAGAAACATCAACACGATGGTCCAGGGCGCGGCGTTCGACAGAACCGAAATCCCGTCCGCCACCGGCAAAATCCCCAGCATCAACATCAGCGCCGCCCCGCCCAGCGCCGTCACCTCAACCGGATAGACCTCGCGCACGAACAGCACGAACATCGCCACCATGATGGCAATCGCCACCCAGGGCTGCACCTCCGCCGCCAGTTCAAATCCGAACATCCCGTCCCCTCGCACCATATCCACAGCGCGTCAGGCGGCGGGCATCCCCCCCGGTGCCGCCTGCTTGCGCGGGCTGACCAATGCCACACCGCACAGAAGCAAAACAAGCGAAAGCCATAGGACCGGGGAAAATCTTTCCCCCAAAATGACCATCGCCCAGAAAATCCCCGCCCCGGTGACGATATAGGAACATTGCGCCGCAAACACCGCCCCCGCCCGAAACGCCAGCCAGACATAGGCCGCATAGATCACCGCATGGATCATCGAAGATCCCACCAGCGCCGCCTCGGCCCGCCCGAAATCGGCGAACGGGTCAAAGAACTGCCCCGTCATCACCGCCACCGGCAAGCACAGCACCATCCCCGTGACCGATGCCCCGAACATCGCCTGCACCGGGTCCATCCCCGCCATGCCCTTGCGCGCCACAAACAGCCCCTCCAGCGCATAGCAGAACGGACCCACCAACGCGATCGGCAGGAATGCCACCATCGCCGGATCGGGCAGCGCCGCCCCCGGCGCCGCCAGCAGCGCCACCGCCACCAATCCCAAAACCAACCCCGCCAGCCGCGCCCAACCGAACCGCTCCATCCCCAACATCAGCGCAAGGGGAAAGGCGATCATCGGCACCGCGGAAATCAGCATCGACATCACCCCCGACGGCAACCGCGCGATCGACAGGTAAAAGGTCGCATTCGGGATCAACGTCCCCAGCAACGCCACCACCAGATAGAACCGCAGCGTGGCCTTCGTGAACACCAACCCCCGCCCCCGCGGCAGCGTGATGGCCCCAAGCACGGCAACACAGACCACCAACTGCCAAAAGATCAACCCGAACGGCAGATGCCCGGTCGACGTGGAAATCTTGCCCAAAGGCTGCGTCAACCCCCAGCCCAGCCCCAACATCAGCAGCACAGCCACCAGAAACCACCGCCGCCCCGCCATCGGCACCACCGCCGCGGTGGTCACGGCGCGCTCTCCTGCAACCGCCCGCCCACCCGCACCGGCACCACGCGGTTCGCGCGCCCCGTCCGGTCATCGGTTTCCACGAACACGCCCGACAGCGTGGCCTCGCCCATCGCCGGCTCGAACCGCCCCTTCGCCATGCCCGTCACGAACCGGCGCAGCGGCTCCAGCTTTTCCATCCCGATCACGCTGTCATAATCGCCGCACATCCCGGCATCCGACAGATAGGCCGTCCCACCCTTCAGGATCATCGCATCCGCCGTCGGCACATGGGTATGCGTCCCCACCACCAGCGAGGCCTGCCCGTCGCACCAATGCCCCATCCCCATCTTCTCGGAGGTCGCCTCACAATGCACATCGACAATCGCCGCCTGCACCATGCCGCCCATCGGATGCGCCTTCAGCACCGCTTCGATGGCCGAAAACGGGTCATCAAAGGGCCGCTTCATGAACACCTGCCCCAACACCTGCGCCACCAGAACCTTGCGCCCCTGCGTCGCGGTGAACACCCGCCACCCCTTGCCGGGGGCCATCTTTGAAAAATTGATCGGCCGGATGATGCGCGGTTCCGTCTCGATGAAACTCAGCATGTCCTTCTGGTCAAAGGCATGATCGCCCAGCGTGATGCAATCTGCCCCCGCCGCCAGAATCCCCTTGGCATGTTCCGGCGTCAGCCCCGCCCCGCTTGAGGCATTCTCGCCATTCACCACCACGAAATCGAGGTGCCACGCCTCGCGCAGCCCCGGCAGCCGCGCCGCCACCGCCGCACGCCCCGCCCGCCCCATCACATCGCCCAGAAAAAGGATACGCATCCCTTCGCCCTACGCCGCGCCACGGGAAACGGCAATCCCGTTCCCGACCCCACCCCGTCGCAAACCAAACCCGCCCGCAAACAAAGCCCGCCCGCAAACCAAACTCGGCCACCAACATCCCCGCGCACCCACCAACATCCCAGCGCACGACCCACCTCAATCCACAAACCAAACCCTGCCCATTCACCTTGGCCCAAATACCCAACTCCACCCTCCCCACCCCGCGCACCTGTCAACAAAGCCGCACAGTCAGCCCTCCCCGCCCCTGCGCGTGGACGCACCATCTCTCCCTAAAACCCCTTCCAGTCTCTCCAGATTTGTATGCACGCCCGTCTGCACTGCGCGTCTGCACCAGCCGCTGCACAGCCCCTTTCCCCCAACCCCCTGAAACAAAAGCCCCTTCCCCCCACCCCGAACCCGCCCTACCTTCCCGGTATGACCCTTCCCCAACCCCTCACCGACTGGTTCTCCGCCAAGGGCTGGACACTTCATGCGCACCAACAGGCCATGCTGGCCCGCGCCAAAGACCCCGCCACTCTCCTCATCGCCCCCACCGGCGGCGGCAAGACGCTGGCCGGGTTCCTGCCCACCCTGGCTGAACTTGGCACCACCCCGCCCCCCGGCCTCCACACGCTCTACATCTCGCCGCTCAAGGCGCTCACCGCCGACATCCGCCGCAACCTGCGCACCCCGGTCGAAGGCGCGGGCCTGCCCATCCGCGTCGAAGATCGCACCGGCGACACCACCTACACCCAGCGCCGCCGCCAACGCGCCGACCCGCCGCACATCCTGCTCACCACACCCGAAAGCCTTGCGCTCCTGCTGTCCTACGAAGACGCGCCCCGCATTTTCCAATCCCTCCAACGGGTTGTGATCGACGAACTGCACGCGCTGGCCGAATCCAAACGCGGCGACCAACTCATGCTGCTGCTGTCACGCCTCGAATCCCTCAGCCCAAACCTGCGCCGCGTCGGCCTCTCCGCCACCGTCGAAGACCCGCCCGCCCTCGCCCGCTTCCTCGCGCCACAAGCCTGCAACATCCTGCAAGCCGATCCCGGCCCCGACCCCGACATCGCCATGCTGGAAACCGATGATCCCCCACCTTGGAGCGGCGGTGGCGGCCGCTACGCGATGCGCGCCATCCTCGATCAGGTCCGCCGCCACCGCACCACGCTCATCTTCCACAACACCCGCGCGCAGGCGGAACTCTTTTTCCATGACCTCTGGCTACAGAACGACGAAGGGCTTCCCATCGGCATCCATCACGGCTCCCTCGCCCGCGAACAACGCGAACGGGTCGAAACCGCGATGGTCGAAGGCAAACTCCGCGCCATCGTCTGCACTGGTTCCCTCGACCTCGGCATCGACTGGGGTGATGTGGACCTCGTGATCCAGGTGGGCGCCCCCAAGAACGTCAAACGACTGGTGCAAAGGATCGGCCGTGCCAACCACCGCTACAACGCCCCCTCCAAGGCGCTCATCCTGCCCGCCAACCGGTTCGAGGTGGTCGAATGCCGCGCCGCGCTGGATGCCGTCCGCGATCACACGCTGGATGGCGAACCGCGCGGCCCCGGCCCGCGCGACGTGCTGTGCCAGCACATCCTGCTTACCGCCGCCGCTGGCCCGTTTTGTGCCGATGCCCTTTACGGCGAAGTCACCCGCGCCGGCCCCTATGCCGCCCTCACCCGCCCCGAATTCGACGCCTGCCTCGATTTCTGCGCCACCGGCGGCTACGCCCTGCGCGCCTATGACAAGTGGCAGAGATTGCAGGAAAAAAGCGGCAAATGGCAGCTCCGCGATCCCCGCACTGCTGCCATAATCCGCCAGAACCTTGGCACCATCATCGACACCGAAACCCTTAAGGTCCGGTTAAGAAATCGCCTCGGCGGCACCCCCTTGGGCGAGGTGGAAGAAGGCTTCGCCTCCACCCTCACCCCCGGCGACACCTTCCTTATCGGCGGTCAGGTCGTCCGCTATGAAGGGCTAAAGGAAATGACGGTCGAGGTGTCCCGCCAACCCGGCCGCGACCCGAAAGTCGCCACCTTCAACGGCACCAAATTCGCCACCTCCACCCTGCTGACCGAACGGATTCTGGCCATTTTCCAACAGGAAAGCTGGCCCGATCTGCCCACCCACACCGCCCGCTGGCTAGCCCTGCAACGCGACGTGTCACGCCTTCCCAGCCCTGACCGCCTGCTGGTGGAATCCTTCCCCCATGACGGGCGCGAACACCTTTGCATCTACGGTTTCGCAGGCCGCAACGCCATGCAGACGCTGGCCCTTCTGGTGACAAAAGTCATGGAAGAACAGGGTCTTGCCCCGTTGGGTTTCGTTGCCACCGATTACGCCACCCTGATCTGGGGTCTTGACCCCGTCACCGACGCCGCCCCCCTGTTCGACCTGGCACGCTTGCGCGATGGCTTGGAAACCTGGCTTGCCGGAAACGCCGTGATGAAACGCACCTTCCGCGCCAGCGCCATCATCGCGGGCCTCATCGAACGCAGCCACCAAGGCCGCCGCAAGTCGGGCCGTCAGGCCACCTTCTCCTCCGACATCCTCTATGACACGCTGCGCAAATACGACCCCGACCACCTCCTGTTGCAGGTCACGCGGGAAGAGGCCGAACGCGGCCTCGTCGACTTCGCCCGCATCGAAGACATGCTCGCCCGCGTCGCAGGCCGGATCGACCTGATCCGCCTGCCCCGCGTCACCCCCCTTGCCGCGCCGCTGTTTCTGGAACCGAACAAGATCCCTGTCCACGGCACCGGGCGCGACCGCATGGTCGAAGAGGCCGCCCGCAAACTGATGGAAGAGGCGGGCCTCGCCTGACCGGCTTGCAACGCGCCGTCGCGCAAGGCAATCCTCGCCCCATGCACCACGCCTTCACCCTTGCCGATGAAACCCTCCACGCCCTGCCCTCCGGCGCGCTCTACTGGCCCGCGCAGCGGCTTCTTTGTGTCTCTGACCTGCATCTTGGCAAATCCGAACGCCTCGCCCGTCGCGGCGGCGCCCTGCTGCCGCCCTATGAAACGCGCGAAACCCTGTCGAAACTGGATGCAGACATCGACCGCACCCAACCCGCCCATGTCGTCTGCCTTGGCGACAGCTTTGACGATCTCGCCGCCGCCGAAGGGCTAGAGGATACCGCCCGCCTCTGGCTCGCCCGCCTGATGGCGGGGCGGGAATGGACATGGATCGAAGGCAATCACGATGCAGGCCCGGTGGACCTTGGCGGCACGCATCTGGCCCGCCTGACGCTGGGGTCGCTCACCTTTCGCCACATCGCAGACCCGGCAGAAAGCGACGAAATTTCAGGCCATTACCACCCAAAGACCCGCATCAAGGGCAGCTCGCGCCCTTGCTTTCTGCTGGATGCACATCGCCTGATCCTGCCCGCCTACGGCACCTATACCGGCGGACTGCGCAGCGAAGACGCTGCCCTTCGCGCCCTCATGCAAAAGGGCGCGCTGGCCATCCTCACCGGCCACCGCGCCCTTCCTGTTCCGCTCTAGGCGGGGTTTGCCGCCACGCCTCAGGCCGTCAAACCCTCCGGCTCCGGCAACCCATTCGCCCGGCAGCACGCCGTCAGCGTATTGGCCAGCAGGCAGGCAATCGTCATCGGCCCCACGCCACCCGGCACCGGGGTAATCGCCCCCGCCACAGCGGCGGCGCTGGCGTAATGCACATCACCCACCAGCTTGGCCTTGCCGTTCCGTTCAATCCGGTTGATGCCCACGTCAATCACCGTGGCCCCCGGCCGCACCATATCGCCGGTAATCATCTCGGGCCGCCCCACAGCCGCCACCAGAATATCCGCCCCCCGGCACACCGCCGCCAGATCCTTGGTCCGGCTATGGGCAATCGTCACCGTGCAACTGTCGCCCAACAACAACTGCGCCATCGGCTTGCCCACGATGTTCGACCGTCCCACGACAACAGCATTCAGCCCCGCCAGCGACCCGTGATGATCCCGCAGCATCATCAAACAGCCAAGCGGCGTGCAGGGCACCATCGACTTCTGCCCCGTCCCCAACAGCCCCACGTTCGAGATGTGGAACCCATCCACATCCTTGGCCGGATCAATCCGATTGATCACCAATTCACTGTTCAAATGACCCGGCAGCGGCAATTGCACCAATATGCCATGCACCGCAGGATCGGCATTCAGTCGGTCGATCAGCGCCAGCAATTCCGCCTCGCCCGTATCGGCAGGCAGGCGATGCTCAAAACTTTCCATCCCCACTTCGATGGTGGAGGCGTGCTTGTTGCGCACATAAACCTGACTGGCCGGGTCTTGGCCCACCAGAACAACCGCCAGCCCCGGCGTGATCCCTTGCTCTTCCTTCAACCGCGCCACATGTGCCGCAACTTGGCCCCGCACCGATGCCGCAAAGGCCTTGCCGTCAATCACCACTGCCGTCATGTCCCAGAAATCCTTCTTGTTTTCCACGACACAAGGGCATGACACAGGCCGTCATCCCTTGGTCGTCATCCCTTGCGCAGATGGTCCTCTTCGCGCTCGATCGACCAATCGATCAACTTGCGCCACAGCTTTTCCAGCTTGTCCGGCGGCAGCCCATGGGCCGCCGCGTGACGCCGAACATTGGCCACGACCTCTTCCACCCGGTCATCGATCCGCGCTGGCAGACCAACCTGTTCCTTGATCGCGGCCGCCCGGTCGATGAACCCCGTCCGCTCAGCGAACAGCGCCACCAATTCGGCATCAAGCCGGTCAATTTCGGCCCGTATCTCGGCCATTGTCGTGCAATCTTCCGGCCTTTTCATGCCTTGCCCCCTCTCAGGATGGCTCCCATGTAATAGAGCCATCCCGGAAGGACAACGTGACAGCTTGGCCATCACGGCGTGATCAGAACAGGCCTTCAACCTGCCCATCATCGTTCAACCGGATCACCTCGGCGCTTGGCACCTTGGGCAGGCCCGGCATCGTCATGATCTCACCGCAGATCGCCACGATGAACCCGGCCCCGGCAGACAGCCGCACTTCGCGCACCGGAATGGTGAACCCGGTCGGCGCGCCGCGCATGTTCGGGTCGGTGGTAAAGCTGTATTGCGTCTTGGCCATGCAGACCGGCAGATGCCCGTAACCCGCCGCTTCCCAGGTTTTCAACTGGTCACGGATCGACTTGTCGGCTTCCACGCCATCGGCGCGGTAGATGCCCTTGGCCACCGCCTCGATCTTGGCGAACAGGCCCATGTCATCGGGGTAAAGCGGCTTGAACGCTGCCGTGCCGCCTTCGGCCAGCTCGACAACCTTCTTGGCCAGATCCTCGATCCCCGCGCTGCCCTGCGCCCAATGCTTGCACAGGATCGCCTCGGCCCCCTGTTCGGCGACATAGGCCTTCACCGCCGCCACTTCGGCATCGGTGTCGCTGTAGAAGTGGTTGATCGCAACCACCACCGGCACGCCGAAGGATTTGACGTTGGCGATGTGGCGCCCCAGGTTCGGGCAGCCTTTCTTGACGGCCTCCACATTCTCGGCCCCCAGATCGGCCTTGGCGACACCGCCATTCATCTTCATCGCGCGCACCGTCGCCACGATCACAGCGGCGGACGGCTTCAATCCGGCCTTGCGGCACTTGATATCAAAGAACTTTTCCGCCCCCAGATCGGCACCAAAGCCCGCTTCGGTCACGACATATTCGCCCAGCTTCAGCGCCGTCTTGGTGGCAATAACGCTGTTGCACCCATGTGCGATATTGGCGAACGGCCCGCCATGCACGAAGGCCGGGTTGTTTTCCAGCGTTTGCACAAGGTTCGGCTGCATCGCATCCTTCAACAGCACGGTCATCGCACCGTCGGCCTTGATGTCGCGGCAATAGATCGGCTTCTTCTCGCGGGTGTAGGCCACCACGATATCGCCAAGGCGCTTTTGCAGGTCTTCCAGATCGTTGGACAGGCACAGGATCGCCATCACCTCGGACGCCACCGTGATGTCAAACCCGGTCTGGCGCGGGAAGCCGTTGGAAACCCCGCCAAGGCTCACCACCATGTCGCGCAGCGCGCGGTCGTTCATGTCCATCACCCGGCGCCAGACGATGCGGCGTTCGTCGATGTCCAGACTGTTGCCCCAGTAGATGTGGTTGTCGATCATCGCCGACAGCAGGTTATGCGCGCTGGTGATGGCGTGGAAATCGCCGGTGAAGTGAAGGTTCATCTCCTCCATCGGCACCACTTGCGACATGCCGCCGCCCGCCGCGCCACCCTTCATGCCGAAGTTCGGGCCAAGGCTCGCCTCGCGGATACAGATCACGGCCTTCTTGCCGATGCGGTTCAGGCCATCGCCCAGACCCACGGTCGTGGTCGTCTTTCCCTCACCCGCCGGGGTCGGGTTGATCGCGGTCACCAGAACCAGCTTGCCATCCGGCTTGGCCGAAAGCGACTTGATAAAGTCCTGCCCGACCTTGGCCTTGTCATGGCCATAGGGCAACAGATGCTCCGACGGGATACCCAGCTTGGCACCGATCTCAAGGATCGGCTTCTTCTTGGCTTCGCGTGCAATCTCGATGTCGGTTTTCATGGCCATGGCTCAAGCTCCCTCTGCGGGGTTCATCCCCCGTTTCCGACGTGATAGCGGGCGAAACGAGCATTGAGAGTGGCTTTTCCGACATGTTCCCCCCCAGATTCGCCACGCGGCGTTTCCGATAGGAAACCACCCGCCCGTGACAGGGAATTATCCAAGATGAAAGAATTTCACCTGCGGGGAATCACGCCCGCCGCGCTGCATCCAGATGCGCCCAGACCGGTTGATCCGGCACATGCAGGCGCAGTGTCTCGTGCAATGCAAACGCCCCTTCCCTTTCGACCCAGGCGGTGATCCCGCGCCGCCCGGCAGCGGCGGATTTGAACTTGGCCCCAAAGCCGGGATGCCGCGCCTCGATCGGTTTGGCGGGCAACTGGCAGGACCGGTTCTCAATATCCACCACCAGTGTCGCGCCACCTTCTCCCTGCAATCGGCTGCCGGGCGGCACATGGGTAAAATCAGGGATGCCCTCCACCACCATTGTGGCCCCCATCAGCGCAGGGTCGAGCCGGTCCAGACCCATGCGGGCGGCTGTCTCGGCCAGTTCCTCGGCGGACAGGATGGTAAACTGCCGCGTGTTCCGTATCTCGGTGCCGCGCGGATATTGCGCCAGAACCCGGCTGCAACTGGGCCGTGTCAGCCCGCCATGATCTTCGCCCAACGGTCCCGCAAAGGTTGCAGTCAGGCGCTCCACAGCCTCTGCCTCCAACGCCGCATCACGATCACGCACCAGGCCCATCCAGACGATCCGGCCATAGAATTCAGTCGGTTTCAGAACAGGCATCGCATCCCCATCAGCCAGGCCGCCCCACAGCGGAACATCCCATCATCCTGCGCCTGACACGCCAAGGCAAGCACCCGCCCCCGATCCCCTGCACAAAGCGAAAGCCCCGAAACCATTCAGGTTTCGGGGCTTTTTCAGTTTTTCAGCGGTCAGGTCACAGAACCGGTTCAGGCTCCGGCCCGGCCTTTGGCGCTTTGGGCTTGGTCTTGGGGATTGCGGCAATCGACGTGATCCCGCCACCCGGTGCGGGCGTATCGGCATCGTCATCCTTGCCCAGCGTTTCACCGGCAATCACCTTGCGGATTTCATCACCGGTCAGCGTTTCATATTCCAGCAGACCCTTCGCCAGCCGTTCAAAGTCATCCGCCTTTTCGATCAGGATACGACGGGCCGTTTCATACCCTTCGTCAATCAGTTGCTTGACTTCGTTCTCAATCAGCTCCTTGGTATGGGCCGAAACCGAGAAACCTGCCGTATTGCCCTGATAGCCTTCATGCGCCTCGGCATAGTCGATATTGCCGATCTTGTCCGACATGCCCCAGCGCATCACCATCGCACGCGCCAGCGATGACGCCTGCTGGATGTCGCCCGCCGGGCCAGAGGACACACCTTCCTCACCGTATTTGATGATTTCAGCGGCCTTTCCGGCCATCGTCATGGCGATCTTCTGCTTGCCTTCATCCTTGTGCATGTTCAGCCGATCCATTTCCGGCAGGCTGACCACCATCCCCAATGCACCGCCACGCGGGATGATCGTGGCCTTGTAGACAGGGTCGCACTTGGGCATGTTCATGCCAACGATGGCGTGGCCTGCTTCGTGATAGGCGGTCTTTTCCTTCTGGTCCGCGGTCAACACCATCGACCGGCGCTCTGCGCCCATCATGACCTTGTCCTTGGCCTGTTCAAAGTCCTCCATCGTCACGAACCGACGGCCCACACGTGCGGCCATCAGTGCCGCCTCGTTCACCAGGTTCATCAAATCGGCACCCGAAAAACCGGGCGTGCCGCGCGCAATCGTGCGCAGGTCGACATCCGGCCCCAGCGGCACCTTGCGCGCATGGACGTTCAGGATCTTTTCGCGCCCCTTGATATCGGGGTTCGGCACATGGATCGTGCGGTCAAAGCGGCCGGGGCGCAGCAGCGCCGGGTCCAGCACATCCTTGCGGTTGGTGGCCGCCACGATGATCACGCCTTCATTCGCTTCGAACCCGTCCATTTCGACCAGCAGCTGGTTCAAGGTCTGTTCGCGTTCGTCATTGCCACCGCCGATGCCCACGCCACGGGCACGACCCACGGCATCAATTTCGTCGATGAACACGATGCAGGGGGCGTTCTTCTTGGCCTGCTCGAACATGTCGCGCACGCGGCTTGCCCCCACGCCCACGAACATTTCCACAAAGTCAGAACCGGAGATGGTAAAGAATGGCACCCCCGCTTCGCCCGCGATGGCGCGCGCCAGAAGCGTCTTACCCGTGCCGGGTGGGCCAACCAGCAGCGCGCCCTTGGGGATCTTGCCACCCAGACGGCTGAATTTCTGCGGGTTGCGCAGGAATTCGACGATCTCTTCCAATTCTTCCTTGGCTTCGTCGATCCCCGCCACGTCATCAAACGTCACGCGACCATGCTTTTCGGTAAGCAGTTTGGCCCGCGACTTGCCAAATCCCATCGCGCCACCACGCCCGCCGCCCTGCATCCGGTTCATGAAGAATATCCACACCCCGATCAGCACAAGGAACGGCAGCCAGATACCCAGCACCGACATGATGCCCGATTGCTCCTGCGCCTCGGCCTTCACCTCGACGCCCTTTTCGATCAGACGGTCGGTCAGAACCTCTCCGTCCGGTTTGATCGTCACATATTGCGATCCGTCCCGCGCCCGCACCAGAACCCGTTCGCCATCCAGCGTCACGCTTTGCACTTCGCCGCTATCAACCCGCGTGATGAATTCGGAATAAGACAGCGTCCGCGACGAACTGGTCGTCTGGTTGCCGCTGAACAGATTGAACAACGCCAGGATCAACAGAAACAGGACGACCCAGAATGCGATATTTCGTGCATTACCCACGAAGTCTCTCCTCATACCGCCACAAGGCCAGAAACGGCCTGCGACCTTGCTTCATAAGATAGACATAAACCTCTCGGGTTCAATGCGATAAAGGTGCCGCACCCAAGGGGCCTTTTGGCGCATGGCAGGTCGCCGCCCAACCCCGGCCAAATCCTGCCAGCGGTGCGGCAATCAGAACATCACCGCGCCACACCGCCGGACTGGCCAGAAGCGATGCCCGTGGCATCGCCGACAGCCGCCAGTCACCGCAAAGCGCAAGCCCCGCTTCGCCCAGCGCACCAACCGTGCAATCGTCGGTTTCCGGCCCGGAAATGCGCCAGCGCCCATCCCAAATCTCGTCCATCGGGGATTCAAGCCCCGCCACCGCCCGAAACTCGCGCGTCAGCCGCATCCGCCCCCGCGCATGGCTGGTCTTGCATCCCGCAAGCGTTGCAACCCGCCCGGCCAGCGCCGCTGCGATGAAACGCTCCATCTCGGCCCCGCGCGGGCCATAATCCGCCGATCCGATCCACATCACCGAAGCCAGCATCAACCGCCGCCGGATTTCCGCCGTCAACGCCGCAAGCCCCGCCATGTCGATGATCACATCGCCCCGGTCGATCCGCACGATCCGCGCCGCTGCATCCGCCGTCGCCGCCTCCAGCGCCACGCGCACATCGGCCATCTTTGCCGCAAGCGCCGCAATTTCGGCCCCACCGGCGCCCACCTCGGCCATCGCGGCCAGCGCCCGCCTGGCACGCACCCGATCAAACCGGTCGTTTTCGTTGGACGGGTCATCCGCCCAAGGCAGACCCCGACCAAGAAGCCAGCCGCGCAGATCGGCCCGGCCTGCCGCCAGCAAGGGGCGCAGGAACACCACCCCCTCCACCTCGCGCCGTGCCGCCATCGCGGCCAACCCGTCCACCCCGGCATCCCGCGCCAGCCGCATCAGGAATGTTTCGGCAATGTCATCTTCGGTATGGCCCAAGGCGACGGTGCGCAGACCGTGCCTGCGCGCCCAATCCGCCAAAAGCCGATACCGCCCCCGCCGCGCCGCATCCTGCAAATTGCCCTGCCCGTCCCATTGCCAGGGCAATATCTCATGCGTCACGCCAAGGGCTGCGCAGACCTGCGCCACCGCCAATGCCTCGGCCCCGGATTCGGCCCGCAGCCCGTGATCCACCGTGGCCACGGTTACATTGCAGCCCGCCTCAACCGCCAGATACAGCAGCGCCAGCGAATCCCCGCCGCCTGACACAGCCAGCCCCAGCGCCTCTTTTCCGGCCGGACCAAGCCCCCGGCGGAAGATATCGGCAACGTCCCGGGTCAGAGGCAGCCCAGCCCCTGCATCGCCATAGTGGCGTTGCCGGCCTCGGCCGATCCGGGGAAACGGGTTCCCACTTCCTGCAACGTCACGCAGGCTTCGGGCGTTTGGCCCAATGCACCCAGCGCCTGACCCAGCTTCAGCAACGCAGGCGCCGCCTGCGGCCCCGACGGCTGACCGGAAAACGCCTCAAGGTAGCTGCGTGCCGCCCCCGAAGTATCGCCCAACTGGCTTAACGATTCGCCCCGCAGGAAATGTGCCTCCTGTGTCAGGGGGCCACCCGGGTAGGATTGGGTAAAGGTCGCAAAGAGGTCTGCAGCGGCGCGAAAGTCACCTTGACCGAGCACCTCCTTGGCCCGGTCAAAATCCGCCTGTTCCCCAATGGCCAGTTCCGGCGCGGCAGTCCCGCCCGTGGCAGGGTCCGGCGTCACCGGAGTGATCGGGGCCACGGCACCACCGCCCGATCCGCCCAGCGGCGCGGTATCGCCCAACGCGGCGATGTCGCAGCCTTCTTCCAGTTCGCACAGTCGAAACTCCAGATCACCGATCCGGTTCGTCCCGTCGGTGACAACCCGGTTCAACCGCAGTTCCACCTCTTCGGTCTTGGATGTCAGCCGGGTCAGCGCCGCTTCGATGGCATCCATGCGCTGCAACGCGTCGCCCCCCGCCGCCCCGGTCGCCGCCGCGCCCGAGGTGACAAGTTCGGCCTTCAGGCTGTTGAATTCCGCCTGAAGCTGCGAAATCTGCGCGCGGATATCAGCAAGCGTCTGCGCGTCCTGCGCAGACGCCGCCACGGGCAGAAAGACCATCACCAGAAACAGGCGGACCAACCGCATCGGATCAGACCCCCGCGCCCATCGACAGCACCGTCACGGCGCGACGGTTCTTGGAATAGCAGGCCTCATCCGAACACACCTCGATCGGGCGCTCCTTGCCATAGGACACGGTCCGCATCCGGTTCGGGCCAACACCTTGGGAAATCAGGAAATCCTGCACCGCGCTTGCCCGGCGCGCACCCAGGGCAAGGTTGTATTCCCGCGTGCCCTGTTCGTCGGCATGGCCTTCGATGATGATCGCATAATCCGGGTTGGAGTTCAGCCACTGCGCCTGCCCCTGCAACACCATCCGCGCTTCGGGCGACAGGGTGGACTGGTCCACCGCGAACAGGACACGATCCCCGACCGCCTGGTTGAAATAGGCAATCGACCGCGGGTCGCTGGGATCGCCCAACCCCGTGGTGCCGACACCGCCTGCACCAAAACCGCCCGCGCCACCGGCACCACCAGCGCCGCCCGCGCCAAAGCGATCAGGGTTGTTACAGGCCGCCAGACCAAGCACGGCGACAACGAGAAGGGCCTTGGGAAGAAGCGTCATGGATCAGGTTCCTTTAAGGGTTCTTGGCTCGATTTTGCGCAAGATAACAGCTTTGCACCGCAGTGTGAATCGGGCCTGTTCATCAGGCCCGATTATCGGCGGCACTTCATCGTCAAGGCAGCAGCGGCGACCATGCCGGGTCCGATGCCGGGCCATCCGTCGGGATCTGCCGCAGGTTCCGGCCTGAAATATCGACGCTGAACAGCGCCGACTGCCCGCTTGCCCCCGCGCTTTCGCGCATGAACATGATGACACGGCCATTCGGCGCCCAGGTCGGGCCTTCGTCCAGGAAGGACGCGGTCAACAACCGCTCTTCGCCGCCATCGGTGCGCATCACGCCGATATGGAACCGGCCTGCATTCTGTTTGGTAAAGGCGATGTAATCGCCCTGCGGCGACCAGACCGGCGTGCCATAGCGCCCCGGCCCGTTGGAAATCCGCTGCCCCTCACCGCCGCTGGCGGGCATGATATACAATTGCTGGTTCCCCGACCGATCGCTTTCAAACACGATCTGGCTGCCATCAGGCGAAAAGCTGGGGGCGGTTTCAATCGACGGCGCATTGGTCAACTGCCGGATCTGCCCGCTGCCGATGTCCAGCGCGTAAATATCGGAATTCCCGCCGCGCTCCAGGCTGAACACAACCGTCCGCCCATCCGGCGCAAAGCGGGGGGCAAAGGTCATGTTGCCCTCGGCCTGCGCAAGCGCCTGCACCTGCATCGTCTGAATATCCATCAGGTAGATACGCGGAAAACCGGATTCGTAGCTGGTGAACAGGATCTGGTTGCCCGTGGGCGAAAACCGCGGGGCCAACACGATGGATGCCCCATCGGTCAGGTAGGCCACATTCGCCCCATCGTAATCCATCACCGCCAACCGCTTCACGCGCTGGTTTTTTGGCCCGCTTTCGGCGACATAGACGACGCGGCTGTCGAAATACGGGCCTTCGCCGGTGATCCGGCTATAAACGGCATCCGCCACCTTATGCGCCATACGCCGCCATGTGCCGGGCGTGCCGGCAAATTGCAGCCCCTCGCCCATCTGCTGGCCGCTGAACACATCAAACAGCCGGAACTTGACGACGATCTGATCCCCGCTCGCGCTGACCGCACCCACGATCAACGCCTGCGCATTCACCGCCTGCCAATCAGGAAAGGATACCGGGGCATCAAAGCTCGACACCCGCGCGATATGCGCCTCAGCGGGAATTTCACGAAACAGGCCCGTTCCGGCAAGGTCCGACGCCACCACCCGCGTGATATTCGCGGCGTATTCCGCCGCCGCCCCGTTTTCCGGCACAAAGGACGGCACGGCAAAGGGCAAGGGTTCAATCACCCCATCGGTAATCGTGATGCGCAGCGGCCCCTGATTTTGCGCCAAGGCCGGGGCGACAGCCCCTGCCATAAGGCCAAAGGCCAGGGCAAGCACGGGGGTGAGGGTTCTGATCAATCTCATACGGTCCTCATGCCTCTTGGGTCATTCGGTTACAACATGCCGCGAACGGCGCTTCTGCGGTGGACACGATGGCGCGAGCAGCGCCGCCATGTCGGCTATATCCTGGGAAAGCGGTCATCTCATCCGCATCCCGTTCGGGTCGAATACCAGTTCCATATTCCGCCACTGGTCAAATTTCTCGGGCGGCAGCGGGAAACCGCGCGCGCCACAGCGGATGATCGCGCGCCGTGCGGCCTCGAACGCTTGCTGCGTCGCGGTGCTGGATTCGCCGTTGGACGCAACCATCGTGATCGACCCGGCATCCGGCACGCCATCCTGCCCGACCGACACGGCAACCGTCACCGTCGTGCGCAACGCCTCCATCGACAAGGCCCCCACGTTCCAGCAGGCCTGCACCGCCACCCGCAGCGCATCCTGCTCGCCCGCCGTCATCGGCGGCCCGGCCGGCAGGTCAGACGCCGCAGGTTCGGCTGCCGCCACCTCCTCGGTGGCCAGTTCTTCGGCCAACGCTTCGGCCAGTGCCTCGGCAACCGCATCCTCTGTCGCCGTATCCGGCGCAGGCTCGGTGGGGGCTTCCGCAGGCGTTTCTTCCGTCACCTCTGCGCTGGCGGTGGCTTCCTCAACCGGTTCTTCGGTCTGCTGCACCCGTTCCGGGCGCGACCGCGGGCGCAAGGACGCCGTCATCTCCAATTGGGGCGCGTTCTCTTCGGTTTCCACCGCTTCGGTCACGATCTGTGTGGTGGCCTCTTCCGGTGCGGCGGCCTCTTGCTGTTCTTCCACGATCACCGATTCCTCGGTCGGCACGTCGCTTACCTCTTCGACCACCTGATCGGCGATTTCGGGCGCATCCACGCTTTCCACCGGCGTGGCCGCCACCCGGTCCAGCGGGCGGGGGCGCGGCCGCACATCCGATGGGGCCACCGGGATCGGTTGCTCCACCTCGGCGATCGGGGCCACCGGATCGGGCGTTTCAATCGGCTGCGGCACCGCCTCCACCGGCAGGTCTTCTGGCGGCGGTTCTTCGGAAATCGGCGGGGGGGCCTCAATCTCCACCGGGGCCGGGGGTTCGATCACCGGCACCTCAGGCGATGGCTCCTGTTCCGCCGGCGGCTCTGGCGTAGGCTCTGGCGCAGGCTCCACCGCCGGTTCTTCAAGCGGTTCCGCAACAGGCTCCGGCGCAGACGGGGCCGCTGCCACCATCGCATCAAATTCGGCGCTCGACATCAGCGACACTTCGGCCACCTCAATCTCGGGCAGCGTCGGCGCACGGAACAACCAATCCCCCAGGACAACCCAGAGGATCACGCCCGCATGCGCGACGCCCGAAATGATTTGACCCTTTTCCATGCCCCGCCCGGCCGTCAGCCGCCGTTACCGTCAAGCGTCGGGCCGCCCGCATCCGTGACCAGCCCGATATTGTTGAACCCGCCCGCGTTCAGCGCGCCCATCACCTCGGCCACGCGGGCATAGGGGATCGACCCATCCGCCCGCAGGAAGATCTTGTCCGAAGTCCGCTCGGCCGAAATGGCCGTCAGCCGGGTGATCAATTCCTCTGGTGCGGTTTCAGTGTTCTGGATCATCAGCCGCCCATCCGCCGTCATGGTGATCGCCAGCGGTTCTTCCTGTTCGGACGGCAGCGCATTCGCCGCGGTCTCGGGCAGTTCGATCGGCACACCCACC
>OY288171.1 GCA_958439195.1 uncultured Paracoccaceae bacterium
CGTACAGGATTTTCAGGATCTCATAGCTTTTCTGGCCGCCGGGGGTTTTCACCTCGACGCTGTCGCCTTCTTCCTTGCCGATCAGGGCACGGGCCAGGGGCGAGCGGATGTTCAGCAGGCCGCGTTCGATATCGGCCTCCGGTTCGCCCACGATCTGATAGGTGCGCTCTTCGTCGGTGTCTTCATCAACGACGGTGATCGTTGCGCCGAACTTGACCGCGCCGGACAGTTTTGACGGGTCGATCACATCAGCCAGCGACAGCATCGCCTCCAGCTCCTTGATGCGGCCTTCGATGAAAGACTGTTTTTCACGGGCTGCGTGATATTCGGCGTTTTCGGACAAATCGCCATGTTCGCGCGCCTCTGCAATGGCGCGGATCACGGCAGGACGCTCGATGGATTTCAGCGTCTTCAACTCTTCGTCCAGCGCGGTGAAACCCGCGCGCGTCATCGGAATCTTTTCCATCGGTCCCTGCATAACAAAAGGAAGGCCACGGCCCCCTTGCGGCGGCAGTGGCATGATACGTCCTGCGATATCTTGTCCCAACTGAACCGACCAAGGGGGCAAATGCAAGGGGCTGCCCGCAAAAGCGCCGGGCGGCAGGGGGTTTCCCCGCAAAGCCCGCCCGGATGCCGCAATGCGACATCGTGATGCCGCGTTACGATTGACCCCCGCGCGCGGCATGGGCTAGGGGATGCGGGTTGGGGCGCAACATTGTTGCGCATCCGTTGGGAAACGCGGTGAGGGAGCAGGCAGCATGGCCGACATCGTCCGTGAGTCGATGGAATATGACGTTGTGATCGTGGGCGCGGGACCGGCGGGCCTGTCGGCGGCGATCCGGCTTAAGCAGCTTGATGCCGATTTGTCGGTGGTGGTGCTGGAAAAAGGGTCCGAGGTCGGGGCGCATATCCTTTCGGGTGCGGTGCTGGACCCGTCGGGGCTGGATGCGCTGATCCCGGATTGGCGGGAAAAGGGCGCGCCGATCAAGACCGAGGTGGTGGAGGACAACTTCTTCATCCTTGGCCCCGCCGGGCAGGTGCGCATTCCGAATTTCCCGATGCCGCCGCTGATGAACAATCACGGCAATTACATCGTGTCGATGGCGAATGTCTGCCGCTGGATGGCGGGTCAGGCCGAGGAACTGGGTGTCGAAATTTTCCCCGGCATGTCGGCCAGCGCGCTGGTCTACGAAGGCGACCGGGTCAAGGGCGTGGTGGCCGGCGAATTCGGGCTGGACCCGGACACAGGCGCGCCGGGGCCGAATTATGAACCGGGGATGGAGCTGCACGGGAAATACGTGTTCCTGTCCGAAGGCGTGCGCGGGTCGCTGTCGAAAGAGGTGATCGCCAAGTATGACCTGTCCAAAGGTCACTGCCCGCAGAAATTCGGGCTTGGCATGAAGGAAATCTGGGAGATTGATCCCGCAAAGCACCGCCTGGGCACGGTCACGCATACGATGGGCTGGCCGCTGGGTTCCAACGCGGGCGGCGGATCGTTTATATATCACCTTGAGAACAATCAGGTTTATGTCGGATTCGTGGTTCACCTGAACTATGAAAACCCGCATCTTTACCCCTATATGGAATTTCAGCGGTTCAAGCATCACCCGATGGTGGCCGAGCTGTTGAAGGGCGGCAAGCGCGTGGCCTATGGTGCGCGGGCGATTTCCGAAGGGGGCTGGCAGTCGATCCCCAAGATGGTGGCACCGGGTGTGGCGCTGCTGGGTTGTTCGGCGGGGCTGGTGAACGTGCCGCGCATCAAGGGCAACCACAATGCGATGCTGTCGGGCAAGGCTGCGGCCGAAGCGGCGTTTGACGCCATCAAGGCGGGCCGGGTGGGCGATGAACTGGCGGCCTATGAATCTGCCGTCCGCAACGGGCCGATCGGCAAAGACCTGAAGCGCGTGCGGAACGTGAAACCCTTGTGGTCGAAATACGGGCTGGTGGCGTCGCTTATGGGCGGGGGGCTGGACATGTGGGCCAACACCATCGGGTTGACGGTGTTCGGCACGCTGAAGCACGGCAAATCGGATGCGGCGGCGACGGGGTTGGCCAAGAACCACAAAGCCATCGACTATCCCAAACCCGATGGCGTGCTGTCTTTTGACCGGCTGACCAACGTGGCCTATAGCTTTACCAACCACGATGAGGCACAGCCTGCGCATCTGAAGCTGAAAGACCCCAGCATCCCGATCGCGGTAAACCTGCCGAAATATGCGGAACCGGCACAGCGGTATTGTCCGGCAGGGGTGTATGAAGTGGTGTCAGAGGCCGGCAAAGACCCGCGCTTTGTGATCAACTTTCAGAACTGCGTGCATTGCAAGACCTGCGATATCAAAGACCCGTCGCAGAACATCAACTGGACCACGCCGCAGGGCGCGGGTGGGCCGAACTATCCCAACATGTGACCGCCGATGTGGCCGCCCAAAGACCGGCGGCCTGACATTTGCGTGTGAATCGGCAGGAAATGACGGGCCGGGGTGGTGAAACTGCCCCGGCCCGATTGCCACTGCGCCGGGGCAAGGCTAGCTTTGACCCATCCATGCGGGAGTAGCTTGCCGATGCCGTTTCGCCTTTCCCCTGCCCTTGCCTTTGCGCTGGCCGCTGCCTTTGCCATGCCAGCCGTTGCCCAAGAGGCCGATGGCACCGCCGGGGCCTATCTTTCGGCGCGGGTGGCCGCGTCCGAGAATGATTTCCACGAGGCGGCGCGCTGGTATGACCGGTTGATCGAGTTGGGGGTTTCAGATGCCGCCACGCTGGAGGGTGCGGTGATCGCGCATCTGAGCCTTGGTGATTTTGAACGGGGGGCAGATCTGTCGCGGCGTCTGGTGCAGCAGGGCGGGCGCAGCCAGACGGCCTATATCGCGTTGTTGACCGATCAGGTGAAGCGCGGGGAATTTGCCGCGCTGATCACCGATATACAGGCCGGGCGGTCCATCGGGCGGCTGCTGGATGATCTGGTGATGGCCTGGGCCGCGTTGGGCGACGGGCGGATGTCGGATGCGGTGGCGGGATTTGACAAATTGGCCGCGTCGCCGGGGCTAGAGGCGTTCGGCCTGTATCACAAGGCGCTGGCGCTGGCGTCGGTTGGGGATTTTGAAGGCGCCGACAACATTCTTTCCGGGCGCGAGGCCGGGACGATTGCGCTGATGCGGCGGGGGGCGATTGCGCATGCCCAGATCCTGAGCCAGCTAGAGCGGAACACCGATGCGCTGGCGCTGCTGGATCAGGCCTTCGGAACCGAGGCCGACCCGCAGATCGATGCGCTGCGCGCGCGGCTGACGGCGGGGGAACCGGTGCCCTATGACGTGGTCACAAACCCGGTGGACGGCATTGCCGAGGTGTTCTTTACCCTGTCCACCGCCCTGCGGGGCGAGGCCGAGGATGGCTATACCCTGATCTATGCCCGCGCCGCGGCCTATCTGCGGCCTGAACATTCCGAAACCGTGCTGATGGCGGCGGGGCTTTTGGAAAGCCTGGATCAATTTGCGCTGGCTGGCGAAACCTATGCCCGCATTGCACAGGGCGACCCAGCCTATCATGTGGCCGAAATCGGCCGCGCCAATACCCTGCTGGCCCAGGACAAGACCGAGGCCGCGCTGGAGGTGTTGCAGGCGCTGGCGCGCAGCCACGGCCAGTTGATCGAGGTGCAATCGGCCCTGGCCGATACGCTGCGGCGGCAAGAACGCTTTGCCGAAGCGATCCCGGTCTATACGGAGGCCATCGACCTGATCCCCGAACCGGAGCCACGGCATTGGACGCTGTTCTATTCGCGCGGCATCAGCAATGAACGCGCGGGCAACTGGCCCGAGGCCGAGGCCGATTTTCGCCGTTCGCTGGAATTGAACCCCGATCAGCCGCAGGTGTTGAATTACCTTGGTTACAGCTTTGTGGACCGGGGCGAAAACCTGGATGAGGCGCTGGGGATGATCGAACGCGCCGTCGCGGCGCAGCCTGAAGCGGGGTATATCATCGACAGTCTGGCGTGGGCGCTGTTCCGGCTGGGTCGCTACAGCGAAGCGGTCGAACCGATGGAGCGGGCCGCCGTTCTGGAACCGGTCGATCCCGTGGTGACGGACCATCTGGGCGATGTCTATTGGGCGGTGGGGCGCAAGCTGGAGGCGCGGTTCCAGTGGCAGCGCGCCCTGTCCTTTGACCCCGCGGAAAAAGAGGCCACCCGCATCCGCCGCAAGCTGGAGGTGGGGCTGGACGCCGTGCTGGCAGAAGAAGGCGCAACGCCGCTGACCGAAGTGGCGAATGGCGTCAACTGAATTTGCCCCGGCAAAGATCAACCTGACCCTGCATGTCACCGGGCGGCGGGCGGATGGTTATCACCTGCTGGATTCGCTGGTGGTGTTCGCGGCGGTGGGCGATCGGCTGACGGCAGAGCCTGCCGAAGTTACACGCCTTGTGGTGACCGGGCCGATGGCGGCGGGGCTGTCGGGCGAGGGGGACAATCTGGTGCTGCGCGCCGCGCGCGTGATGGGCGTGGCGGCGCGGATCGGGTTGGAAAAGCACCTGCCGGTTTCATCGGGTATTGGCGGCGGTTCGGCGGATGCCGCGGCTACGCTGCGCCTGCTGGCGCGCATGGCGGGCCGGCCGCTGCCGGGGCTGGCCACGGTTCTGGCGCTGGGCGCGGATGTGCCGGTCTGCCTGCACAGTCGCACACAGCGGATGGCCGGAATCGGAGAGGTGCTGTCCCCCCTGCCTGTCTTGCCGCCGGTTTGGCTGGTGCTGGTCAATCCCGGCGTGGCGGTATCGACGGCGGATATTTTCCGCAGCCTGCCCCGCGCCGACAACCCGCCGATGCCGCGCGATGTGCCGCGTCTGACATCCGCGGCCGAGTTGGCGGCGTTCCTTGCCATGCAGCGCAACGATCTGGAGACCCCGGCGGTGGCCCTGCAACCTGTGATCGGGCGGGTGCGTCAGGCGCTGACGGCACAGGCGGGCTGCCTGTTCGCGCGCATGTCGGGATCGGGGGCCACCTGTTTCGGGCTGTTTGCGGACCCGTTATCCGCCAGCGCCGCCGCACGGGCAATCCAATCTGCGCAACCGGGTTGGTGGGTGGCGGATGCCGGGCTGCATCAGGCCCAGGCTTGATCAGGGTCAGGCTCGATCTGCCCCAATCTTGGTTCGACGCAATCTTGGTTCGACGCAGTCTTGGTTCGACGCAGTCTGGATCAGGCCCAGTCGTGCCGAAAGCTGACCTCGCTGCCATCTTCGCGGCGCAGGGCGCGGGCGACGAATTCGGGGGGGAACCCCTCTTCCAGCGCGCCGGTGACCGTGACCTCTTCGCCCACCTCGACCGGGATGTCGTTGGGGCCGACATAGACAGTCACCACCCCGCTTTCATCCTTCAGGCGAAAGGCATCGCTGTCGGTGATCCGCGTGACCTTTCCCGTCAGGGTGACGGGCTGGCCACGCGGTGCCTTGTGGATTGGGATGGGCGCGGCAAAGGCGGCGCTGGCGGATAAAAGAACGGCGGCCATGGCGGCAGAACGGATCATTGGTGCCTTCCTCTTTGCGTCACAGACTGGGCAAAGGTGGGCAGGGCGGGACGCTGCGGCAAGAGGCCAGCGTTTTCGGCCCGGATCAATTGATCCGCGCGACTACATAGTCCGCCAGATCCTGCAACATTGCCCGCAAAGGATGCACTGGCAAAACATCCAAAGCGCGGCGGGCGGTTTCAGCCCACATCAGCGCCTCATCCCGCGCGGCCCGCATCGCGCCGTGCCGATCCATCAAAACAATGGCATGGGCAAGATCGCCATCGCGCTGATCGCCCTTTTCAATGACACGCTGCCAGAAGGCACGTTCTTCGGCATCGGCCTGCGCCACCGCCTTGATCAGCGGCAGGGTCAGCTTGCGTTCGCGGAAATCATCACCGGTGTTCTTGCCGATGGCCGTATCGGTGCCGCCGTAATCCAGCAAATCGTCGACGATCTGGAAGGCGATCCCCAGCGCATCGCCATAGGCGCGCAGCGCCTGGACCTGCGGCTCGGGTGCGGCGGCGATGACACCGCCCACCTCCATCGCGGCGGCGAACAGGGCCGCGGTCTTGCCGCGCACCACTTGCAGATAGATGGCTTCCGTCGTGGCCAGATCCTGCGCGGCGGTGAGTTGCAGCACCTCGCCTTCCGCGATTACGGCAGAGGCGTTGGCAAGGATGTCCATCACCCGCAGCGATCCGGTTTCCACCATCAACTGGAAGGACCGGGCAAAAAGGTAATCGCCCACGAGGACGGATGATTTGTTATCCCACAGCAGGTTGGCCGTGGGGCGGCCGCGGCGGCGTTCGCTTTCATCGACCACGTCATCATGCAGCAGCGTGGCGGTGTGGATGAATTCTACGGTGGCGGCCAGTTTCACGTGGTGGTCGCCCTCATATCCGCACATCCGTGCGGCGGCGAGCGTCAGCATCGGGCGCAGGCGTTTTCCCCCGGCGTCAACCAGATGGGCCGTCACCTCGGGGATGCGGGGGGCGTGTTCGCTGGCCATGCGGGTGCGGATCAGGGCATTCACAGCCTCCATGTCCGTGGCCAGCCATCCGGCCAGCCGGTCATGCGGTTTCTGTGCTGCCTCGTCCAATCCCATGTCCCCGATCCCCGCCTCTCGACATTGCGGGGCGCTGCCCCTTATCTGTTGCCCATGAGAGAGCTTTTGCGCAGCACCGATCCGACGATCATCGCCTTTGCAACCGCCCTGCTTGAGGGCGAGGATATAGAGGTGTTTGATCTGGACGTCCACATGAGCATCCTGGATGGCAGCCTTGGCATATTGCCGCGCCGGTTGATGGTGCGCGATGCCGACCTGTTCATGGCCCGCAGTGTGCTGCGCGACAATGGCATTCCGACGGGGCTGGAATGACCGATGCGCCGCAAGATGTGCCTGACGGGGCCTTTGCGGATGACGCCCTGACGGATGACAAGTTCCTGATGGGGCGGTTGCGCCTGCTGCAACCAATCCGGGGCTATCGCGCGGCGACCGATCCGGTGCTGCTGGCCGCCGCCTGCCTGGCTGTGGCGGGGCAGGCGGTGCTGGATCTGGGCTGCGGCGTGGGGGCGGCGGCGCTGTGTCTGGGCGTGCGGGTGCCGGGGGTGGCGTTGGCGGGGCTGGAGGTGCAGGAACCCTATGCCGATCTGGCCCGGCGCAACGCGGCGCGCAATGGCGTGGCGATGGAGGTGGTCACGGGTGACCTGACCGACATGCCCCGTATCCTGCGCCGGGATTTCGACCATGTGATCGCCAACCCGCCCTATTACGCCCCCGGCGGCACGCCATCGCCCATTGCCGAACGTGACCGCGCGCTGCGGGTGGACACGCCGATTGCCGCCTGGGTCGCCGCCGCAGGGGCGCGGCTGCGTCCGGGCGGCTGGCTGACCATGATCTTCGCAACACCCTGCCTGCCCGAGGCACTGGCCGCGCTGCCGCCAAAGCTGGGCGGGGCGGTGGTGCTGCCCTTGGAACCGCGCCGGGGGCGCGAGGCGCCGCGCGTGATCCTGCGGGCGCGCAAGGGGGGGCGGGCGCCGTTCCGCCTTCTCCCGCCTTTTACCCTGCATGACGGCGCGGCGCACGACGGCGACCGCGAAAGCTATACCCCTGCCGCACTGGCGGTTCTGCGGGAAGCTGCCGATCTTTCGGCGGCCTTTGGGCGGGATCGGTAAAGCTGTCACTTTTCGGTCGCCGATTATCCGTGACACGACTCGGTGGTTGTGATGCACTCAACCTATCGGAACCAGTCATGAGGAGGACCAATATGACCATTGCTTCGCATCTGCAGGAACTGCGCCGCAAGCATGAGCACCTCTCTGAAACGGTCGAACGCGAGCAGCGAAGCCCCGGCGCAGATGCGCTGACAATTGCCGCGTTGAAGAAGCAGAAATTGAAATTGAAGGAAGAAATGACCCGCATTGAGCAGGGTTGACGGGGATTAACCCCCGGCGCTGGCCCCTGCCTTTGCGCGGGCGGCCAGCGCCGCACCCGCCGTGATAAACACGGCTGCGGCAAGGATCGCCCATGACGGGCTGCTGATTCCAGCGGCGACAAGGGCCAATGTCGACAGCAACGGTGCCGCATAGGATGCGACCCCCAGCAGTTGAATATCGCCCTTTTTCATCCCGATATCCCAGGTGAAGAACGCCGCGCCCACCGGGCCGATGCCCAAGGCCAGCACCGCCAGCCAGCCCAGCGCATCCTGCGGCCAGACCGTTTCCTCAACCAACGGATGCACCACCGCCGACAACAGCGCAGTGCCAAGGCAATAGATCGTCACGCTTTCCGTCGGCACATCGCCCAACCGCCGCGACAGGGTGGAATATCCCGCCCAAGTGAGGGCGCAGAGAAAGCCCAAGAACAGGCCGAGCGGCGTGGCCGCGCCATCGGCAGGCCGCCCCAGCACGATCAACGCCGCCCCGGCAAAGGCGATGACGGCACCGACCAGCAGGATGGGGCGCAGCCGTTCACCCGGCAGAAAGCTGGAAAACAGCACGATGAACAGTGGCCACAGATAGGCCATCAACCCGGTTTCCGCAGACGGCGCGATGCGAAAGGCCGTAAAATACAGCGCATGGTAGCCGAATAGCCCGATAATCCCAAAGGCATAGACCCGCCAGGAAATACCCCGCAGACGCGAGATGCCATTGCGCAGCGTCCAGATCAGGCCAAGCATGCCGCCGATACCAAAGGTCAGCGCGTTTAGCAGAAAGGGCGGCACAGGGGCCGATCCGATGGTGAACAGCGCCAACAGCGCCCACATCAGGACGGCGGTAAAGCCGATGGCCGTTGCGCGTGAGCGTGTCATGTCTGTCCCTGTCAAATTTCTTCGAAGAAATTTGCAAAAATCTTCGAAGATTTTTCGTGTCTTCTAACCGTCGGGCTGGAAAAGAAAAAGGCCCGCCGAAGCGGGCCTTTCCGGCATATGCCGGGGTATCAGACGACGAATTGCCCGCCATTGGCCGAAATCGTCGACCCGGTGATGAAGCCTGCATCATCAGATGCCAGGAAGACCACCGTCCGCGCAATTTCGGACGGCTCACCCAGGCGGCCCACCGGAATTTGCGGGATGATGCGTTCGTTCAGCACCTTTTCATCAATCGCCTTCACCATCTCTGTGGCGATATAGCCGGGGCAGATCGCGTTGACCGTGATGCCTGCCCGCGCGCCTTCTTGGGCCAGGGCCTTGGTGAAGCCCAGATCGCCTGCCTTGGCAGCGGAGTAATTCGCCTGCCCCGCCTGCCCCTTTTGCCCGTTGATCGACGAGATGTTGATCACCCGGCCGAATTTCCGGTCGCGCATCCCGGTCCAGACCGGATGGGTCATGTTGAACAGGCCGGTCAGGTTGGTGTCCATCACCTCTTTCCACTGTTGCGGGGTCATCTTGTGGAACATGGCATCCCGCGTAATGCCCGCATTGTTCACCAGGACGTCCACAGGGCCAACCTCGGCCTCGACCTTCTTGATGCCTTCCACGCAGGCTTCGTAATCCGCGACCGACCATTTGAAGGTGGGAATGCCGGTTTCTTTGGTGAAGGCCGCGGCCGCCTCATCATTGCCGGCGTAATTCGCGGCCACCTTGTAGCCTGCGGCCTGCAGCGCCACCGAAATCGCCGCGCCAATGCCGCGCGACCCCCCTGTTACCAAAGCCACTCGTGCCATTCGTCCCTCCTCCTGAATTCAGACGCCTTGAAATGGTGTTACCGAAATGAACAAGGACGCGCAACAATGTTGCGCGCCCATTTTGCAGTTGCAGCATTGTCGCCGCAAGAAAGGATCAGGCGCGTTCCAGACACATGGCAACGCCCATGCCGCCACCGATGCACAGCGTAGCCAGCCCACGCTTGGCATCGCGGCGCGCCATTTCAAACAGCAGCGTGTTCAGGATGCGCGCGCCCGAAGCCCCGATGGGATGGCCGATGGCAATCGCCCCGCCGTTCACGTTCACGATGGACGGATCCCAACCCATATCCTTGTTCACCGCGCAGGCCTGGGCAGCGAAGGCCTCATTCGCCTCAACCAGATCCAGATCACCGACCTTCCAGCCCGCCTTGTCCAGCGCCTTGCGGCTGGCATGGATCGGACCCACGCCCATGATCGACGGGTCCAGCCCTGCGGTGGCGTATGAGGCGATCCGCGCCAGCGGGGTAAGGCCGCGCCGCGCCGCCTCATCCGCCGACATCAGCACGACCGCCGCCGCGCCATCATTCAGGCCAGACGCATTGCCTGCGGTCACCGACCCGTCCTTGGTGAAGGCGGGCTTCAGTTTCTGCATCGATTCCAGCGTCGCCCCGGCGCGGATGTATTCATCGGCATCCACCGTGATGTCGCCCTTGCGGGTGGAAATCAGGAAAGGGATGATCTCATCCTTGAACTTGCCGGCCTTTTGCGCGGCTTCGGCCTTGTTCTGGCTACCCAGTGCGAATTCATCCTGCATGTCGCGGGAAATCTGCCACTGATTGGCGACGTTTTCTGCGGTCTGGCCCATGTGATAGCCGTTGAAGGCATCCCACAGGCCATCCTTGATCATCGAATCGATGAACTTCATATCGCCCATCTTGGTGCCCGCGCGCAGATGCGCGACATGGGGCGACAGCGACATGTTTTCCTGACCACCGGCCACCACGATCCGCGCATCGCCCAATTGCACATGCTGCGCGCCCAGCGCCACCGCACGCAGGCCCGACCCGCACACCTGGTTCAGTGACCAGGCGCTTGCCTCTTTCGGCAAGCCCGCCTTGATATGCGCCTGCCGGGCCGGGTTCTGGCCCTGACCGGCGGTCAGCACCTGACCCAGGATCGTCTCTTCCACTTCGGCCTTGTCGATGCCCGCGCGGGCGACGACCGCCTCGATCACCGCGGCGCCAAGGTCATGCGCCGGGGTATTGGCGAAAGACCCGTTGAAACTGCCCACGGCTGTCCGGCCTGCGGAAACGATGACGACGTTGGTCATGGCTGATCCTCTCTCTCCCATCGGGGCGGGGTCCACGTGACCACGCCGCCTTGCAGCATGGCCTAGACGGGGGGGAAAACAAAAGCAACATTGTTGGCGCAATCATTGCAACGGCATTACCGCGCCGCCTTTGGAGCAGCCTGTCCAAGCGCATTGGGCGGGCAGGAGCAGGGTTCCAGACCTTCGGGAATCAGCTTTGGCGCGGCAAAGTGATAACCTTGCAGACAATCCAGCCCCAGATCGGCCAGCCAGGCCGCCTCACCCGGCTGTTCCACGCCCTGCGCCACGACCAGCATGTCGAACTGCCGCGCAATGGCCAGATAGGCCGCCATCAGCACCTGATTGTCGGCATGGGTATGGATGCCACGGCTGTATTGCGCATCAACCTTCAACAGATCAAAGCTCAGCTCGCGGAAATGGCGCAGGGCAAAGGCCCCTGCCCCGAACCCGTCCAGAGCAAAGGACACGCCCTTGGGCCGCAGTTCCGCGATCATGCCTGCCAGCAGTTCCGGCACCGTCATCACGCTGGATTCGGCAATCTCAAGGATCAGCCGATCACCAATGCCGGGATGCCGCGCCAGACCGACATTCAGCAGCTTCATCCAGCGGGGCCATCCAACCGACCGCGCCGACATATTCACCGACAGACGCAATTGCGGATGGCGCGCCAGCGCATCCAGCCCCATCGCCAGCGCCGCACAATCAATTTCACGCCCCAATTCATGCGCCTCGACCGCGTGCATGAATTCGCGCGCCGGGATGACCCGACCACCCGGATCCAGCACCCGCATCAGCCCTTCGTGAAAACCGATGCGCCCCGGCTTTCCCGCCAGAACCACCGGATGATAGGCCAGCCGCAAACGGCGCAGGCGCACCGCCTCGGTTACCATGGCCACCGCATCAGCCGCACTTTCCGCTATGGCAAAGGACAGGGGACTCGCCCCTTCCGCCAGCCCGGAACCACTCTCCATTTTCATCACAAAAACCCCGCAAGACCCGTGGCAATTCTGCTCTCACCCCCGTAAACATCGCGTTAATCCGCGAGAGAGGGACGCCGCGATGCCCAGCCTTGCCGAAGACCAGACAGGACGCTGCCCCTGGTGTGGCACGGACCCGCTTTATGTGGCCTATCACGATGAAGAATGGGGCGTTCCCGAATGGAACCCGCGGGCCTTGTGGGAAAAGCTGATCCTTGATGGCTTTCAGGCGGGCCTAAGCTGGATCACGATCCTGAAAAAGCGCGATAATTTTCGCGCCGCCTTTGCCGGGTTCCAACCGGAAACCATCGCCACATGGGGCGAATCGGATGTCCTGCGCCTGCTGGCTGATCCCGGCATCATCCGGCACCGGGGCAAGATCGAAGGCACCATAAGGTCCGCCCGCGCCTATCTGGCCATCGAGGCGCGCGAAGGGTTTTCCTCCTATCTGTGGAAACACCTCGACGGGCGGCCCCTGCAGAACCGGCCCATCACGATGCGCGACATCCCCACGGAAACGCCGCTGTCACAGGCCATCTCGAAGCAGCTCAGGAAAGACGGCTTCACCTTCTGCGGCCCCACCATCACCTACGCTTTCATGCAAGCCACCGGCATGGTGAATGACCACCTGATCACCTGCCCTGCACAGGCACGCATCGCAGCCCTGCACGGCGCCTGATTTTCATCTTGGCGACAAATACTCCGGGGGGTGGGCGCGGCACGCGCCTGGGGGGCTGGCCCCCCTCTGCCGACGCGCCGCCGCAAGGCAGCGTGACGGAAAAAAGGAATGCGCGGCGGGCGGCACGCCCGGCGCGCGCAATTCAATTACCCGCCATCATCGCGGACAGAACGGTCTGCGCATGGGCGCTGTCCCATTCGGCATCGCCAATCAGGCGGGCCACTTCCTGCCCCTGCGGATTCAGGATCACCGTCACCGGCAGGCCCATCACGCCCATCGGGCGCGCCAAGGCGCTTTTTGGGTCGCGCAGGATCGGCAAGGCTTGCACGCCCGCCTCTTCATAAAACCTCTCGATCCCTTCCACTGCGTTGCGGCCTGTGGCCACGGGCAGCACCGCCAGATCGGGCATTGCCTGTTGCAGGCGCAACAGCGACGGCATCTCCTTGCGGCAAGGCGCGCACCATGTGGCCCAGAAATTCAGCACCACCCATTTTCCCTGCCATTGCGCCAAGGGCACTTCGCCATCATCGGCATCCAGAAACACGGCGGCGGGAATGTCCACCGGGGTGGCATGGATGGCCAGCTTGCGCATGTCGCCTTCGCGCAGCGCCTCAATATCCCCGGCAAGGGCGGCATTTGCACCGATGGCCAAGGCCGTATAAAGGACGGCCATAAATTTCCGCAGCATCTTCCCTCCGAAGGCCATCGCCATGACCGCTTCCCCAGACGCCAAATCCGCCAACCAGATGTGGGGCGGGCGCTTTGCCGAAGGGCCGGACGCCATCATGACGGCGATCAACGCCTCCATCGGGTTCGACAAACGGCTCTACGCACAAGACATCGCAGGGTCACGCGCCCATGCGGCGATGCTCGCCGCCACAGGCATCCTGAGCAATAAGGATGCCGAGGCGATCGGGGAAGGTCTTCTCACGGTGTTGTCAGAGATTGAAACGGGGAACTTTCCGTTTCGGGTGGAACTGGAAGACATCCACATGAATGTGGAGGCCCGGCTGAAAGAGGTGATCGGGGAACCTGCGGGGCGGCTGCACACCGCCCGGTCGCGCAACGATCAGGTGGCGGTGGATTTCCGGCTTTGGGTGCGCGACCAATGCGATGCCGCGATTTCGGGGCTGACGGCGCTGATGCGCGTCTTTCTGGCACAGGCCGAGGCGGGGGCCGATTGGGTGATGCCGGGGTTTACCCATCTGCAAACCGCGCAGCCGGTGACATGGGGGCATCACATGATGGCCTATGTGGAAATGCTGTCGCGTGATCGGGGGCGGTTCATCGATGCACGGGCGCGGATGAACGAATGTCCGCTGGGCGCGGCGGCGCTGGCGGGGACGTCTTTCCCGATTGACCGGCAAATGACGGCGCAGGCGCTGGGGTTTGATCGGCCCACGGCCAACAGCCTTGATTCCGTGTCGGACCGCGATTTCGCGCTGGAGTTTCTGGCGGCTTCCAGCATTTGCGCCATGCATCTGTCGCGCTTTGCCGAGGAATTGGTGATCTGGTCATCGGCGCAATTCCGGTTCGTGCGGCTGTCGGACCGCTGGACCACCGGCAGCAGCATCATGCCGCAGAAGAAGAACCCCGATGCCGCCGAATTGCTGCGGGCCAAGCTGGGCCGCATCCTGGGGGCCACGGTGGCGCTGTTCACCGTGATGAAAGGGCTGGCGCTGACCTATTCAAAGGACATGCAGGAAGACAAGGAACAGGTGTTCGACGCCGCCGACACTTTGATGCTGGCCTTGGCCGCGATGACCGGGATGGTCAGCGACATGACCGCCAACCGCGATGTGCTGGCACAGGCGGCGGCATCGGGCTTTTCCACGGCCACCGATCTGGCCGATTGGCTAGTGCGCGAATTGGGCCTGCCGTTCCGCGATGCACATCACGTGACCGGCACGCTGGTCGCAATGGCCGAAGGCCAGGGATGCGACCTGCCCGATCTGACGCTGGCGCAGATGCAATCGGTGCATGCGGGCATCCGCGCCGATGTGTTCGATGTGCTGGGGGTGGAAAACTCGGTCCGTTCGCGCCGGTCTTATGGCGGCACGGCCCCCGATCAGGTGCGCGCGCAGATCGCGGCATGGCGGGAACGGTTGGCGTGACAGGCTTGGCGTGACAGGCTTGGCGTGACAGGGGCAAGACAGGGCGCTAGGTTTGGTCGCAAACAAGAACCCGGTTGTCCCCAGATGCCCTATGTCATGCTTCCCATCCTGTTGTTCATGGCGGCCTGCGGCGATACTCGACTTCCGGTGCTGGCGATTCCGCTGTCGGACGATACGTCCTTTGGCACCGATCTGAACGCGCCCGATCCTGTTCTGGGCATCACGATCACCGATCCGCTGCGCCGGATGCATTGAGGGCCGCTGTCATGAAACCTGCGCTGTTTGCCCTTGCCCTGTGCCTTTCTGCCTGTTCATCGCCCCGGTTGAATGCCGGGTTAAGCCTTGGGGCAGACGGGCTGTCGGTCAGCCCTTCGGTTTCCGCCGGGCTGGGCGGCGGGCGGATCAGCTATTCCCCGTAGATTTCCAACCAAAGGTCTTGCTGCCATGAAACGACTTGCCACCCTTTTCACCCTTGCGATGCTGGCGGCCTGCGGCGCGGATGGCCCGCCTGTGGCGCCTTCGCAGGCCCCGGCACCAGCACCGACATCGGGCATCGCCATCACGGGCGAGGCCGAAATTGGCGTCAGGGGGGAAATCTGATGGCCCCGCTGCGATGGGTGTGGCTGGCGCTGGCCATCTGGGGGGCCGTTCACCCGATGTATTGGTTCGTCACCTACATGAACGAAACCGGCACCGGCCTGTCGGGGTTGATCGACGCCTGGTATGTGAACGCCTCGACCACCGGGCTGACCTGGGATCTGACGATCGCCGCCATCACCCTGACGGTCTGGGTGCTGGCGGAAACGGTGTCACGCAAAGCATGGCTGGGGCTGATCGCTATCCCCGCCACTTTCTGCATCGGCGTCAGTTGTGGGCTGCCGCTGTATCTGTTCCTGCGGTCGCGGGGGCAGTAAGGCGCATCACAGCGTCAGGCCACAGGCAAGGTAAGATCGGGCCATTCACAAGGTAAGAATCGTCTGCCCCGTGGTGGCCCGCGATTCCAGCGCACGGTGGGCATCTGCCACCTGTTCCAGCGGGAACCGCTGGTCGATGCGGATGTTCACCGCGCCCGACGTGACCATTGCAAACAGATCCTGCGCCATCGCCTGACAGGTGGCCGGGTCTGCTATGTGGCTGAACAGCGTCTGCCGCGTGATCTTTAGCGATCCCTTGGCCGCCAGAAGGCCGATGTCAAACGGCGGCACCTTGCCGCTGGCATTGCCGAAAGAGATGAACATCCCAAAGGGTTTCAGGCTGTTCAGGCTGCCGTCAAACGTATCCTTGCCCACGGCATCCATCACCACATCCACGCCCTTGCCCCCGGTCAGGTCGCGCACGCGCGCGACGAAATCCTCAGACCGGTAGTTGATCGCATGGGTTGCGCCATGATCCAGCGCCAGACGGCACTTCTCATCCGATCCGGCGGTGGCGATCAGGGTGATGCCTTCGGCCCGCGCCCATTGGCAGGCGATCAGGCCCACGCCACCGGCGGCGGCGTGAAACAGCACCGTATCGCCACGCTTGATGGGCGTCGTGCGGCGGAACAGGTATTGCACCGTCATGCCCTTCAACATCATGGCGGCGCCT
Source organism: uncultured Paracoccaceae bacterium (assembly GCA_958439195.1). Taxonomy (GTDB): domain Bacteria; phylum Pseudomonadota; class Alphaproteobacteria; order Rhodobacterales; family Rhodobacteraceae; genus Paragemmobacter. The sequence goes on from OY288171.1 coordinate 16,303, forward strand.
TCGTCAAAGCTGATGGCATCGGGCAACGGGCAGACCTGCGCCGCCGGCATGACCCGCGCCTCTGTATAGGCGCCGGGCGGCTGCGCGGCATAGGCCACACGGTCGCCCGGTTTGACATGGGTCACGCCCGCGCCCACAGCATCGACCACGCCGCTGGCTTCCATGCCCAGGGCGGCGGGCAAGGCCATCGGATACAGGCCAGAGCGTTGATAAACGTCGATGAAATTCAACCCGCAGGCCCGCTGCGTGATGCGCAATTCGCCCGGCCCCGGTTCACCCACCGGGCGATCCACCAACCTTAACACCTCGGGTCCGCCGTTTGCTTCGATTATGACCGTGCGCGCCATCGTTGATCCCCCCTATGTCGTGGCTGTCAGCCTAGCCCAGCCTGCGGCGGGGTCCAGTGCGAAGGATGGGAAACAGGGTAGAAATCGCCTGTGGTTGCGGCTAGATGCAGCCACAACACCGGGGCATGGCGGGCAGGGGCGAACAATGGACCATTTCCTTTACCGCAACGGCACCCTTCACGCCGAAGATGTGGCAATCACCGACATTGCCGCCACGGTTGGCACGCCGTTCTATGTGTATTCCGCGGCCACGCTGACCCGCCATTACCACCTGTTCACCGAGGCGCTTTCGCCGCTGCCGCACATGGTGTGCTTTGCCATCAAGTCGCTGTCCAACATCGCCGTGCTGAAGCTGATCGGTGATCTGGGGGCGGGGATGGATGTGGTGTCGGGCGGCGAATACCGCCGCGCCCGCGCCGCCGGCGTGCCGGGCGACCGGATCGTGTTTTCCGGCGTGGGCAAGACGCGGGATGAAATGCGGCTGGCGCTGACCGGGGGCATCCGCCAGTTCAACGTGGAAAGCGAACCGGAATTGCGCGCCCTGTCCGAAGTGGCGGTGTCGCTGGGCGTGGTGGCCCCCATCACCATCCGGGTGAACCCCGATGTGGATGCCCGCACGCATGAAAAGATTGCGACGGGGAAAAAGGAAAACAAGTTCGGCATCCCCATAGCCCGCGCGTCCGAGGTCTATGCCGAAGCGGCGCGTCTGCCGGGGATCGACGTCATCGGGATCGACGTTCACATCGGCAGCCAGTTGACCGAACTGGAACCGTTCGAACAGGCCTATCTGAAAGTGGCCGACCTGACCCGCCAGTTGCGGGCCGAGGGGCATGACATCCGCCGCCTTGATCTGGGCGGTGGCCTTGGCATTCCCTACACAAGGTCGAACGAGGCGCCGCCCCTGCCGATGGATTATGGCGCGCTGATCAAGCGCACGGTGGGCGATCTGGGATGTGAGATCGAGATTGAACCGGGCCGCCTGATTTCCGGCAATGCGGGGCTGCTGGTGTCGTCGGTGATCTATGTGAAAAACGGCGAGGGGCGGGATTTCCTGATCCTTGACGCCGCGATGAACGATCTGGCCCGCCCGTCAATGTATGGCGCGCATCATGACATCGTCCCCGTGGCCGAACCCCCCGCCGCCACCCCGACCGAGGCCTTTGATGTGGTGGGTCCGGTCTGCGAAACCGGCGACACCTTTGCCAAGGCGCGCGAAATGCCCCTGCTGGCCGAAGGCGATCTCGTGGCCTTTCGGTCGGCCGGGGCCTATGGCGCGGTGATGGCGTCGGAATACAACACCCGCCCGCTGGTGCCCGAGGTGCTGGTGCGCGGGGATCAATTCGCCGTCATCCGGGAAAGACCGTCCTTTGACGAAATCCTGAACCGCGATACCATCCCTTCGTGGTTGTAAGGCGGCTTGTCCGCGATCAGCGGAAAAGGTCACGCCCCCCGGATGCAGGATCAACAGCACAGCGCGCTTTCGGCTATCGCCCGCCCCCTGCGGCTGACGCTGCTGGGGCTATGGGCCGAACGGCTGACCCGTGCGTTCTGGCCGCTGTGGACCGTGCTTCTGGTGGTGCTTTCGGCGCTGGCCTTTGGGGTGCAGGACCATCTGCCGCTTGAGGCGGCGTGGGCCGTTCTTGTGCTGGCGATCCTCGCTGCGATCATCACGCTGTGGCGCGGGCTGCGTGCGTTCCGACGGCCCACAAGGGCCGAGGCGCTGATCCGGCTTGATTCGCGCCTGCCCGGCCAGCCCATCGCTGCGCTGACAGATACGCAGGTGATCGGCACCGATGACCCCGCTTCGCTGGCCGTCTGGCAGGCGCACCGCGCCCGGATGGCCGCGCGGGCATCGCAGGCGCGGGCGGTGGAGCCGGACCTGAAACTTGCCCGCCGTGATCCATTCGCCCTGCGCTACGTGGCGCTGACGGCCTTTGTGATGGCGATGATCTTCGGCTCGCTCTGGCGGGTCACATCGGTGCAGGCGCTGGCCCCCGGCGCGGGCAACGAACTGGCCGCTGGGCCAGCATGGGAAGGCTGGGCGCAGCCGCCCGCCTATACCGGCAAGCCGTCGCTGTATATGAACGACATCGCCGAGGGGCCGCTGGAATTGCCCATCGGCACGCGCCTGCAATTCCGCCTTTATGGCGAGGTGGGCGAATTGACCCTGTCGGAAACCGTCTCGGCCCGAACAGAGGTGCCTGCCGCATCGGAAACCGTGCATGACTTTACCCTGAACCGTCCCGGTGAAGTGGTGATCGCTGGCCCCGGTGGGCGTACCTGGACGTTGTCTGCCACGCCCGACCTTGGGCCGACAGTCACGCCATCAGACAGCGCCGAACGCGAAGGCGATGGCCGCTTCACGATGGAATTTTCCGCCCGCGACGATTACGGCGTGGCGGCGGGGCAGGTGACCATCGCGCTGGATCTGCCATCGGTTGACCGCACCTTCGGCCTGACGATGGAACCCGAACCGCGCGAGGCGGTGGTGCTGGACCTGCCCATGCCAATCACCGGCAACCGGGCCGACTTTACCGAGGCGCTGGTAGATGACCTGTCGGAACATCCCTTCGCCAACCTGCCGGTCAGCATGACCTTTGCCGTCACCGATGCGGCGGGCCAGCAGGGCAATGCCGAACCGGTGCAACTGGTTCTGCCCGGTCGGCGGTTCTTTGACCCGCTGGCCGCCGCGCTGATCGAAACCCGGCGCGACCTTTTGTGGAACCGCGCCAACGCACCGCGCAGCACCCAGATCCTGAAGGCCATCACCCATCGTCCCGAGGAATTGATCCGCAACGAACGTGCCTACCTGCGTCTGCGGGTGCTGATGCGCGATCTGGATGTGCAAAAGGCCAGTCTGTCACCCGAGGCGCGCGATACCTATGCCGCCGAGTTGTGGGAAATCGCCCTGATGGTCGAAGAAGGCGATCTCGCCTCTGCGATGGAACGCCTGCGCCGCGCACAGGACCGTCTGGATGAAGCGATCCGCAACGGCGCCGAACAGGGCGAAATCGACGAATTGATGCAGGAACTGCGCGAGGCGTTGAACGATTACATGCGCGAATTGGCCGAAGAGGCCGAACGCAACCCCGACAGCCAGCTTTCCCAGAACATGGAAGGCATGCAGATGTCCGGCGATCAGTTGCAGGAAATGCTGGATGAATTGCAGCGCCTGATGGAAGAAGGCCGCATGGCCGAGGCGCAGGAATTGATGGAAATGCTGCGCCAGCTGATGGAAAACATGCAGGTGGCACAGGGCGAAGGCCAGGGTCAGGGCCAGGGTGGCCCCGGCCAGCAGGCGATGCGTGAATTGCAGGATACGCTGCGTGGCCAACAGGGCCTGTCCGACGATGCCTTCCGCGATCTGCAAGACGGGCAAGAGGGCAATCAGGGCCAAGAGCCGGGGCAGCAGGGCCAGCAACCCGGCGAAGGCCAGCAGCAAGGCGAAAACGAAGGTCAGGGCGAAGGCCAAGGTCAAGGCGAAGGCCAAGGTCAAGGCGAGGGTCAGGGCCAAAGCCTTGCCCAGCGCCAACAGGAATTGCGCGACAGGCTGGGCCAGTTGCAGGACGGCCAGCTTCCCGGTGACGGGTCTGAACGCGGCGAAGAAGGCCGCCGCCAGCTGGACCGCGCAGGCCGCGCGATGGAAGAGGCCGAGGATGCGCTGCGCGACGGCGATCTGTCCGGCGCGCTGGACCGTCAGGCCGAGGCGATGGAAGCCATGCGCGACGGCATGCAGCAATTCGGCGAGGCGCTGGCCGAAAATCAGCAGCAGCAGCAAGGAAACGCCCAGCAAGGGCAGGAATTCGGGCAGGCCGATCCCAACGGCCAGCGCGATCCCTTGGGCCGCGAACCCGGCAATTCGGCCCGCATCGGATCGGACCGCAACATGTTGCAAGGCGAAGATGTCTATCGCCGCGCGCAGGATCTGCTGGATGAGATTCGCCGCCGGTCCGGCGATCAGGCCCGCCCCGAAGGGGAACGCGATTACCTGCGCCGCTTGCTGGACATGTTCTGATCGGCGGCAAAGCCGGTTGCGGCCTTAGCCGCCCGATCCCGATACCTGGCGCACCGCATCCGTGGCGGATCGCATCAAACCGTCCAGCCAGAGCCGCGCGCCGTCAATCCCGCTGACATAGGCGCTGACCGCGCTTTCGCTGGCAGGCACCATCGCCACGATCCGTGGGGCCGCGACATAGGCGGCAAGACCCAGCACGGCGATCAGCATGGCCACGGCAAAGCCGCTCCGAAAGCCGCGCGCATTGCTGGCCGGGCCTTCCGTTGCGTCATCCATCGTGGCCGAGGCCGCTTCGCCACCCTTCAGCGACGAATTGATCTCTTCGATATCCGGCAACAGGTCGCGCCGTGTGGTGGGTTTGGGGGGGGCCGGTGGCGGGGCATCAGGATCAAGCCCCTTCATCTGTGCAATCCGCCGCGCGGCCGCGGCCAACCCGCCCGCATGGGCAGGCGTCGGGATCGCCCCTGCCGCACGGGATTGTTCGGCCGAAGCGACAACAGCGGCCGCCGCAGCCGCAGCCGCAGCCGCCGCAGCGGCCGGCGCGGACAGGCCAAGTTCGGTCTGTGTCTCGATCGGGGCGGCGGATTCGGCCTTGCGGGCGGCGGCCTCGCGCTCGGCTTCTTCGCGCAACACGGCCATCAGGTTTTCGTCGATGCTGCGTTTGGGTGGATCGGCCATCCCGGCGGGCGGCGGGCCGGGATCTTCGTCATCGGCATCCAGATCGGGCAAAGGGTCTGGCATCCCCGAGGCGCCGAACAATTCGTCCTCCTGTTCCAGCGCAAGTTCAATCTCTGGCGGAAGCTGAAACCAGGCGTGGCCGCAATTTGAACATTGAACATCCCGCCCGGTATCCGGGATCGCCGCGTCGTCCACCTCGTATTCGGCCTCGCAATTCGGACAGATCAGCCGCATTCGATACTTCCCCAATTCCCCCGGATCGTCCGGCACCTGGCCCGCACGACCGTCACCGCAGGATTACACCATCCAGCAAGGTCCACAACCGGCACCCACCCCGCATTGCAACCGCGCCCACCTTGGGCAATGCTGCCTTTGCAAGCAAGAGGTTGTGAAACACAAGTGATCGCGTTCGACAATGTCGCCTACAATTACGGCGGGGGGGAATTGCTGTCAGAGGTCAGCCTGCGCCTTGCGCCGGGGTCTTTTCATTTTCTGACCGGGCCTTCGGGTGCGGGGAAAAGCACCTTCCTGAAACTGGCCTATGCCGAACTGCTGCCCACCGCAGGCCGCGTCACGATCTTTGACCGCGAGGTTCGGGGACTGACCCGTGATGACGTGGCCCTGACCCGCCGCCGGATCGGCGTGGTGCATCAGGATGTGCAGTTTCTGGATCACCTGCCGCTGGCGGCCAATGTGTCGATGCCCTTGATGGTGTCGGGGCGGACGGGGGACAGCCGCGATCTGGCCGATCTTTTGGGCTGGGTAGGGCTGGGGCAGTTGGCCGATGCGCTGCCGCCGCAACTGTCGGGGGGCGAACGCCAACGGGCGGCGCTGGCCCGCGCGGTGATCATGGGGCCGGATGTCATTCTGGCCGATGAACCGACCGGCAACCTGGATTGGGAGATGTCGCTGCGCCTGCTGACCCTGCTGGTAGAGTTGAACAAGATGGGCAAGACCATCCTTGTCGCCACCCATGACATGAACCTGATCCGCACCGCCAAAAACCAGGTCGCCGCCCGTGTGCTGCGCATCCGCAACCGCCGTATCCAGCTTGCGGGGGCCGACCTGTGAACCAGATCCGTCGCCTGCGCCTTCTGGTGACCCCCGATCGTCAGGCCGACCGCGTCGTGCCGCCATCGGGCCATTCCGCCTGGCTGACCAGCTTTACCGCCGGGGCGATGACCTTTCTTGCGGTTTTTGCGCTGGCGCTTTCGCTGGCGTCAGGCCGCCTCGCGGACCGCTGGGCCGATGCCCTGGCACAAACCGCCACCGTCCGCATCTCCGCCCCGCCCGACCAGATGGAGGCGCAGACCTTCGCCGTGCTGGAGGTGCTGAAAACCACCCCCGGCATCGCATCGGCCCGCGCGCTGACCGATGACGAACAAAAGGCCCTGCTTGCGCCGTGGTTCGGCCCCGACCTGCCGCTGGATGCCCTGCCCCTGCCCCGGTTGATCGAGGTGACAGAGGATGCCGCAGGCTATGATAGCGAAGGTCTGCGCCAACGCCTGTCGGCCGAGGCACCGGGGGCGGTGCTGGACGATCATACCCGCTGGCGCAGGCCGCTGGCCACGGCGGCGGCACGGCTGAACCTTCTGGGGGGGCTGTCGATCCTGCTGATCGGGGCCACTATGGCCGCGATGATCACGCTGGCCGCAAATGCCGCGCTGGCCGCAAATGCGCAGGTGATCCGCGTGCTGCGGATCGTGGGCGCACAGGATGACTATATCGCCGCCGCCTTTGTGCGCCGCTTCACGCTGCGCGCCCTAGCCGGGTCTGCCGTGGGCGCTGTGGTGGGGCTGATCGGCGTGGCCCTTCTGCCCCCGGTGGATGAGGCGGGGGGGTTCCTGACCGGGCTTGGCTTTCAGGGGGCTGGCTGGCTGCTGCCGCTTCTGCTACCCCCGGTCGCAGCGGTGGTGGCACTTGTGGCCACTCGTGCCGCCGCGTTCAGGAAACTTCGGGAACTGCCATGATCTATGCGCTGCGCTGGCTGATGTCGCTGCTGTTCATCCTGCAAATGTATGTGATGATGGTGGTTCTGGCGCTTGCCTACGGCCCTTATGCCGCCATAAGCCGTGATGGTGCCTGGGCTGGCATCCACGCCTTTTGCCGTTGGGTCCGGTTTTCGGCGCACTGGATGTTGGGCCTGCGGTCCGAGGTGCGGGGAACCGTCCCCACGGGCGAGGTGCTGATTGCCTCAAAACATCAAAGTTTTCTGGACATCATCCTGATCTGTTCCGTCGTTCCGCGCCCGAAATTCATCATGAAGAAGGAACTGAAATGGGCGCCGCTGCTGGGCTTTTATGCCTGGCGCACGGGCTGCATTCCGGTGGATCGTGGCAAAAAGGGCCGCGCGATCGCGGAAATGAAAAAGGCCGTGGCCGCAGGTGCCGCCATTCCCGGCCAGTTGATCATCTATCCGCAGGGCACCCGCGTCGCCCCTGGGGCCACGCTGCCCTACAAGGTGGGGTCGGGCCTGCTTTACAGCCAGATGGGGCAACCCTGCATCCCGGCTGCCACCAATGTGGGCGTGTTCTGGCCGCGCCACGGCATCTATCGTAAACCCGGTCTGGCGGTGGTGGAATTCCTGCCCGCGATCCTGCCGGGCCGCAGCGTTGCCGATTTCATGGCCGAACTGGAACGCGTGATCGAAGGCGCGTCTGATCGGCTGATGGCCGAGGCGGGCTTTGTCGTGGCACAGGCCGCCTGAACGGGGAAAAGGACGATGGATTTCATCACCACGCTGGATGCGCTGCACGGTTATTACGGCACCCCCGCCGATCCAGCGATCCGCAAGGTGACGGCGCGGCTGACGCCCAGCTATCGCGCGGTGATCGAACGCAGCCGGTTCTGCATCCTGACAACCGTGGGGCCCGAGGGCACCGATGGCAGCCCGCGCGGTGATGACGGCCCGGTCGTGATGGTGCTGGATGACCGCACCCTTGCCCTGCCCGACTGGAAGGGCAATGAACGGATCGACAGCCTGCGCAACATCGTGCGCGATGGCCGGGTCAGCCTGTGTTTCCTGATCCCCGGCTGGAAAAACCTGCTGCGCGTCAACGGCACCGCCCGGCTGACCGCCGATCCCGCCTTGCGCGCAAGGTTTGACCGGGGCGGCATCCAGCCACGCACGGTGATCGTGATCGACCTGGCCGAGGTCTATTCCCAATGCGCCCGCGCCGTGGTGCGGGCGGGGCTGTGGACAGCGGGGGATCAATCAGACGGTCTGCCCAGCGTGGGCCAGATGATGGACGAGGCATCGCAAGGCCAGATCGACGGCAAAACCTATGACGCCGTCCGCGCCAACCGCGCCATGACCGACATCTGGTAAATCACACCTCGAACCGGGTTGCCCCGCGCCGCTTTTCATCCACGGGCTGTGACAACACCACCGCCTGATGCGCGCGCTGGTCACAGCCTGATCTTGGGCAGATGCGGCAGTTGATCCCCACCGGCGTCATCCGCGCGCCGGTCACGGAAAACGCCTCGGCATAGCCGATTTCCGGCGCGTGTTCGATGGCACAGCCCATTGCCACCGCAAGCCGGTTGTCCTGCGCGTGCCGCGCCCAGGTGGGCCGGTCCACGGTGCGCGAAAACACAAAGAACTGCGACCGATCCGGCATTTCCACGAATTGTGGCACGATCCGCCCCGGCGTGCGGAAGGATGTATGCACATCCAGCCGGGGGCAGGCCCCGCCATGTTCCGCCAGGTGAAAGCCGGTCGCGTTGAACCGCTTGGTCACGTTGCCGCCCTTGTCGATCCGCATGAAAAAGAACGGCACCCCCTGCGCGCCTTCGCGTTGCAGCGTGGTGGCGCGGTGGCAGGCTTGCTCGAACGATACGCCAAAGCGAGTGGCGATGTGATCCAGATCGTATTTGGTGGCCCGCGCCTCGGCCAGAAAGGCATCATAGGGCATCAGCACGGCAGCGGCGAAATAGTTGGCCAGCTCCACCCGCAACCGCGCCACGCCGCGCGGATCGGTGATGCCCGACCGCGCCGCCAGATTGTCCAGCAGCGCGCGCTGTTCCAGCAACCCGCACATATGCGTCAACTGAAAGATGCGGTTGGTGTGATCCAGCGCCTCGGACAGCAGGATCTCGCGCCGCGCCTCATCATATTGGCGCAGGGTGCCGGGCAGATCATCCACCTGCACCAGCCGCACCGTCACCCCCACGCCATCGCGCAATCGGCGTTTCAGGGCCACGTAAATCTCATCCGGTTCCACCACCGCGCCCGCCCAGAACCCCGCCGCCGCCTCCTCCAGATCACGAAAGTGGTTGCGATGGCGGCGGAATTCGTTGTGAACCGCCGCTTCCGGCGTGGAAATGATCTGCGGCGCTTCGCCCTCGGTCAGTGACAAAAGCTGATCGGTGGCCGCCTGATAGGCGCTGTGCAGCCGCAGAAAGGATTGCACCAGCGCGGGCGCATGCACCATCGACGCGCGCAACTGTGTCAGGTCGGGACGGGTTTCCGTAAACAGCGGGTCTTGCATCACCGCCCGCAGGTCGGCCAATTGGCTGGTGCCATCCTCATCCGCGATTTCGCGCCAGTCGACGCCATAGACTTCGAACATCCGCAGCAAAACCGAAACGGAAACCGATCTTTCGTTGTTTTCCAACAGGTTGACATAGGACGCGCTGATCCCCAGCGCCTTGGCCATCGCGCCTTGGGTTTCCCCCCGTTCCAGCCGCAGCCGCCGCAGATGTGGGCCGATAAAGGTCTTCTGCATACCGTCGCACACATCTATGGTTTCGTTATGTTTACAATATTACAGATTACACCTTTTGTAAATTCTCGCATTCACAGCAGAACCCGCTTTCAGTTTGCACATCGCCCGGTTGGTGGCATGGACAACTCAACTGATCGGGAGGACAGCATGAAAACCGGAACCCAACACCTTTACATCCCCGGCCCCACCAACGTGCCGGAATCGGTGCGGCAAGCCATGATCGTGCCGATGCAGGATCACCGCGCCCCGGATTTCGGTGATCTGACGCTGGGTCTGTTTGCCGATCTGAAAAAGGTTTTCAAAACGGAAACCGGTTCCGTGATGATGTTCCCCGGATCGGGCACCGGCTGCTGGGAAGCGGCGATCACCAACACGCTGAACCCCGGTGACAAGGTGCTGATGGCGCGGCATGGCCAGTTCAGCCTGCTTTGGGCCGATATGGCGAAAAAGCTGGGCCTTGATGTCGAAATCGTCGATCTGGCCTGGGGCGCGGGCGTTCCGGCCAATGAATTCGCCCGCATCCTGGGCAATGACCGCCACGGCAAGATCAAGGCCGTGTTCGTCACGCATAATGAAACCGCGACCGGCGTCACCTCGGACGTGGCCCTTGTCCGCCGCGCATTGGACGAATCGTTCCATGATGCGCTTCTGTTCGTTGATGGCGTGTCCTCCATCGGCTCCATCGACTTCCGCATGGATGAATGGGGCGTCGACCTTGCTGTCACCGGCAGCCAGAAGGGGTTCATGCTGCCCGCCGGTCTGGGCATGCTGGGCGTGTCGGCCAAGGCGATGGCGATGGCAGAAACCGCGCAGATGCGCCGCGCCTATTTCGATTTCACCGACATGGCCCGCGCCAACACCACCGGCTACTTCCCCTATACGCCGCCGGTGCAATTGTTCCACGGTCTGCGCCGTGCGCTGGACCGGATGCTGGACGAAGGGATGGAAAACATCTTTGCCCGCCACCGCCGCCTTGCCACCGGGGTGCGCAACGCCGTTGCCGCCTGGGGCATGGACCTGGCCGCCGAACACCCGTCGCTGTATTCCGACACGGTCAGCGCGATCCGCGTACCGAACGGGGTGGATGCGCGTGACGTGATCCGCGTGGCCTATGACCGCTACAACTGTTCCTTCGGGGCGGGCCTTGGTCCGCTGAACGGCAAGGTGTTCCGCATCGGCCATCTGGGCGATCTGAACGAAGGCATGTGCCTGACGGCCATCTCTATCGCCGAACTGTGCCTTGCCAATGCCGGCGCGCAGGTGCGGTTCGGGTCTGGCGTCGCCGCCGCGCAGGAAATCTATGCCGAACCGATGGCCCGCGCCGTGCAGCGCACCACGCGCGCCACCACAAGCATCGCCGCCGAATAAGCACCCAGAGGAAATCATGTCCCACACCCTGTATCCGCTGCGGCGCCAACGCCTGCAGCGATCGGAACTTGCTGTTCCGGCGTCAAACCCCACGATGATCGACAAGGCCGCCGCTGGCCCCGCCGATTACGTGTTCCTTGATCTGGAAGATGCGGTTGCCCCGCCAGAGAAGGAGCAAGCCCGCAAGAACGCCATTCAGGCGCTGAATGACATCGACTGGGCCGCCAAGGGCAAAACCGTTTCTGTCCGCATCAACGGGCTGGACACGCATTACATGTACCGTGACGTGGTCGATGTGATGGAACAGGCGGGCAGCCGCGTGCATACGCTTCTGGTGCCAAAGGTCGGTGTGCGGGACGACCTCTATATGGTCGAGGCGATGGTCAATCAGATCGAACAGGGCAAGGGCTATACCACCCGCGTGGGGCTTGAGGCGCTGATCGAAACCGCGCTTGGCATGGCGAATGTGGAATCCATCGCCCAATTCGGCGGCCGGTTAGAGGCGCTGCATTTCGGCGTAGCCGATTACGCCGCGTCGATGCGCGCCCGCACCACCAATATCGGCGGCCTGAACCCGCATTATCCGGGCGATCAATGGCATGCCGCCATTTCCCGCATGGTCATCGCCTGCCGCGCCTATGGCCTGCGCGCGATTGACGGCCCCTTCGGCGATTTCTCCGATCCCGAAGGTTACAAGGATGGTGCCCGCCGCGCCGCCGCCCTGGGGTGTGAGGGGAAATGGGCCATCCACCCGTCACAGGTCGATATGGCGAACGAAGTGTTCAGCCCGACCGAGGCCGAGGTAACCAAAGCCCGCCGCATCATCGAAGAACTGCGGATTGCGGAATCCCAAGGCAAAGGCGCGGCCAGCCTGGACGGCAAGATGATCGACGCCGCATCGGAAAAGATGGCGAACAACGTGCTGGTGATCGCCGAGGCGATTGCCAACAAATAATCGGCCCGACGGGATTCAGGCCAAAGAACTTGGGGAGGAATACCGAATGGACATTCACGAATATCAGGCCAAGGAAATCCTTGCCCGCTTCGGCGTGCCGGTCCCGCGCGGCGGTCTGGCCTATAGCCCTGAACAGGCCGGCTACCGCGCCCGCGAACTGGGCGGCAACGCTTGGGTCGTGAAGGCGCAGATCCATTCCGGTGGGCGCGGCGCGGCGGGCGGCGTAAAACTCTGCCGGTCCGAGGCCGAGGTTCAGGATTTCGCCGCCACCCTGTTTGGCAAGCAGCTCGTCACCAAACAGACCGATTCCAATGGCAAGGGCGTCTATCGCCTTTGGGTCGAAGGCGCGTCCGACATCGCGCAGGAAATGTATCTGGGCTTTGTGCTGGACCGCAAATCCGAACGCATCATGATCGTCGCCTCAGCCCACGGCGGGATGGAGATCGAGGATCTTGCCGAATCCGACCCAAATTCCCTGCGCCGCATGACCGTTGATCCGGCGGTCGGCCTGTCGGAATTTCAGGCCCGCGAACTGGCCTTTCAGTTGGGCCTGAAGGGCGGGCAAATCGCGCAGATGGTGAACATCCTCAAGGCGTGCTACCGCGCCTACCGCGATCTGGATGCCATGATGGTCGAAATCAACCCGTTGGTCATCACCCGCGCGGGCGATCTGGTGGCATTGGATGCCAAGATGTCGTTCGACACCAACGCCCTGTTCCGCCGCCCGGAAATCGCCGAACTGCGCGACCGCAGTCAGGAAGACCCGCGCGAAAGCACGGCGGGCGATCATGGCCTGGCCTATGTGGGTCTCGATGGCGATATCGGCTGCATCATCAACGGCGCGGGCCTTGCGATGGCCACGATGGACATGATCAAGCTGGCCGGGGGCGAGCCTGCGAATTTCCTTGATATCGGCGGCGGCGCCTCGCCCGAACGCGTCGTCCGCGCCTTCCGCACCGTGCTGGCCGACCGCAATGTCAGCGTGATCCTGGTAAACATCTTCGCCGGCATCAACCGCTGTGACTGGGTCGCACAGGGCGTGGTGCAGGCCTACCGCGAACTTGGCCTGACTGTGCCGGTCGTGGTGCGTCTGGCCGGCACGAATGTCGAAGAAGGCAACCGCATCATCCAGGATTCCGGCCTGCCGCTGATCACCGCTGCCACGCTGGCCGATGCTGCCGAAAAGGCCGTCGCCACCCGCCACAAACTCGCTGCATAAGGGGAACACAGATGGCCATTCTCATCACCGAAAAGACCCCTGTCATCGTCCAGGGCATGTCGGGCCGCATCGGCCAGTTCCATGCCGAAGACATGATCAAGCACGGCACCAACGTCGTTGGCGGCGTCACCCCCGGCCGGGGCGGCGAATCCCTCCTTGGTCGCCCGCTTTTCAACACCGTGCGTGAAGCGGTCGAAGCGACGGGGGCTGAAGCCTCGCTCGTTTTCGTCCCGCCGCCCTTTGCCGCGGATGCCATTATGGAGGCGGCGGATGCGGGCATCAAAACCGCGGTCTGCGTCACCGACGGCATCCCCAGCCAGGACATGATGAAGGTGAAGCGCTTCCTGAAACGCTACCCCGCTGATCGCAAGATGCGCCTGATCGGCCCGAATTGCGCGGGCATCATCAGCCCCGGCAAGGGTTTCATGGGCATCATGCCGCCCCATATCTACATGCCCGGCCGCGTGGGCATCGTGGGCCGCTCCGGCACGCTGGGCTATGAAGCGGCCAGCCAGATGAAGGCGCTCGGCATCGGCGTGTCCACCAGCGTTGGCATCGGCGGCGACCCGATCAACGGCAGCAGCTTCCGCGATATCCTAGAACTGTTCGAGGCAGACCCTGAAACCGACGCCGTGATGATGATCGGCGAAATCGGTGGCCCGCAAGAGGCAGAGGCCGCGATTTACGCCCGCGATCACATGAAGAAACCGGTGGTCGCCTATATCGCAGGTCTTTCCGCCCCCAAGGGCCGCAAGATGGGCCATGCCGGGGCGATCATTTCCGCCTTTGGCGAAAGCGCGCAGGAAAAGGTGGAAATCCTGTCCGCCGCCGGTATCACCATCGCGCCCAACCCATCATCGATGGGCGAAACGATGGCGCGCGTCCTGTCTGGCCAGCGCGCAGCAGCCTGACCTTGCTTCATCGCAACTTCATCGGGCGGCTTCCGGGCCGCCCCTTTTTCTTGGGCTTACGGCTTCATCTTGGCCCAAATACCCAAAATCGGCACTTGCCACCCCGCGCCGTCAGGCGAATTTCAGCGCGATGATCCCGGCGATGATCAGCAAGACACCCACGACCCGCCACAGGTTGACCGGATCGCCGAACAGGAACACCGCCATGATCGCTGTGCCCACCGCCCCGATTCCCACCCAAACGGCATAGGCCGTGCCCACGGGCAATTCCTTCATGGCGATGGACAGCAGCCAAAACGATGCCAGCGCCCCCGCGATGGTCAACACTGACGGGATCGGCTTTGAAAATCCGTCCGAATACTTCAACCCCAGCGCCCAGCCGGTTTCCAGCAAGCCTGCGATCAGAACGATCAGCCAGGCATTCATGCGGCCAGCCCTTTCGACCCCATGTCGATGAACTTCGTCCGCCGATCCTTGATCAGGGCATCGGGTTTCTTGCCCGACAATTCCTTCAGCATCGCCTCGATGCCCTTGCCCACCGCCTCGATGGTTTCCTTGCGGCCGCGCTGCGCGCCGCCCATCGGTTCCTTGATGATCCGGTCGATCACACCCAGCTTTTGCAGATCCTGCGCTGTCAGGCGCAGCGCCTCGGCGGCCTCGCGCATCTTTTCGGCGTCTTTCCACAGGATCGACGCGCAGCCTTCGGGGGAAATTACGGAATATACGGAATGTTCCAGCATCGCCACGCGATTGGCCGTGGCAAAGGCCACCGCGCCGCCAGACCCGCCCTCACCAATGATGATGGAAATCAGCGGCACACCGATTTGCAGGCATTTCTCGGTCGACCTTGCAATCGCCTCGGCCTGCCCCCGCTCTTCGGCGCCCTTGCCCGGATAGGCGCCGGGGGTGTCGACCAGGGTAATCACCGGCAGGCGGAACCGATCCGCCATATCCATCAGCCGGATCGCCTTGCGGTATCCTTCGGGCCGCGCCATGCCGAAATTCCGCTCAATCCGGGTCTTGGTGTCGTGGCCCTTTTCATGGCCGATGATCACCACAGGCAGATCGTTGAACCGCGCCAGCCCGCCCATGACGGCGTGATCGTCGGCAAAGTTCCGGTCGCCCGCCAACGGGGTATACTCGCTGAACAGCGCGTCGATGTAATCCTTGCAATGCGGCCGGTCCGGGTGGCGCGCCACCTGGCATTTCCGCCAGGGCGTCAGATCCTTGTAAAGATCCTTCAGCAGCGTTTCCGCCTTACGGTCCAGCGCATCCGCCTCTTTCGACACATCCATGCCGGAATTGGTGCGCGCCATCGCGCGCAGCTCTTCGGCCTTGCCTTCGATTTCGGCCAACGGCTTTTCGAATTCCAGGTAGTTCATACGGCACTCTCCAGACGGATGCCCTTATATGGCCAGAGGCGGGGCAAGATGCAACTCGCCCATAGCCAGTTCCACAAACAGCAGCGCCCCGTGGCCGGGCCACGGGGCGTGCATCCTCCCCTGTGGCTGCGCGGGGCCTCCTCTCCCCGTGGGTCGCAGCCTGGGTGTTCTTTTCAAAGCGCCGCTTTTTCGCGCTTTGGTTGCCAGAGCCTGCCCGCATTGCGCGCGGCCTGTCAACGATTCATCGGTGACGCAAGGTCAACCCGCGATCAATTCCGCCTGCCGCACGATCACCTCGGCCTGCTTGATGCTGGCGATGTCCACCAGACGGCCCTTGTAGACCGTCGCGCCCTCGCCCCGCGCCTTGGCGGCGTCCATTGCGGCCAGAATCTCGCGCGCCTCGGCCACGGCGGCATCGGACGGGGTGAAAATCTCATTCGCCAGCGTCACCTGTTTGGGGTGGATCGCCCATTTCCCCACCATGCCCAGCGTGGCCGACCGCAATGCCTGCGCGCGGAAACCTTCATCATCGCTGAAATCGCCAAAGGGGCCGTCCACGGGCAGAATGCCATGCGTGCGGCAGGCCGCAACGATGGCCGCCTGCGCCCAATGCCACGGGTCTGACCACGACTTCGCACCCTCGCGCAGCATGTAATAATTCTCCTGCGTGCCGCCGATCCCGGTGGTCTGCATCCCCATACTGGCCGCGAAATCCGCAGCGCCCAGCGACATCGCCTGCAAGCGGGGCGAACCTTTTGCAATTTCCTCGACATGCGAAATCCCGGCCGCCGATTCGATGATCACTTCGAATCCGATCGGCTTTTTCCGCCCCATCGCACGTTCCACCGCCGTGACCAGCGCATCAACGGCATAAAGATCCTCGGCACAGCCCACCTTGGGGATCATGATCAGATCCAGCCGCTCACCGCCTTTTTCCAGCAGGTCCACCACATCACGATACCACCACGGCGTGTCCAACCCATTGATCCGCACGCTCAGCGTCTTGGTCCCCCAATCGACACCGGACATCGCCTCGATCACATTGGCCCGCGCGATGTCCTTGTCCGACGGCGCAACCGAATCCTCCAGATCAAGGTTGATCACGTCCGCCGCGCTCGCCGCCATCTTGGCAAAAATCGCCGGGCGCGATCCGGGGCCGAACAGTTGGCAACGGTTCGGGCGGGCGGGGGCGGGGGGTTGCAGGCGAAAGCTCATGGTCGTTCTCGCAATGAAATTACGGTTTGGATGGCGTCAGCGATATATTCTTGCGCTGCACTGCGCAAGCGTTTTTTCGCAGGTGCAGCATTGCTTGACTTGCCACCCGCCCTGCGGCCCCTTCGCCCTGCAAAGGAGCGCCCGATGATCACTGCTCGCCTCGACACCTTCCCCCTCGCCCGCGCCTTCACCATCTCACGCGGGTCAAAGACCGAGGCGCGGGTGATCACCGCCACGGTCACACGCGGCGGTGTCACCGGGCGGGGCGAATCCGTGCCCTATGCCCGCTATGGCGAAACGCCTGATACCGTGCTGGCCCAGATCGCCACCCTGCCCCAAGGCATCACCCGCGCGGAATTGCAGACCGCCCTGCCCCCCGGCGCGGCCCGCAACGCGGTGGATTGCGCGCTGTGGGATTGGGAGGCAAAGGCCAGCGGGCAACGGGTCTGGCATCTGGCGGGCCTTGCCCCGCCTGCCCCGCGCATCACCGCCTACACCCTGTCACTGGACACCCCCGCCGCGATGCGCGCCCAAGCGCAGGAAAACGCCCACCGCCCGATCCTGAAGATCAAACTCGGCACCCCCGATGACATGCCAAGGCTGGAATCCGTCCGCGCGGGTGCGCCAAAGGCCACCATCATCATCGACGCCAACGAAGGCTGGACACCCGAAGTGTATACCGACCTTGCCCCCCACCTGATCCTCCTTGGCGTGGCGCTGGTGGAACAACCGCTGCCTGCCGGGGCCGATGACCTGCTGGCCGAAATCCCCCATCCCCTGCCCATCTGCGCCGACGAATCCGCCCATGACCGCGCCAGCCTTGCCACGCTGCGCGGCAAATATGACATGGTCAATCTGAAGCTCGACAAGACCGGAGGGCTGACAGAGGCGCTTCTGATGGCAACCGAAGCCCGCGCCGCAGGTTTCGGCCTGATGGTGGGCTGCATGGTCGGCACCTCGCTGGCAATGGCACCCGCCATCCTGCCCGCCCAAGCCGCAGCTTTCACCGATCTGGACGGCCCGCTTCTGCTGGCGCAGGACCGGGATCACCCGCTGCACTATGATCAAGACGGCGTGCATCCGCCTGATGCGGCCCTGTGGGGGTAGGCCATCCCTGGCGCGGATGACAATGCCCGGCGCCTGACCCGTTCCGTTCCGCAATTCCCCACTTGACCCTGCGCGCCCCTGCGCCCAAACCCGTTCAAACCGCAACGCTGGGAGGCCACCCATGACCCGCACCGTCTTTGTCAACGGAACCTACCTGCCCGAAGATCAGGCCACCGTGTCGATCTTTGACCGGGGCTTCCTGATGGCCGATGGCGTGTATGAGGTGACATCGGTTCTGGATGGCAAGCTGATCGACTTTGCCGGCCACATCATCCGCCTGCACCGCAGCCTGGATGAACTCGACATGGCGCCGCCCTGTTCTGACGATGAATTGCTGGACATGCACCGCGAACTGATCCGCCTGAACGGCATCGATCAGGGGATGATCTACCTGCAAGTCACGCGCGGCAATCCCGGCGACCGGTCCTTCATGTTTCCCGATGCTGCGGTCAAACCCACCATCGTGGCCTTCACGCAGGACATCCCCAACCTCGCCGATGCGCCCGCCGCCAAGACCGGGTTCAAGGTCATCTCCGTCCCCGATATCCGCTGGGGCCGGCGCGACATCAAGACGGTGCAACTCCTGTATCCGTCGATGGCCAAGATGATGGCCAAAAAGGCGGGGGTCGACGATTCCTGGATGGTGCAGGACGGCGTCGTCACCGAAGGCACGTCGAACAACGCCTATATCGTCAAGGGCAACCGCATCATCACTCGGCAGCTGACCAACGACATCCTGCACGGCATCACCCGCGCCGCCGTTCTGCGCTTTGCCGCCGAAGCGCAGTTCGAGGTCGAGGAGCGCCCCTTCACCATCGACGAAGCCCAAACCGCGGACGAGGCATTCTCGACCGCCGCGTCGATCTTTGTGATGCCCGTGGTGGAAATTGACGGCGCTGCCGTTGGCAACGGCAAACCCGGTCCCGTCGCCACACGCCTGCGCGAACTTTATCTTGATGAAATGCGCAAGGCGGCGGTCTGATCTGCCCCGCCTTGAACCATCAACCCGACTTGAACCATCACACAGGGCCGAACACACAGGGCCGAAACGGTTCCCCGTTACCCGTGCGTCTTGAACGCCTCGGTGAAGGCGGCTTTCTGCGCCTCTGACGCCTCGGCCTGATGCAGGGCTTTCCAGTCGTCATAGGGCATCCCATAAACCAGCGTCTTGGCGTCTTCCTTGCCCATCGCCACGCCCTGTTCTGCCGCCGCCTCGGCCATCCAGCGGCTCAGGCAGTTGCGGCAGAACCCGGCCATGTTCATCAGGTCGATGTTTTGCACATCCGTTCGGGTGCGCAGATGGTCGCGCAGGCGGCGATAGGCCGCCGCTTCCAAAGCCTGCATTGTGGCATCGTCGATCTGGGTCATGACTGCGTCCTCCAATTGCCGACAAGGTAATGTCTGCGCCCCGCGCAGACCACCCCCACCTTCCGATCAACCATCGACCCGCGCCAGCGCATCCTGCAACACCGGCACCAACCGCGCCGCCCATTCCGCCTGCGCCTCAGGCGTCGTGATCAGGTCGTTGCGCAGTTCCACCAGCGTGTTCAGGCGGCCCGGTTGCAGGGCATGACGGTCAATCGCATCGCCCGGCAGGTGGCCGGAATAGGGTTCATTATCCCCGATGCACAGGTCCGGCTCTTGATGCAGCCTGCTGATCAGGGCGCGCGACAGGCGTTCATCCAGATGCGAATACAGCACCCCCACATGCCAGGGCCGGGGCGCGCGGCCCTTCAGGCAGGGGGTAAAGGAATGGATGGCCAGGATCACCACATCCGGCCGCCGCGCTGCCAATTGACCAAGCGCCGCGTGATAGGGGCGGTGCAGCCGGTCCAGCCGTTCCCCCACCCCCGTCGCATCAATATGCCGGTTCGCCGGAATGATGGTGCCGTCATACAGCTTCATCACCAGCGTCGGGTCATCCTCGCCCCGGTTCGGATCAATCACCAGACGGCTGAAATCCGACAGGATCACCGGGCTGTCCAACCCCTCGCCCAGTGCAGTGGCCAGCCCCGCCGCCCCCACGTCATAGGCGATGTGGCGGCCCATATCCTCGGCCCCGATCCCCAGATCACCACCCGACACCCAGTCTGGCACCCGGTTCGACGCATGGTCGCAGGTGACAAGCCACCGCCCCGGCCGCCCTTCTCCGATGATCTGATAGGCACTCACACCCGGTTTCCTTCGCCACCTTCATCAATTCGTCATTTATTCTGACGAAAGGAAAAGCGCCAGTTGCCCAAGCCCCCTGATTGCGCGATAAGACGCGCGGCCCACGACAAAAATGAAAAATTGCACAAGGAACGAGGCATATGAGACGCCTTCGGAATGTAAAAATCGTGGCCACGCTCGGTCCGGCTTCCAATGATTACGAAATGATCCGCGCCTTGTTCGAGGCGGGGGCAGATGTATTCCGCCTGAACATGTCGCATGGTACGCATGACGATATCCGTGCGCGGCACGTCATCATCCGCCAGGTCGAGGCGGATACCGGACGCCCGATTGCCATCCTGGCCGATCTCCAGGGGCCAAAGCTGCGCGTCGGCACCTTTGCCAACCCGGATGGCGAAGATCTGGTCGAAGGCGCGGCCTTCCGCATGGATCTTGACCCCACACCGGGTGACATCAGCCGTGTGCAACTGCCGCACCCGGAAATCTTTGCCGCGCTGGAACCGGGATCATCCCTGCTGGTGAACGATGGCAAGATCCGCCTGCACGTGGAAACCTGCGGCAAGGATTTCGCCAATTGCACCGTCACCGTGGGCGGCAATATCTCCAACCGCAAGGGCGTGAATGTCCCCGATGTGCTGCTGCCTGTGGCCGCCCTGTCGGACAAGGACCGCAAGGATCTGGAATTTGCCTGTGAACTGGGCGTGGACTGGCTTGCCCTGTCCTTTGTCCAGCGCCCCGAAGACGTGATCGAAGCCCGCGATCTGGCCCGTGGCCGTGCCGCCATCCTGTCCAAGATCGAAAAGCCCGCCGCGGTTAAGGCCTATGATGCCATTCTGGCGGTGTCTGATGGCATCATGGTTGCGCGCGGCGATCTGGGCGTCGAACTGCCCGTCTATTCCGTGCCGCCGATCCAGAAGAAACTGGTCCGCGGCGCGCGCGCGGCGGCAAAGCCGGTGATCGTGGCCACGCAGATGCTTGAATCCATGATCGAATCGCCCATGCCCACGCGGGCCGAGGTGTCGGATGTCGCCACCGCGATCTATGAAGGCGCGGATGCGATCATGCTTTCGGCGGAATCGGCAGCCGGGAAATACCCGATCGAAGCCGTCACCACGATGAACAACGTGGCCATCAGCGTCGAAAGCGACCCGGTCTATCGCCAGATCATCGAAGCCAGCCGCAACGTCAACCGCGCTTCGGTGGCCGACGGCATCGTCGCCGCCGCCCGCGAAATCGCGGAAAGCGCCGACATCAAGGCAATCTGCTGCTTCTCGCAATCCGGCACCACGGTCAGCCTTGTCGCCCGTGAACGCCCCCGCGTGCCGATCATCGCGCTGACGCCCCTGATCGGCACCGCGCGCCGCATGTCGCTTACCTGGGGGGCGCATTGCGTGATCTCGGAAGAACAGGACCGCTTCAAGGGCGCTGTCATCGCCGCCGTGCGCGCCGCGCGCACCTATGGCTTTGCGTCCGAAAAGGATCAGATCGTCCTGACCGCCGGGGTGCCGTTCAACGTGCAGGGCACGACAAACATCCTGCGCGTCGCGCCCTGCGACGAAAGATTGATCTACAAGGCCGATCCCGAATAAGCTGATACGGCCCGCACCTTAAGGTGCGGGCCGTGTTCGTTCAGGGGTGCTGCCGTGGTCAATACCAACGATCTTTCGCTTGTTCTGGGCATCATTCTTGCGGTCTTTGCCATCCCCTCGCTGCTGAACGCCTGGGCAGAGGATCGCCCCCCGCGCTTTGGCATGATCATCGGCCTGACCGGCCTTGTCCTTATTGGCATCGCCGTGTCGCGCAATCCGTCAGGCTACAGCCTGGGTGACATCCCGCCCGCCTTTGCCCGCGTGATCCGCGCCTTTATCGGCTGACCGGCCCATCGGCACGTCTTGAAGATTGCGGCGGTTGCTGCAAGCTGCGCGCGGTGCAGGTGGCCCCCGACATGGCGTCAGAGGTGGAAGGATGCGGGTGAACACATGGATCATGACCTACTTCTCATCCTTGGTCTGGCTTTGCTGGCCTTGTCCATCCCGTCGCTTCTGTCCGCCCTGATCGACGACAGGCTGCCCTTCGTGGCTGCAATCGGCATCCTTGTCGGGATCGGCCTTGCCACCTGGGGCGTCGTCGGCGGCGATCACGGCCTGCACCCCGCCGCCCTGCCACATCTGTTCTTCGAGGTGCTGGGCCGCTATCTGCCATGACGGGCCTGCTTTTTCCCTTGCACCCGTCCCCACCCCCGCCTATACGGCCCACCTTGCGATACCCGCGCGTCCGGCCAAAGTGGCATGCCGAGTCGCGCCTGCAACCACGGAGATGGAAATGCCCAAGATGAAGACCAAGTCGGCGGCCAAGAAGCGGTTCAGCTTCACAGCCTCCGGTCGGGCCAAGGCCGGCGTCGCCGGCAAGCGCCACGGCATGATCAAGCGCACGACAAAGTTCATTCGCGATGCTTCCGGCACGATGCTGCTGTCCCCCTCGGACAGCAAGATCGTCAAGAAGTACATGCCCTACGACCGGTAAGGAGAACACCAGATGTCCCGCGTCAAATCCGGTGTCGTGACCCACGCCCGTCACCGCAAAGTCATCAAGGCCGCTGCCGGTTACTACGGCGCCCGGTCGCGCAACTTCCGCACCGCCACCCAGGCGGTCGACAAGGCCAACCAGTATGCCACCCGTGACCGCAAGGTCCGCAAGCGCAACTTCCGCGCCCTGTGGATTCAGCGGATCAACGCAGCCGTGCGTCTGTTCGACCTTGAGATGACCTATTCCAAGTTCATCAATGGTCTGGCCAAGGCCGGGATCGAAGTGGACCGCAAGGTTCTGGCCGATCTCGCCGTGCATGAACCAGAGGCGTTCAACGCCATCGCCGCGCAGGCAAAGGCCGCTCTGGCCTGATCCACGGATCACAATCGGAATGGAAAAGGCCGCCCCTCGGGCGGCCTTTTTGTCATTCCACCCTGCCAAACCGCCCCGGATCATCGCCTTGGCGTAAACCTTTTGCTGCCCCGGCCGTTCTGGCCCTGGAAGCGGCACAAAAAGGATTTGCAGAATCGCACAAACCACAGCCCTTGATTGCATGATGGTTCACAACACCATCGCCACAAGCCCCAACTCTGCCTGACTTTTCCCTTAATCCTGCCTTTGCCACATGCAACCTGAACGCGAAAATTGTATCGAAAGACCTGCCTCATGCTCCGCCCGCTTGTTGCCCTTCTGTCCCTGTTCCTTCTTTTCGGCTGCGGCGAGGTGGTCACCACCAGCACAAAGGATGCCCGTATCCTGCTGATGGGCGATTCCATGATGGCGGCCAATCGCGGATCGGGCCGCGCCGTGGCCAACGCCATCGAACGGCAACTGGGCGAAGAGGTGATTGACCGCTCTGTCATCGCATCGCGCTATTTCTATTACCTGCCGATCTCTGGCGCCGCCGGTTTGCGCCTGCCCGCGCAATATCAGGCGGGCAACTGGGATTGGGTGGTGATCAACGGCGGTGGCAATGACCTGATGTTCGGCTGCGGCTGTGGCATGTGCAACACTATGGTCAACCGGCTGGTCAGCCCCGATGGCAGCAGCGGCGCAATCCCGGAACTGGTGGCGCGCATCCGCAAAAGCGGGGCCAAGGTCGCCTATGCCGGCTACCTTCGCAATCCCGGCCTTTATACCCCGGTCCGCGCGTGCCGCCCTTATGGCGATGAACTGGATCGCCGCCTTGCCCGCCTGGCCGCCCGCGACCCCGGCTTCATTTTCCTGCCCATGTCCGATCTGGTGCCATATGGCGATCCGTCGCTGCATCATCAGGACATGATCCACCCTTCGCCCAAAGGCAGCGCCGCCATCGGCAACCGCATCGCCGCCGCCATCCGCACAGCAGGGGGCTGACCGGCGGACGGGGCAGCGGACGGGGCCACGCGCCCCCTTCCCCTTGCATCGCGCCCCCCTTCCCGCTACCACCCCTCCGCACCCTGAGGAGGCTTTCATGGACGGGCTAGACACGCTCAAGGCCAAATATCTGACCGCCGTCGCCAATGCCGTGGACGAATCCGCGCTTGAGGAAGTGCGCGTCGCGGCCCTTGGCAAAAAGGGTGAAATCAGCGCCATGATGGCCACCCTCGGCAAGATGGAACCCGACGCCCGCAAGGCCGCCGGGGCCATGCTGAATGCGCTGAAAGATGAAATCGACGCCGCCCTGCGCGCCCGCAAGGCAGGGCTTGCCGATGCCGCACTTGATGCGCGGCTGCGCACCGAATGGCTGGATGTCACCCTGCCGGGGCGGCCCCGCCCGCGCGGCACCATCCACCCCGTCAGCCAGGTGATGGACGAACTGACCGCCATCTTTGCCGATATGGGCTTTGCCGTGGCCGAAGGCCCACAGGTGGAATCCGACTGGTATAACTTTGATGCGCTGAACATCCCGCCCGAACACCCCGCGCGGCAGGAACATGACACCTTCTTCATGCACCGCGCGCCGGGCGACAACCGCCCGCCCCATGTGCTGCGCACCCATACCAGCCCGGTCCAGATCCGCGCCATGACAGAACAGGGCGCGCCCATCCGCGTGATCGCTCCGGGGCGCGTCTACCGCATGGATATGGATCAGACCCATACCCCGATGTTCCATCAGGTCGAAGGTTTGGCCATCGACCGCGACATCAGCATGGCCAACCTGAAATGGGTGCTGGAAGAATTCTGCCGCGCCTACTTTGAGGTGCCGTCGGTGGAACTGCGCTTTCGTGCCAGCCACTTCCCCTTCACCGAACCCTCCGCCGAGGTGGACATCCGCTGTTCCTGGGAAGGTGGCCAGCTAAAGATCGGCCAAGGCGACAAGTGGATGGAAATCCTCGGCTCCGGCATGGTCCACCCCAAGGTGCTGCAAGCGGCCGGTGTGGACCCGACCCAATGGCAGGGATTTGCCTTTGGCATGGGCATCGACCGCATCGCCATGCTGAAATACGGCATCCCTGACCTGCGCGCCTTCTTTGAATCCGACCTGCGCTGGCTGCGCCATTACGGATTTGCCGCGCTGGACATGCCCGATCTGCCCGGCGGTCTGTCGCGCTGACCCGCGCCCGCCAATCCGCATCTGCCGAAAGGCAAAGGAAAGCCCCGCCAAGGCGGGGCTTTCTTCGTTTTCAAATGTCTGTCAGCCTTCAAATGAACAAAAGCAGCAGCGCAAGCAGCGACAAGCCCATAATCAGGATCAGTCGCCATGCCGGGACACGGCGGTTTTGGTCGGGTACTTTAAACATCGGGTCCATAGCCAAAGGGATGCCACCCATCCGGTTCGAAAATGTGGCACATCCGCGCCCCATGCCGGGCACCCTCTGAACAACCCGTTTCCAGATTGGAAACCCCTCCCGCACCTTCCCCTCGCCGTCCCTTTGCGCTAATCCCTGCCCTGCACTTCCAAAGGGACCGGCCCGATGAAATTCACCCTCTCCTGGCTCAAGGACCACCTCGAAACCGAGGCTCCGCTGGATGACATCCTCTATGCCCTCACCGATCTGGGCCTGGAGGTAGAGGATGTGACCAATCCCGCCGCCAAACTGGCCCCCTTTACCATCGCCAGGGTGTTGACCGCAGAAAAGCACCCCGATGCCGACAAGCTGCGCGTCTGCCGCGTGCTGACGGATGAAGGCGAAAAGCAGATCGTCTGCGGCGCCCCCAACGCCCGCGCAGGCATCACCGTCGTGCTGTGCAAGCCGGGCGATTACGTGCCGGGCATCGACGTGACCTTGGGCGTGGGCAAGATCCGCGGCGTGGAATCCCACGGCATGATGGCATCCGAACGCGAACTGGAACTGTCCGACGAACATAACGGTATCATCGAACTGCCGTCGGGCGAGGTGGGCCAGCGTTTCGTGGACTGGCTGGCCGAACACCGCCCCGCCGCCGTGGATACGATGATCCATATCAAGATCACCCCCAACCGCCCCGATGCGCTGGGCGTGCGCGGCATTGCCCGTGACCTTGCCGCGCGCGGCCTTGGCACGCTCAAACCGCTGCCCATCCCCCCCATCACAGGCGGCTTTCCCTGCCCGATCACTGTCGAAATCGCCCCCCCGCTCAAGGCCAAAGGCTGCCCGCTGTTTGCCGGTCGCCTGATCCGTGGCGTGACCAACGGCCCCTCCCCCGCCTGGCTGCAAGCGCGCCTCATCGCCATCGGCCTGCGGCCCATTTCGGCGCTGGTCGACATCACCAACTACTTCACCTTTGGCCTGAACCGCCCGCTTCATGTGTTCGATGCCGCCAAGGTCAAAGGCCCCATCCGCATTCACCCCGCACAGGGCGGCGAAGAGCTGCTCGCCCTCGACGGCAAGACCTACACGATGCAGCCCGGCATGATGCTGATCTCTGATGATCAGGGGCCGGAATCGCTGGCCGGCATCATGGGCGGCGAACATTCGGGCTGCACCGAAACGACGACCGATGTCTTTCTCGAATCCGCCTATTGGGATCCGATCACCATCGCCGCCACGGGCCGCGCGCTGAAGATCAATTCCGATGCCCGCTACCGCTTTGAACGCGGCGTCGATCCCGCCTTCACCCTGCCGGGGCTGGACCTTGCCACGCAGATGATCGTTGATCTTTGCGGCGGCACCCCGTCCGATCTCGCGCTGGATGGCGCGGTGCCGGACACCACCCGCGCCTATCGCCTTGATCCCGCCCGTGTCATCTCGCTCGTCGGGATGGACATCCCTGAGGCCGAACAGCGCCGCACGTTGCAGGCATTGGGCTTTACCCTGAACGGCGACATGGCCACGCCCCCCACATGGCGCCCCGATGTGCTGGGAGAGGCCGATCTGGTCGAAGAGGTCGCCCGCATCGCCAGCCTGACAAAGCTGCAAGGCAAACCCCTGCGCCGCACGTTGCCGGGTGTGCCTCAGCCGATTCTGACCCCGCTGCAACAGCGCGAAAAGGCCACCCGGCGCATGCTTGCCGCCTTGGGCTATAATGAATGCGTCACCTACAGCTTCATTGATGCCGAAGCCGCCACCCTGTTCGGCGGTGGGTCCGATGCGCTGCGGGTCGAAAACCCGATCTCGTCTGAAATGACCCATCTTCGCCCCGATCTGCTGCCCGGCCTGCTGCGCGCCGCCGCCCGCAATCAGGCGCGCGGCTTTGCCGATCTGGCGCTGTGCGAGGTTGGCCCCGCCTTTCAGGGCGGCGAACCGGGGGAACAGCACCTGCAAGCCACGGGCCTGCTGGTCGGCCACACCGCCCCGCGCGATCCACACGGCAGCCGCCGCCCCGTCGATGTCTTTGACGCCAAGGCCGACGCCGAAGCGGTGCTGGCCGCCCTGTCTGCCCCCGCCCGCGTGCAGATCACCCGCAAGGTGGCCGATTGGTGGCATCCGGGCCGATCGGGCAGCATCGGCCTTGGCCCCAACACGCTGGCCACCTTTGGCGAAGTGCATCCCCGCATTCTGGCCGCGCTGGGGGTAAAAGGTCCGGCGATGGCCTTTACAATCCTTATTGCCACTGTGCCGCAGCCCAAGGTGAAAACCCCCACCCGTCCCGCGCTCGCCATCAGCGATCTACAGGCGGTGGAACGCGATTTCGCCTTTGTGGTGGATAGCGGGGTTGAATCGCTGACCGCGATCAACGCCGCGCAGGGGGCCGATAAGGCGCTCATCGAAAGCGTTCGCCTGTTCGATCACTTCAGCGGTGAAAAAGCCGAATCGCAGATGGGACCGGGCAAGAAATCCATCGCCCTGACGGTGCGTCTGCAACCGATGGAAAAAACTCTGACCGAGGCGGAAATCGACGCCGTCTCTGCCAAGGTCATTGAAAAGGTGACGAAGGCCACAGGCGGCACCCTTCGTGGTTGACCAGCCGCCAAGGCGGAAAATGGCGCATTTTCCGCGCGGTTTTCTGACGCAGAAAACGGATGGGCGTCCTGCAAGGGACGCCCAACCCGAGCGGAACCAGCCCGCGAAACGGACTAATAGTGCTCCCCCCAAAAGGCACAGCACCCCTTTACCAAGACGCACCCGACTGCCGCTTCACCTTAGCGCAGATACTCAAATCCCTTGACGGTCCTCGGCCCATTCGCCCGGCGAAAGGCCCCTATGTCACTGGCAAAAGACGTCGCTACCGGAACCAACCCCCAAACATCATGGTACTCAGCCTGATCCACCGCTCAGGTTCAGGCGCTCTGCATAGCCCTTTCATCTTGGCTCAAATACCCGTCTCCTCCAGCAGCCCCCGTCGCCTTCCTCACCCAGAAGGCACCCTGGAAAATGCGTCATTTTCCGACGTGTTTTCTGCGTCAGAAAACGCCACCCGGGGCACAGCGTTAACCTCAAAAATCGCTGACTCCCCCGATCGTGCATGCCGCCTGCTGCACAGCCTGCTGCACTTCCGGGCTGCACTAGCGGCGGCACTGCCCGAATGACCGTTGCGTCACGCTTCCCCGCACCCGCGCCAAGGATTAACTTTCGGGCAGGGGGACAGCATGGACTATGATTACATCATTGTGGGTGGTGGCTCGGCAGGCTCGGTCCTTGCCGCGCGACTATCGGAAGACCCTACCATCACCGTCTGCCTGATCGAGGCGGGGGGACAGGGAAAATCCTTTCTTATCAACACTCCGGCCATGGTCGCGGCAATGGTTTCGGGGCGGCCCCGGCTGCATAACTGGGCCTTTCGCACCGAACCGCAGCGCCATCTGAACAACCGGCGCTGCTATCAACCCCGCGGCAAGGCGCTGGGAGGTTCATCCGCCATCAACGCCATGCTTTATGTGCGCGGCCACCCGTCGGATTATGACGGCTGGGCCGATCTGGGGGCGGACGGTTGGGATTGGCAATCCGTCCTGCCTTACTTCTTGAAATCAGAGGGAAATTCCCGCGGGATCAGCGATTTTCACAGCGCAGATGGCCCGCTGCAAGTGACCGATCAGCACAGCCCCCACGCCATTTCACATGCCTTCGTCAAGGCGATGGAAAGCATCCAAGTCCCTGAAAACACAGATTTCAATGGCCCCGAACAAACCGGTGCCGGGCTGTTTCAGGTCACACAATTCCACAACGGCCCCCGAAAAGGCCGCCGCTGCTCTGCCGCCGCCGCCTACCTCCACCCAGTCCTGCACCGCCCGAACCTGACGGTCCTGACCGGCGCTGTGGCCGAGCGGATCGTGATCGAAGATCGCCGCGCCAAGGGCTTGATCCTGCGGCATAATCACCGCCGCCTTACCATCATGGCGCGGCGTGAGGTGATCCTTTCGGCGGGTGCCTTCGGGTCGCCACAGCTTTTGATGCTGTCGGGAATCGGTCCCGAAAGCGAATTGCGCCAGCACGGCATCCCGGTGCAGCACGCCCTTCCGGGCGTCGGACAGAACCTCCAGGATCATCTGGATCACACCCTGATCTGGCAATCGCTGCGGCGCGATGTGGTGGGGTTCAACCCGGCAGGACTGATGCGACTGGTCCGGGGGTGGGCGCCGTTCCGTGACACCGGCACCGGCGTTCTGACCACGCCGGGGGCCGAAGGCTGCGCCTTTCTGCATTCACGACCGGGCCTGCAACACCCTGATCTGCAAGTGCATTTTGTGATCGCTATTGTCGATGACCACATGCGCCGCCTGCATCTGGCCGATGGCTATTCCGCCCATGTCTGCGTCTTGCGGCCAGAAAGCCGGGGCGCGGTCGGCCTGCGGGATGCCAATCCCGCCAGCCCGCCGCGCATCGACCCTGCCTTTCTGTCCGACCAGCGTGATCTGGAAACGCTCAAGGCGGGGGTTCGGCTGCTGGAACAGGCGATGGCCGCCCCGGCCCTTGCCCCGTGGCGGGGCAAGCGGCTTTATCCGCATGACGGCAGCGACGCCGCCCTAGAGGCCGACATCCGCGCCCGCGCCGACACGATCTATCACCCCGTAGGCACCTGCCGGATGGGCAAGGATGACATGGCGGTGGTTGATCCACAGCTTTGTGTGCATGGTATCAAAGGGTTGCGGGTGGTGGATGCCAGCGTCATGCCCCGGCTGATCGGTGGAAACACCAATGCGCCCACGATGATGATCGCCGAACGCGCAGCCGAAATGATCCTGACCCGTCACGGCTGAGTGATGGCAGGATTTCGTGCGGCCTTGCCAAGATGAAGC
This sequence comes from uncultured Paracoccaceae bacterium, assembly GCA_958439195.1. Taxonomy (GTDB): domain Bacteria; phylum Pseudomonadota; class Alphaproteobacteria; order Rhodobacterales; family Rhodobacteraceae; genus Paragemmobacter. Next base: position 46,504 of record OY288171.1, read on the forward strand.
GGCAGACGCGCGCTTTTCCCTATCCCTGCTTGCGCCCGAAAATGCGCCGAAACCAACCACTTATGCCCGCCTTGGCCCGGTCGGCGCGGGCGTCGATATGGTCAAAAGTTTCCTGCGCCTCGATCACGGCGGGTTCGATCATCCGTTCCCGGAACTGCATCCACATCCGCCGCGCCATGAACAGGATGATGGCGAAGAAGGTCAGGATCACGATGTTGACCCATGGGATGATGCGGGTATCTGGACCTGCAACCTCACGCAGGGCGATGACATTGGGAAAGATCGTGAACAACTGATTACGCCAACCGTAATGCGTAACCGCCACCCACTTTGGCGCGGCGGCCGTGGATTGCAGTTCCTTGGCCGCCGTATTGGTCGACGAACTGTTCATCTTGAAATAGGGCGGCCACCCCCAGCCGGTATCTTCGTTGCGATATTCCATCGTCTTTCCATTGGGATAGACCGCGTTGATGAAAAACACGTCACGGCTTGCCCCCGATCCGGTGCCCACATCCGGCGCGGCCCAGAACCAACTGTTTTCACCCAGATCCATGCGGCGGTTTTCGGTGCCGACGATGCGGACAATGTCATGCTGCGGTAGGGTGTAGTGCAGGAAAGACAACAGCAGCAGCGCCGCGATAAAGTAGAAAAACCGTTTCAGGAAACGCATGTTCGCCTCAGCTAAAATTAAGGATCCAGACCAGCGCGACGACCACCACGGTCGGAATGACAAAAACCAACCATATCAGCCTCCGGCGCAGGCTGTGTTCATAGGCAGCCATGCCGCGTTCGATATAATCATCCCGCGCACCTGTGACATCCCCTGTATCATAATGCTTTTCAAGCCGTTCCCGTTCCACCGACCGGGAATAGATCGCCAGAAGCCAATAGATCACCGTCAGCCCGATATAGCCGAACAGCGCCAGCTTGAAGAATGCGATCATGCGGCGGCCCCTGTTTTCCTGCGGTCACTGTCGCCCAGCGCCTGCATCGGTTCAAGCCTTCACCGGCTTTTCACTTGGCAGAACAGGCGCAAGCCCCCACCATTGCGGCATGATGCCTGCCCTCCTCTCTGCCGTTGATGCCCGCCGCGCGTCCCTGATCGGGCTGGCGCAGGATCTGATCCGTATTCCCACGCTGAACCCGCCGGGGCGCAACTATCGTGAGATTTGCGATTATCTGGCCAACCGCCTGATCGATCAGGGCTTTGCGGTGGAACTGCTGCGCGCAACCGGGGCACCGGGGGACAGCGATACCTATCCGCGTTGGAACATCGTCGCACGGCTGGAATCGGGCCACCCCGGCGATTGCGTGCATTTCAACAGCCATCATGACGTGGTCGAGGTGGGGCATGGCTGGACCCGCGACCCGTTCGGCGGCGAACTGGATGGTGACCGCATCTATGGGCGAGGGGCCTGTGACATGAAGGGGGGTCTTGCGGCCAGCATCATCGCGGTCGAGGCGTTTCTGGCCGCCACCCCGGAGTGGCACGGCAGCATCGAAATCAGCGCCACGGCGGATGAGGAATCGGGCGGCTATGGAGGCGTGGCCTGGCTGGCCGAGCGGGGCTATTTCGCGCCGGAAAAGGTGCAGCACGTCATCATCCCCGAACCGCTGCACAAGGATCGGATCTGCCTGGGCCATCGGGGCGTCTGGTGGGCCGAGGTGGAAACCCACGGCCGTATTGCGCATGGGTCCATGCCATTCCTGGGCGATTCCGCCATCCGACATATGGGCGCGGTTCTGGAAGAGATTGAACATCACCTTTACCCGCTGCTTGCGACCCGCCAGACTTCGATGCCGGTGGTGCCGCCACAGGCACGCCAAAGCACACTGAACATCAATTCCATCCACGGCGGAGAGGCCGAGCCGCCTGATGGCTATACCGGCCTGCCCGCACCCTGCGTGGCCGACCGCTGCCGCATCATTCTGGATCGCCGGTTTCTGATCGAAGAGGCCGTCGATGACGTGAAGGCCGAATTGCGTGCCGTCCTTGACAGGGTGCAAGGCCGCCGCCCCGGATTTACCTATACTCTCCGCGACCTGTTCGAGGTGCAGCCCACCCAGACAGACCGCGACTCGCCCATCGTCAGGTCCACCGCAGCGGCGATTGAACGGGTTTTGGGGCAGTTAGCGGATTATGTGGTCAGCCCCGGCACCTATGACCAAAAGCATATCGACAGGATTGGCAGGCTGAAGAATTGCATCGCCTACGGTCCGGGCCTGCTGCATCTGGCGCATCAGCCGGATGAATGGGTGGGTGTGCAGGACATGGCCGACAGCGCCAAGGTCATGGCGCTGGTGTTGCACGATCTGCTGACCTGATCGCAGGTTCCTGCGGCTTGCGGATCGGTCAGGCGGCCGGGCCCCGCGTCAGACGGCGATATTGTCGATCAGCCTGACATCATCCAGCCAGGCCGCAGCCAGCATCCGCAGCGGGCGGTCGGGGTCCGTCACCTCGCCCAGTGTGACAGCGTCGCGCAGGGCGATATATTCCACGCTGTCAAAGCCTTCGGCCAGAACCGCCTTGGCCGCGCGGGCCATTGCCTGATCCTCGGGCATACCCGACCGGAAATCGCGTGCCGCGGCCAGCATCGCCGCATACAGTGCGGGGGCGCGCCGCCGCCCCTCGGCTGTCAGACGCACGTTGCGCGACGACATGGCCAGACCGTCAGGGTCGCGCACCGTGTCGCAACCCACCACAGTGACGGCCAGGTTCAGGTCCGCCACCAACCGTTGCACCACCTGCAACTGCTGCCAATCCTTCTGCCCGAAATAGGCGCGATCCGCCTGAGTCATCCCAAAAAGTTTGGCAACCACAGTCGCCACCCCATCGAAATGCCCCGGTCGCAATGCCCCTTCGAGCGGTTGTGACACGCCACCCACGGAAACCGTGGTTACGAAGCCCTCGGGGTAAACCTCATCGGGAGCGGGGGCAAAGATCACCTCGACCCCGACCCAGTTCAACAGTGCCGCGTCCGCATCTTCGGTGCGGGGGTATTTCTTCAGGTCATCGGGGTTGTTGAACTGCTTTGGGTTTACAAAGATTGTCGTGATCACCCGCCCGCATTCGGCCTTGGCGCGGCGCGCAAGGCTCAGATGCCCTTCATGCAGCGCGCCCATTGTGGGAACCACGCCCACGCTGTGGCCCTCAGCCTTCCAGCCCTGCACCTTTGCGCGCAGGGCGGCGACCGTGCGGATGATTTCAGTCACGCTTTCACCTGATCCGCAAATCCATGTTCCGGCCCCGGAAAGGCGCGTGCGCGGACATCGGCGGCATAGGCGGCAATCGCCTCATCCGCGGCGCGGCCCAGATCGGCATAGCGTTTCACGAATTTCGGGCGGAAATCGGTGAACATGCCCAGCATGTCGTCGATGACCAGAACCTGACCGTCGCAATCCACCCCCGCGCCGATCCCAATGGTGGGGATCCTGACTTCGGCGGTGATTCTGCCGGCAAGCCCGACGGGAACCTTCTCCAGCACGATGGAAAACGCCCCCGCTGCCGCGCAGGCTTTGGCATCCAGCATCACCTTGGACGCTTCATCTTCACGACCCACCACCTTGTAACCACCCAGAGTGTTCACCGATTGCGGGGTCAGCCCGACATGGGCCATCACCGGGACACCCCGCGCCGTCAGAAAGGCGATGGTGTCGGCCATATGCTGCCCACCCTCCAGCTTGACCGCCGGGGCGCCGGTTTCGGCCATCAGCCGGGCCGCATTGCGATAGGCCTGCTGCGGGCTTTCCTCATAGCTGCCAAAGGGCATGTCGATCACCGCCATCGCCTTTGTCAGGCCACGCACCACGGCGCGGCCATGCAGGATCATCATGTCCAACGTGACTCCGATGGTCGACGGCATCCCATGCAGCACCATTCCAACCGAATCGCCCACCAAGGCGATGTCGCAATGGGCATCCACCAGCCGCGCCATCGGCGTGGTATAGGCGGTCAGCGTGACAAGCGGCACGCCCCCCTTGCGGGCGGTGATGTCGGGCGGCAGCACGGGCCGGACGGGGGCGGTGGCGCTCATGGGCGTGTCCCTTTCTCAATTCTGCCCGTTATAGAGGCACAGCCGCGCCGCAACAGCAAGATTGCAACCGCTGCAATGCGGCATGACGGAACGGCGAAGGCCCCTTGACCGGGGCCGCCCCGTCGCCTTCCATGCGGTGGATTACAGGAGAATGTCATGTCCCTTACCCAACGCATCACCCGCGATGGCATCACGCCCGAAGTGGACCGCCCCGCCCCGGAAAAGGTTCTTGCCGGTGATCCCGTGCATACAACGTGGAACATTGAAGACCGGGATGGTCTTTATTCTGGCATGTGGCAATCCACGCCGGGGAAGTGGAAAGTTTCCTACGCAGAATGGGAATATGTGCATATCCACGCCGGACATTCCATTCTGACTGACAAGGACGGAACTGCAATCCACCTGAAGGCCGGGGATAGCTGGATCATCCGGCCAGGGTTCGAAGGCACCTGGGAAGTAGTGGAAACCACGCTGAAGGATTACGTGATCCTCTGACGGGTCCGAAATCCCGGCGAAAATTCACGACTCCACGGTCACCAATAAACGGAAAGGGCGGGGTTTTCCCCCGCCCTTTCCGTTTTCGACCGTCCCATTCCGGTTCAGCCCACCAATTCATCCAGCGGCGGGCATTCGGCGGCGTCAATGCCACGGTTGCGGCAAATACGCAGGCGGCGGCGTTCTTCCTTTTCCGCTTGTGCGGCTGCGGCCTCTGCGGCGGCAAGCTGCTCTTCGCGGCTGCGCGCCTCGGCAGTGGCAATCGCCTCGGCATCACGGGCGAACCGTTCGCGGTTTTCCGGCGTGTCCGGCACGGCGCGGCCATAGGCATCGTCCATATACGGCCCCTCGGCTGCCAGACTTTCTTCCAGCGTCCGCACAACGATGCGGTCGCCGGGTTCCGCGCGGTTGAACAGGTCAATCGCATCCTGATTGAACAACCGGATGCACCCTGCGCTTGTCGCACGACCGATCGACGCATTGTCGATGGTGCCGTGAATGCGGAACAGCGTGTCACGCCCGCCACGATACAGATAAAGCGCCCGCGCCCCCAGCGGATTGTCCAGCCCGCCCGGCAAGCCACCCGCGAATTCGGCGTAAAGATCGGGCCGCGTGCGGACCATGTTGGCGGTCGGCGTCCAGGACGGCCATTCCGCCTTGCGCCCGACATATCCGGTGCCACGGAAGGAAATACCCTCGCGCCCCACGGCGATACCATAACGAATGGCGCGGTTGCCCTCCATCACATAGTAAAGCACCCGCGCATAGGTATCGACGACGATGGTCCCCGGCTCTTCGGTTCCTGCATAGGCCACTTCGGCACGCGGGTTGGTGCCGAACAGATGCAACGGTTCGACCGCCGGGATCAGATATTCGCCGTCCTGCACCGCCTGATAATAAGGTGGCACATTGGAAGGCGGCGGTTCGGCCGCGCTGTTTGGCACATCGGCACAGGCGGCAAGGCCAAGCAAAGCCACAAGGGCGGACAGTCGGATCAGGATGGATTGCACGTCAGGGACTCGGATTGGGAAATTCGAACATAGAAGGACTTGGGAATAGAAGGGCGTCAACCCCTGCACGCGGAATCACCCCCCGATTGTCCGGTTCGTGGCCCTACTGCGATGGCAATTCCGTTCAAATCCCCCGCCACGTGCCTTGCAGTGCGCGCGCGACCCCCCATTTCAGGTCTGCATCAACAGGAGAGCCAGACATGCAATGCCCAGTCGACAACGAAACCCTTGTGATGGCGGATCGAAACGGCGTTGAAATCGACTACTGCCCCAAATGCCGTGGCGTCTGGCTGGACCGGGGCGAGTTGGACAAGATCATCGACCGTGCATCTGAGGCGATCCCTGCCGCAGCATCCGCAGCACCAGAAGCCGCCCGCGCGCCGCAACAGCCACCGCCACCGCCGCAGCCCTATGGCCAGAATCGAGGCCAGAATCTGGGCCAGCATCAGGGCCATGCCCCGCAATCCTGGCGCAGCGACGATCACAATGATGACGATGAATACTATCGCCGCACGGGTCACAAAAAGAAGCGCAAATCCTTTTTGGGAGAGATCTTCGACTTCTGACCATCACCCCGACCTTGCCCCACAGCCAACACCGTGCCACCCATCAGGCATGGTCTTTTGAACGCAGGGTCCGGGGATACAAGATGAAGCCGGGAACAAGGAACCTGATCACCGATGTTCCCGGTCTTTTGGTCGGCAACGCCCATGATGCGCGGATGAAATCCGGTGTTACGGTTCTGTTCGCAGACCGACCTTTTACCGCCGCGGTGAATGTCATGGGCGGCGCGCCCGGCACCCGCGAAACAGACCTTCTGGCCCCCGACAGGCTGGTGCAACAGGTGGATGCGCTGGTTCTGGCGGGCGGGTCGGCCTTTGGTCTGGATGCCTGTTCCGGCGTGGCCGATGGCCTGCGTGCCGGGGGGCGGGGCTTTGCTGTCGGTGATCAGCGCGTGCCGATCGTTCCCGGCGCGATCCTGTTCGATCTGCTGAATGGCGGGGATAAATCCTGGGACCGCAATCCCTATTACGCTCTTGGCAAATCCGCCCTTGCCGCCGCCAACAACGATCCCGCGCTTGGCAGCGCAGGTGCCGGTTACGGCGCGTTGACCGGGCGCTGGAAAGGGGGGCTTGGCTCTGCTTCTGCGGTGCTGGACAGTGGCCATACCATCGGTGCCTTGGTCGCGGTAAATGCGCTGGGCTCCGCCACAGTGGGCAATGGCGCCCATTTCTGGGCCGCCCCGTGGGAGATGGGGGCAGAATTTGGCGCGCTTGGCCCCGCCGCAACCCACAACCCGTCAGATGAACCCCCGCCCACAAAGGGACGGCACGAGGCCACGACCATCGCCATCATCGCCACGGATGCCGCCCTGACCCAAGCTGAATGCCTGCGCCTTGCCACCGCCGCGCAGGACGGCATGGCGCGCGCGCTGGTGCCGTCACATACCCTTCTGGATGGCGATCTGGTCTTTGCAGCCGGCACCGGGGACCGCCCCCTGACAGATCCGGTTGCAGATGCCTTTCGGCTTGGACATGCGGGCGCTTGCTGCCTTGCCCGCGCCATTGCCCGCGCGGTCTATCTGGCCGATCCCATGCCCGGCGATGTGCTGCCTGCGTGGAAGGCGCGGTTCACCAGCGGTTAAGTGCTGCCTCATCCACGTCCTTGGCAGCAACCCAGGACGCGCCATCTGTGCCGATCTCTTTTTTCCAGAACGGCGCACGGGATTTCAGGTAATCCATCAGAAACTCTGCTGCGGCAAAGGCATCGGCCCGATGTGGCGCGGCGGTAGCGACCATCATGATCGGTTCGCCAACCGCCAACCGCCCGTGACGATGGATGACCAGAGCATCGGTCAATGACCAGCGCGCCACGGCCTCTGATGCGATCGTGGCAATCGCCTTTTCCGTCATCCCCGGATAATGTTCGATCTCCATCGCGGCCATGCCGCCATCCGCGCGCACAAGGCCGGTGAAGGTCACAACTGCACCCGCACCCGCGGCGCCCGTGACAAAGGCCTGTGCCTCTGCGCCCAGATCAAAGGCTGCCTGCTGAACAGCAACCCGCACCGTCAGCCCCCCGTCATGGGCGGGAAGAACGCAACTTCGCGCACCCCGGCCAGCGGTGCGTCAAACGACGCAAGCTCTTGATCCAGCGCCACACGCAGGCTGGCCAGATCGGCAAAGGCCAGCGCATAACGTTCTTCGCGCGCCTGCAATTCGGCCACCAGATCGGCCACCGTCGCGGCCCGCGTGTCGATCCGTTCCCGCGGCAGGCCGATCCGTTCCCGCACCCAGGCGAAATACAGCACGTCGATCATCCGCCATCCCTCAGATAAGGCAGCGACTTGCGGAAATAATCCCACCCGGTGATGAAGGTCAGGATCGCCGCCACCCAGATCAACGCCAGCCCTACCCATGTGGCATAGGAAGAACAGCCCCGCGTCCCACAGGACCGGATCGGATCGGCAAGGCCCTGGGTTACCAGTTCTGCATATTGTTCATAGGTCATGCCCTGCCGGGCGATGCCTTCGACATGTTCCAACCCGGTGCCCAGAAATAGAACGGCAATCGCCACCATCTGTGCCGTCGTTTTCCATTTGGCGAGTTTCGTGACCTTCAAGAGGCTTGCCTTGGACCCAAGGAATTCCCGCAGACCTGACACAAACACCTCACGGAACAGGATCACGGTCACGGGCAGGATCAGCCAGGGGTTCATCCCGGAATAGCCCGTGATGATCACCAGCGCGATCACGACCATCGCCTTGTCGGCAATCGGGTCCATCATGGCGCCAAACTTCGATTCCTGCTTCCACGCCCGCGCCAGATACCCATCGAACCAGTCGGTGATTGCGGCGCTGACAAACAGCGCCAACGCGAACCAATCGGCCCAAGGCCGGTGGAAATACAAAAACAGGATGGCCACGCCCGGTGCGGCCAAAAGACGGATCACCGTCAGGATATTCGGCAACGTCCATTTCATGCACGTAGGCATAGCAGGCCAAGCCAGCCGGGGGAAAGGGTAAACGCGACCATTTCTCGGCGGTTGACGCCTGCCCCCGCCTTCGTTAGCACGCCGCCCTTGGACACAGGGGGCCGGCATGGCGCGCACGAAAAAGGGCAGGGCAGTTTCGGGCTGGCTGATCGTCGACAAACCGGCGGGCATCACATCGACCGCCGTTGTGAACAAGGTGAAATGGGCGTTTCAGGCGCAAAAGGCGGGCCATGCCGGCACGCTGGACCCGGCGGCAACCGGGGTGCTGGCCGTCGCGCTGGGCGAGGCGACAAAAACCGTCCCCTACATCACCGATGCGCTGAAATGCTATCGGTTCATGGTGCGGTTCGGCGCCGCCACGACCACCGATGATGCCGAGGGCACGGTCATTGAAACCGCCACCCCGCGCCCGCAGGATGCCGCGATCGAGGCCGCCCTGCCCGCCTTTCGCGGCAACATCCAGCAGGTGCCGCCGCAGTTTTCCGCTGTAAAGGTCGATGGCGAACGCGCCTATGATCTGGCCCGCGACGGCGAACAGATGGATCTGGCCGCCCGCCCGCTTTGGGTGGACAGCCTGACCCTGATCCAAAGGCCCGATCCCGACCATGCGATGTTTGAAATGGTCTGCGGCAAGGGCGGCTATGTCCGTGCCATCGCCCGCGACCTTGGCCGCGCCCTGGGGTGTCTTGGCCATGTTCTCTGGCTGCGGCGGGAATGGTCCGGGCCGTTCGAGGCCGCAGATGGCGTTAGCATGGACACCATCGAGACGCTCGCCCGGACCGATGACATCGACACCCTTCTCAAACCACTTGAACTGGGCCTGACAGATTTGCCGCAGGTGATCGCCACACCCGAAGGCGCGGCGCGGTTGCGCAACGGCAACCCCGGCATGGTCATCGCATCCGGCATCGACTGGGGAACCGAAGTCTGGGCCTCGTTTCAGGGCCGCGCCCTTGCTGTCGGGCGCTATCAATCCGGCGAATTGCACCCGTCTCGGGTGTTCAACTGACCCCTTTGCCAATCCACCCCTGCTCACATACCCTGCCACAGTCGGTTGGAAACGGTGCCGCATGATCATTCGCAGCCACCAGAAAGGCGATGCTGCCAGCACGGCGGTCTATTCCCCGTGCGAGGCGTATCGCTATCTGCTGACCCGCATCTGGAACCCCACCGGGGAAAAGGCGCTGTTCGTGATGTTGAACCCGTCGACCGCGACCGAGGTGCAGAATGACCCGACCGTGGAACGCTGCGAACGCCGCGCGCGGGCCTTGGGTTTTGGTGGCTTTCGGGTGACGAACATCTTTGCCTTTCGGGCCACCGATCCGCGCGTGATGCGGGCGGTGGCCGATCCTGTCGGCCCTGCCAACGATGCCGCCATTGCCGACAGCGCGGAAACCTGGGCAGACCGCATCATCTGCGCCTGGGGCACGCATGGCGCGCATTTGGGCAGGGGCCAGCACGTGGAACACCTGCTGCGGGTGACCGGGCGGCCACTTTTTACCTTGGGGCTGTCCAAGGACGGTCATCCGAAGCACCCGCTTTATATCGGCTATGACCGCCAGCCGGAGTTGTGGGCATGACCGACATCCCCGGCTTTACCCGCCGCCAAGTCGCCCTGCCGGGCATCACCCTGTCGGTGCAAGAGGCGGGTCGTGGCGATGCGCTGATCCTGCTGCACGGCTTCCCGGAAAACGGCCTGTGCTGGTCGCAGGTTGCCCCGGCTTTCACCGACCGCTTCCACGTCATCATTCCCGACCTGCGCGGCTATGGTCAAAGCGATGCGCCGCCGGATGATGCCGCCCATAATGCCTATTCCAAACGCCAGATGGCCGCCGACATCGTGGCCTTGATGGATCATCTGGGCCATGCCTCTGCCCATATCCTGGGCCATGATCGTGGCGCACGTGTCGCCTATCGGCTGGCGCTGGATCACCCAGGTCGGGTCCGCCGGCTTGGGATTATCGAAATTGCCCCGACCATCGAATACTGGGACAACTGGGGCTATGATCTTGGCTTGTCCGCCTGGCATTGGACCTTTCTGGCGCAACCCGCCCCTGTGCCGGAACGGATGATTGCATCGGATCCTGTGGCTTGGCTGGATCACACGCTGCAAGGCTGGACGCAGGCGAAATCGCTTTCGTTCTTTCCGCCCTTTGCGCTGGATGCCTATCGCGCACAGGCATCCGACCCGGCACGCGTCCATGCCATGTGCGCCGATTACCGCGCCGGCGCCACAACCGACCGCGCGCATGATCAGGCCGACCGTGATGCCGGGCAAAAGATCAAAGCGCCGTTGCATTTCCTTTGGGGGCGGCATGGCTTTCCCGCGCGCACCGGTGATCCGGCGGGCATATGGCGGCGTTGGGCGGATACAGTGACAGATGCCGCCTGCGACACCGGGCATTTCGTGATGGAAGAAAACCCGCAGGCCGTGCTGGATGCCTATTTGCCGTTCTTCACCGATTGATCAGCCTGCCCGCATCTGGATATCGGCCAGCGTCAACCCTGCCCCATTGGTGATCCGTGCCAGAATCTGCCCATCCATCAGGATCAGCGCATCATCACCTTCGGCCTGAACGGCCACCTCGGGTGCATCGCCACCGGCATCAGGTTCGTAGACGATGACCAACCGATCCTCGGCCGCGTTGTAATCCGCGATCACCGAACTGCCCGGTGCCATAATCTGAAATTCATCCGCCCCGGCATCGCCGGTGGCATAGGTGTCGTTCGACAGGCGCAAAACATCATTCCCCGCCCCGGCATTCAGGTAATCCGCGCCCGGCCCGCCATCCAGCGTGTCGTCGCCATCGCCGCCATCCAGCGTATCGGCCCCCATGCCCCCGGTCAGCGCGTCATTGCCCGTGCCACCAGCCAGCCAATCATCCCCCGTGCCTCCGCGCAGATCATCCGCGCCTGCGCCGCCCAGCACGGTATCATCGCCTTCTCCACCCGCCAGCAGATCATCGCCATCACCACCGGCCAGATAATCCGCGCTTGCCCCGCCGCGCAGCACATCATCCCCGGCACCCCCGGTGACACGGTCCGCACCAACGCGGCCTTGCACGCGGTCATCGCCCGTTCCGCCATCAATTTCGTCATCGCCCGATCCACCGATAAGCCGGTCATCGCCACCTGCACCACTGATCGCATCCTTGCCCGCGCCGCCGGTCAGCACATCATCGCCATCCCCGCCATTCAGGATATCGCTTCCTGACGTTCCGTAATTTACGATATCCGCATCGGGTTCATCGGGAATGTCATCGCTGACGGGCATACCGTCGGGGTTGGTATCGCCAAAGGTCATCGCCAGAAGATCGGCTGTCGCACCGTCATCCGCGGCCAGGGGAACGTCGTCGCCCGCCTCGGCAGGGTCCGTGTCGGTCTGGTCTTCGTCGGACCCCGCCTCCTCAGACCCCGCATTCATCGTGGCATCTGCCGCGAAGCCCGCCACGACCAAACCGATCAGCCCCAGCAACCCAAACATGGACGATACCCCTTACCACATACACCAAGTGCTGGCCCCCCAGCCCGAACGAACCCGCCCCACACGAACCCGCCCTACACACACCCGCGATGAACATGCCAGAATTTCGGCTTTCGTTCCAGCGCCCCCACGATTTTCCCCGCCAGTTTCCACCAAGTTGGTTAATCCACGCCGTCCCCATTCCCCGTCTTGCCTTCTTTGACACTTTTCTTTCGCAGCATTTTCACCTATACGCCCGCATCCGCCGCCGTCAGCCGACTCGCGGTGGGCCTATCGGCCTTGCTGGACGACATCCCGGCTTGTGCCTTCACCCTCTGAACAGGAGACATCCGATGTCGATCACTGTCGAAGAAAAAGCCCGCGTCATCAAAGACTACGCAACCAAGGAAGGCGATACCGGTTCGCCCGAAGTGCAGGTTGCGATCCTGTCGTCGCGCATTGCGACGCTGACCGAACACTTCAAGACCCACAAGAAGGACAACCACTCGCGCCGTGGCCTTCTGATGCTGGTCGCCCAGCGCCGCAAACTGCTGGATTACCTGAAAACCAAGGACGAAGCCCGTTACACGAGCCTTATCGCACGTCTCGGCCTGCGTCGCTGATCCATCCCGCAAGGGTTGCCCGAACGCCCGCGACCATCAAGGTCGCGGGCGTTTTGCATTCTGAACCGTCGCGTGGGCAGGGCAGCACCGCCATGAAGCATGGCCGTTCCAGCGAATCTCTCTCCTTCCCAAACCCCCAGTTTTCCTGTATGCGCCCCGCATCTGCGACGTGAGGCCATGCCCCCGGCCACATGCGAAGGATAGGGGGCGGCGGCAATGGGGCCGCCATGAAAACGGAGGGTCGGCAGGGGCCGACATCCTCCAGATAGGATCCGCTGATGTTCAATGTTATCAAGAAATCCATCCAGTGGGGCGGTGAAACGCTTACCCTGGAAACCGGAAAGGTTGCCCGTCAGGCCGACGGCACCGTGATCGCCACCTTGGGCGAAACCTCGGTCATGGCCAACGTGACGTTTGCCAAACAGGCAAAGCCGGGGCAGGACTTTTTCCCGCTGACCGTGCATTATCAGGAAAAATACTATGCCGCCGGCAAGATTCCGGGCGGCTTTTTCAAACGCGAAGCCCGTCCTTCGGAAAAGGAAACACTGACCTCGCGTCTGATCGACCGGCCCTGCCGTCCGCTGTTTGTCGATGGCTTCAAGAACGAAGTCCTCGTGATGTGTACCGTTCTGTCGCATGACCTGCACAACGAACCCGATGTCGTGGCCATCATCGCGGCCTCTGCCGCGCTGACCATTTCCGGTGTGCCCTTCATGGGGCCGATCGGTGCTGCGCGTGTCGGTTTCTCGAACGGCGAATATGTTCTGAACCCGTCGGTCGACGATCTGCAGAACCTGCGCAACAACCCCGACCAGCGGCTTGATCTGGTCATCGCCGGCACCAAAGACGCCGTGATGATGGTGGAATCGGAAGCGTATGAGCTGACCGAGGCAGAAATGCTGGGCGCGGTAAAGTTCGGCCATGCCGGAATGCAGCCGGTCATCGATCTGATCATCGATCTGGCCGAAGATGCCGCGAAAGAGCCCTTCAATTTCGAAGCGCCCGATTATTCGGCCCTCTATGCCCGCGTCAAAGCCGCTGGTGAAACCCAGATGCGCGCCGCCTTTGCGATCAAGGACAAGCAGGAACGCACCAATGCGATCTCTGCCGCCGTGACCGCCATCAAGGGCGCGCTGTCGGAAGAAGACTTGGCCGATGCCAACCTTGGTTCCGCGATCAAAAAGCTGGAATCGTCGATCCTGCGCGGTGACATCATCAACGGTGGCGCCCGCATCGACGGACGTGACAACAAGACCGTCCGTTCCATCGTGTCGGAAACCGGCATCCTGCCGCGCACCCACGGATCGGCCCTGTTCACCCGTGGTGAAACCCAGGCGCTGGTCGTGACGACGCTGGGCACCGGCGAAGATGAGCAGATCATCGACGCCCTGCACGGCAACTCGCGTTCCAACTTCCTGCTGCACTACAACTTCCCCCCCTATTCGGTGGGCGAAGTGGGCCGCGTGGGTTCGCCCGGCCGCCGCGAAATTGGGCACGGGAAACTGGCATGGCGCGCGTTGCAGGCCGTTCTGCCCGCACCGACCGATTTCCCCTATACCGTGCGCGTGGTGTCCGAGATCACGGAATCCAACGGCTCGTCCTCGATGGCATCGGTCTGCGGCGGTTCGCTGTCGATGATGGATGCAGGCGTTCCGCTGAAAGCGCCGGTTGCCGGTGTGGCAATGGGCCTGATCCTGGAAGACGATGGCCGCTGGGCCGTGCTGACAGACATCCTTGGCGACGAGGATCACCTGGGCGACATGGACTTCAAGGTCGCAGGCACCCAGAATGGCATCACCTCGCTTCAGATGGACATCAAGGTTGCCGGGATCACCCCGGAAATCATGGAACAGGCACTGGCACAGGCCAAAGATGGCCGCCTGCACATCCTGGCCGAGATGAACAAGGCGCTGTCCGCCCCGCAAGGCTTCAGCGAATACGCGCCCAAGATCGAAACCCTGCAAATCCCCACGGACAAAATCCGTGAGGTCATCGGTTCCGGCGGCAAGGTCATCCGCGAAATCGTGGAACTGTCGGGTGCCAAGGTCGACATCAACGATGACGGCATCATCAAGATCGCCTCGTCCTCGGCTGATGCGATCAAGCGCGCCTATGACATGATCTGGTCGATCGTGGCCGAACCCGAAGAGGGCAAGATCTATACCGGCAAGGTCGTCAAGCTGGTGGATTTCGGCGCCTTCGTGAACTTCTTCGGCAAGCGTGATGGTCTGGTGCATGTGTCGCAAATTGCGAATAAGCGTCTGAACCACCCCAACGAGCATCTGAAGGAAGGTCAGGAAGTGAAGGTGAAACTCCTCGGCTTCGACGACCGCGGCAAGGTTCGCCTTGGCATGAAGATGGTCGATCAGGAAACCGGCCAGGAAATCACCGAAACGAAGGAAGAGGCCGAGGCGTAAGCCGGACCCTTTGCTCCATGTGAACGAAAGCCCCGGCCGCAAGGCTGGGGCTTTTACATTGCCGCCAGAAAACCGTGGTGGCACGATCCCGTAGTCAAGCCCCCCAAGTTCCTTCCTCTGCAAGTGGCCATCGACTAAGCATCCGCAGAGTTTAAACGGTGGCCCGGATCGGTACGACGCGACCGATCCGGTCTTCGCGCAGGTATCAACAGGATCGGGCAAAGGAATTATTTATCCGAGATTTCTTTCGCCGGCGACGCATTTCTCGCCACGTCGCACGGCACGGGTACCAGTTCGATTTCCACGGGTTGACAGTACGCATCCCCGAAAACAGCCCGCTCGGTGTCGGCAACACTTTGTTGCGGAACAAGTATGAAATGGAAGAGGCGCGGTTCGTTCTACAACACCTCGATCCCGCGCGGCCAGTTGTCGAACTAGGGGGATCCATCAGTGTCGTGTCCCGTCTTATCCAATCGCGCCTGAACGCGGGCGTGAAGCATCTGGTGGTTGAAGCGAACCCCGCGCTGTTGGCGATTTGCAGCGAGAATGCAGACCGGGGGCCTGAGGGCCAGGCCGACGTGATCAATGCAGAACTTGGCTATGGTGCGGCGCGGCTTTCCTTTGCAGTGGGCGACAACATCCACGCTAACCGGTTGACCGCGGTGGGCGACACGGGCAAGCGGGTGATCGAAGTGCCTTCGATCACGCTGGGTAAGTTGTTGGCCCGACTAGGCGACACACCAAACTACAGCCTCGTTTGCGATATCGAAGGCGGGGAGTTGGACCTAATCAAAACCGAAGGGGACTTAGTCGGAAAAGCGGCCCTTGTGATCATGGAGTTGCATCCAAAGGTCTATCCAAACGGGCCAGTTGACGCCGAGATGATCAAGGAACGGATGGGTGCGGCAGGTTTCCATCTGGTTGAGCAGATCAACGATGTATGCCTCTGGCAGCGGCACGCATAACCCGGCGGATGAGAAATATCCTTCTTGAAGCCCAGCTCTTGGCCGTAGCTCATTCGTAAGGATGGGGCCTTTTCAAATCGTCCGATGCAATCGTGCGAGCGCGGCGAAACGCCGTCGATACAGCGTTCGCGCCATTTCACGACGAATGATCTCTAGCAAGCCGCGCCGGTGCTTGACTTGCGCTACCGATCCCCCCACAGGCTCTGGCCAATCGGAAATCCCCGACGGACTCGCACAAAGAACCGGCACCCCCGTGATCCATGTCATTTGAATCAGGGCATCGATCGGTCGATCAAACCGCTTTGTCAAATCGAGTAGACGCAGTGCGGCGTGGCGGCCGACGATCTGCCCCGATGTCCGCAGCGGAGGCGGGGAAACGTCAAGCAAACGGCATCCATGCGATGTCGCGATCCTGCGACCCGAAGGAACCGGCCGTGTTTGCAAGCTGACATATGCTGATCCATCCGTTGCTGCATCTGTTAGCACAACCGCGTTTTGCAGTGCCTTCGAATCTACTACATCATCATCTTCCAGCACCACTCCGTAGTCCAGCCCCCGCTCCAAGATCATTCCCCAGACCTTACGATGGCTCAGGAAGCAGGCAATCTCTCCCCGTCCCAACGGAAAAGGATAGTGTGGCTCATACAAACCGTCCGCCACGTAAACCGCTGAAAGCTCGGCCGCGGTCAACTGCATGCCGTCAACCGCATTCACGACTGTTACAGGCATCCCGACTGCCGCCCGGGCAGCCGCAACTGCCGACTCTCGGCCCTTTGCGCGATCAAGGTGTACAATGAAAGCCTCACATCGCATTGGTCACGTATCTTTCGCCGAGTGCCACGTTTGCAAGTTGCACGATGTCGTCAAAAAGCACAAACAGAAGCTGTGCGACGCGTGTGAAGAGAAGAGAAATGCACCAACTTGACCAACCTGCCGAACCAAAGGTACACGTCTTTACCACAGTGCCGACGTCACTTTTCCTTAAGCAGTTTCCTGGATTCTCACCTTTTTTCGGTGGACTGCATTTCACATTTGGGACCGATGTACCGGAAGATACCGACGTCCTCATCGTGCATACCCGTGCAAGTTACTCCATTCCAACCCACCTTCCGCGTGAGCGCACGATCTTTTTCGCAGGCGAGCCGGATGTAATACATCCCTACGGCGCCAAATTCTTGAATCAGTTCGGACTTGTCATGTCCGCGACCACCAAACCGTTAAAGACAAGCCAGATACGCAACGCATTCTGTGCCGTGTGGTATGCAGGTTTTAACCTGTCGAACCCCCAGACAGAAGAATACCTCCTTGGCTATGACTGGTTTCGCGCCCAGTCACGCCCCGAAAAGGCCAACAAGATTTCAATCGTCACCTCGACCAAAACGTTCACGGCTTATCATCAAAAGCGGCTTGAATTCATCAATGCCCTTGTCCGGATAATCCCCGACCGAATTGAATTGTTTGGGCAGGGTCACCGCACGGTTCCAGACAAGAAGGACGCTCTTCTTCCCTATCGCTATCACCTGGCAATCGAGAATGGCGCAGGTCGCGATGTCTGGACCGAGAAGCTTTCCGATCCCTACCTCTGCTGGGCATTTCCATTCTATGCCGGCTGCTCCAACGTCGAGGACTATTTTCCTGCGGACGCCTTCCACGAGATCAATCTGGATGATCCGAAAGGCGCTGCCGCCGACATGGTCAAGATGATGGACAGCGATCACTGGGAACGTTCGCTTCCGGCCCTCGATATCGCGCGCGAACGGGTGCTGGAGGATTACAACATCGCCACGATGTTCACCCGCTTGGCTCACGCTTCCATGGCCAAGAAGGCCCCCGACCGCCTCGCCAAGCCGCGTATGATCTGGTCAGAACGATCATTCTGGCCAGAGAAAGATGGTCGTGGGTCGGCCCTTGAATGGATGGTCCGAAACACGCTTCTGCTTATTGACCGAAAGGTGGAATTGCGGACAGTGAATCTTCAGAAAAAGATAGAACATAGACGGGGCGTCAGACGTGCAGCCAAGCGCGATGCGAAAGAGCGTTCGCTGTGAAGCCTTCATTCTGCTGTGGACAGATAGAGAGGACGTGGCGATGTAAGATCTTCTGCAATTCTTGGAAGGAAAGAAGTTCAGCATGGGCCTGAAAAAGTCTATCAGGAGCGCCGCCGCCGTTGGTATCTGGACCTATGTCACCCTGAAGACCGCTCCGCGCGGCACTGTCATTCGTGCAAAGATCCGTGGCCGAAGGATCTACTTGCGCGCGCGGACGACGGATCTGTCAGTGGCAATCGATTCGTTGTTCGACGAATATGAACCCTTGGCAGGATTGCTGCCCGCAGATTTCGACGGGCTGATCGTGGACGCAGGCGCCTATATCGGCACAGCATCCATCCGTCTTACCGAATTGTACCCAAAGGCGACCATAGTCGCAATCGAACCGTCCAGTCGCAACTTTCAGCTGTTGGAACAGAACTGCAAATCACACCCGCAAATTCACCCGCAAAAATTCGCTCTGTCTGTGAGAGTTTCGAGCACGGTTCACCTGTTTGACCCCGGTCAACGTGAATGGGGTTTTACCATTGTGCCATCCAACATTCCTGTATCATCCCGCAAACCGATGGAAGTAGTCGAGACAACAACGCTTGAGCAGATATCGAAGTCATACGCAAAGCCGATCGGCATTCTGAAGCTGGATATTGAGGGTGCAGAAGTGGAGCTGTTCCGGCAAAGCGATGCCGTTCTGCAGGCTGTTCCCGTGATCTTTGTGGAACTTCACGACCGCGACGTTCCCGGCTGCTATGAAAGCTTTAGTGCATTCTCAAAAGACAGAAAGGTTTCCAAGGGTACGGGAGAGAAGTACCTGTCTTTGCTGAGGTATTGAGCCGCTGCACTGCCGACTAGGCTTTCGAAAGCGCGTCGGCATGTTGAACAAACCATCTGTAAGTCCTTTCAATTCCGTCGCGCAATTCGGTGCGCGCGCGCCAGCCAATCGCCGCCAGCCGCGACACGTCCATCAGCTTGCGCGGTGTGCCATCCGGCTTGCTAGTGTCAAACACCAACCGTCCCTTGAACCCTGTGACCTGTGCCAACAGCTCGGCCAGATCGCGGATAGACACGTCGGTTCCCGTGCCCACGTTGATATGGCTGAGCATCGGTTGGGTGTTGGCCTGAAAGGCCGCGCGGTCTAGGTTCATCACGAACAGGCTAGCTTCAGCCATGTCATCCACATGCAAGAATTCGCGGCGCGGCGTACCAGTGCCCCAGACCACCACCTCTTCCCGCCCATCCTGCACCGCCTCATGGAACCGGCGCATCATGGCGGGCATCACATGGCTGTTTTCGGGATGAAAGTTGTCGCCCGGCCCGTACAGGTTGGTCGGCATCACCGACCGGAAGTCGGTACCATATTGGCGGTTATAGCTTTCGCAAAGCTTGATCCCCGCGATCTTGGCAATGGCATAAGGTTCATTCGTTGGTTCCAACACCCCGGTCAACAGCGCATCTTCGGCCATCGGCTGCGCCACGGCGCGCGGATAGATGCAGGATGACCCGAGAAACAGCAGACGCGTTACGCCCGCGGCAAAGGCCTGAT
Source organism: uncultured Paracoccaceae bacterium (assembly GCA_958439195.1). Lineage (GTDB taxonomy): Bacteria > Pseudomonadota > Alphaproteobacteria > Rhodobacterales > Rhodobacteraceae > Paragemmobacter. The sequence continues at coordinate 66,093 of OY288171.1, forward strand.
GGATCACATTAGCCTCAATCATCAGGTTTTCATAAATGAAATCCGCCGGATAGGTGTTGTTAGCATGGATGCCACCCACCTTGGCCGCCGCGAGTATCACGGCATCGGGCCGTTCGGCCTGCAAGAATGTGCGGACGGCGGCCTGATCTGTAAGGTCCAGATCGGCATGGCTTTGGGTGACGGTGTCCACGCCCTGCTCCTGCAATCGCCGCAGGATCGCACTGCCCACCATGCCGCGATGGCCTGCCACATAGACCTTCATCACCCGACCCTTTCGACCTACCCCATGACGCGGCGCACTGCGCGCCGCATCACCCTATCCTTCCATCGACACAGGCAAATCCAGCCCATGTTCCCGCAAAAGTCGGTGCCGCCGCGCCATCTGCAAGTCTTCGGCTACCATTTCGGCGCACATTTCTTGCGCCGTGATCTCTGGCGTCCAGCCCAGTTTTTCCCGCGCCTTGGTCGGGTCGCCCAGCAGCGTTTCCACCTCGGCCGGGCGGAAATAGCGTGGGTCGATCCGCAGCACCACCTGACCAGGCTTTACTGCTGGGGCCTTGTTCGATGTGACGGCGTCCACAACGGCGTATTCATCGACACCCTGCCCTTCGAAACGCAGCGTCAACCCAAGTTCCACCGCCGACCACTGGATGAAGTCCCGCACCGTATATTGCATGCCCGTGGCGATAACATAATCCTCGGGCACATCCTGTTGCAGCATCATCCACTGCATCCGCACATAATCTTTAGCATGGCCCCAATCGCGCAGCGCGTCGATGTTGCCCATGTACAGGCATTCCTCCAACCCCTGCGCGATGTTGGCCAGCCCCCGCGTGATCTTGCGGGTGACAAAGGTTTCGCCCCGCCGCGGGCTTTCATGGTTGAAAAGGATGCCATTGCAGGCAAACAGTCCATAAGCCTCGCGGTAGTTCACCGTGATCCAGTAGGCATACATCTTTGCCACGGCATAGGGACTGCGCGGGTGAAAGGGCGTAGTCTCTCGCTGCGGAGTTTCCTGGACCAAACCATATAGTTCAGAAGTTGAGGCCTGATAGAACCGTGTCTTTTTTTCCAACCCCAGAAAGCGAATCGCCTCCAGCAGGCGAAGAGTGCCGATGGCATCGACATCGGCAGTGTATTCAGGAGCTTCAAAGCTTACCGCAACATGGCTTTGCGCGCCAAGGTTGTACACCTCATCCGGCTCCACCTCGCGCAGGATGCGCGTCAGGTTCGAGGTATCAGTCAGATCGCCATAATGCAGCTTCAACCGCGCGTTCGGATTGTGAGAATCTTCGATGATGTGGTCAATTCTGGACGTGTTGAATGACGAGGCCCGCCGCTTGATCCCATGTACATAATAGCCTTTTTCCAAAAGGAGCTCGGCCAGATAGGAACCGTCCTGCCCGGTGATCCCGCTAATCAGCGCGCGTTTCATCACGGTTTCCTTTTAAACGATCGCTTCCAGGTTCAAAGACACTAGCGTTCCGGTTTCCTTGTCCATGTGGGGGATATAGGCCTGCGAATAATCGTCCAGCCAGCTGTGTTCTGTCGTTCGCCAATCCCATCGGCGGACGGATGAAAATCCGACTTCACGCAGGGCACGGGTCAGGTCCGCCTCATCGAAAATCATACCGTGAAAGTCGTAAGTGTCGCGTTGTCCACCGCAGACAAGGCCGCGCACATCCTCGATTCCCCTCGGCAGGGTGCCGGAAAGGTAGAGCTGCGCCGCAACAGCAAAGTCTGGGACGGCCAGCCGCAGAACACCGCCCGGCTGCAAGACGCGCCGCCATTCGGCAAGGACGGCCGTGTATGTTCTTCGTCCGAAATGTTCCAGCACGTGCGCGGCATAGATCAGCTCAACCGTGCAATCTTCGAGGAAGGAAAGATCTTCGACCGGACCCAGGCGGTCGACATGCGAGTAATCCAACGCGTCGACATGGAACCAGCCGGGAATGTGTTTTGCACCGCAGCCCAAGTGTAACTTCATACTTTCCTACCGGATCACAGTTTCAACGCCCGTTTTGCCTCAGGAACCGGACAGAGAACAGCAAAATTTCCGTGGCACGTCCCCGCGTGCGGATCGGCAGCGCGTGCAACGCCATCTGTTCGTATCCTCTCGCCGCGTGACTGTGCAGGTCGGCGCGTCGTCCCAGCCGCAGGGGAGGAGCAGCCGGAAGGTGCCGAGGGCAGCGAACACACCGTGCCCAGCTACGCAAAACAGACACAAAAACTGCATAAATCCTATGCAGGATAACGATCAATCCTGCTGCATCCACGATGCTGGGCTGAAAGTCGCCGGGCATCGAGCATGGGTGCTGTAAAATCCGCCGACATGGCGCACCGTGTTTGAAACAAAGTTGTATGCCAATCGCTGACCAGTTATGGATACCGAACTGCATCGAGCTTTGCTTGGTTGGGTATCCCTGAACGGGGCGATTTGTGTGAAAACGATTGGAGCTTCCTATATGCACCGTGATGGAGAAGTCGATCAGTCCGCTGTCGGTCAACTTCCATCGGTCGATGTGATCATCGTGTGTTTTGACTCAGTGATCGCGCTTGAAGAAACGTTAACCTTCATGCAGCGAACAGAATTCGACACTTCGGCTGTTCGATTTTCTGTGGTAAACAATTCGTTACATGATTCCGACGAAATAAGTCAGATATGCGCAGCCTTCGGCGTCAGGTTCCTGCAGATGTCGGAAAATGTCGGGTTCGGTGCTGCAGTCAACCGCGGTGCATCCGTTTCTGACGGTTCATATATCTTGTTACTCAGCCCGGGAAGCCTTGTGTCGGCCAGGGCTATTGACGCTTTGCGACGCTCCGCCTTGGGTCGACCTGATTGCGTTGGCCTTGGCCTTGTCAACGAAAGCGCGTCTGGACGTTTGAGCTATAAGGTGAAGACGGTGGTGGACTTCGGGTTCAAGCGCAACATCGCCGCACGACTGAAATCGCGTGGCATGGAAACTGTTCCGACATCCTTTATCTCGGGCGGCGGCTTCATGGTCAAACGCACCGCATTTGAAAAAATCGGTGGTTTCGATGAAAAAATTTTCCTGTTTCACGAGGATGACGATTTTTCTGCGCGGCTGTCTGCCATCGGCAACCTAGCCTATGTGTTAAGCGCGCGGTGCCTTCATCGCAGGAACGTCAAAGCCCGCAATGATATGGAATTGCGCCGCGTGCGCGGATGGCATCTGGGCCATTCCAAATTATACGTCCTTAGAAAGCATCGCGGGCGACTTGGGGTTACACTTGCAATCGCCGGAACGGTTCTTTCTGTCATGAGTCCGGTCTATTTCATCTCAAAGAGCCGCAGGGTTAAAACAAACGCCTTTATCGCCGGTACGATCGCGGGTTTGCAGGGTGTACCGGCAAGCAATGGCCTGCTGCCTGCACTGTGATAACTTCCTGGACTCCTGATTTGGTGCGCCCATATCAATGTGATACTAAGTACCGTCTGATGGGCGCGGACATTCTGTTTCAGGCCAGCGATCAACACCTAACTGTTGAGCGTCGCATGGGGCCACCACGGACCAAAGACGTGGAACCGCGCGGTTGGCCACATTTTGCTGTTGCGTCCAACACAGACTTGCTCGATTGCGTCCAAGCAGCGAGGTTCGGGACAGGTCGAACAGTGGAATTCAAGGTTTTTGTTCAGCTTGCCCAGACTGTCCCAAACACCGGCAAGATCGGCATGACAACTCCTTTGGCGGCAAGCCGCAGATGCCGCCCAGAGGGTTCAGAAAGGCGACGACGTCCTTTCGAGAATGACAGGAATTCCATGCTTTCGACAGTTGTTGTTGCCCCCGGTCTGCTTGCACATCTGTGGCCGTTCAAGGCACGCAATGCCTGTGGAGTATGCCCTGCGCTGGCGCCAGAACTCGCCCGGGGTGCAAGCTCGCAGGTGGGTCGAGCGAACAGGCGTGGGATCGTCGCCCATAGGGTTTCACATGTTCATCGAACTGTCGCAGCCGCTTGCCTATGCGGGGGCAACATTACCCAAAACCTGACAAATCGAAGGATGTTCGGGACGATGTCACACGTTCTGAAGATGTCGCGCCACGGATCAATCGAGGTTTCGAAATGACTGTGTCCAGTTCATCCCCCGACTCTTTGTACGAGGCCGGAAAACGCGTCTTTAGCGAGAACTTTCCAGCGCAGAAGTGGCTTTATTTCATTTCTATCATGGCCATGATCGTGGTTGCGGCGACAACGTCGGCCACGGCCTTTATAATGAAGGCCATCTTTGATGTATTGTCGCGGGAACCGAACGCCTATCCAGCAATCCTTGTGGCTGGGTCGGTTGTGACGATCTTTGTTGGCAAAGGCATTGCCACCTATGTGCAGCAAGTGGCGCTGAGCAAGGCCGGTAACAGCGTTGTCGCCGACATTCAGCGGCGGCTGTTCCGCAAGCTGCTGCAACAGGAAGCTGCGTGGTTCGACAAGACGGAGTCTTCGGATATCCTAGTGCGCGTGACGCAAAGCGCGCAGTCCGCACGCAACATGATCGATGTGGTGGTTACGGGATTCATCCGTGACGCGCTGACATTGATCGGGCTTATCGGCGTGATGGTGTATCAGCACGCCCTACTTTCTGCTATCTTTCTAGTAGTTGGGCCGCTTGCCCTGCTTGGCGTTCGCGCTGTTCTTGGCCGGGTGCGCCGCATCATGGCAGCAGAACTCGTGTCATTGACGGAAATCCTGAAGGTGATCCAGGAAACCTCGGCCGGGTTGCGCGTCGTGCGCGCCTTTGGCCTTGAATCCATCTTGGAAAATCGGATGGACCGCGCCGTCAGAGATGTGGAACGCAGATCAAACGCCATCGTGCGCCTGGAAAGCGTCACCTCGCCCATGATGGATTCGCTTGCCGGGATCGCGATTGCGACCATCGTGGTGGTCAGTGGCATGAGCATGGGCCTTGGGGTGCAGGCCACTCCCGGGGAATTGATGGCCTTTGTCACAGCGTTGTTGATGGCCTATGAACCGGCGAAACGCCTGTCGCGGATGCGCGTGACACTCGAATCCTCGTTTGTCGGTGTCCGCATGATGTTCGACATTCTGGATCGCCCGGACTTTTTGACCGATGCGCCGGATGCGGTGGACCTTTCCGAAGGCGTGGGTGAGGTTGCGTTGAGGAATGTCCGTTTCAAATATTCGGGTGGCCGCGACATTCTTTCGGACCTGACAATCGTCTTTCCCCAAGGCCGGACCACCGCATTGGTTGGTCCGTCTGGCGGCGGCAAATCCACGATCATGGCCTTGCTGCTGCGTCTTTACGATCCGGCTGCCGGCACTGTTGAAATCAACAGAATGGACATCCGGAAGATAAAGCGGGACTCACTGCAAAAGCGCACGGCTTATGTCGGGCAGAACACGTTCCTCTTTTCAACGACCATTCGCGAAAACATCCGCATGGGACGTCAATCCGCATCTGATGAAGATGTACAGAGCGCGGCAGAGGCGGCGCAGGCCCATGAATTCATCATTACCTTGCCCAAAGGCTATGACACGCAGGTGGGGGAGAACGGTATTTTCCTATCGGGCGGGCAAAGACAGCGGATTTCTCTTGCCCGCGCCATCCTCAAGGACGCTTCCATCCTGCTGCTGGACGAGGCCACGAGCGCGTTGGACAACCGATCCGAGGCGCTGGTCAGGGATGCCATCGCCCAGGCGACACAGGGACGTACCACGATCATGATCGCGCATCGGCTTTCAACGATCATGGCAGCGGATGAGGTTGCTTTCATCGAAGGCGGCCGCCTTGTCGAACAGGGCCCACTTGAGGATCTTATGATTCAGAACGGCAAGTTTGCACAACTTTTTCACACTGAGTTTAAACCGAGCAATAGCCAGACGAGCATTCAGTCAAGCGGAGCCTGAATTGTTCGTATGCCCATTCAAGCTTTGCCTTTTTGATCTGATCCCCGGAAACTGGACCGTTTGAAGCTGGAAATTTCCGCTATGCTTTCCTGGCTGGGAGAGGAGCGGAATCGCGATGAAGGCATCGAAGTTTTCGGACGCGCAGATTGCGTTCATCATCAAGCAGGGCGAAGACGGAACGCCTGTTGCGGAGATCTCCCGCAAGGCGGGGATCAGCCAAGCGACCTACTTCAACTGAAAGAAGAAGTATGCCGGTCTGCTGCCGACCGAAATGAAGCGGCTCAAGCAGCTCGAGGACGAGAATGTGCGGTTGAAGAAGATCGTGGCAGACCTGACTTTGGATCGGGAAATGCTGCAGGACGTGATCCGGCGAAAGCTCGTTCGCCAGCGGACTTGAACCGGTGGTGCCCACTGGCTCACCCTGGTCGGATGCGCGAACTCGTCCGCGGGATGTGCAGCGATTGGGCGGTATCGATCCTACAGGCTTGTGGGACCATCGGGTTTGACCGTTCGACGTTCCACTACCAATCCCGCCGCACCGATCAGGCTGCCGTGGCGAAGCGGATCAGGGAGATCTGCGAGACGCGGGTCCGGTACGGTTACCGACGCGTTCACGTCCTGCTGGATCGTGAAGGCTGTGGCATCAACGTCAAGAAAGTCTATCGCATATACAAGGAGTTGGGGATGCAACTCAGGCACAAGACACCGAAGCGGCGGGTGAAGACGAAGTTGCGCGATGACCGCGCCGTGGCTGTCGGGCCGAACGACGTCTGGGCGATGGATTCTGTTCATGACCAGTTGGCAACGGGCAAGAAGTTGCGGGTTCTGACCGTGGTCGATACCTTCTCACGATACGTCCCGGTGCTCGACGTCCGCTACAGCTACCACGCCGAGGATGTCGTGGCGACCCTCGACCGGTGTGCCGAACGGCGGGCTATCCCAAGACGATCCGCGTCGATCAGGGCAGCGAGTTCGTCTCGGGCGACATGGACCTCTGGGCCTACCAGCGTGGCGTCGTGCTCGACTTCTCCCGGCCCGGCAAGCCGACGGACAATGCCTTCATCGAAGCCTTTAATGGACGTTTCCGGGCGGAATGTCTGAACCAGCATTGGTTCCTGACCCTTGCAGATGCGACAGAAAAGTTGGAGGCTTGGCGTAGATACCACAACGAAGAGCGGCCACACGGCGCGATCGGCAACAAGGTTCCGATCATGCTGGCGAAATCAGGGGGCGTCACCAGCCCGTCACCCTGAGCGAAGCCGGAAAACTCTGCCTTCGGGCGCTCCAAGGTTGGGGGTCGGATCAACTCAAACTAGGAGTCTCGCTCACGATGGATAAAGGTTGGGAGTGACGTCACTTCTAATTGCGCTGTCCGGGATTCTGTGAAGAAGTAATTACCGATGATATCACCTGACGGAACAATCAGCGGCATGTTGCCCGTTTTTCCGCCGTGATTGGCCAAGTTTCCGCTGTGGTTTCGCATCGCCGTTGTCGTAGGGAAAAAGCCAGTGCATAAAGGGGAAGCATTTTGTAAGTTCGTATACGGAGCGGGTGCAGCCAGCGGATGAGATACCGTGAAGACGGCCCTCATTACGATTGGAGAACGCAATAAGAAACTGAAAACTCAATTACCCAAGGGATGCCCATGAGTTCGCGACATACGTACGAGTATGACATCGACCTGAACAGCGACGTTGCACCAGCCCGCGTGATCAGGATGGTGCGTCCTGGCAGCCGAGTGCTTGAAATTGGTGCCGGACCAGGTTCGATAACCCGGCATCTTTCAGGCACACTGAAATGTGACGTTGTCGCGCTTGAAATTGACCCGACCGCCATCGAGAAATTGCGTCCCTTTGCCCGCAATGTCTTTGCCGCCGATCTGAACGATGCCGGGTGGGCGAAGATGGTTTTTGAGCGTGAAGGCAATTTCGATTTTGTGATCGCCGCAGACGTGCTTGAACACGTCTATGACCCTTGGGCTGTTCTGGGAGGGATGAAGTCTTTGCTAACAGGGTCGGGTAGCGTGATCCTTTCCCTTCCGCATGTTGGCCATGCCGCTATTGCCGCCTGCTTGGT
>OY288172.1 GCA_958439195.1 uncultured Paracoccaceae bacterium
CGACGCTCGCCTTGCCGATGGCTCGCGCTTCAACTGCATGGTCCCGCCGGTGGCGGTTGACGGGTCGCTCGTGTCGATCCGAAAATTCAAGAAGGAAAAGCTGGGCATCGGCGACCTTGTCCGCTTTGGTGCCTTTACGGAAGAAATGGCCGCCTACCTTCAGGCCGCCGTGTCCACCCGCCTCAATATCATCGTGTCGGGCGGCACGGGTTCGGGGAAAACCACCACCCTGAACGCGCTGTCATCCTTCATCGACAACACCGAACGCGTGCTGACGATCGAAGACACCGCCGAACTTCAACTGCAACAGGTCCATGTGGGCCGCATGGAAAGCCGCCCGCCGAACGTCGAAGGCAAGGGCGCCGTCACCCAGCGCGACTGTCTGCGCAACGCCCTGCGGATGCGCCCCGACCGCATCATCGTGGGCGAAACCCGCGGCGAAGAAGTCATCGACATGCTTCAGGCCATGAACACCGGCCATGACGGGTCGATGACCACGATCCACGCCAACAACGCCCGCGACGGCATTTCGCGTCTGGAAAACATGGTGGCGATGGCCGGCATCGAAATGCCGCTCAAGGCTGTCCGGTCGCAGATCGCCTCGGCCGTCAACCTCATCGTGCAGGCGTCGCGCCTTCAGGATGGTTCACGCCGCATGACCTCCATCACCGAAATCACCGGTATGGAAGGCGAGGTCATCTCGATGCAGGAAATCTTCCGCTACGAACGCCTTGGCGTCGAACCTTCGGGCAAGATCGTGGGCCGTTTCAATGCCACTGGCGTGCGCTCCCACTATTCCGACCGCTTCCGCCAGTGGGGCTATGACCTTCCGGCATCCATCTATGAACCCATCATCTGATCAGGTCCGCCCATAATGGAATTCAGTACAGCCCCCGTCATCTACATCCTGATCTTCGTGGCCGTCGTGGTCCTGGTCGAGGGTCTGTATCTGACCGTTTTCGGCAAATCCATCAGCCTCAACTCGCGCGTCAGCCGCCGCCTCGCCTTGCTGGAGAAAAACCAGAACCGCGAACAGGTGCTGGAACAGCTCCGCAAGGAAATGTCCCAGCACATGAACGCCAAGGGCATTCCGCTCTACAAGATGCTGGCCTCCAAGGCGCAGAAGGCCAACATCGCCTTTTCGCCCCAGCAACTTATCGGGATCATGGCGCTGCTCGGGGCCTTTGCCTATGTCGGCCTGACCATCGGCACCTCTGCCGAAACCCCGGTCCGCATTGCCCTGGCCATCGGCATGGGCGTGGGCGGTGTCTATGTCTGGGTGTCCCGCAAGGCCAAGAAACGCATGTCCCTCCTCGAAGAACAGCTTCCCGATGCGGTGGAACTCATGGTCCGCTCGCTGCGCGTGGGTCACCCGTTTTCCGCCGCCGTCGGCATCGTGTCCAAGGAAGTGGCCGATCCGCTTGGCACCGAATTCGGCCTGATCGCGGATGAGGCGACCTATGGCCGCGACATCGCCGAAAGCCTGCGTGCCTTCGCCGCACGGATGGACAATCAGGATCTTCACTTCCTGGCCGTCGCCGTGTCGATCCAGCAGCAATCCGGCGGCAACCTTGCCGAGATTCTGGATGGTCTGGCCAAGGTGATCCGCGCCCGCTTCAAACTGTTTCGCCGCGTCCGCGCCATCACAGCCGAGGCGAAATGGTCCGGCATGTTCCTTTCGGCCTTCCCCATCGTGGCCCTTGTGCTGATCCAGATGCTGAAACCCGATTATTACGACGGGGTCAAAGACACCGACGTATTCGTTCCCGCAGCCCTCGGCGTCTGCGCCTTCCTCGTGGTCAACATTATCTTCATGAAGATAATGGTAAATATCAAGGTCTGAGCCATGCTCGCTTCGCTTAACGAATTCATCGTCTCGCGCATGGGTGAAACCGGCCCGCTCCTGCTTGCGGGGGGGCTTGGCCTGATGTTGATCATCGTGACCGTCCCCTTTCTGCTGCGCAAGGAACCGGAACCCTTTGACCGGCTGAAACAGCAAACCCGTGCGCCCGACCGGACAAAGGAACGCAATCCGCGCGATGGCGACCTGCGCCGCGCCTCGGATCGCAATGACAAGCTGAACAAATTCGCACACTTCCTTGAACCGCAGGACAAGGAACAGATGTCCGCCGCCCGACTGAAGATGCTGCGCGCGGGCTATCGCGGCAAGAATTCGGTTCGCATGTTCCATGCGATGCAATTCCTGCTGGGTCTTGGCCTTCTTGTCGTCGGCCTGGCCTACACCTTCGCCGTCAGCCGCACCCAGACGCTTGATCTGCAAGCGATGGCCATGTCCACCCTGCTGCCCGCCGCCGCCGGCTATTATCTTCCGGTCTATTGGGTGCAACGCCGCCTGCAAACCCGCCAGATCGCCATCACCGAAGGCTTCCCCGACGCGCTCGACATGATGCTCGTTTGCGTCGAAGCGGGCCAATCGCTTGACCAATCCATCGCCCGCGTGGCCAAGGAAATCGGTGCCGCCTATCCCGAACTCGCCGAAGAATTCGACATCGTCAGCCAAGAAGTCCGCGCCGGCAAAGAGCGTGTCACCGTGATGCGCGACATGTCCGAACGGGTGGGCCTGCCCGACATCACCTCTTTCGTCACCACGATGATCCAATCCGCCACCTTCGGCACCTCGATCGCCGAAGCCCTGCGGGTCTATTCCGCCGAAATGCGTGACAAGCGCGTGATGCGCGCCGAAGAAAAGGCAAACACCTTGCCGACGAAGCTGACCCTCGGCACAATGCTGTTCACCGTGCCACCGCTGATGGTCATCCTGATCGGGCCGTCCATCCACAGCGTGGTGAAAGCATTCACAGGGGGCTAAGCCCGACTTGACCACGCGCTTCCTGACGGCTTTTGCAAGCCTTGCGCTTTTGGCCGCCTGTCAATCGACCGGCGGCCTTGGCGCATCCGACGCCCGCACCGCCCCTGGCGTCAATGCCCGCGCCGATGGCGAAGATGGCCTGATCGTGGGCCACCGCCTGATGGAATCGGGGGAATACGAACTCGCGCTCAAGGCTTATATGCGCGCAGCGGGCGAAGTTGGGATCAACGCCGATGTCCTGTCGGCCATCGGGTCCGCCAATCTGCGCCTTGGCCGCCTTGGTCAGGCCGAACAGATCCTGCGCCGCGCGGTAAAGGAAGATTCATCCTCGGTCCCCGCCCTGAACAATCTGGGCGTCGTGCTGATGGAACGGGGCAAACCCGCCGAGGCGCGGCTGATCTTCCAGCAGGCCTATGCCCTTGACAGTGGCGAAACGGACTCCATCCGCGAAAATCTGCGTCTCGCTATCGCGCAAAGCGAAGCAAACGTGTATGAAGAACCTCAAGAAGAACCGAATTTCTCCCTTGTGCGGCGCGGTCAGGGCCAATCTGTCCTGCTGTCGCAGCTCTAGGGAGCAAAGGACCGAGCAGCAAAAAGGACGCAGCAACATGCGCCACCCTGTCTTTCTCGCCCTGTGCCTTTCCGGCACAGTGGTCCTCGCGGCCTGTGAAAAATCCTCGGACGCCGAGGTGCAGCGCGCCATCCAAAGTGTCAATGTCATTGATGAGACAAACCTCAATGACATCATGCTGACCATCGGCGACCCGAACGAAGCCGTGGCCTATTTCAACAAGGCCGTGACCGATCAACCTGACCGAATTGATCTGAAACGTGGCCTGGGCAAATCGCTGATCCGCGCCAACCGCCCGGCCGAGGCCGCCGCTGTCTGGGCCGCCGTCGCCAATTCCCCCGAAGGGCTGCCGGATGACCGGGTGGCGCTGGCTGATGCCCATATCCGCCTGAACGAATGGGACAAGGCTGCCGCCGAATTGAACCGCATCCCGCCTACCCATGAAACCTTTGAACGCTACCGCCTGGAGGCGATGGTCGCCGACAGCCGCAAGGATTGGAAAAAGGCCGACAGCTTCTACGAAATCGCCGCCGGGATGACGACAAAACCTGCGGGCGTCTACAACAACTGGGGCTTCTCCAAACTCAGCCGCGCCGATTATGCCGGCGCAGAACGGCTGTTCACCCAGGCGCTGACCTTTGACAACACCCTGTTCACCGCCAAGAACAACCTTGTCATGGCCCGTGGCGCACAGCGCAAATATGACATGCCCGTCGTCACCATGACGCAAACCGAAAAGGCAGAGCTGATCTATACCCTCGCCCTGACCGCCATCAAGAAAGGCGATGTCGCCGTGGGCAAGGCGCTGCTGCAAGACGCCATCGCCACCCACCCCCAGCATTTCGAGGCCGCAGTCCGCAGCCTCGCCGCGCTCGAGGCGTGATCCCCCATGCGTCTTGACGACCTGCCGTCGCTCTGGTCGGCCCTGTGGTTTCTGGTCCCGGTTCTTGCCATCAGCCTTTGGGTGGCGTGGTCCGACATGAAGTTCATGAAAATCCCGAACGCCGCCGTGCTGGCGCTGGCGGGGGTATTCCTTCTGATCGGTCCCATCGCCCTGCCGTTCGACATCTATCTCTGGGGCATCGCGCTTGGCATCATCACGCTGATCGCGGGCTTTATCGCCACGGCCCTGCGGGTGGTGGGGGCGGGCGATTCCAAGTTTGCCGCCGCGATGGCCCCGTTTTTCGCCGAATCCAGCCCGGCGCTGGTTTTTGTGCTGTTTTCGGCCTGCCTGCTTGCGGCCTTCTTCGCGCATCGCCTGATGCGCATGGTCCCGCCCTTCCGCGCCGCCACCGCCGACTGGGCAAGCTGGACCCATCGCAAATTTCCAATGGGCCTCGCGCTCTCTGGCACCATCAGTTTCTATTTTCTGCTTGGTCTCCTTGTCTCTGCCCGAATTTCTCCATGATATGCGGCTAATCCGGTCCAAACGGCCCACGCCTGACCGGAGTTAAGCCCGCATGAACGCCCCGACCGCCCCCCTAGCACAGGCAGCCGCTGCCCCCGCGCCCGTATCCCCTGGCGTATCCTCTGGCGTATCCTCTGGCGTCACCCCACCGCCTCAACCCCGGACGCTTGCCGAAACCGGCCTTTCCTCTGTCTTGCTGCGCGACCTGCTGCTTAAGACGATGTTCCGCATGAACCTCGAATACGTTTCCGAAATGTCGCGGATCATCGCCCTGCCGCTGACGCTGATCCAGGAAATGATCGACAGCGCGCGCACCCAGAAATTCATCGAAGCCACCGGCACCCTGCATGCCACCTCCAGCACCGAAATGGGCTATCAACTGACAGATGCAGGCAAGGCACGCGCGCTGGATGCCCTGTCGCAATCCGAATATTACGGCGCCGCCCCGGTTCCGCTGGACATCTACAAGGAACAGGTCAAACGCCAATCGGTCCGCAACATCATGCTGACCCGGCAGGAATTGATGAAGGGCATGGGCCACCTGATCCTGCCGCCCGACCTGATCGACAATCTCGGCCCCGCTGTCACCTCGGGCCGGTCCATCCTGATGTATGGTCCCCCCGGCAACGGGAAATCCTCTATCTCAAACGGCATCCGTGACGCGCTGGGTGACAAGATCTATGTCCCCCGTGCCATCGAATATTCCGGCCAGATCATCACGGTCTATGACCCGATCGTCCATTCCGCCGCCGAAGAACAGGTCGATGACCCCACCAGCCTGCGCCGGTCCGGCAACCGCTATGACGCGCGCTACATCCGCTGCGAACGCCCCACCGTGATCACCGGCGGTGAACTCACGCTTGATATGCTCGACCTGAAATACAACCCCACTGCCCGCACCTACAACGCCTCGCTCCAACTAAAGGCGACGGGTGGCATCTTCATCATCGACGACCTTGGCCGCCAATCCGAACCGCCGCAAAAGATCGTCAACCGCTGGATCGTGCCGCTGGAAGAAAGCCGCGACATCCTTGCCCTGCAATCGGGCGAGAAATTCACCGTCCCCTTCGACACGCTGGTGATCTTTTCCACCAACTTCCACCCCAACGAAATCTTCGACGGCGCAGCCCTGCGGCGGATCTTCTTCAAGATCAAGATCGACGGCCCCAATCAGGAAAACTTCCTGAAAATCTTCGCCCTCGTTGCCCGCAAGAAAAAGATGCCGCTGGACGAAAAGGCGCTCGTCCATCTGCTCAAGGTGAAATACCCGACCATCAACAACAACTACGCCAACTATCAGCCGGTGTTCCTGATCGACCAGATGATTTCCATCTGCGACTTCGAAGGCATCCCCTATCAGATGACCCCGGAACTTATCGACCGTGCCTGGGCCAACATGTTCGTCCGCGACGAAAAGATCGCCAAGTAATTCTCACATCGCGCTGAAACGACAGTGCGGGACCGGGGGCCAGCCCCCGGACCCCCGGGGTATTTTTGCCAAGATGAAGCAGCCTCAGGTAAAATACCGGATGCCCTCTTCCGTCACGATCACATCCAGCCGCTGATCGAATTCATCAATCGGCACTTCCGGTAATTCCTGCGCCGCAAAGGCAAAGCCCACTGCCAGCACAGGATGCCGCGCCCGCAGCCCCGCCAGCGTGCGGTCATAGAACCCGCCGCCATAACCCAGCCGATAGCCCCGCGCATCGAACCCGACGAGGGGAACGATAACAACCTCCGGCTCCACCCAGGCCCCCTCGGCCGGGATGCGCGCCCCAAAGGCCCCCTCCACCATCGCACAGCCCGGCGACCATTCCCTGAACCGCAGTGCCTGCCCCGCCCCTATGATCACCGGCACCCCGACCACGCCCTGATGCGCCGCCATTGCCACCGTCGGGTCCATCTCTGTCCGCATCGCCATATATCCGGCCAAAGCCCGCCCCCGATGCGGCGCCATAAAATCAGCCAGCAACTCCGCCGCCTGCCCCTGGCCCCGCGCAAATGCCACCTTGCGCGCCGCAAACGCGGCCTTGCGCGCCTCGGCCTTTGCGACGTCCACGCTCATATCAACACCAATGTTGCAAAGCCAAGGAACGCAAGGAACCCCATCACATCCGTCAGCGTGGTAACAAACGTCCCCGACGCCAAGGCCGGATCCAGCCCCAGCCGATCCATCGTCAAGGGCACCAGAACACCGCCCAGCGCCGCCACGATCTGGTTGACGATCATCGCCGCCGCCAGCACCGCCCCGATCCACGGATCGCCAAACAACCCCCACCCCGCCAGCCCGATGATCGCCGCCAGCGCCAGCCCATTCATCGCCCCCGCCGCCAGTTCCCGAAACACCACCCGCCGCGCATTGCTGCTGGTCAGATCGCGCGCCGCCAGCGCCCGCACCGCCACAGCCAGCGATTGCGTCCCCGCCACCCCCCCGGTCGACGCAACAATCGGCATCAAGGCCGCAAGCGCCACGATGGCTGCAATCGTCGCCTCGAACCGCGAAATGACAAAGGCCGAAATTGACGCCGTGAACAGGTTCACCACAAGCCAGGGCAACCGCTGCCGCACCGTGGCAAAGGGGCCATCCAGAACGCTGGCATCTTCCCCCACCCCGGCCAGCATCAGCATGTCGGCCTCATGTTCTTCATCCAGCACGTTCATCGCGTCATCGATGGTGATAACCCCCACCAACCGCCCCCCCGCATCCACGACCGGGCAGGAAATCAGGTGATACTGGTTGAACATATAGGCCACTTCGGATTCCTCCTCCGTCGCCTCGACCGTGCGGAAACTCTCCTCCGCCAGATCGCGCAAAGCCGCCTCGCGCCGCGCCGAAAGGATACGCCCCAGCGTGACATAGCCCTGCGGCTTCATCCGCGGATCGACCAGGATCACATGATAGAACTGGTCCGGCAACACCTCTGCCCCCCGCAGATAGTCAATCGCCTCGCCCACCGTCCAATGCGCCGGGGCCACCACCACCTCGCGCTGCATAAGGCGCCCGGCCGACCCCTCTGGAAAGGCCATCGCCTGTTCCACCGCCACCCGGTCCGCCAGATCCAGCGCCTCAAGGATGCGCCCCTGCGCCGGGGCCTCCAGATCCTCAAGAATATCGACCACATCATCGGTATCCAGATCGCGCACCGCCTCGGCCACCACGGCGGCGGGCAGGCTTTCGATCACCTCTTCTCGGATCGTCTCGTCAATCTCGGACAGCAGGTCGCCGTCAATCTCGCCGGCATAGATCGCCAGAAACGCCCGTCGGTCGCGCGTATCCAACTGTTCCAGGAAATCGGCGATGTCGGCGGCGTGCAGCGGCTCGACCAACCGCAGGACCGCGCCACTGTCATCCGCCTCGACCGCCGCCCGGATCGCCTCCATGCGGGCATCGTCCAGCTCGACCTCTTCGATCCCTGCCACGTTTTCCGCCATGCTGCACCCTGCCTGATTACCCCCAGCCTAGCGAAAGCTGTTTCTGCGAAACAGGGGGCACGGGGAAATTTACCCATGCGCCAAAAGATCATAGCTTTGCAAGCAAAGCATGACGCGCCGCACCCGGCGCAGGCAGGGGTATGACATGGCCGATCTTCTTCTGGGGCAAGTGCTGTCCTTCACCGCCGATCCCTTTGTCGCAGGCGAATCCGCCGCCCGACACGAAAGCCACGGCGCGGTGCTGGTAGATCAGGGCCGCATCCTGGCCACCGGCCCGGCCGATACGCTGCGCGCCGCCCACCCGCAGGCCCGCCTGCATGACTATGGCCGCTGCCTGATCACCGCTGGCTTCATCGACGCCCATGTCCATTACCCCCAGACCGCCATCATCGCCTCCTGGGGCAAACGGCTGATCGATTGGCTGAACCTCTACACCTTCCCAGAAGAGATGCGCTTTGCCGATCCCGCCTATGCCGACATGATCGCCAACCGCTACCTCGACCTCGCCACCGCCCACGGCACGACCACCGTCTGCACCTATGCCACCATCCACCCGGCCTCGGTGGACGCCATCTTCACCGCTGCGCAGACGCGGGGGATGCGCCTTTACACCGGGAAAACCTGCATGGACAGGAACGCCCCCGATGGCCTGCGTGACACCGCGCAATCTGCCTATGACGACAGCAAGGCGCTCTTGGAAAAATGGCATGGGGTTGACCGCCTGTCCTATGTCATCACGCCCCGCTTCTCGCCCACCTCCACCCCCGAACAACTGGCCGCCCTGGGTGCGCTCTGGCGCGAATACCCCAATTGCCTGATGCAGACCCATCTGTCGGAACAGACCGATGAAATCGCCTGGGTCCGCGACCTCTTCCCCCAGTCGCGTGACTATCTCGACACTTACGAAGCCCAAGGTTTGCTGCGCGAAGGCGCGATCTACGGCCACGCCATCCACCTGACAGACCGCGAAAAATCCCGCCTGATCGAGGCCGGGGCCAGCCTCGTCCATTGCCCCACCTCCAACACCTTCATCGGATCGGGCCTCTTCGACATGTCCCTTGCCCGCCACCTCCGCGTGGGGCTTGCCACCGATACCGGCGGCGGGTCGTCCTTCTCCATGCTGCACACCATGGCCGCCGCCTATGAGGTGGCGCAACTCCGTGGTCAGGCGCTGCACCCCTCGCAACTGATCTGGCTTGCCACCGTCGGTTCCGCCCGCGCGCTCCGCGCTGATGACCGCATCGGCAACATCGCCCCAGGGATGGAGGCGGACCTGACCATCCTCGACCTCGCCTCTACCCCCGCCATCGCCCAGGCCGCCGCGCGCGCCGAAACGCTGTGGCAGGCGCTCTTTCCCACCATCATGATCGGCGATGACCGCGCCATCCGCACCACCTGGATAGGCGGCAAAACGGCGCGCTGATCCCGTCGCAGCCTGCAAGCGCCTAAATTACGTAATTTACGTATTTTCGCGCAGCGCCTAACCCGACCGAATGAAAGACCCCGGCAAACGATAGGATACCAATTATTAAGGTTATCGCCGCCGTCCCCATTCATCTTGGCAAAAATACCCTCAGGGGGTGAATTGGCGCACAGCGCCAAGAGGGGGCGGAACGCCCCCTTCTTCTACCGTCCCGCCATCGCCGGAAAGGCAAACCGATAGGCCAACGCCACGCCCCCCGCGCCGCCGATCACATTGCCAAGGCTCACCCAGATCAGGTTGCCCACCGCCCCCGCCAGCCCCACCTCACCCCCGGCCCACCAGCCCAGCGGCAGCAGGAACATATTGGCCACCGAATGTTCCAACCCCAACGCCACAAAGGCCGTCACCGGCCACAACACCGCCAATACCCGGTCCGTCACAGACCGCGCCGCAAAACTCAACCAGACCGCCAGACAGACCAGCGCATTGCACAGCGCGCCCCGCAGCACCGCCTCCCACGGCCCCAGCCCCGCCTTGCCCTCTGCCGCCCGCACCGCCACCGCCCCCATCGGCCCGTCCAGCAACCCGCTCATCCCAAAGGCCAGCGCCAACCCCGCCGCGCCAATCAGGTTGCCCCCCCAGACAATCGCCCAGTTCCGCAGCAAAGCCCCCGTTGTGATCCGCCGATCCACCGCCGCCATCACCATCAGCGCATTGCCGGTGAACAACTCCGCCCCGCCCACCACCACAAGGATCAGCCCCAGCGCAAAGACCGCCCCGCCCAGCACCCGCGCCGGACCAAAGCCAGGGTCCACCCCCGCCATCGCCATGCACCACGCCGCCGCACCAAACCCGATGAACGCCCCCGCCAGCACCGCCAGAACCAGCGTCCGCCCGGCAGGCAGCGCGGCCTTGGCCACCCCGGCCGTCTCGATCAGCGCGGCAATCTCTGCGGGTCTATAGGCATCGGTCGGACCCTGCATCACATCCCCCTATCCGTTGCATAAACAGGGCAATCACAGCGCGCCGCGTGCATACGCCCTGCTGCACCACTCTCTGCACCACGATCTGCACACAGGCAGGCGCGGCCTAATCCGCCAATTCCCACCCATCGGGATAGAAATCATGCGCCAGCGCAATTTCCGTGGCCACCCGCTCCTTGTCCCAGATCGCCTCAGGCGTCACCGGGATCGGGCCGAAACTGGCGATGACCGTTTCATTGTCCCCCACCCGCCGCGGCTTGAACCCCCGCGCCTTCAGCGCCTTCTCAAAGGCGTTCCAGTTGGCGTCGGTTTCCTCGACAAAGAACATGAAATCGATCACCGATTCCTTCGGCAAATTCTTCACCCCCTTAAAGGTGGCAAAGGTATCGCGTCGCTGGGCCTCGAAATTATGTGACATATCCGCCCCCTATCACCCCATCAACCGCGCCGCCAGACGGTTCTGCCGTTCTACCACGCGGGCCAGATCAATCGTCACCATCTGGCCGTCCCGAACCACCTGTTTTCCTTCGACAAACAGATCCCGCACCCGCGTCGGCCCACAGAGCAGCAGCGCCGCCACCGGGTCCCATGCCCCCGCGCTCTCCACTCCCGTCATGTCCCAAATCGCCACATCCGCCCGCTTTCCCACCTCCAGCGACCCGCAATCCGACCGCCCCAAAACCCGCGCGCCCCCCAGCGTGGCAATCTCCAGCGCCTCACGCACCCCCATCGCATCCGCCCCCCGCGCCACGCGCTGCAACAGCATCGCTATCCGCGCCTCGCCCACCAGATTGCCCGCATCATTGCTGGCCGATCCATCCACGCCAAGCCCCACCTTCACGCCCCGATCCCGCATCGCCCGCACCGGCGCGATACCCGACCCAAGGCGACAATTCGAACATGGGCAATGCGCCACACCGGTCCCTGACCGGGCAAAAAGATCAATTTCCGAACCATCCAGCTTCACGCAATGCGCGTGCCACACATCATTGCCGGTCCAACCCAGATCTTCCGCATACTGCCCCGGACGACACCCGAACTGCGCCAGAGAATAGGCGATATCCTCGTCATTTTCGGCCAGGTGGGTGTGCAACATCACCCCCTTGTCCCGCGCCAGCAGCGCCGCCTCGCGCATCAGGTCACGGCTGACCGAGAACGGCGAACAGGGCGCCAGCCCCACCCGCACCATCGCCCCCTCGGCCGGGTCATGGAACGCATCCACCACACGGATGCAATCCTCCAGGATCGCCGCCTCCCGCTCCACCAGACTGTCGGGCGGCAACCCCCCGGCGCTTTCGCCAATGCTCATCGCCCCGCGTGTGGGGTGAAACCGCAGCCCCACCTCCCCTGCCGCCGCAATCGTATCGTCCAACCGCGCCCCGCCCGGAAACAGATAGAGATGATCCGACGTCAGCGAACAGCCCGACAGCGCCAGTTCCGCCAGCCCCACTTGCGCGCTGACGAACATCTCCTCCGGCCCGAACCGCGCCCAGATCGGATACAGCGTCTTCAACCACCCAAACAGCAGCGCATCCTGCCCCCCAGGCACCGCCCGCGTCAGCGTCTGGTACAGGTGGTGATGCGTGTTCACCAATCCCGGCGTCACCACGCATCCCGCCGCCTCGACCACTGCGCCCGAAGTTGCCAACCCCTGCCCCACGGCGGCAATCACACCGCCCCGGATCAGCACGTCACCCCCGGCAATCTCGCGCCGCGCATCATCCATGGTGACAACCGCCGCTGCCCCCCGGATCAAAACCTCATTCTGCATGGAATTGCTCCCCTCTCGCCCACCCTCTTGGTGGCTTGGCCCTTCGGTGGATCGGGAACGCCCGGCGACAGAAGGGGGAAGGACTCGGCCAGAGCGTGCGCAGCCTAGCCGCAACCCTAACGCAGGCCAAGCCCCACAAATCCTGCCCCTGCCGGCTTCATCTTGGCAAAAATACCCAAATCCGCCATCAAACACCCCTCCCCCGGTCGCCTGAAGGCGCCCTCCCCTCCCCCGCCTGCGGGGGAGGGGTCGGGGGTGGGGGTGTGCAAAAGCTGTCAGCCGCGCAACAAAGCCAGTGCCGCCGCATGCACCTCGCGGTTTGCGGCGGCCAGCACGCGGCCCCCGTCCAGACAGGGCCGCCCCTCCCAATCCGTCACCACGCCACCCGCTGCCTCGATCACCGCGATGGGGGCCTGCACGTCATAGGCCTGCAACCCCGCCTCGATCACCAGATCAACCATCCCCGCCGCCACCAGCGCATAGCCATAGCAATCCGTCCCATAGCGCGTCAGCCGCACCTTGGGCACCACCCGGCGAAAGGCCGCGCCTTCCTCTGCCGTTCCAACCTCGGGAAATGTGGAAAACATGATCGCCTCAGACAAAGGCCGCGCCCCCCGGCACCGCAACTCTGCCCGCCCCGATGGCCCGTTCACCTCGGCCCGGCCCAGACCGCCCTCAAACCGCTCACGGATATAGGGCTGGTCGATGATGCCATAGATCGGCCCCACCGCATCGCGCACCGAAATCAGCACACCCCAGGTCGGCGTGCCGGAAAGATAGCCCCGCGTGCCGTCGATCGGGTCCAGCACCCAGGTCAGCCCGCTTGTCCCAGCCTCGGCGCCAAATTCCTCGCCCAGAATGCCATCCTGCGGGCGGCGGCGCTTCAGGATCGCGCGCATCCGCTCTTCTGACAGCCGATCCGCCACCGTCACCGGATCGAACCGCTCTGTCTCTTTGGTGTCTGCCATCAGATCGCTGCGCCGGAAATGCAGCAGCGTCGCCTCGCGCGCCGCATCGGCCAGTTCCGCCGCCGTTGCGATGATCTCTGCCGCCACCTGCGCCGAAACCCGCATCATCCCGCCCCCCAAAGCCCTGAAAACCAATGTCCCCCCGCGCTATCCGCACGGGGTGACATGGTCAAGCCAAACGGTGGAGGCGTCCGTCAGCCTGCCGATATCAATCAGGCCGCGTCGCTCAACACCCGCGCCAGATCGAACAGGCGGCGGCGCTGTGCTTCGGGAATGGCGTAATACGACCGCACCAGTTCCAGGGCCTCTTTGTCGGCCATGAAATCGCCCTCGGCCGCCTGCGCGCTTTCGCGGCTGTCATCCAGCCCTTCAAAGAAGAAGCCAATCGTCACGCCCAGCGCATCTGCGATGTCCCAAAGGCGCGATGCCGAAACGCGGTTCATCCCCGTCTCATATTTCTGGATCTGCTGGAATTTGATCCCAACCTTATCCGCCAATTGCTGCTGGGTCATGCCCACCATCCAGCGCCGATGGCGAATGCGCTTTCCCACATGGGCGTCAACAGGATGCTTCATCATATTCTCCGTTCGGACATAGTCCCCACTCAAATATAAGCAATTTTCGTGCCAAAGTCAGAATCTTTGAAATTATCCACAGAAACCAAAAGAAAGATGCGTAAACCTATCTTTTTGGATACGTTCGATTATACATCTGGAGAAGAAGGATTGGACCAAAGTCCTGCATTACCCTAGGCGGAACCCGGCGAAACACTTTTCTCTCTATAAGTGTTTTTCATAATGCGATGCATTTTGCAATGATTTTGCGCCAATATTTGCATTATGCAAAAATTTGCCGCTGGATACCCCCCCAGCTCCGCGCTAACTGACAAAGGGACACGCAAAGGCAGAAAGGCACCCGGATGCGCGCCTGGCAGATCGACACCCTCGGCAGCCCCGCCAGCCTTCGGCACTTGCCCGATCCCGTCCCGATGCAGGGTCAGGCCCGCATTGCCATTCAGGCCTGCGGTCTGAATTTCGCTGACCTGCTGATGGCGGATGGCAAATATCAGGAAAAGCCCACCCTGCCCTTCATCCCTGGCCTTGAACTTGCAGGAACCGTCCTGAACCTTGGCCCTGATACCATCGGCCCCGCTCCCGGCACCCGTGTCGCGGTCTATGGCGGCCAGGGTGGTCTTGCGGAACAAGGCTGCTTCGCGGTCGACAGCCTGCTTCCCCTGCCGCCAGAGATGTCCTTTGCTACGGCGGCAGGGTTTCAGATCGCCTATGGCACCTCGCATCTTGCCCTGTCGCACAAGGCCCGCCTGCAACCGGGCGAAACGCTGCTTGTCCTTGGTGCGGCGGGCGGCGTGGGCCTGACGGCGGTCGAGGTGGGCAAACGCATGGGCGCCCGCGTTATCGCCTGTGCGCGCGGACAGGACAAACTGGCCATTGCCCGTGCCGCTGGCGCCGATGAAACGATCGACAGCGACCACCCCGATCTGAAATCCGCGCTGAAAGACCTTGGCGGCGTGGATGTGGTCTATGATCCGGTCGGCGGCCCCGCCTTTGATGCCGCCCTGCGCGCCACACGCCCGGATGGCCGTATCCTTACCATCGGCTTTGCCTCTGGCACCGTGCCGCAAATCGCTGCCAACCTGCTCTTGGTCAAGAACATCACCGTGATCGGCTTCTGGTGGGGCGGCTATCTCGCCTTTGCGCCGCAACTGTTGCGCAGCAGCCTTGCCACGTTGATGGATTGGCACGCCAAGGGCGAACTTCACCCCCACATCTCGCACCGCCTGCCGATGGACCGCCTTGCCGAAGGGCTTGACTTGCTGCGCAGCCGCGTAGCCACCGGCAAGGTGGTGATCGAAATGGATCAGCAACAATAGGCGTTACGCAACTCCTGATGCAGCATCGCCGCCGCCTCGCCCTTCAGCGTCGGCGCGGCATAAAGGCAAATCGCCTGCTGCCCCAGATCGGGCAAGGCCCCCTTGGTGTCGATCGCGTATAGCCCCTGCGGCATCGCATTGGTCAGCCGCGCCGTCACCGCCAGATCGGCGGCCACCGTCGCCTCGATGGCCTGCTCACTCTCACCGTCCACCGCCATTTCCCACGGAATGCCCGCCGACGTCAGCGCCGCCACCGCCTTGCGCCGGAAAATGCAGGTATCCTTGAACCCGATCCGCAGGGGCCGCTTCTGCCAGACCTGCCCCTCCTCTGCCCCGACCCAGACCAAAGGCCGCGTCGCCATCACTTCGGCCCCCGGCCCCGGCACATCCTCGGTCGTCACGATCAGGTCCAGTTCGCCACGCTGAAACTGCTCTTTCAGCAGTATGGTGAACGATGACACCAGATTGATCTTCATCCGCGGAAACTGCCCCGACAGCCGCTTCAGGATACCGGGGATCGCCGGATAGACGATGTCATGCGGCACCCCCAACCGGATTTCGCCTTCAAAGGTCGATGATGTCAGCCGCGCCAGCGCCTCGTCGTTCAGGGACAGCATCTTGCGGGCGAACACCAGCAACTGCTCCCCTTCAGGCGTCAGGGTCAGCTTGCGCGCCGCCCGCGCAAAAAGCCCAAGGTTCAGCGACTCTTCCAGCCGCTTCAACTGCATCGACACCGCCGATTGCGTCAGGTTCAGCAACCCCGCCGCCCGCGTCACCCCGCCCGAATCCGCAACCGCCACAAAAGACCGCAACGCCACCAGATCCATCGTCCGCGCCATCATCACATCCCCTGATGTAAATTCAAACAATCATTCATTTCACAAATGCCACGATTGGCATCATGTTTCAACCATGCTGATACAAACACCGACAAACATCACCGCGAAACATGAAAGCCACCGCCATGCCCCGCATCTTCACCCTCCGCTCCGCCATGCTGGCAAGTCGCACGCGACCACATCCGCGCCTCTGGTCCCGCCTCCTGTCGCTGAACGCCCTGTTTCGGCAACGCCACACCCTTGCACGGCTGGATGATCACATGCTGCGCGATATCGGCCTCACCCCCGAACAGGCACAGTCCGAAGCAACCCGCCCCTTCTGGGATGTCCCTTCCCATTGGCGCGGATAATCCCGGCCATCATCACGCCCATCCCTGCGCAGATACCGGCGGCACCGGCGGGCCTTTCCCCATCGGAACGGCCCGCACGTCACCCCGAAAAAAGCGACATTCCTCCCACATCGTTTCCCGGTATTACGTCTTGAAATTCATGGCGTGCGTCCCGATATTCGTTGCATCCGGCCTGTGGGGTGCCAACCCGCAGCCGTTGGCTCAACATCGGAGGCTTCACATGGCTGAATATCAGACGATCCGTTCGGTCGGCGCAGGCGCCCGGACCGCCGAGATCGACGCCGGGCTGCGCGCCCACATGAACAAGGTCTACGGCCTGATGTCCGTGGGCATGCTGCTGACCGGCGGCGTTGCCTGGGCGGTCGGCACGTCGGACGCGCTGCTGTCCATCTTCCGCGACCCCGCGACCCTGCAACCGAATATCCTGGGCTGGGTGGTGATGTTCGCCCCCCTTCTTATGGTCTTTGCCTTTGGCGCGGCGATCAACCGCCTGTCGCAGGCGGCGGCCCAACTGTTCTTCTACGCCTTTGCGGCGGTGATGGGCCTGTCCATCGCCTGGATCTTTGCAGCCTTCACCGGCATCTCCATCGCGCAAACCTTCCTCGTGACAGCGATCTCCTTCGCGGGTCTGTCGCTTTGGGGCTACACCACCAAGCGTGACCTGTCGGGGATGGGTACCTTCCTGATGATGGGCCTGATCGGCCTGATCGTCGCCTCGATCGTGAACCTGTTCCTTGGTTCCGGCGCGCTGGCATTTGCGATCTCGGTGATCGGTCTCTTGATCTTTGCGGGTCTGACGGCGTTTGACACGCAGAACATCAAGAACACCTATCTGCAACATGCACAGTATGGCGATCAGGAATGGCTTGGCAAATCCGCAATCATGGGTGCGCTGAACCTGTACATGAACTTCATCAACATCTTCATGTTCCTGCTGCAATTCCTCGGCAACCGTGAATGACGCAGGGCTGAAGCCCGCGTGACACAACAGGAAAGGCCGGTCGAAAGACCGGCCTTTTGCTTTTCCAATCCACCGAAACTAGGGCGAAATCTGGCGCATCATGCGCACCGCAGGAAACAGGATACCGGGCCGCAAAGGCACCTCCACCTCATGCAGCACCCGAAACCCCAGCGCCTCATAGAACGGCACGGCCGTCCGCGTTGACAGACAGTCAAGCCACCGAACCCCCTCGCGCAGCGCATCGACGATCACCTCGCTCATGATCGCCCGGCCCAGCCCCGCACGCACCCGTGCCGGGTCCACCGCCACATGGCGCACATGGCCCATATGCGTCTGCTCGGCCCAGCCCATCACATCCCGCGACGCGCCATCCCGCATTGGCCCCTCATCCGGTTGCGGCATCCCAAGGGTCCAGCCACCCGCCCCCAGAATGGCCCCATCCTCGGCCTCCACCACAAAATACTGGCCCGATGCCAACAAGTCAGGCCGCGCCCGCGCGATGATCGGCAGCGCCAGCACCATCACCGACGGTGGATAATCCGATTTCAGCAATTTTGGATAACTGCGCCGCAACAACAGATCGACCCCGATCAGGTCCGAAGGCCGCGCACGCCGAAGGGTCAGGCTCTGGTCCATGCCAAAGCCTACCACTGCGCGCATTCAAGTAAAGCCCGCTGCACAGCCCCGCGCGACAATGGAAAAGGCCGCCCCGAAGGACGGCCCGCAATCCAGACGCCAGACAAGACCTTACTTGATCTTGCCTTCCTTGTATTCCACATGCTCACGCTTGACGGGGTCATACTTCTTCACGACCATCTTTTCGGTCATGGTGCGGGCATTCTTCTTGGTCACGTAGAAATGCCCCGTGCCCGCCGTCGAGTTCAGACGGATCTTGATCGTCGTCGGTTTCGCCATAATCGTCTCTCCTGCACCGGGGAAACGCCTCGGCCCCCGCGAAATCTCTTGAAGCCCGCCTTTTACCGGGGGAAGCGGCAGAGTCAACAGCCAAACCGCCCGCCCGATATCAAATTGCGCGCCATTCGGCGCAAGTCTTTTGGGTCGCCCGCGCGGCCTGCGCCGCTTGGCTCCGTTTTGGGTATTTGGGCCAAGGTGAAACGGCATGTCTTCATCTTGGCTAAAATACTCTGGGGGGTGAACCGTCGCAGGCGGAAGGGGGCAAAGCCCCCTTCTGGCTTGATAACTCACAAGAAACGCGCGGATGGCCTGTAAGCCGGATTCTGTCCCGAGACCCGATCTTGCGATCGTCCCTCATGGATGACCATTCCTCTGCCGACCGCGTTACCGCGGCGGTCAAGCTGCCAACCCGGGCCTCTGGGCTGAAGCGTCCCTGCGGAGGTTTCTGCAGAATGCAGACCTTTCCGCGCGAGGCCCCTATTCGGCATTGCTCCGGGTGGGGCTTGCCGTGCCGTCCCGGTTGCCCGGTCCGCGGTGGGCTCTTACCCCACCGTTTCACCATCACCTTGCATGCAAGGCAGACTCTTCTCTGTGGCGCTTTCCCTGGGGTTGCCCCCGCCGGGGGTTACCCGGCACCCTTGCTTCATGGAGTCCGGACTTTCCTCGGAGCTTGCGCCCCGCGGTCATCCAGCCATCCGCGCAAGCGGCGGCTTACGCCCCGCCCGCCCCGCCGTCAAGCAAAGCCGTCAACCGGGAAGCGCCGCGCCAGATCTTCGGCCAGCGCAGCATCGACAACATCCAAAGGCCCCTCGGCCCAAGGCCGGAACCGCAGGCGAAACGCCTGTAGCAGCAGCCCATCATCGACATCCGGGTATCCGAAGCGGCGCGCATGGTCGCGGAACGCGACCAGCCGACCGCCGCTTCGCGTTGCGTCGGGTCCAACTTCAGGCCCAACTTCAGGCCAAACCGAAAGCCCCGCCCGCGCCAGCCGCCGCCAATCAAAACGCGGCCCCGGATCGGATTTCCGCGCTGGTGCCATGTCGGAATGACCGATCACCCGCGCAGGCGCAATCGCCCAGCGACCCATCACATCCCCCAGCACCCGTTCCAGCGTGGCCATCTGCACCTCCGGGAACGGGGCAGACCCGGAATTCGCCAACTCAATCCCGATGGACCGCGAATTGACATCCGTCACATCGCCCCATTGCCCTGCCCCGGCATGCCAGGCCCGCAGCGCCTCATCCACCAGCGGTTCGGCCCCGCCCTGTTCCGAGATAAGCCAATGGGCAGAAACCTCATGCGCAGGGTCGCAAAGCCGCACCCGCGCCGCCGCAGCGGTCGGCATCGCCGTGTAGTGAATGACAATCAGGTCGGGCCGCGCCCCGCCGCGCCGTTCGCCACAATTCGGCGATGGATAGCGATTCACTGCAGCCGGAATGGCCGCGGATCCCACGAACAGGCGAACCCATCGCCATCCGGGTCCAGCCCGCGCCGATCCCGCTCTGGCCCGCCCGCTGCAAGAAACGCCTCTTGCGCCAGATCGGACGAAGAATAGCGCGCACAGGCCGCCGCCTGATCGGTGAACCGCAACGAGGACCGATTATAGACCTGCGTGCCCGGCGCATGGGTAGTGGACAGCGCAAATTGCACGATGTTCGGCCCTGTCGTCGCCCGCTCTGGCACCGCCGTCGGCTGGATCACCGTGTATTGCGCCTTGTTGCGCGCAATCCGCTCGGCGTCGCTTTCGATGGTTTCGCGCGCGGCCACGGCGTCGAAATCCTGTTCGTCGGAAATCCCCGAATTCACCGCCGCCATCTCGCCCGATTGCGGCTGAATGGTTGCGGGGGCATTGCCCCGCGGACGGTTGGGATCGTTTGGATCAAAGGCCGCCACCGCCGTCGATGGTTGCGCCAGAGGGTCCGGAAACGTCACCGGGGCGGTCGTCGTGGCCGTCAGCGGCGCGCCGATCACGTTGCCTGTTGCGAGTGCCGCTCCCGTCCCGCTGGCACGGTCAATCGCCGCTGCCGCCAAATCGGGGGAAAACCCGCCCGCCGGGGCCGCCGGGGCCACCGCAGCGCCAAAGGGCGCAACCGGCGTTACCGGTGTTGCCGCCCTTGGGGCCGACGCGGCCTGTTCACGCAAATAGCTGTTATAGTCCTGAAACCCCACACCCGCGCCGCTTTCAGGCACGCTCTGGGTACAGGCGGCCAGTCCAGCCGTCACAGCAAGCATCACAGCAATACGCATCTTCACGCCTCGGTTTCGATAAGTCCGGGGGATTACCACCATTTCGCAGGCTTTGCCACAAACCCTGCCGCACGCTCCAGCACATAAGCGTGATTCAGCAGGTCGCCTTCTTCCCAAGGCCGCCCGATCAATTGCAACCCAAGCGGCAGGCCCTGCGCGCTTAGTCCCACAGGCACCGAAACCCCCGGCAATCCGGCCAGATTGACTGTCACGGTGAACACATCGTTCAGATACATCTCGATCGGGTCCGCGCTCGACATCTCGCCCAACCCAAAGGCCGCGCTTGGCGTGGCGGGCGTCAGGATCGCATCCACGCCAGCCGCGAACACCTGTTCGAAATCGCGTTTGATCAAGGCCCGCACCTTGCGCGCACGGTTGTAATAGGCGTCATAGAACCCGGCGGACAGCACATAAGTGCCGATCATCACCCGGCGCTGCACTTCCTTGCCGAACCCTTCGGCGCGGGTCTTTTCATACATCTCGGTGATGCCATCGCCCTGCGCCAGCTTGGCCCGATGACCAAACCGCACCCCGTCATAGCGCGCCAGGTTCGATGACGCCTCTGCCGGTGCAATCACATAATAAGCCGGCAGCGCATACTTGGTGTGGGGCAATGAGATGTCGACGATCTCTGCCCCCGCATCCCGCAACATCGCTGCGCCATCGGCCCACAGCTTTTCAATCTCGGCCGGCATCCCGTCCATCCGGTATTCGCGCGGCAGGCCGATCTTCTTGCCACGAATGTCCCCGGTCAGCGCCGCCTCGAAATCCGGTACGGCCAGATCGGCGGATGTGGAATCCTTCGGATCATGCCCCGCCATCGCCTGCAAGAAGATCGCAGCATCGCGCACATCTTTCGTCATCGGTCCCGCCTGGTCCAGCGATGACGCAAAGGCCACGATCCCCCAGCGCGACACCCGCCCATAGGTCGGCTTGATCCCCACAATCCCGGTAAAGGCCGCAGGCTGGCGGATCGAACCGCCGGTATCCGTGCCCGTCGCACCAAGGCACAGGTCCGCCGCCACCGCCGCCGCCGACCCGCCCGAAGATCCGCCTGGGGTCAGCGTGCGGTCATCGACTTTCCACGGGTTCACCGCATTGCCGTAACACGACGTCTCGTTGCTGGAGCCCATGGCAAATTCGTCCATGTTCAGCTTGCCCAGCATCACCGCGCCCGCATCGAACAGCTTGGTCGTCACAGTGGATTCATATTCCGGCTTGAACCCCCTCAGGATGTTTGACGCCGCCTGCGACGGCACGCCCTTCGTGCAGAACAGATCCTTGATCCCCAGCGGGATGCCGCACATCGCGGGCGCATCGCCCGCCTGGATTCGCGCATCCGCCGCCCGTGCCTGCTCCAGCGCCAGTTCCGGCGTCTTGTGGACAAACGCGCCCAGCCCGTCGCCCGCATCAATCGCCGTCAGGCAGGCCATTGTCAGGTCGGTGGCCGAAATCTCGCCCTTGCGCAGTGCATCCCGCGCCGCAGCAATCGTCCAGGTATTTGCAGATGTCATCGGCACGCTCATTCCACCACCTTCGGCACGGCAAAGAACCCCTCGCGCGCATCGGGTGCGTTCTTCAATACCTGCGCCTGGATATTGCCATCAGTCACCACATCCGCACGCCGCTTCAGACGCATTGGGGTGACTGATGTCATCGGTTCAATCCCCGTCACATCCACTTCGTTCAATTGCTCCATAAAGGTCAGGATACCCGAAAGCTCCCCGGCCAGCGCCGGAAGATCGGCCTCCTCAACCCGGATACGGGCCAGTTTCGCCACGCGGCGGGCGGTGTCGATGTCAATGGACATGGGGCAGCACTTCCCTGTTCTGATCCCTGCCCGTTTAGCCCCGCCTCCCTTGCCCTGCAAGGGCATCAAGGCACGCATCCCCCATCCAGCCACCGCCGCGCACAGGCTCTGCGCCCCGGCGCGCGCACGCCCCCTATTCCTTCGCGGCCAGTTCCCGCTAGTTTCTGCCGCAGGGACATGTCCATCAACGAAAAAACTGACGACAAAAGGAACATCATCATGCAGATCATCTGGCTCGGCCATTCCGGCTTTCGCATCGAACTCGAACAGGCCGTCCTTCTCATCGACCCTTGGCTGACCGGCAACCCGATGTTCCCCGCCGACCGCCGGGATGAGGCGATCAAGGGTGCCACCCATGTTCTGCTGACCCACGGCCACGGCGACCATTCCGCCGATGCCGTGGCCATCTGCAAGGAATTGGGCATCCCGCTGGTCGGCATCTATGACCTGACCAGCTTTCTTGAAGCACGTGACGGCATCGCCACGATCGGTTTCAACAAGGGCGGCACCGTCGATCTGGGCGGCGCCAAGGTGACGATGGTCAATGCGTCACATTCCAACACCATGGCGGGTGAAAACGGCCCCATCGCCATCGGCTCCGAAGCGGGCTTCATGATCGCAGGCGGCGGCCACCGCACCTATGTGTCGGGCGACACCGACATCATGGCTGACATGCAATGGATGGGCGAATTGCACGCCCCCGATATCGGCATCCTTGCGGCTGGCGGGCATTTCACGATGGATATGGAACGCGCCGCCTGGGCGGCAAAGCGGTATTTCAACTTCAAGACCGTGATCCCCTGCCATTACCGCACCTTCGGCGCGCTGGAACAGGACGCCACCACGATGGTTGCAGCCCTTCCCGGCGTTCAGGTGATCGAACCGCAGGTGCTGGAGGCGATCACCCTGTAATCGGCCACCCTGTAATCGGCGCGGGGGGCATCACGCCCCCCGCCCACTACTCCACCCGTCGCGCAGCAAAGAACCCCTTCAACAGCGTTTCCGCCGCACCGGCCGCGATCCCGTCATAAACCTCTGGCACATGATGGCATTGCGGATGGGCAAACACCCGTGCGCCCACCGCCACGCCGCCGCTTTTCGGGTCTGCGGCCCCGTAATACAGCCGCCCGATGCGCGCCGCCGCGATCGCCGCCGCACACATCGGGCATGGCTCCAGCGTCACATACAGATCATGCCCCACCAACCGCTCTGATCCGGCCGCCGCACAGGCCGCCCGGATCGCCAGCATCTCGGCATGGGCGGTAGGGTCGCACAGCTCTCGCGTCCGGTTCCCAGCCCGCGCCACCACCACGCCACCCGGTGACACCACGACCGCGCCCACCGGCACCTCGCCCCGCGTGGCCGCCCCCCGCGCTTCCTCCAGCGCCGCATCCATGAAAGACCGGAATTCCATGCCCTTTCCTGCCCCGCTCCGGGCAAAGGCGCAACCATGCACCTTCATCTTGGCCCAAATACCCCCGTTCTGCCGGACCCGCCAAACCACCGGGGCTGGAAAACGCACCCCGCTTCCGCTAGGCACCATGTCTGACGCGCACCATGTCTGACGCGCAAAGGACAGCCCATGACCCGCCCCCCGAAAGCCAAGCCGCCCACCGCGTCCACCGCCGCCTCCACCGCCGCCTCCACCGCCGCGCCCGCTACGGGCGACCGCATCGCCAAGGTGCTGTCCCGCGCCGGCATCGCCTCCCGGCGCGAGGCCGAGCGGATGATCGAAGCGGGCGAAGTCGCGGTCAACGGCAAGGTCATCGACAGCCCCGCACTGAATGTCGGCCCCGCTGACCGCATCACCGTAAACGGCCAGCCGCTGGCCGCACCAGAACCTGCGCGGCTCTGGCTTTATTACAAGCCCGATGGATTGGTCACATCCAACGCCGATGAAAAGGGCCGCGACACGATCTTCGACCATCTCCCCGAAGACCTGCCCCGCGTCATGTCCGTCGGTCGCCTCGACCTCAATTCCGAAGGCCTGCTTCTTCTGACCAATGATGGCGAGTTGAAGCGCCGTCTGGAACTTCCCTCTACCGGCTGGCTGCGGAAATACCGCGTCCGCGTCAAGGGCAACCCGACCGATCCCGATCTGGAACCCCTTCGCCGCGGCATCACCGTCGAGGGCGAGGATTTCCAACCGATGCAGGTCGTCCTTGACCGGCATCAGGGCGCGAATGCCTGGCTGACGGTGGGCTTGCGCGAAGGCAAGAACCGCGAAATCCGGCGCGCCATGACGGCCATCGGCCTGACCGTGAACCGCCTGATCCGCATCAGCTATGGCCCCTTCCGCCTGAACGAATTGAAACCGGGCGAGGTGGAAGAAATCCGCCCGAAAGTCCTGCGTGATCAACTTGGCCTGACGGGCGAGGCATCGGATGGCACAGAGGCCCGCGCAAAAACACCCGGCAGGCCCGCCCCACGCGCCGCAAAGCCGGGCGCGAAACCGGGCACAAAACCGGGCACAGCCACACCCGGCAGGCCCGGCAAACCCGCCCCGCCGCGCGGTGCAACCCTGCTTGACGCGCCCACCCCGCGCCGCGCGGGCGGCAAACCAACGGCCAAATCCGGCACCCCCGCCAGTCCCAAAACCGGTCCCAAATCTGGTCCCAAATCTGGCCCCAAATCTGGCACCAAACCAAACTCAAGACCCGGTGCCGACGCCCCACCCCGCACCACAGCCAAGCCAACCGCCGCCCCCTTTGGCAAACCCGCCCGCCCCGCCGGCACCAAACCCGGCGCCAAACCCGGCACACCGCCCCGTCGCCCGCGCTAAGACCGCCACCAGCGGCCATTGCCCGAACCCCACCCCTTCGCCTATAGTTTCGCAGACTTGCACAAAGGGGCGCGCTTATGTCGGGTACCGGACTACAAACCCTGTCCTACTTCGTCCTTCTTGCGCTCATCCTCTATACAGCCGGCAGCGGGGTGCAGTGACATGGCCCAACGCTATGGCGGAAAATTCAGCCCCGATGGCGATCGCCGCGGCAACGCCAATCAGACACACGGCCAAACCACGCCTGTGACGCCCCACCGCTTTGATGGCAAACGCCCGCGGCGCGCGGGCGCGCGCGTCAACATGTTCTTCTTTGCCTCGCTCACCCTGCTGCTCCCCGCCTTTACGGGGGGGCCAGATGCGCTTTTTGCGGGCCTCGGCGCCACCGCGCTCTTGCTGCTTGCCGCATGGCTGACCCGCGAAGGCAACCGCGCGCACCAGGAATATGATGACCGCCGCATCGCCCGCCGCCCCGCCATCCCGCGCAAGATCTTTGCCTCTGTCCTCACCGGCGCGGGCCTTGCCCTGGCCGCCTCCATCAGCCAGCCGGGCCTTGTTCCCGTGGGCTTTGCCATCGCAGGCGGCCTTTTGCACCTCATGGCCTTCGGCCCCGATCCCCTGCGCGACAAGGGGGCCGAAGGCATCGATACCTACCAGACCGACCGTGTTGCCCGCGCCGTCGATGATGCCGAAAAACTGCTGGCAGGCATGAAGGACGCGATCCTGCGCGCAAATGACCGCGCGCTGGAAACCCGCGTTGACCGCTTCACCACCACCGCCCGCGCCATGTTCCGCACGATCGAGGCCGATCCCCGCGACCTGACCGCCGCGCGCAAGTATCTTTCGGTCTACCTGACAGGCGCCCGCGACGCGACGGTGAAATTCGTCGACCTCTACCGCCAGAACCGCGACCCGTCCGCCCGTGCCGATTACGAATCGCTGCTCACCGATCTGGAAACCAACTTCGCCGCCCGCACCCAGACCCTTCTCAGCGACAACCGCACGGATCTGGATGTCGAAATCGGCGTCCTGCGCGAACGATTGCAGCGCGAACATTAACCAAATTAAACCCGTAGCTTTCCACGTCCTCGCCCCATTCCCGCCATCCCCCAAGGCCACGCTGGCCCTATCAAAACGGGATCGTGCCACATGAAGACCGCCCTCTTCACCCTCGCCGCCCTTTTCGGCCTTGGCCTTGGCCTTGCGGTCGTGGGCGTCGAATTTGGCCGTCGCCTTTTAGGGGGGCTGCTGGCCATGCTGGGCCTTGGCGTGCTGACCTGGGTCTTTGCTGACCGGCTGCCAAGCCGTGCTGCCATCGCAGCAGGCTCCCGCGCGGTGATGGCACATTCTGCGGCCCAGATCCTTGGCCTTCGCCTCTTTCGCGCCAATATCGGCCTCGCCAACCGCCTTGTCACCCTGTCCCGGATGACATCGGGCCACATGACATTGGTCAGAACTGTGGTGGCAAAGGCACCACGTCTGCCGCTTTCTCCCCTGCTTTCTGTCCTGATGGGCCTGTCGCTGGGTGCCGCCCTGGCCCGCGACCATGCCGACCTGCCCGCAGCCCTGCTCTGCGGCGGCTTGGCTGGCACTCTCCACCTTCTCGCCACGGCCCCGGCACCCCGTCGCCGCGACACCACGCCAACGCTGCCGCGAATCGGCGATGACACCCAAACCCATCTGGCCCGCCTGATCGCGGCCATCGCCCCGTGCCGCGACCCGCATCTGCATGTCGCCGCCCGTGCGCTGCGCCGGACCGCAACCGCGCTCGCCGCCGAGGTGGACAGCAACAGCTTCGCCCTGCCCGAAGCCCGCCACGCCCTCACCCTCTGGCTGCCCGCGCTCGCCGATGCCGCCGAAGCCTTGCGCCAGCACCACATCACCCAGGCGACCCTGATCACGCCCGATGCGGCCAACCCCAAAATCGACCAAACGGCCGCCCTGACCAGCACCTTTCTGCGCGTGACAAACCAACTCACGCAACTGACCCAGCAGCCAGAAACCGGCACCGCGCAGCCCGCCTTTGCGCAGGCGGCTACCTGATCGCGCCCTTTCCCCGGCGTCATCACGCTTTTCTCGCATCCTGCTGCAAAACCACACTGGAAAATCCGCCCAACCTGTCGCAACCTGCGCGGGATCAAACGGCCCGACCTCATTTCATCACCTATGCGCTGCCCGACCCAGCCGCCGAGCAACAAGGATAGCCCCATGTCCACCACCGTCCGCGAAGATGCCGCCAAAGCCCTGGCCGAAGTTGAGGCGCTGACAACCGCCATCCTTCCCGCCCCGGTGGCCGAAATTGTCCCGCTCGACGCCGCTCCCGCCGACAAGGCCGAAGAGATCCGTCAGCGCATGGCCGAGGTGGACCTGACCAACACCCAATCCATCATTGCCTTCGGCTCCTCCGCTCAGGCAGAATTGCAGGTCATCTCGCAAGACATGCTTGCCGGCGTAAAGAACAAGGATGTCGGCCCCGCCGGCGACGCGCTGCGCGAGATTGTCACCACCATTCGCGGCTTTGCGTCCGAAGAACTGGACCTTGGCCGCGAACGCAGTTGGTGGGACAAGATCACCGGGCAGGCCGCACCGCTGGCCAAATTCGTGGCCCGCTACGAAGAGGTGCAATCCCAGATCGACAAGATCACCGAAAACCTGCTGAAGCATGAACATGCCCTGCTCAAGGACATAAAGTCGCTTGACCTGCTTTACGAAAAGACCCTGCGCTTCTACGACGAACTGGCCCTCTACATCGCGGCAGGCGAAGCAAAACTGTCCGAGACGGACAGCACCACCATCCCCGCGAAAGAGGCCGCCGTCACCGCTGCCCCGGAAATGAACAAGGTCAAGGTGGCGCAGGAACTGCGCGACCTGCGCGCCGCCCGCGATGATCTGGAACGCCGCGTCCACGACCTGAAACTCACCCGCCAGGTCACAATGCAATCCCTGCCCTCGATCCGCCTGGTGCAGGAAAACGACAAAAGCCTTGTCACCAAGATCAACTCTACCCTGGTGAACACCGTGCCGCTCTGGGAAACCCAGCTTGCCCAGGCCGTCACCATCCAGCGCAGCAAGGAAGCCGCCGAAGCCGTGCGCGAGGCGAACGATCTGACCAACGAACTGCTGAAATCCAACGCCGAAAACCTGCAAGAGGCGAACAAGGTGGTGCGCGAGGAAATGGAACGCGGCGTCTTTGACATCGAATCCGTCCGCGCCGCCAATGAAACCCTGATTGCCACCATCGAAGACAGCCTCCGCATCGCCGACGAAGGCAAGGCCCGCCGCGCCACTGCCGAAGTGGAGCTGAAAAAGATGGAAGGCGATCTGCGCGACACCCTGTCCTCGGCCCGCGCGCGCAGCACGCAATCCCGGCCTGCCGACACACCCGAAACCTGACAGCCACATCGTCTTCCGCCCCACTCAAGCCCGCATCGGCCATAATCACATGACTTTTCCCAAGACCCTCGCCGCCATTGCGCTGGCAGGGCTGACCTCCTGCACACCCACCACGGTTCCGACCCGTGGCCCTGTCCCGGCGACCCAGCAACCCGCCGCCTTGCCCACCGTTCCGCCTGCGGAAACCCCTGCCTCTGCCGCCGCCCGTGCGCATTACACCCGCGTGCAGGCGCAGCTTTTGTCTCAGGGTCTGTTGCGCACCGATGGTGGGGGCCGTGACACCCCCTTCACCGACAGGATGCTTGCGGAAAACTTCATCCGCATCGCGCTTTACGATGAATACACCCGCACCGCCTCAGGCCCGGTGCAACGCATGACGACCAGCCGCATCCGCAAATGGCAGGCTCCGGTCCGCGTCGGCCTGCGCTTTGGCCCCTCCACCCCGCCTGACCGCCGCGCCGCCGACACCGCGCGCGTGTCGTCGTTCCTGCAACGCCTGTCACGGGCCACCGGCCACCCCATCGGGCTGGATGACCGCGCGCCCAACTTCTTCATCCACATCGTCTCCGAAGATGAACGCCGCGCCCTTGGCCCACAGATCCGCAGCGCCCTGCCGGGCCTATCCGGCTCCGAGGTTGCCGCCATCACCGAAATGCCGCGCTCGACCTATTGCCTCGTCTACGCCATGTCCGCATCCGACGGGGCCAGCTACACCCGCGCCTTCGCCGTGATCCGCGCCGAACACCCCGATCTGCTGCGCCTCTCCTGCCTGCACGAAGAAATCGCCCAAGGTCTGGGCCTCGCCAATGACAGCCCCACGGCCCGCCCCTCGATCTTCAACGATGATGAGGAATTCGCCCTCCTCACCCGGCAGGACGAACTCATGCTGCGCATCCTCTACAACCCCGCCCTTATCCCCGGCATGACAGAAACGCAGGCCCGCCCCATCGTGGAATCGCTTGCAGCACGGCTGACAGGCGGCAACAGTTAGCGGTGACAGATGGCCACGCGCCCGCGCGCATCGGCAAGGAGGTTTCAAAATGGTCTTCGATTTCCTCAAGGGCGAATTCATCGACGTCATCGACTGGACCGATGACACCCGCGACACGATGGTCTGGCGCTTTGAACGGCGCGGCAACGCGATCAAATACGGCGCCAAACTGACCGTCCGCGAAGGCCAGGCCGCGGTTTTCATCCATGAAGGGCAATTGGCCGATGTCTTCGGCCCCGGCCTCTACATGCTGGAAACCAACAACATGCCGGTGATGACCACGCTTCAGCACTGGGATCACGGCTTCAACTCGCCCTTCAAGGCCGAGGTGTATTTCATCTCCACCACCCGCTTCAACGATCTGAAATGGGGCACCAAGAACCCGATCATGTGCCGCGACCCGGAATTCGGCCCTGTCCGCATCCGCGCCTTCGGCACCTATTCCATGCGGGTGGGCGATCCGGGCAAGTTCATGCTGGAAATCGTCGGCACCGATGGTGAATTCACCGCCGATGAAATCAGCTTCCAGATCCGCAACATCATCATGCAGGAATTCTCCCGCGTGATCGCCTCCTCTGGCATCCCCGTCCTCGACATGGCCGCCAATACGGCAGATTTGGGCAAACTCGTCACCACCGCCATCGCGCCCCTGGTGGCCAATTACGGGCTGACCCTGCCGGAATTCTACATCGAAAACATCTCCCTCCCGGAAGAGGTGGAAAAGGCGCTCGACAAACGCACTTCGGCGGGGATCGCGGGCGATCTGTCGAAATACATGCAATATTCCGCAGCCGAGGCGTTGGGAAAACCCGGCTCTGGCGGCGGTGACGCAATGACCGCCGGCATCGGTGCCGCAATGGGCATGTCGATGGCCCAAAACATGGCCCAAAACATGGGGCCGTGGGGCACCGCCGCCGCCCCGCCCCCGCCGCCCGCCGCCGCCCGCCAATGGCACCTGGCCGAAAACGGCGCAACCACCGGCCCTTTCGCGGAAAGCGACCTTGCCGCCATGGTGACAGCGGGCCGCCTGCGCCCCACCACCCATGTCTGGACCGCCGGCATGGACGGCTGGAAAACCGCCACCGAAACAGACCTCGCCCGCCTCTTCTCCCAGATGCCGCCACCTCCGCCGCCTGGGAACTGATTCATGGCACGGGACGAAACCCACTGGCCCTGCAACACCTGCGGGGCCGATCTTCGCTATGCGCCCGGCGCCACCGAACTGGTCTGCGACCATTGCGGCGCACGCCAACCCATCCCCGACCTGCCCGAAGCCCGCCCCCGCGCGCTGAATGAAATTGATCTCGCCCGCGGCCTCGCGGATGACCTGCCCACCACCCAGATGGAAGAGGTCCGCATCACCCCCTGCCCGTCCTGCGGCGCGCAGGTCGAATTCCGGGGCGCGACCCATGCCACCGAATGTCCCTTCTGCGCCACCCCCGTCGCCATCGGCACGGGCGAAGAGCGGCGGATCAAACCGCAGGCCGTTCTGCCCTTCGCGCTTACCGAAAAACAGGCCCGCGACGCCATGACCAACTGGCTGGGCAGCCTCTGGTTCGCCCCCAACGGCCTGCAAGACTACGCCCGCAAGGGCCGCACCCTGAATGGTCTCTATGTGCCCTACTGGACCTTTGACGCCGCCACCCGGTCGCATTATCGCGGGCAACGCGGCGATCACTACTATGAAACCCGCACCGTTACCCGCAATGGCAAGCGTGAAACAGAACAGGTCCGCCGCACCCGCTGGTCTGCCCGCTCGGGCTGGGTCGCGCGCCGCTTTGATGATGTGCTGATCCTCGCCAGCCAAAGCCTGCCCCGCCACTATACCGACAATCTCGCCCCCTGGGATCTTACCGCCCTGCAACCCTACCGCGCCGATTACCTCGCTGGCTTCACAGCCGAAGGCTACACGGTTTCGCTACAAGACGGCCACGCCATGGGGCGTGATGTCATGGCGGGCGTCATCCAGCAGGATGTCCGCCACGACATCGGCGGTGATGAACAGCGCATCGAAGACATCGACACCGACTGGTCCTCTGAAACCTTCAAACACGTCCTCCTGCCCATCTGGATGGCCGCTTACAAATACAACGGCAAAAGCTACCGCTTTGTCGTCAACGGCCAGACCGGCAAGGTGCAGGGTGAACGCCCGTGGAGCGCGTGGAAAATCGCCTTCGCCATCCTCGCCGCCCTGATCGCCGCAGGCATCGTGCTGGCCGTTACCCAATCCCGCTGATCCCCTTTCCCTCCCCGACCGCACCGCTCCAAAAAGCCCCATCACCTTTCCCCCATCACCTTTCCCCCTGCACCGCCCTTGCCCCTTCAGCTTGGCTCAAATACCCAATGCGGCCTGACCAAAACCGCGCAAGGGCGCAGAACTTTCTCCCCCGCAAGCTGCGCCAGTTTCCGTCACGATGTCTGGTTTCAGAAATCGCCAAAATTCTTCGAAGAATTTTGCAAATTCCTTCCAAGGAATTTTTGCCTCCCCCGCCCGATTCCTTCCCCCCGCAGCCCTTGGTTAACGTCCCCTGCACCCCCCGTGCGTATGCACAGCCGTCTGCACTGCGCGTCTGCACCAGCAGCGGCACCGCCAAATACCCCGACCACCCCGAATTAACCCAGCGCCCGCAAGGACTTGGCCAAACTCCCATCCCACCGCTTGACACCGACCCCGCCTCACAGCATCACCCCCTGAACTGCACGCAAGGGGGCCTTGATGACCGACCTCACCCGCATCCTGACCGAGGCGCATATCCCCGAACTCCCGAACCCCTATTTCGGCAAGGTCCGCGATTGTTATGACCTGCCCGATGGCACCCGCATCCTGATTTCCTCTGACCGGATCTCCGCCTTCGACCGCATCCTCGCCGCCATCCCCTTCAAGGGCCAGGTGTTGACCCAGACCGCGAAATTCTGGTTCGAACACACTGCCGACATCTGCCCCAACCATGTGATTTCCTACCCCGATCCCAATGTCGTCATCGGCAAACGCCTGACGATCCTGCCCGTTGAAATCGTCGTCCGTGGCTATCTGGCGGGCACCACCGGCACCTCGATCCTGACCCTCTACAAACAGGGGGAACGGCAGATGTATGGTCATACCCTGCCCGACGGGTTGCGCGACAATCAGGCGCTTCCTGCGCCCATCATCACCCCCACATCCAAGGCCTTCGATGGTGGCCATGACGAACCCCTCACCGCCCAAGACATTGTTTCCCAAGGACTTCTGACACAGGCACAATGGGACGACGTTTCGCACAAGGCGCTCGCCCTCTTTGCCCGCGGCCAGCAAATGGCGGCGGAACGTGGCCTGATCCTGGTGGACACCAAGTATGAATTCGGCACCGATGCCGACGGCAACATCCTTCTGGCCGATGAAATCCACACCCCGGATTCCAGCCGCTATTGGCTTGCCTCAGGCTATGACGAAGCGTTCGAAAACGGCACCCGCCCGCCCAGCTTTGACAAGGATGTCATCCGGGCCTGGGTCGCCGCCCGCTGCGACCCTTACAGCGACCCGATCCCAGAGATTCCGGCCGACATGATCCAGCACACAGCGCAGGTCTATATCGACGCGTTCGAGGCGATCACCGGTCAGCCCTTCATCCCCGACACGACCGGCGACACCCCACTTGCGCGCGTCCGCGCCAACCTTGCCCCGTGGTTCAAGGTCTAAGGTCCGCATGCTGGATGTTTGCGCTAACACAGCGCGATCCGCTAAGGTCCATCCCAACCGAAGGAGGCCAAAATGATTCTCAGCTGCGGCGAAGCCCTGATCGACATGCTCCCCCGCACCACCACGCTGGGCGAGCCGGCCTTTTCCCCCTATGCCGGGGGCGCGGTGTTCAACACCGCCATCGCCTTGGGCCGACTTGGCGCACCGTCGGCGTTTTTCTCGGGCATTTCCAATGACATGCTGGGCCAGATCCTGACCGAAACGCTAGAGGCGTCCAAGGTCGACACCCAGTTCTGCGCCCGCTCTGACCGGCCCACCACAGTGGCCTTCGTCAAGCTGGTCGATGGTCAGGCGACCTATGCCTTTTACGACGAAAACACCGCAGGCCGCCTGCTGTCAAAAGATGATCTGCCCACCCTGCCACCCACCGTCACCACACTGTTCTTCGGTGGCATCTCGCTGGTAAATGACCCCGCTGCCAGCACCTATGCCGCGCTTCAGGCCCGCGAGTCCGCCACCCGCGTCACGATGATCGACCCCAACATCCGCCCCGGTTTCATTGCCGGAAAGGAAGCGCAATACCGCGCGCGGATCGATCAGATGATCGCCCGCGCCGATATCGTGAAACTGTCAGATGAAGATCTGCACTGGCTGCAAGGCCCCGGCGACATCTCTACCCTTGCCCGCCAAGTCCTTGAAAAGGGGCCAAAACTCGTTTTCATCACCGAAGGTGCCGATGGCGCCCGCGCGATCACCGCCACGCAGAACCGCTTTGTCGCCGCCACTCGCGTGACCGTGGCCGATACCGTTGGCGCGGGCGACACCTTCAACGCGGGCGCGCTCGCCGCCCTGCATGACGCGGGGGTGTTGACCAAATCCGGCCTCACCACCCTGCCAGACGCCACGCTTGACGCCGCCCTTACCCTCGGCACCCGCGCCGCAGCCATCACCGTCAGCCGCGCAGGTGCCAACCCACCCTGGCGGCACGAATTATGAGAGCGGTCCTCCAGCGCGTCTCACGCGCATCCGTGACAGTGGACGGAACCGTCACCGGTGCCATCGGCCCCGGCCTGCTGATCCTGATCTGTGCGATGGAGGGCGACACCGATGCACAGGCCGACCAGTTGGCTGCGAAAATCGCCAAGCTACGGATTTTCAAGGATGATCAGGGCAAGATGAACCTGTCGATCCGCGACGTCGCCGGGGCGGCCCTGATCGTCTCGCAATTCACCCTTGCCGCCGATCTGCGCGGCAATCGCCCCGGCTTTTCCACCGCCGCCAAGCCCGACGAAGGCAAACGCCTTTACGACTATTTCACCGCGCGGATGCAGGCCGAAGGCATCCCCACCGCAAATGGCATCTTTGGGGCCGACATGGATGTCAGCCTGAACAATGACGGTCCTGTCACCATCTGGATGGACGTCTGACGCCAAAAGGCATCAGACTTTGCCTTTCAGTCCGTCCATTCCCAGGCACCGGTGAACGCTCCCAACAGGGCCGCAGCCTTCGCCTCATCCACCGGGGCGGTGCGGGCCACCCGCGCCACCAGACCACGCTTCTTGTCCTCGACCACCTCAACCACATGCGCGCCAATCCCGGCCTCGGCAAGTGCTGCGTCGTAAACACGGGTGATCGCCTTGCGCCGCAGATCGGGTTTGAACACCTTGCCCACTGCTGTTTTTGGCAATTCATCAAGGATTTCAATGTGCTTCGGCACGGCAGCCCGTTCATGCACATGGGTCTGGGCGTAATCCATCAACGCCTCGACGCTGACCTCCTTGCCTTTCACCAACTCGACATAGGCGCAGGGCAGTTCGCCTGAATGGGCATCCGGTTGGCCGATAGCACCGACAAAGGCCACCGCGTCGTGCTTCATCAGCCCTTCCTCGATCACCGCGGGGTCGATGTTGTGCCCGCCTCGGATGATCAGATCCTTCGCACGGCCCGTGATGAACAGATACCCCTCGGCGTCAATCCGCCCCAGATCACCCGTCCGCAGGAAACGGCCTTCGGCGAAAAGGTCCTTGTTCTTGTCCACCTCGGTATACGTCGACCCCTCGAACACGCCGGGATTGGCCACGCAAATCTCGCCCACCTCATCCACGCCGCATTCCCGGAAACCTTCATCTGTTTTCAACAGGATACGCACATGGGTATGCGGGAACGGCAGGCCGACCGAACCGATCTTTTTCGTCCCCCCCGGCGGGTTGACCGACACCAGACAGGTGCATTCCGTCAGGCCATAGCCTTCGACAATTTCCACCCCCGTCGCCTTCAGGAACCGGTTGTAAAGCT
The DNA here is from genome assembly GCA_958439195.1 of uncultured Paracoccaceae bacterium. Taxonomy (GTDB): domain Bacteria; phylum Pseudomonadota; class Alphaproteobacteria; order Rhodobacterales; family Rhodobacteraceae; genus Paragemmobacter. Next base: position 35,537 of record OY288172.1, read on the forward strand.
CGATCGGGAGCGGAGCCGATCCTGAAAACGCCTTCTTCAGGCTGGAAATATCGGCATCAATCGGCCGCTGCATCAGCGCGGCCAGCGCCGTAGGAACCGTCACCAGATACGTGCATTTCCACCGCTCGATCAGCTTCCACAGATTGTCGAAAACCCCCTCGCCGCGATAGCCCGCCGGGGTGGGAAACACCACATGCGCGCCCGATGCGATCATGGACATCAGGATCGGGTAGGCCGCAAAGACATGAAACAGCGGCAGGGGGCACATCACGCAATCGGTTTCTTCGAACAGCAACCGCTGCCCCAGCCAACCGTTGTAGATCATCCCGGATGCCTTGTGCTGCGCCACCTTGGGCATCCCGGTGGTGCCGCCGGTATGGAAATAGGCCGCCACGCGGTCTTCTTTCCGGTCCTCGAACGTCAAGCGATCCGCCGGATGTTTGGCCAGTTCTGAACCAAAATTCATTACATTGGCCACGTGCGAAACTGGGTTCTTGGGCCGGATCAACGGCACGATCCAGGCTTTTGGCGGCGCCAGATAGCGCACCAGATCAACCTCCAGCACCGTCTTGACCGATGGGGCGTGCTTCACCGCCTCGGCCACTTTTTGCGGCACATCGGTCTTGGGAAAGGCCTTTAGCGTGACCACGACCTTTGCCCCGGTCTCCCGCAGGATGGCGCTGATCTGTTCGGCTTCCAACAGCGGGTTGATCGGGTTCACGATCCCCGCCACCGCCCCACCCAGCAGGGTGACCGCCGTTTCAAGGCTGTTGGGCAGCACATAGGCCACCACGTCCCGCTCACCGATCCCAAGGCTGCGGAACAGGTTCGCCGCCTGCGTCACCTTGCCATGCAGGGCGTTCCAGGTCAGCGTTTCCGACTTTTCCTTCGGGCCTGACAGGATCTGGTAGCTGATTGCCGGACGCGCGCCATGGGCGGCCTTCGTCCGGCTTAGAAATTCGTAGATGGTGCGCGCCATGCCGCGCGCCTCCCACGGCATTTCGGCCTCAATGGCCTTAAGATCCGCAAGATTTGCGAACGAACCCATATATCACTCCTCCCCTGACACGCCCGCCTTTGTCCTCCCGGCGGGTCATCGACAGAAGATGGCGACACAAACCCCGCCCCGCAAGGCTGGACTGCACCTGAAACGCAACGTCAAACCGCGATCACGCCTGCCCATCGGTGAATTGCAGCCGCGCCAACCTTGCGTAAAGCCCACCCTCGGCGACCAGTGCTTCATGCGTGCCTTCGGCCACGATCTGGCCTTTATCGAACACCACGATACGGTCCGCCCGTTTGACCGTGGCCAACCGGTGCGCCACAACCAGAACAGTCCTCCCTTCCGACAGGATCTCTACCGCCGCCTGCACGGCCCGCTCCGATTCCGCATCCAACGCCGATGTCGCCTCATCCAGCAGCAGCACCCGCGCATCCCGCAGGATCGCCCGTGCAATGGCGATGCGTTGCTTCTGCCCGCCGGACAGCATCACCCCCCGCTCGCCCAGCCAGGTGTCATAACCCTGCGGCAACGCCATCAGGAAATTATGCGCCGCCGCCGCCTTGGCCGCCGCCTCCACTTCGGCATCCGTGGCTTCTGGTCGGCCAAAACGGATGTTTTCGCGGGCCGATGCGGCAAAGATTACCGGGTCTTGCGGCACCAGCGCGATGGCGCGCCGGAAATCCCCGCGCGTCATCTGCCGCAGGTCAACACCGTCCATCCGCACCGCGCCCATCTGCGGATCATAGAACCGCATCAAAAGTTGCAGGATCGTTGTCTTACCCGCGCCGGATGGCCCCACCAGGGCCACCGTCTCACCGGGGGCCACCCGCAGCGACACGCCATTCAAGGCGGAAACCTCGGGCCGGGCCGGATAGCGGAAGGTCACATTTTCAAACGCAATCTCGCCCCGCACAGGGCGCGGCAGGGCAACAGGGGTGCCTGGGTCCATCACCGGGTCTTCTGCCCCCAGCAATTCCACCAACCGCTCTGTCGCCCCCGCCGCGCGCTGCACCTCGCCCCAGATTTCCGACAGTGCGCCCACGGCCCCGGCCACGATCACCGCATAGATCACGAATTGCACCAATTCGCCCGGCGTCATCACGCCCGCGCGCACATCCCGCGCACCGATCCACATCACGCCGACAATCCCGGTAAAGGTCAGGAAAATCACGATCACCGTCATCAGTGCCCGCACCCGCGTGCGGGTTTGCGCCGCGCCATAGGATTTTTCCGTCACCTCGGCAAAAGCTGCCCGTGTCCGCGCTTCATGGGTAAAGGCCTGCACCGTCTGCACCGACATCAACGCCTCGGATGCCGTGCCCGATGAATTGGCGATCCAGTCTTGCGTTTCACGGCTTAAGCCCCGCAGCCGCCGCCCCAACACGATGATCGGCACCACCACCGCAGGCACAATCAGCAGAACCAGCCCCGACAGCTTGGCCGATGTCAGGAACAGCAGCGCCATCCCCCCCACCAGCATCAGGACATTGCGCAACGCCACCGAAACCGACGATCCGATCAACGACAGGATCAACGTCGTATCCGTGGTGATCCGGCTAAGCACTTCACCCGTCAACAATTTTTCGAAGAACGCGGGGCTTAGCCCCATCACCCGATCAAACACCGCGCGGCGGATATCGGCCACTACCCGCTCGCCCAGCTTGGTGACAAGGTAGTATCGGACCCCTGTGCCGATCGCCAGCAGCGCCGCAATCCCCAGCGCAGCGCCGAAATACTGGTCCAAGATGGCCACATCTTCATTGAACCCATCCACCACGCGCCGCACGGCCAGCGGCAGCAGCAGGCTCATGCCCGCGGTCACCACCAATGCCGCCAGGGCCAGGGCAGTCATCATGCGGTAGGGGCGCAGAAACGGCGCAAGCCCCCGCAGTGCGCCCACTTGCTTTGAGCTTGCGCGCATTTCTGCACTGTCGTCCTTGGCCATGTCTCTTCCCTGCTCTGCGCGCCCTGGGGTTTGGGCGGGGTTTAGGCGCTGCCCTGCTTCGGGGCAAGCGCCCGGATGGTCGCGCCCCCCCTTACACCCTTCCACCGCCTGTGCCAGACTGCGCCAAAGGGGGGCTTATGATCATCACAACGCTTGTCTTTGATGCCTATGGCACGCTGTTCGACATCACGGCCCCGGCCCGCCGCGCCGCTGCGACCCGGCCTGAACTTGTGACGATCTGGCCGAAGCTGGCCGAAGACTGGCGTCGCAAGCAACTGGAATACACATGGCTGCGCACCATCACCGGGGCCTATGCGGATTTTGCCCAGGTCACCGCCGATGCGCTGGATTGGGCCATGCAGGCCCATGATCTTGCCGATCCCGCCCTCCGGCGTGACTTGCTGGCCCTTTATGACGCGCTGGACGCCTTCCCCGAGGTACCCGATACCCTGCGCCTGTTGCGCGGGCGGGGGCTGCATCTGGCCATCCTGTCGAACGGAACGCCATCAATGCTTGCCTCTGCCCAGCGCGCGGCGCAGTTAACCGGTTTGATTGACACGACCCTGTCTGTTGACCCCCTGCACATCTACAAACCCCATGCCAGCGTCTATGCGCAGGTTGAAACGCAGACCGGCGCAGCCCCGCAGCAAGTTCTGTTCGTCTCTTCCAACGGTTGGGATATCGCTGGCGCCGCCCGCTTCGGCTTTGCCACCGCTTGGGTCAACCGTGCGGGCGCGCCGCAGGACCGGCTGCCCGACACCCCACAGCACGAAATCCCCGACCTGTCCCATTTGCCCCGGCTGATCGCATGACCCGAGTTTTCACCGCTTCTGATGGCACCCGCCTTGCCTATGCCGACGAAGGCGAAGGCCTGCCGCTTCTGTGCCTGCCCGGACTGACCCGCACGATGGCGGATTTCGACTATCTCCGCCCCCATCTGCCGCCCCTTCGACTGATCCGCATGGATTATCGGGGCCGCGGGGCCAGCCAATGGACCGGGGCCGCCACCTACACCGTCCCACAAGAGGCGAAGGATGCGCTTGATCTGCTGGATCATCTGGGGGTGGACCGCGCGGCGATCCTTGGCACCTCGCGCGGCGGGCTGATCGGGATGCTCTTGGCGGCGCTGGCCAAGCCCCGGCTGATCGGCCTGTGCCTGAATGACATTGGCCCCGAGATTCACCGCCCCGGCCTGACCCGCATCTTCGATTACGTGGGCCGCAACCCCGCCGCCAAGACGCATCAGGCACTGGCCGATGCCTTGCCCCGCAATATGCCGGGATTCGCCAATGTCCCGCCCGACCGCTGGCTGGCCGAGGCGCGGCTGCACTACACCGCCACCGACTCCGGCCTGCAAATCACCTATGATCCTGCCCTGCGCGACGCTTTCATCGCGGGATTCGACGGCCCGCCTGCCGACCTTTGGCCGCTGTTCGACGCTTGTGCCGGTCTGCCACTCGCCCTGATCCGCGGCGCAAACTCTGACCTCCTCACCCAGGATACCACCGCCGAAATGCGCCGCCGCCGCCCCGACATGATCTTTGCCGAGGTGCCGGACCGCGCGCATATCCCCTTTCTGGATGAACCCGAAAGCCTAAATGCGATCCATGCCTTCCTGAAAGCCTGCACCCCATGACCGATATTACGATGATCGAGGCCGCCGCCGCCCGCCTGCGCGGCCACGCCCGGACGACGCCCCTGCTGAACGCGCCGCTTCTGGATGCCGCCTTCGGAAGGCGGGTTTTCATCAAGGCCGAATCCCTGCAACTGACCGGATCGTTCAAGTTTCGCGGCGGTTGGTCCGCCATATCCGCGCTGGACCCCGCTGCGCGTGCGCGCGGCGTGTTGGCCTATTCATCGGGCAACCATGCCCAAGGTGTGGCCCTTGCTGCCCAGCGCCACAACAGTCCCGCCACCATCATCATGCCGGCCGATGCGCCGCAGGTAAAAATCACTAATACCCGCGCCTATGGGGCCGAAGTGATCCTTTACGACCGCGCGTCTGAGGACCGCGATGCCATCGGCGCGCGTCTGACAGCGGAACGCGGGCTGACCCTGATCAAGCCCTTTGATGATCCTCAGGTCATCGCAGGCCAGGGCACCACCGGCCTTGAAATCGCCGCACAGGCCGCTGAGGCCGGGATCACATCCGCCACCGTCATCACTTGCTGCGGTGGCGGCGGCCTATCGGCAGGCATCGCCCTTGCGCTTGCCGCGCACGCCCCCGGCCTGAACGTCCGCACCGCCGAACCGGCGGGCTTCGACGACGCCGCCCGCTCGCTCGCTGAAGGCCATATCCTTCGCAACGCCGCAATGACCGGTTCAATCTGCGATGCGATCCTGACCCCCGCGCCCGGCATTCTGACCTTCCCCATCCTGCGCCGCCTCTGTGGCCCCGGCCTTGTCGCCACGGATGATGAGGCGCTTCGCGCCATGGCATTGGCCTTCACACATCTGCGCCTTGTTCTGGAACCGGGGGGCGCCATCGCGCTGGCCGCTGCCCTGTTTCGTGACGACCTGCCTGATACCGTGATCTGCACTGCCTCTGGCGGGAACGTGGACCCGAAAACCTTTCGTCTTGCGCTGGATCGCTATGCTGACTGACTGACTGTTTCGAACATTACCGAACCCCATCCCGCCAAGGTTTCCCAACTCCCCTTTCATAACCGAACATGCCCCCTGTATTCCTGCCCGACCTGCGCCTGAACGCCGAAATCTCCGGTCCCCTCTCTGGCCCGCCGCTGGTGCTGATCCATGCCTTGGGCACCAATATGCGCATATGGGATGAGGTCATTCCGCTGCTTCCCCCCGGATTGCGCGTCTTGCGCTTTGATCTGCGCGGCCACGGCGCGTCTGATGTGCCGCCCGGCCCCTATGCAATGGGCGCGCTGATCCGGGATGCGGAACGCCTGATGGATCATTTCGCCGTAAAGGACGCGGTCGTTTTGGGCCTGTCCATCGGCGGCCTGATCGCACAGGGACTGGCCGTAAAGAGGCTGGACTTGGTCCGCGCGATGATCCTGTCCAACACTGCGGCCAAGATCGGTCGTCCGGAACAATGGCAGGCCCGTATCTCGGCCATCGAAGCCACGGGGATGTCGGCAATGGCGGACGCCACGATGGAACGCTGGCTGGGCCGCAGATGGCGCGACCATCCGGCGCTGCCGTCGCTTTTGACGGCCTTCCTTGCCAGCGATCCAAAGGGTTGGGCGGGGTGCGCCGCCGCCATCGCCGGAACGGATTTCTTTGAAACCACCGCAACCCTGACCCTGCCCACGCTTGCCATTGCCGGGGCAAATGACGGATCAACCCCTGCCGACCTTGTCCGCGAAACCGCTGACCTGATCCGTGGCCACCGCTTTGCATTGATGCGCGGCACGGGCCATATCCCACCCGTTGAAAAGCCTGCAGAATACGCCGCTATCCTGACCCAGTTCCTGACGGAGATCGCCCATGTCTGAAGCCACGCCTGACATCCTGCTGATCCACGGTGCAGCGCATGGGGCGTGGTGCTGGCATCGTGTCATCCCCGCGCTGGCGGCACTTGGCCATAAGGCCCGCGCGATTGACCTGCCCTCGCATGGTAAAGATCCGACCGACCCGTCACAGGTCACCCTTGATAGCTATGCGCAAGCCATCCTTGACGCGACCAAAGGCCCGACGATCCTTGTCGGCCATTCGATGGGCGGCTATCCGATCACTGCCGCCGCCCAACTGGCCCCTGACCGCTTTACCGCGCTCATCTACCTGTGCGCCTATCTTCCTTTGCCCGGCGTGACCCTAGCCGAGATGCGCCGCGCAGGCCCCCGCCAACCGCTTGCCGGGGCGTTCCGGATCGACGACAGCCGCACCACCTTTACCTTCGATGCCGACCAAGCCCCCGCCCTCTTTTACCACGATTGCCCGACCGAGGATGTCGCCCTTGCCCGCCGCAGCCTTTGCCCACAGCCGATCCGCCCGCAGGAAACGCCCATCCCCGACCTAAGCCGCGCCGAGGCACTGGCGCGCCATTACATCATCTGCACCGATGACCGCGCCATTCCGCCAGACTATCAGGCCAGGATGGCCAACCGCCTGCCCCCGGGTCACATCCACGAACTTGCCACCTCGCATTCCCCCTTCTTTGCGGCGACCGACGCGCTGGCGCAAAAGATCTACGCCATCGCCCAACTCCCCCCTGTCCAGCGCCCCTGATGGGCGCTAGCGTCCCGGCCCATAAGCCCGACCCACGGGCCGGGAATCCGCATGTCTGACCGCCGCGAAAAACTTGCCCTGACATTCATCCTGCTGACGATCACCATTGATGCCATCGGCATCGGGTTGATCTTTCCGGTCATGCCTGACCTGATCGAAAGCGTGACGGGTGGTTCGCTGTCGCAGGCGGCGCTTTGGGGCGGCCTTCTGTCCACTTCATACGCCGTGATGCAATTCCTGTTCGGTCCGATCATCGGCTCATTGTCCGACAGGTTTGGCAGACGGCCAATTCTGTTGATTTCGCTTTTTGTCATGGCGCTGGATTACCTGGTGATGGCCATTGCACCAACAATCTGGCTGCTGCTGGCCGCACGCGTGGTCGCTGGTATCACGGCGGCCACCTATTCCACCGCCACCGCCTATATCGCCGACATCACCCCGCCGGAAAACCGCGGCGCGCGTTTTGGCCTGATCGGGGCCTGCTTTGGCGTGGGCTTTGTTGCAGGGCCGATGATCGGCGGCCTTCTGGCATCCATTGACCTGCACGCCCCCTTTTACGCCGCCGCCGCGCTGGCGCTGGCCAATATGGTGTTTGGCTGGTTTGTCCTGCCCGAAACCGTAACCGATGCCACCCGCCGGCCCTTTTCGCTGGCGCGCGCCAATCCCTTGGGCGCGCTGCGGGCCGTATCCCGCCTGCCCGGGGTGCGCCGCGTGCTGATCTGTTTCCTGATCCTTGGCATTGCGATGAACGTCTACCCCGCCATCTGGGCTTATTACGGCCAGGCCCGATTTGGCTGGGACACCACAATGGTGGGCCTGTCGCTCGCCCTCTATGGCGTCAGCTTTGCCGTGGGGCAGGCTCTGTTGGTCGGCCCACTGATCCGCCGCTTTGGGGAACATCGCGCGGCGCATTACGGCATGTGGGTGGACATCGTCACCCTTGCCGGGCTTGGCCTTGTCACCTCGGGCCTGCATGCGCTGATCATCACGCCGATTACGGCGCTGGGTGGTGTCGTCACCCCGGCGCTTCAGGCGTTGGCCAGCCGTGCCGCCCCCGCCGATGCGCAGGGCGAATTGCAGGGCGTCCTTGCCTCGCTCAACGCCGTCGCAATGATCACCTCGCCCTTGCTGATGACGGCCATCTTTTCGGCCTTCACCAGCCCCACAGCCCCGGTCTTTTCCCCCGGCGCGCCTTTCCTTTTGGCGGCAGCCATGATGATCGTGTGCCTCGCGCTGCATGTCACCGGCAGGACCAAAGCCTGAAAGCGTCACCCAAAGGTCGCAAATCCCCGCGCCCCTCTGACGCCCCGGCTTCATCTTGGCCCAAATACTCTGCGGGGGTCCGGGGGTGCAAAACCCCCGGTCCGACCGCTCCACAAGGCGGGAGGCCGACAATGAAGCTCAAGGATCTCGAAATCTTCGTCGTGGCGCCGCCCTTCCCCGGTTGGGGCGGGCGTTACTGGATCTTTCCGAAACTCACCACCGATACAGGTATCGTGGGTTATGGCGAATGCTATGCATCGACCGTCGGCCCCAAGGCGATGCAGGCGGTGATTGAGGATGTGTTTGAGCGGCACATGCTGGGCGAAAATCCCGAAAACATCGAACTTATGTTCCGCCGCGCCTATTCGGCTGGCTTCACCCAGCGGCCCGATCCCACAGTGATGGGCGCGTTCTCCGGGCTGGAAATTGCCTGCTGGGATATTCTGGGCAAGGCGCGGGGCCGCCCCGTCCACGCCCTTTTGGGCGGCAAGATGAATGATCGCATTCGCAGCTATACCTATCTCTACCCTGAACCCGGAAAGGAAAGCGCGGAATTCTGGGTCGATCCCGACGCCGCGGCAGCAGCCGCGCTGCGTTTTGTGAACATGGGCTTTACGGCGGTGAAATTCGATCCCGCAGGCCCCTATACCATCCGCGGCGGCCACGAACCCGCCATGTCCGACATCACCCGCTCTGTCGCCTTCTGCAAGGCAATCCGCGAAGCGGTGGGGGACCGGGCAGACCTTTTGTTCGGCACGCATGGCCAATTCACCACGCCGGGGGCTATCCGCATGGGCCGCGAGCTGGAACCCTATAACCCGCTTTGGTACGAAGAGCCGATCCCGCCGGACAACCTGTTGGAATTCGCCGAGGTTGCGAAATCCGTGCGCGTGCCTTTGGCCACCGGCGAACGCCTGACCACCAAGGCAGAATTCGGCGCGCTGCTGCGGATGGGTGGGGTCAAGATCCTGCAACCCGCGCTGGGCCGGGTCGGCGGGATATGGGAGGCGAAGAAAATCGCCGCCATGGCCGAGGTGTTCAACGCGGAAATGGCCCCCCACCTTTACGCGGGCCCCGTCGAATGGGCGGCGAACGTGCATTTCGCCGCCTCCATCCCCAACCTGCTGATCGCCGAGACGATTGAAACCGGCGGCGCTTTCCACCTGAAGCTGATCAAGAATTCAATCACTTGGGAAGATGGCTATATCATCCCGTCAGACGCACCGGGGCTGGGTATCGACTTTGACGAAGATGTTGCCCGCGCCCACCCCTTTACCGGCACCGGCCTGCACTTGCAGATGCAAGAGACCCCCTGCGATTATCGCCACGGCAACCGGTTTGAAGGCGGCGCCCCCAGCACCCTGCCGCACAAGACCTGACCAGGGCGGGGGCCGCGGCAAACCACCCTGCCCCCGCAGCGGTCAAAACCGTTTGGTGAACAGGATCCATTCCTGCGCGTCCACCGCCCAGTCGCCCTTGACGACGGGGCGGCGGGCCACCGCGGTGAAGCCCTTCGCCGCGTAAAGCCGAACTGCGTCATGGTGCGTGTCGGCGGCGATCAGGCTGATGGTGTCACGCCCCAGGTCGCGCGCGACCGTTTCGGCATGGGCGAGCAGCGCGCTGCCGCAACCCTGCCCGCGAAACCCGTCATAGGTCGCCAAAACGTTCAAATACCATGATCCCGGTGCCAGCGCCTCCAGTTCCATCAGCGGGACAAGGACGGCCGGGGTGTCCGGGTCGATGGGTGCAGGGTCATCCTCTGCCGGATAGCCAAGCAGACAGGCCGCGACCTGGCCTTCCACCTCGGTCATCCAGGCGTTGCGCCAGGTAAAGCTGCCATGATCCCGCGCCGCGCGTTCAAGGCCAAAGGCCCAGGGGTCGCCCTCTGGCCCCACCGACTGCTTCCAGAAATGCAGTGGCAGATCATCTGCCGCCATGTTGATGAACCGTACCAGATGTTCGGCATCCGCAACCGTTGCGCCCCGGATCAGCATATCGCTCTTCCCCATCAAAGACCTGCCCGAACCCCTGAACGATCCGCCCGGATCAGGCAACCCCCGGCACGCGGCTTTCCAGCTTGCCAGCCCGCGGATCGGCCCCTACCACTTGGGCCAGCACGACAGTTGGAGCGACAGACATGACCGAAACCGTTTTCCGCTTTCCCGCCCCTGGCCCTGATCCGATGGTCACTGATCTTGAAGGCTGGACCAAGATCGACGGCAATCCCACGATGAAAACCTGGGTGCAGCACACGTCGATCGACGGCAGCGTCATCAGCGGCACTTGGGAAGCAACGGTCGGCACATGGCATGCATCCTACAAGTTCTATGAATTCGTCCACCTGATCGAAGGCCAGATCACGATCACCCCGGATGGCGGCATCCCCGTCACCCTGCACCCCGGCGATGCCTTCGTGGTGGAACCCACCTTCAAAGGCACGTGGAACATCGAAAAGCCCGTCCGCAAGCATTTCTGCATCAAGCTGAAATAGCCGCGCGAAAGCAAACTGGCGATCCCGGGAGGACTCGAACCCCCGACCCGCCGCTTAGAAGGCGGCTGCTCTATCCAGCTGAGCTACGGGACCGTTGCCCCCTTTTGGCCGACACGGCCGTTGCAGGCAAGATGTCACAGCGCCTTGGTCATGAACACGCTGTTCGGATCGTCAGTATAGCCTTCGAACGGCGGGCATTCGACAAACCCCGCCTTGGCGTAAAGCGCCCGCGCCGCGATGAAGGTCGGTTGAACCCCGGTCTCAAGGCTCAGACGGCGATAGCCCATGACCCGCGCTTCGGCGACCAGATGGTCCAGCATCCGGCGCGACAGGCCACGGCCCCGCACCTCGGCCAGCACATGCATCGACTTAATTTCGGCATGGCCATCGTCGATCCGCTTGAAGGCCCCCATCCCCACCGGCATCCCGACATCCCGCATCACGAAGAACCTTACGGCGGGAATGGCCAGTTCCGACGCATCCATCATATGGATGGATTCGGGCGGTGTGTCGGCATGCATGTCGGCGGTGTGCCGTTCAAACAAAAGCCGCAGGTCGGAACCGACCGGGCTTTCTTCGGTGATTGTCACATCCATCACGGGCTGCCGGTCAATGCGTCCAGGCACCGCGACGGTCTGTCGCAAAGTTTTCACCATAGCCGCGCGCCCGGATGACGGGTTTCCGCGCCTTGGGTTCCACCACGTCAAAGGCGATACCCTTCGCGTTGGCATAGGCCTCTGCCGCATCGCGGGTGTCAAAGCGCAGCTTGACCTGTGCCTGCGTGTCGCCAGACGAAGTCCAGCCCATCAAAGGATCCACCTCGCGGGCCGCGGCAGGCGCAAATTCCAAAACCCACCCCTTAGCCTTGGCCGTGCCGGATTGCATGGCGGTTCGGGCGGGCTGATAGATGCGGGCGCGCATGGAAAACCTCCTGTTCGTGCAGGGACGTTTTGGCGAAATTGCGGGCAAGACGCAAGCGGCAGGTTTCCCAGCTTTTCGTTGTCAAATTGCCGACCGGCCACGGGGAGTGTGGGTGGGGTGTGTGGTGCGACCGGTCGGCAACCTTGCTGCTTGCAGGACGACCATCCCGCACAAATGCGCATATTGCAACCCAAAGCTGCGCGTTTTCGGACAAAACACCCTAAAATTATTCCCATCTCATTCACGCTTGCGAAACAATTCCCGCCGCTGTCGCCACCACGCCTTGCAGGGGAACAAAAACAGATCAAATCTGTTGGACCGGCCCGAATCCCCGGAGGGAGTGACATGCCCCACAACAACGCCAACGCCTTGACAGACCGCCCAGATGTTCTGACCCGGCCAAAGCTGGAAGGCGGGCGTCGTTTTGTCATGCAGACCCCGTTTCAGGCGGCGGGCGATCAGCCAACGGCCATTGCCGAATTGGCGGCGGGGGTTTTGGCAGGCGAACGCGATCAGGTGCTTTTGGGGGCCACCGGCACGGGCAAGACCTTTACCATGGCCAAGGTGATCGAAGAAACCCAGCGCCCGGCCATCATCCTGGCCCCGAATAAGACGCTTGCCGCGCAATTATATGGGGAATTCAAGGGGTTCTTCCCCGACAATGCTGTGGAATATTTCGTTTCCTACTACGATTACTACCAGCCCGAGGCCTATGTGCCGCGGTCGGATACCTATATTGAAAAGGAATCCCAGATCAACGAACAGATCGACCGGATGCGCCATTCGGCGACCCGTGCGCTTCTGGAACGGGATGATGTGATCATCGTGGCCTCGGTCTCTTGCATCTATGGCATCGGGTCGGTGGAAACCTATTCCGCGATGACCCAAGACCTGATCACCGGACAGATGTATGATCAGCGAAAGGTCATGGCCGAACTTGTAGCCCAGCAATACCGCCGCAATGATCAGGCTTTTGCCCGTGGTTCGTTTCGCGTGCGTGGCGACAGCCTTGAGGTGTGGCCAGCCCACCTTGAAGACCGCGCCTGGCGGTTTTCATTCTTTGGCGAAGAGCTTGAAGCCATTGTCGAATTCGACCCACTGACCGGCGTCAAGACGGACACGTTCAAACAGATCCGCATCTACGCCAATAGCCACTATGTCACGCCCCGCCCGACCATTCAGCAGGCCATCAAGGGGATCAAGTCGGAACTGACGCTGCGGTTGGATCAGTTGGTCAAGGAAGGCAAGCTGCTTGAAGCACAGCGCCTTGAACAGCGCACGCAGTTCGACCTGGAAATGCTGGAAGCAACCGGCGTCTGCAACGGGATCGAGAATTATTCCCGCTACCTTACGGGGCGCGCGCCGGGTGAGCCGCCGCCCACCCTGTTTGAATTCATCCCAGACAATGCCATTGTTTTCGCAGATGAATCCCATGTTTCCGTGCCGCAGATCGGCGGCATGTATCGCGGCGACTATCGGCGCAAATTCACATTGGCCGAACACGGGTTCCGACTGCCGTCGTGCATGGACAACCGGCCGCTGAAGTTCGAGGAATGGGATGCGATGCGCCCGCAATCGGTTTTCGTCAGCGCCACCCCATCGAAATGGGAGCTGGAACAGACGGGCGGCGTGTTCACCGAACAGGTGATCCGCCCCACCGGCCTGATCGACCCGCAGGTGGAAATCCGCCCCGTCGAAATGCAGGTCGATGACCTGCTGGCCGAGATTCGCATCGTGGCGCAGCGTGGATTGCGGGTTCTGGTCACCACCCTGACCAAGCGCATGGCCGAAGACCTGACCGAGTATTTCCACGAACAAGGCATCCGCATCCGTTATATGCACAGCGACATCGATACGATTGAACGCATTGAAATACTTCGGGATTTGCGGCTTGGTGCGTTTGATGTTCTGGTCGGTATCAACCTGTTGCGCGAAGGGTTGGACATCCCGGAATGCGGGCTTGTGGCCATTCTGGATGCCGACAAGGAAGGGTTCCTGCGGTCGGAAACCTCGCTGATCCAGACCATCGGGCGCGCCGCGCGCAACTCGGAAGGGCGGGTGATCATGTATGCCGATCGCATCACCGGCAGCATGGAACGCGCGATGGCCGAAACCAACCGCCGCCGGGAAAAGCAGGTGGCCTATAACACCCTGCACGGCATCACACCCACCACGGTGAGGAAGAACGTCGAAGATGTGCTGGCGGGCCTTTGGCAGGGCGATACCGATATGGCCCGCGTCACGGCACGGGTGGACAAGCCGATGGTCGGATCGAACCTTGCGGCGCATCTGGATGCGCTGCGCCTGCAAATGCGCAAGGCGGCCGAGAACCTTGAGTTTGAGGAAGCGGCACGGTGGCGGGATGAGGTGAAGCGGCTGGAGGCCGTCGAACTTGCCATCGCGGACGATCCCCTTGCCCGCCAATCAGCGGTGGAAGAGGCGGCGGAGGCTGCCGTCAAATCGTCGGGGCGGTCCACCGCCGGGCGTGCCGGACAGCGCGGAGGGAACAAGCGGCGGCGTTAGGTGGACGGATGCTTTGGCCAGTCGATCTGTGCCGCCCCGCCAGTGACGCGACCACGCAGCAGGACGCCCGGTTCGGCAACGCTGGGGTAGCTCGTCGCCCAGTCGCGGTAGCGGTCATTGGTGACCACGCCGGTCTGCAAGGCCACCGCATCGCGCAGGATCAACGGGTCGGCGGGCGTTCCCTTTGGGGCCACCCGCACCTGTTCCCGCGCCAGGCCCAGCGCCCGCGACAGCGCCGTTTCGTTCATGTAACGCCCGGCCAATTCATACCCCGCATTGGCATCGAACCATAAAAGGGGTGTCAGACCAACGCGTTGCACCTCGCCCAGCACGGCGGACACGGTGGCGAGCGATGGGCGCCCGTCTTCCCAGTGCATCACGTTGGACCCGTCAATCACCACCCAGACACGCGCACGCTGTGCCGCCCGCACCCGCCGCGCGACCAGCGCCGCCCGCAGCAACCAGAGGAGCGACACGAATGCCGCGACTGTCGCCGCAAGGAAGCCGAGGCCGGATTGACCACCGGGGGGCGGCAGAAAAGCCGCCATAGCGGCAAAGCTGGTCAGGCAGAGAAGGATGGGGATCAGCATCACAAGTCACGGATCGAAAAGCAGAAACCCACTGGCAGCCAATCGCGGCGGCATCATGGCGCGGATAGGTTCCCTGCGTGCGTTAATAAAATCTTAACGCAGGTCAGGCACCCGGCTTTGGTCAAATTGAGGCACCAGACGACCAACCCATGTTCCGGCCAAATGTTTCGGTGGTTGAGGCGAGGGATCACATTGGCAATTTCGCCAAAGGTTGCGGCCTGCGTGCGATGAGCCGATCAATGCATCGCAGAAAATCGTGATGCGGGAAAATGGGATTCTTGCGCCGGTTCTGCACCAAAGGTTGGTTCCAATTCAGTATCGCTGGCCACATCGCCGCCCCTTTCGCATCGCGCAAGCCAGGATAATCGCATGGATGGGTTAAGACAGTGTTCACGCCCCTTTGCCAAACCCTGCGCGCTGCCCCATATGGGGGGCAATCCGGCAGCGAGGCGCGCATGAAACCCTTTCTTGACCCTGACCATCCGATGTTCCGCCGCGCCTGGGTGCGGTGGGCAACAACGCTTGCGCCGCTTGGCTGGGCGGCGTTCGAACTGTTTCTGGGCAACCCGATGTGGGCGATTTTGTTTGGTGCGGCAGGGGCTTATGCAGGCTGGAAGCTGATCATCCAAGGCCCGGCTCAGCCCTGAAGCACGGCCGCCACCTCATCCGCCAGCGCCGCCACCTCGGCCCGTGCGGGGCTGCGGGAGGCTTCCATCGCGGCCAGTCCCTGGCCAAGCGTTTCGGCATAGACCACCCGGTTGGCCAAACGCGCCGTGGCAACTTTTGCTTTGTCTCCAGCGGCTTGCGCCACTTCTTCGGCCAGACGTGTACCGGTTTTCCAGCGATTCAGTACCACCAGCGCCACCCGCCCTTCGCGCGCCACAAGATCAAGCACACCATCGATCGCCCAAAGATCGACATGGGATGACGCCACGGGAATCAGCACAAGATCGGCCTCTCGCAGCGCGGGGCGCAGGTCGGCATCCACTTTGGGCGGCGTGTCGACGATCACGATGTCATTGGTTTTCCTCAGCTTTTCGCATTCATAGCTGACCCCCCAGGCGCTGGCGGTGGACAGGTCCAACCCCGCCACCCCCGGCCCGTCGCGCCGGGCCAGAAACCAGCGGCCAAGGCTGCCTTGCGGATCGGTATCCAAAAGCGCAACCCGTTGACCACGCTTGAGGAATTCAACAGCCAGATTGACGGCGAGGGTGGTTTTCCCCGACCCGCCCTTTTGCTGCGCTATGGTAATGACATGGCCCATCCGGCCCTCCGCCTTTGGGTTATGCTGCATTGCAGCATGAATGTTGGCCAGCGTCAATGTGACCAAAACAGCGGTGCCACAGCCGGTGCAGACGCGCAGTGCAGATGGCTGTGCAGCAAACGTATGCACGCTTGGGGCGGTGGCGCAGGCAGGCGTTAACGAATGCAGCAGTCTGTTCCGCCCCTTTCGCCGGAATAGGATACCCGACGCGCGGCAGAAAACCGCTTTTATTGGGAACCGAAACGCGATCTGATGTGTTAACAACAGGTTTAAACAAGAAAGATCATATGATGACCCTCCTCGCCAAACCGATGCTTCTGATCCCCCTGATGGCCGTGCTAGCCACCGCAGGCTGCGAAACCGTCAAGGGCGCAGGCCGCGATCTTCAGGACGTGGGTGGCGCCGTGACCAGCACCGCCGCGCAGGTGGAAAGCGATCTGTAACGGGCCACGCCCGCAGCGATCCGGGCGCCCCACAGGTGCGCCGCCCAAGGCGCCCCCCTTATCCGACCGAAACGCACAGCAACAGGAACACCCATGCCCCAGACCCTTCTGAAAGCCCTCGCCGCACTCGCCACTTTCGCCACCCTCACCGCCTGCGCCCCCCTGATCGTCGGCGGCGCCGGAGCCATCGTGGCCGACGAGGCCATCGAGCAGGAACAGGGCGGGGACGGGTTGTTCTGACGTAGGGCGGGGTTCACCCCGCCTGAGGTGTGGGGTGCGTGCTTCGCGCGCGCACTACACCGTAGCTGTAGCGCATAACCGAGCAGGAAATTCTCGATGAGGATCACTATTGGCGAATTTTTGTAGATGAACCCCCGCTCGGTGGAGGACTTACGAAACTTCGCAAGTCGACGACAAGCACCTTCGCCACGAGCAGTAGCGTAACAAGCAAAAAGCCAAATGGGCCTAGCGCGTCACTTGCATGAGCCAAGTTTACAGAAGACAAGAAGATCGTAACCGCAATTGCGGCAAGCGCAACGTAGCGTGCCTTCACGATCATGCTGGCGGCAGCGAAAACAACTGACGCGATCATAGGGTAGCGCACCACTCCGGATCCGGAGCCAAGCGGGATCGTCAAGATGGCAGCGAAAATATAGAAGAAGAGCGCAAAGACGATCAGGGACAAGACGTCCAACCTTCGGTCGATTAACCGCACATTTTTGATCAAAGGCACCAAGCAAATACCTGCGACCATTGAACTTAAAAAATCAGGGACGAAGCTCGTCTCTCGCGTAAAAATCCATAAAAATGAATACGTGTATTCTACGGAAACGATGGCTGCTGCGCCAAACAGGCTCAGGATGGCTAGCGACTTTCGGGTCCAGCGAGGGATACGTCGAACGCGTCCAGAGAGGACCTTGAGCATCCCTCACCCATCCATCTTCAACGCCGAGATGAACGCCTCCTGCGGAATCTCCACCTTGCCGAACTGGCGCATCCGCTTTTTGCCGGCCTTCTGCTTATCCAGCAGCTTCCGCTTTCGTGTCGCGTCGCCGCCATAGCACTTGGCCGTCACGTCCTTGCGCATCGCGCTCAACGTCTCACGCGCGATCACACGCGCGCCGATGGCGGCCTGAATCGGGATCTTGAACATGTGCCGGGGGATCAGCTCTTTCAGCTTTTCCACCATCGCCCGCCCGCGCGATTCCGCCCGGTCACGATGCACCATCATCGACAGGGCGTCGACGGGTTCTTCGTTCACCAGGATCGACATCTTCACGAGGAAATCCTCGCGGTATTCGGAAATTACATAGTCGAACGAAGCATAGCCCTTGGTCACCGATTTCAGCCGGTCATAGAAATCGAACACCACCTCGGCCAGCGGCAGGTCATAGACCACCATCGCGCGGTTGCCGGCATAGGACAGGTCCAACTGGATACCACGCCGGTCCTGGCACAGCTTCAGGATATCGCCGAGGTATTCATCCGGCACCATGATCGTGGCCTTGATGCGCGGCTCGGTGATGTGGTCGATATAGGTCAGGTCGGGCATATCGGCGGGGTTGTGCAGATCGCGCACTTCGCCATCCTTCATATGCAGCTTGAACACGACGCTGGGCGCGGTGGTGATCAGGTCCAGGTCATATTCCCGCTCCAGCCGGTCGCGGATCACCTCAAGGTGCAGAAGGCCAAGGAAGCCGCAGCGAAACCCAAAGCCGAGGGCGGCGGAGGTTTCCATTTCCGAACTAAAGGACGCGTCATTCAGTTGCAGCTTTTCGATGGCGTCGCGCAGATCCTCAAAATCCGCGGCATCCACCGGGAAGAGGCCGCAGAACACCACCGGCTGCGCGGGTTTGAAGCCCGGCAGGGGCGCGTCGCAGCCCTTGCGTTCCGAGGTGATCGTGTCGCCCACGCGGGTGTCGCGCACCTGCTTGATCGACCCGGTCCAGATGCCGATTTCGCCGGGGCCAAGTTCGTCGATATCCACCATCTGCGGTTTCAGCACGGCCAGCTTGTCCACGCCGTATACCGCGTTGGTCTGCATCATCTTGATGCGGTCGCCCTTGCGGATGACCCCGTCGATGACGCGGATCATCACGACGACGCCCAAATAGGCATCATACCAACTGTCCACCAGCATCGCCTTCAGGGGGGCGTTACGGTCGCCCTTGGGCGCGGGAAGGCGGGTGACGATCGCCTCCAGCACATCGGGGATACCAAGGCCGGATTTCGCGCTGATCTCAATCGCGTCTGAGGCATCCAGCCCGATCACATCCTCGATCTGCTGCTTCACCCGGTCGGGTTCCGCCGCGGGCAGGTCGATCTTGTTCAGCACCGGCACAATCTCATGCCCCGCATCCAGCGCCTGATAGACATTGGCCAGCGTCTGCGCCTCAACCCCTTGGGACGCATCGACCACCAGCAGCGACCCTTCGACCGCGCGCATGGAACGGCTGACCTCATAGGCGAAATCGACGTGGCCGGGCGTGTCGATCAGGTTCAGGATATAGGTCTTGCCATCCTTGGCCGGATATTCGATCCGCACGGTGTTGGCCTTGATGGTGATGCCACGTTCGCGTTCGATATCCATGCTATCGAGCATCTGCGCCTTCATGTCGCGCGCAGCCACCGTCCCGGTCATCTGGATCAGCCGGTCGGCAAGGGTGGATTTGCCGTGGTCGATATGCGCCACGATCGAGAAATTGCGGATGAGGTCAAGCTGGGTCATGGCGCGCATATAGCCTGTCCCACAAGGCGCGGAAAGCCCCCCGCGACGGCCTTTCAGCGGCGGGTGCGCTATGCCCTGCCCGGCTGCTTCATCTTGGCCCAAATACCCACCTTCACGGCCCCGCACAATGCCACGGCGAAAGGTCGGAACCAGCGCCATATCCACGGATGTGCAGGCCGGCCCCTGCGGTATCTGGTAGAAGGTTCAGTCATTCCCCACCCCATCTTGGGCCAGATTGGACAAAACTGACGAATTGTCGCGCGCGGGACGTGGGGAATTGAAAAAACCCTTCCAAATGGGCATAGTCACACCAGAAAAACGATCACCGCAGAGTTGCCCGAACGGGTCCTGCCGGGGGCAAGAGGCAGAGAAATGAAAACCGTCCTGATCTGCGCGGCGCTTGCCGTGCTTTTTGCGCCAATCAGCCTTTCGCCCGCCAGTGCCGGGCAGATAGAACGCGAATGCCTGCGGTCTGACCGCGATGCCGCCAATCGCGCGCTTTGCGCCTGCATTCAGCAGGTCGCTGACATGACGCTGCGTGGCGGTGATCAACGCCGCGCCGCCGCCTTTTTCCGTGATCCCGACCGCGCTCATGAAACCTGGATGTCGAAACGCGACAGCGACGATGCCTTTTGGGAGCGTTACAAGGCCTTTGGCTCTACCGCCGAAGCCTATTGCGCCGGCTGACGGCAGATTGCCACCAGATTGCAGTAGCGCGCCCGCGATCCAGCCGGATCGCGGGCGCGCTGGTTTGGGGGCCGATTTGGCCGGCTGAATTCAGCCACCTGTGCCGTGGCCGCCCGTGCCGTGGCCGCTATGTCCGTGGCCGTCGCCATGATCCATCATCATGCCGCCTGCATCGGGCTTGCGCGCGTTGTCGACCACAGCCTCGATCACCACGTCGCCGGCCTGTTCAAAGGTCAGGGTGACGGGGAAGGTATCGCCGTCCTGCAACACGCGCGTCAGACCCAGCAGCATCACGTGGTCGCCGCCGCGTTCCAATGCGTGCATGTCGCCCGCCGGGATGGGAAAGCCCTCTTTCACATGCAGCATCTGCATCACGCCATTGGCGTCTTCGAGATGGGTGTGCAGTTCGACACGTTCGGCCACATCGGATGCAGCCGCGATCAGGCGATCATCGGTGGCGGTATTGTTGTGGATCATCAGGAAAATAGCGCCGGAAGCACCGACCTGGCCTGTGCTGCGGGCATAGATATCATGCACATGCAGGCCTTCGGGATGGTCCTGCGCGGCAAGTGGCAGGGATAGCAAGACGGTTGCCGCCAAGGCGGCAAGGGAAAAACGAAGGGTCATAGGATATGTCCTTGATGGTCTGTGTTCGGGTCTGGATGATGTCTTGATCACAGACCCAAAGGCGGACCACGGGCCAAGGGATGCGGGACGGACAGGGGGCGAAGCGCCCGATCAGACCAATCGGGCGACACCGCAAACACCTTGCCGACCGGGCGGACAACCCCGATTGCCGCCGGAACGGCATCTGCCGTCAGGGTCAGGCAATCCGGGCAGTGATGCGCAAGCGTGATCGGGTCACCAAAGGCATCCAGGGTGATGACCTCTTCGACACCCGGCGTGCCACAAAGCACGATCTGCATGGCGCCCGCCGCCCGCATATGGGCCACCGCCGCCGTGACGGATGTCAGCGACAGGATCAGGCACAGCAGAACAGAGCAAAACGCGCGCAGCATCATGGCAAAAGCCTAGACCAGTCATCGCCTGCGGGAAAGAGGGCCAAAGGTCGCTTTGTGCAAAAGCCAAAGGCCCCGCTGCGACGCGCGCAGCGGGGCCTTGCCAGTGTTTGTCACAGGGATCAGGCGGCTGCCTGAGCCTTGGCAATCTCTTTCTTGATCTTCAGCGCGGTGGGCGACAGTTCGTCATCCTTGGCCTTTGCCAAGAACGCATCCAGCCCGCCACGATGGTCAACCGACCGCAGACCGGCGGCCGAGATGCGCAGCTTGAACGACTGCCCCAGCACATCCGAAATCAGCGTGACTTCGTTCAGGTTCGGCAGAAACCGGCGACGCGACTTGTTGTTCGCGTGGCTTACGGTGTTGCCGGTCATCGGGCCTTTGCCCGTCAGTTCGCAGACGCGCGACATCGTCGTGTTCCTTCGTGTATGGGTGGACGGCAGCCCGAGTCGCCCCGGGGGTCCGAATTCGATTTGCGGCGTGTAAGCGCAAACCCTGCCCCCGTCAAGCGACCGCGGACCCACCTGTCCGCCCCGGGCGTGATTTTTCGCAGGAATATCGTGCGCGCGGACCATGATTTTCCTGCGATGGATTTGTCTGGCCCTGACTGCCTGGCCGTGGCTGCCTGGCCCTGCTGCTTGGCTGTGGCTGCCTGGCCGTTACAGGCCTGATTCACCACAGCCTGATCACACCAGATTACTTAACCCAAACTGCGCAGCATTTCGGTGGCGGCCGCTTCGGGTGTCAATTGCCCGGCCTCGACTGCCTTGCCAAGATCGTTCAGCCGACTGCGCGCCGGATCTTGGGCCAGCACGGCCAGCAGGCCGTGGCGCACCTCTTCTTCGAACCAGTGCCGCGCCTGCGCTGCACGCCGCGATTGCCAATGCCCATGCGCCTTTCGCCAGGTGGCCAGCGCCTGCATTTCCTGCCAGGCGGCCGCAAGCCCATCTGCCGCCAGCGCCGAAACGGGCATCGCCTTGGGAAAGCCCTCCGGGTCTTGCGGGCGGCGGCGCAGCAGGCGCAATGCCCCCGCATAATCCGCCATCGTGCGCAGCGCGGCAGGTTTCAGGTCGCCATCCGCCTTGTTCACCAGAATCAGGTCGGCCATTTCCATGATGCCGCGCTTTACGCCCTGCAATTCATCGCCGCCGGCCGGGGCCAGCAGCAAAAGAAACAGGTCGCAGATTTCGGCCACGACGGTTTCCGACTGCCCCACGCCCACCGTTTCGATCAGCACCAGATCGAACCCCGCCGCCTCGCACAGTGCCACCGCCTCGCGCGAGCGACGCGCCACGCCGCCCATCTGCGCCTGGCTGGGCGAGGGGCGGATAAAGGCGTTGGGATCGCGGGAAAGCTGTTCCATGCGGGTCTTGTCACCAAGGATCGACCCGCCCGACCGGGCCGAGCTTGGATCAACCGCCAGCACGGCCACCCGTTTGCCCTGCCCTGTCAGCATCAGGCCGAAACTTTCGATGAAGGTGGATTTCCCCACCCCCGGCGTGCCCGACAGGCCCAACCGCAGCGCCTGCCGCCCGGCCGCATCCTGCCCCCGAAGCGCATCACCGGGCGCCCGCAGCCGCGCCAGCAGGTCCAACGCCTGCGTCCGGTGATCGGCGCGGCCGCTTTCCACCAGCGTGATGGCCCGCGCCAGCGACCGGCGATCGCCTGCCGCCACGCCTGCCGCCAGCTCTGCCACGTCGATCAATCTGCTGGCCATGCCGTCCCCCGGATCGTCTGTCTGCCGCGCCATCGCCCGGATCATCGCCCCTGCCCCCGGTTGATGCCCGGTCGCGGGGAAATGATCGTGGCCAGCGTCGCAGGGCTTTTGTGCCTGACCCGCGCGGGTTATGCCAGAGGCGCAACTGGCGGCGGGGTGATTCCGGCCCTGCCCCCGCGCCTGATGCCCCGACGAGAAGGCCGCCGCTGATGCTGACGACTGCCTGCCCTGTTGGCCGCCCTTTTGCCCGCCTGCGTTTTGTTGCCTGTCTGGCCTTGGCCCTTTGCAGCTTGCCCGTTCAGTCTTTGGCGCAGCAAGCGGGGGCGCAGCAGGCGGGGGCACAGCAGGAGGGGGGGCAGTTCGATCTGGTGTTGACCGGGATCACCGCCGCCAAGCTGGACTTTTCCGCCAGCCAGCAGGGTGACAGCTATGTCGTCACGGCGGGTTTTGCGTCGACCGGCCTTTTGGCGATGCTGCGGCGGGTCCGGTTCGAGGCGCGGGCGGAAGGCGTGATCCGCGACGGCCTGCCGCGCCCCGCCCGCTATGAGGCGCGGGCCGAGGCGGGAAAGCGCAGCGGCGAAACCGTGATGGACTATGTGGACGGCCTGCCGCAACTGCGCGTCGACAACCCACCCCGCGAGGTGGCGGATTGGCAGATCGCGGCCGGCACGCAGGGCGGAACGGTGGACCCGATCAGCGCGCTTTACATCGCCCTGCGCGACGTGGTGCCGGGTGCGGAGTGCAGCCTGAGCTTTCGGATGTTCGATGGCCGCCGCGCCACCGAATTGACCATCGGACCATCCCGCCCCGAAGCCGGGGGCGGCGTCACCTGCGCGGGCGAATACCGGCGCATCGCGGGCTATCCGCCCGAGGATATGGCGGAACGGACGCGCTTTCCCTTTACCCTGATCTACCTGCCCACAGAATCCGGCCAGTTGCGCGTGGTCGAGGTGACGATGGACAGCCTGTTGGGCAAGGCGCGGCTGGTTCGACGCTGATCCTTTTGCGCCCGATCGTGGCCCCGATCTTCTCCCTGATCCTCTGGCCCTGATCCTCTGGCCCTGATCCTGCACCCCGATCCCGTCCCCTCTGGCCCTGAACGCGTTGCGCCGCGATAAGGGCGCATGACCGACTCGATCCGCCTTTTGCCCATCGACGATGCCCTGCCTGCCCTGCGCCACGCCCTTGGCGCGCGGGGCATGGCCGTGCTGCAAGCGCCCCCCGGCGCGGGCAAGACAACGCGGGTGCCGCTGGACATCCTTGCCGCAGGTCTGGTGACGGGGCGTATCCTGATGCTGGAACCCCGCCGCCTGGCCGCCCGCGCCGCCGCCGAACGCATGGCCGAAACGCTGGGCGAGGCGGTGGGGCAGACGGTCGGCTACCGGATGCGCGGTGAGGCGAAGGTGGGCGCGGCGACACGGATCGAGGTGGTGACAGAGGGCATCCTGACCCGGATGATCCAGTCCGACCCCGGCCTTGATGGCGTTGGCGCGGTGATTTTTGACGAATTCCACGAACGCAGCCTGAATGCCGATCTGGGCCTTGCGCTTTGTCTGGAAATCCGGGGCGCGCTGCGCGATGACCTGATGCTTTTGGTGATGTCCGCGACGCTGGACGCCGCCCCGGTGGCAAGGCTGATGGGTGATGCGCCGATGATTACCTCTGAGGGCCGCGCCTTTCCGGTGGAAACCCGTTGGCTGCCCCGCGCCTCGGATGGGTCGCTGCGATATGAGGCGGCGATGGCCAACCTGATCCAGCAGGCATGGGAGGAAACGACCGAGGGCGGCATCCTGTGTTTCCTGCCCGGCGAAGGCGAAATCCGGCGGGTTGAGGCGGCGCTTGCCCCGCGCCTTCCCCCCGGCATGGTGATCCGGCCGCTGTTTGGCGCGATGGATTTCGCGGCGCAGCGCGCAGCCCTGGCCCCGGTGCAGGGGCGCAAGGTGGTGCTGGCCACGTCGATTGCGGAAACCTCGCTGACCATCCCAGACATTCGCGTCGTGGTGGATGGCGGGCGGGCGCGGCGGGCGCGGTTTGATGCGCCTTCGGGCATGTCGCGCCTTATTACCGAGCGGGTGACGCGGGCCGAGGCGGAACAACGCCGGGGCCGTGCGGGGCGCGTGGCCCCCGGCCTGTGCTATCGGCTTTGGACCAAGGGCGAGGAAGGGGCGCTGGCCGCCTTTCCCCCGGCCGAGATCGAGGCGGCAGACCTGACCCCCCTTGCCCTTGAACTGGCGCTTTGGGGCGGGACGGACCTGCCCTTTCTGACACCGCCCCATCCCGGTATGCTGGCCGAGGCGCGGGCGCTGCTGGCCGATCTTGGCGCGTTGGACAGTTCCGGCCGCATCACGGACCACGGCAAGCGGCTGGCCGCCCTGCCCCTGCACCCCCGCCTTGGGCATATGTTGGCCGTGGCGGGGCCGGATGCCGCGCCGCTTGCTGCGTTGCTGGCAGAGCGTGACCCGCTGCGGGGAGAACCGCCCGATCTGACAGCCCGACTAAAGGCGATAGACCGCCCACCACCCCACGCGCACCGCCCCACCATTGACCGCATCCGGGATGAGGCAAAGCGCCTTGCCCGCGCCGCGCCCAGTGCCGCACCCAGTGCCGCGCCCAGTGCCGCGCCCAGTGCCGCGCCCAGTGCCGCGCCCAGTGGCGCGCAGGATGGGCTGACGCCTGCCCAGATGGCTGCGCTGGCCTATCCTGACCGGATCGGGCTGCGGCGAAAGGGGGATGCCCCGCGTTGGGTTCTGTCGGGTGGCAAGGGCGCGGCGATGGCCCCCGGCCTGACCTTGTCGGGTGCGCGGCTGATCGTGGCGACCGATCTGGACGGCGACCCGCGCGAGGCGCAGGTGCGGCAGGCCGTCGCCATATCCGAGGCCGAACTGCGCGCCCTGTTTGCCGACCGCATCCGCTGGCATGACCTGTGTGAATGGTCGCGCCGCGAGGGGCGGGTTCTGGCCCGTCGTCAGGAACGGCTTGGCGCGCTGGTGCTGGATGACCGCACCTGGCCGGACGCCCCGTCTGACGCGGTGGCCCGTGCGGCCCTTGACGGCATCCGGCAGTTGGGCCTGCCCTGGACACCCGCCGCCCGCCGCCTGCGCGCACGGGTGGAACTGGCGCGCGGTGGCGGCCGTGATTTCCCCGACATGACCGATGCCACCCTGATGACCTGCATCGAGGCGTGGCTTTTGCCCCATCTTGGCAAGGCCCGCACCGAGGCGGAGTTGCGCGCACTGGATCTGACCCCGGCGTTGCAATCCCTGCTGGACTGGGACCAGAGCCGCGCGCTGGATCAGGTGGCCCCGGCCCATTTCGAAACCCCTCTCGGCCGCCGTGTGCCGATTGATTACGAAGGTGAAGCCCCGGCCATCGAGGTGCGGTTGCAGGAAATGTTCGGCGTGACGCGCCACCCCACGGTGGGCGCGGCACATCTGCCGCTGCGGATCACACTTTTGTCGCCCGGCCAGCGCCCGGTGCAGGTGACGATGGACCTGCCACGGTTCTGGGCCACGTCTTATGCCGATGTGCGCAAGGACATGCGCGGCCAATATCCCCGCCACCCCTGGCCCGAAGACCCGACTGAGGCCGAGCCGACGCTGCGCGCCAAACCGCGCGGCACCTGAGGGGGCGGTTTTCCTGCGAAAAACCGGGATGATTTCAGTCTGGGATGGGTCCAATAGCCGATATTGGCGCAGGATCGGCGATCAGATTGTTCGCAGACAATTCGTTGCACGTGCCGCCGCTGACATGCGCTGAAACGAAACGTCACCATGCCGCCCCTTTCGCATTGCGGCCTTCGCCCCTATGCATCGCACATTTGTTGCGGAGCTTTTCGATGACCGACCTGCAGATCACCCGCCGTGGCCGTTGGGCCGTTTCGGCCATGTTCCTTGCCAATGGCTTTGTGATGGGGGCCTGGGCGCCACAGATTCCGCTGCTTTTGCCGCGCCATCAGATCACCGAGGCGACGCTGGGCCTGTTGATCCTGGTGCTTGGCCTTGGCGCGGTCGGGGCGATGGTCTTTGCCGGGCGCCTGATCGACATGTTCGGGGCGCGGCGCCTGCTTTGTGTCTTTGCCCTTGCGATCCTGCCTGCGCTGCCGCTGGTGGTGCTGGCCCCCAGCCTGTGGGTGTTGATCCCGGCGATGGCGCTGTTCGGGGCCACGCTTGGGTCGATGGATGTGGTGATGAACGCCCATGCGGTCGAGGTGGAGCGCCGTCTTGGCCGGGCCATCATGTCATCGCTGCACGGGTTCTGGAGCGTGGGCGGCTTTGTCGGCGGTGCCGGCGGTGGCTGGCTGCTGGCGTCGCTTGGGTCTGCGGGGCAGGCGTTCTGGGCGGCGGGTGGCGCGGCGGTGCTGGTGATTGCGGCGATGCCCTTTCTCGCCCCCGATGACCCGCGCCCCGAGGTGACGCCCGGCGTGGCTCCGGTGCGGGCGCGGCTGCTGCCCCGTGAAGGGTCGGTCTGGCTTTTGGGGGTGTTGGCGCTGTTTTGCATGGTGCCCGAAGGGGCAGTGCTGGATTGGGCGGCGCTGTATCTGCGGCAGGAACTGGGGGCCGAGGTGGCGCGGTCCGGCCTGGCCTTTGCGTTCTTTTCCGGTGCTATGGCAGTGATGCGCTTTGCGGGTGATGGCGTGCGCAACCGGTTCGGCGCGGTGACGACGCTGCGCTGGTCGGGGGTGATCGCGTCGGTCGGGTTGATGGGGGCGGCGCTGGCACCGGGCGAAGGGGCGGCGCTGGTGGGGTTTTTCATCGCAGGGCTTGGGGTGGCCAACATGATGCCGATCATGTTCTCGGCCGCTGGCAACCTGCCGGGACTGTCGCCCGGTGCCGGGATCGCGGCAGTGTCGATGATGGGTTATTCCGGCATCCTGATCGCGCCGTCCGCCATCGGGTTCGTGGCAGAACATGCGGGGTTCCGCCTGACCTATGGGGCTTTGGCGGCGCTTCTGGTGGTGGTGGCGATGATGGCCGGGCGCACGGCGGCGGCAGACGGGCTGCGCCCGACTACTGCCTGATCAGGCGGGCGGCCCGATCAGGAGGCCAGCGCCGACGCCACTTCGTCACTGCGCAGGAGCCGTGCGAAATCCGCGCCCAGAATGCTTAGGGTGACGCGCAGGATTTCGTGCGCGTCCAACCGCCCGCCATCATGCGCGGGCAGATCAAAGGCCAGCAGCGCATCCCTCGGCAGGATGACCTGAAACCCCAGGTCCGACGCCGCGCGCACCGTCGAGGTGACACAGAACGCCGCCACCGCGCCGATCACCACGATCCGGCCCACCCCCATCTGACGCAACAGCGCATCCAGCCCCGTGCCGGAAAAGGCCGATGACCGGGATTTGAAAAGCACCGGCTCCCCCTTTACGGGCATGGCACAGGGCATCGGCGCGCCCCCCGGCAGATCACGGGCAAAAGGCGTGCCCGGCTCGTCATGCAGCACATGCACCACCGGCAGGCCGCGCGCCCGGAACAATGCCAACAGCGCCGCGACATGCGCCTCTGCCTGCGGATTGGCCTGCTGACGCCCGGCGGCGATGCGGTCGGCCATGCCCATTTGCATATCAATGCACAAAACTGCGGTCTGCATGACCTAGGCTGCGCCCATGTAATCGCCCTTGCCCAGTTCGACCCCGTTGTGACGCAGGATGTTGTAGGCGGTGGTCAGGTGGAAATGAAACTGCGGCAGGGAATAAAGGTTCAGGAAATTCTCACCCGTCATCGACACCTCTTGCCCCCGCATCTTGAGCGTGACCATGCGCGCCTCGGCCCCGTCGAACCGAGCCGCGTCAAAGCCCGCCATGTAACCGCGCGCGGCGCGGATGCGGTCCTGCAATTCGGCGAAGGTCGTTTCGGTATCGGGAAACCCCTTGGGTTCCTCGCCCGCCAGCCGGGCGGCAGCGCGGGCCGCAAAATCGCAGGCCAGTTGCACCTGCCGGATGAAGGGGAACATGTCGGGAAACAGCCGGAAGGTCAGCATTGCTTCGGGCTTGATGTTCCTGGCGGCGCAATGCGCCTCGGTCTTGGTCAGGATGGTAGAGAGGTTGGCAAGGAAACGGTCATAGACCGCGATGGAACGGTGATGCATGAAAGGCCCCCTGAAGCGCATTTGGCGGGAGCCTCTGCCCTTCCCGACGCCGTGTCAATCACAGCACCGGGCACACCACCGGGCACAGCGCCGGGCACGGCGCCGGGACCAAATTTCTTCGAAGAAATTTGCAAAAATCTTCGAAGATTTTTGTCAGGTCACACCCCAAGGCACCAGCGCATCACCGCCTTTTGCGCGTGCAGGCGGTTTTCGGCCTCGTCAAAGATCACCGAATGCGGGCCGTCCATCACCGCGCTGGTCGCCTCGTCGTTGCGATGTGCGGGCAGGCAATGCATGAAAAGGCTGTCGGATTTGGCGCGGCTCATCAGCTGTTCGTTCACCTGGTAGGGGCGCAACTGGTTGTGGCGGCGTTCTTTGGCGGATTCCGGGTCATGCATCGACACCCAGGTATCGGTGACCACCAGATCGGCGCCTTCGACGGCGGTAAAGGGATCACGCTGGATCGTCACCTTGCTGCCTTTGCCACGGGCGAAATCGACGAACTTGTCCTCGGGGTCCAGGGTTTCCGGCCCGGTGAAGGTGAAATCGAACCCGAACTGCCCCGCCGCATGCAGGAAGGACGCGCAGACGTTGTTGCCGTCGCCGCACCACACCACCTTTTTCCCGGCGATGGGGCCACGATGTTCTTCATAGGTCATCACATCCGCCATGATCTGGCAGGGATGGGTGCGGTTGGTGAGGCCATTGATCACCGGAACAGTGGCGTGTTCCGCCATTTCCAGCAGCGTCGCCTCTTCAAAGGTGCGGATCATGATCAGATCGACATAGCGCGACAGGACGCGGGCCGTATCGGCGATCGTCTCGCCATGGCCAAGTTGCATTTCCTTGCCCGACAGCACCATCGTGTCGCCGCCCATCTGGCGGACGCCCACGTCAAAGGACACGCGGGTGCGGGTCGAGGGCTTTTCGAAGATCAGCGCCACCATGCGCCCCTTCAGGGGCTGGTCATCATCAGGTGCGCCGCGCGGGCGGCCACCCCGCGCCACCTTCATCGCATGGGCGCTGTCGATCATCGCGCGCAGTTCGGTGGCGTCGGTCTTGTGGATATCAAGGAAGTGTTTCATGTCATTTCGCTTTTGAGGGGCGGAGGAACCGGGGGCTGTCTGCCCCCGGACCTCCGAGAGTATTTTCACCAAGATGAATGGGCGGGATCGAATTCCATCACCAGAACGGGATCGCCATCTTCGCAGGGTGCGATGCCGCGTGGCGCAAAGCCCGCTCGTCGGTAGGCGCGGACGGCGCGTTCATTGTCGGGACTGGGGTCGATGACCACGGCAGTTGCGCCTGCCGCCAACAGATCGCGGCAGCGTTGGCGCAGAT
>OY288173.1 GCA_958439195.1 uncultured Paracoccaceae bacterium
CCGTGGCAGCGCCCGGCCCAGATCGCGCAACCGCTGCCCGCGCAGCCCCACGCCCGCCACCGCAGCCCGCACCGCCCGCGCGCCCAACCCATCCACCGCCGCCAGCAGTTCCAACCGCACCGGCACCGCCATTTCCGCCGCCGCCGTGGGCGTGGGCGCGCGCCGATCGGCGGCAAAGTCGATCAGCGTCGTATCCGTCTCATGCCCCACGGCAGAAATCAGCGGGATGTCGGATGCCGCCGCCGCCCGCACCACCACCTCTTCGTTGAAGCCCCACAAATCCTCCAGCGACCCGCCCCCACGCGCCACGATGATCAGGTCCGGCCGCGGGATCGCGCCCCCCGGCACAATCGCGTTAAAGCCTCGGATCGCCGCCGCCACCTGCGGCGCGCAATCCTGCCCCTGCACCGCCACCGGCCAGATCAGCACA
Source organism: uncultured Paracoccaceae bacterium (assembly GCA_958439195.1). GTDB lineage: Bacteria > Pseudomonadota > Alphaproteobacteria > Rhodobacterales > Rhodobacteraceae > Paragemmobacter. Next base: position 431 of record OY288173.1, read on the forward strand.
TGGCGCGGAAACCGGTCGCCCAACCGATGCAGGATGTCCCGGATCACTGCGCCCGAGGGCGAGGTGACAACCCCGATTACCCCCGGCAGAAATGGTATCGCCTTCTTGCGCTCTGCATCAAACAGCCCCTCGGCGGCCAACGCCGCCCGCCGCTTTTCCAGCATCGCCATAAGCGCACCGGCCCCCGCCGGGGCCACATCCTCGACAATCAGCTGATACTTGGACTGCCCCGGAAAGGTGGTCATCCGCCCCGTGGCGACCACTTCCATCCCCTCCTCGGGGCGCACCTGCATCTTGGCCACCTGCCCTTTCCAGGAAATCGCGGCGATCACGCTGCGATCATCCTTCAGGTCGAAATACAGATGGCCGGAAGCCGGCCGCGACACCGCCCCACCTCGCCCCGCACCCGCACCAACCCAAACTCCCCTTCGATCACCCGCTTCACCGCGCCGGATAACTCCGACACGGTGTATTCCGGCTGATTGCCCTGCGGGGCGGGGCCATCCTCGAACAGGTCCATGGGCATCTCCCTTGATCTGTCTGACTTTAGGTCGCACAGGAGCCAAGGGAAAGCACCCGACCGCCGATTTCTGACGCAGAAATCGCAGCGGAATTTGACGCAAATTCCACACCCTTGCCTCCCGCCCTCTCGTCCCGATTTTTGCGCGCAAAAATCGTCACGAAATCTGCGTCAGATTTCGCCCCCCGCTTGCACCCCTTGCCCCTGCCCCCTATAGCCCAGCCATCAGCAGGGGGCGCAGCCATGAACATCCTCATCCTCGGTTCCGGTGGCCGCGAACACGCCCTCGCCTGGGCGGTGAAGCAGAACCCAAAGACAGACCGCCTGATCGTGGCCCCCGGCAATGCAGGCATCGCCCAGCTTGCCGAATGCGCGGATATCGACATCCTGTCGGGTCAGACCGTCGTCACCTTCTGCGAAGAAAACGCCATCGACTTCGTCATCGTCGGTCCCGAAGCCCCCCTCGCCGCAGGCGTGGCGGATGCCACCCGCGCTGCGGGTATCCTCACCTTCGGCCCCTCCGCCGCCGCCGCGCAGCTTGAGGCCTCCAAAGCCTTCACCAAGGACATCTGCGACGCCTGCGCCGCCCCCACCGCCGCCTATGCCCGCTTCACCGACCCCGCCCCCGCCCGCGACTACATCCGCGCCCAAGGCGCCCCCATCGTGGTCAAGGCCGACGGCCTCGCCGCAGGCAAAGGCGTCATCGTCGCGATGACCGAGGATGAGGCACTTGCCGCCATCGACGACATGTTCGGCGGCGAATTCGGTGCCGCAGGCGCCGAAGTGGTGATCGAGGAATTCATGACGGGCGAAGAGGCTTCTTTCTTCATCCTCACCGATGGCACCCACGCCCTGCCCATCGGCACCGCGCAGGATCACAAGCGGGTGGGCGACGGCGACACCGGCCCCAATACGGGTGGCATGGGTGCCTATTCCCCGGCCCCCATCCTGTCCGACGCCATCGCCGACCGCGCGATGGAGGAAATCATCCTGCCCACCATCCGCGAAATGGCGCGGCGCGGCACGCCCTATCAGGGCGTCCTTTATGCCGGGTTGATGATCGAAAATGGCCAGGGACGCCTGGTGGAATACAATGCCCGATTTGGCGACCCGGAATGTCAGGTGCTGATGATGCGTCTCGGCGCACAGGCGCTTGACCTGCTGCTTGCCTGCGCCGAAGGCAGGCTTGATCAGGCACAGGTCAACTGGGCCGATGACCATGCCCTCACCGTGGTCATGGCGGCACAGGGCTATCCCGGCCCTTACACCAAAGGCACGGTCATCAAGGGTCTCGACACCCTGCCCGAAACCTCGTCCCAGATGGTGTTCCACGCTGGAACCACCGCCCGCGACGGCCAGATCACCGCCACCGGCGGCCGCGTCCTGAACATCACAGCGCGCGGCGCGACACTGGCCGAAGCGCAGCGGCAGGCCTATGCCATGGTCGATGCCATCGACTGGCCTGAGGGCTTCTGCCGCCGCGATATCGGCTGGCGGGCGCTGTAGTCGGGCGCACTAGAACAACGCCAACTGATCCCCACGCAGAACCGGGGGCCGGAACAGATCACAGCGCAGCGGCGGCAGTGCCAGCGCCAGCCCCAGCCGCGCCACCGCCTTGTCAAACCGCTGCGCGATCAATTGCGCAAACAGCCCCTCGCCCCGCATCCGCTTGCCCCATTCGGCATCGTAATCCTTGCCGCCCCGCGCCTCGCGCACCCGCGCCATCACCTTGGCCGCCCGCCCCGGTTCCGCCGCCTCCAGCCAGTCGCGCCACAGCCCCGCCACCTCCAAGGGCAGGCGCAGCATGATCCACGACGCCCCTACCGCCCCCGCATCGCGGGCAGCCGCCAAAATCCCCTCCATCTCGTGATCCGTCAGCCCCGGAATGACCGGTGACACCATCACCCGCACCGGCACCCCCGCCGCCGTCAGCCGCCGGATCACCTCCAACCGTCGCGCCGGCAGCGCCGCCCGTGGCTCCATCCGCCGCGACAGGCCCGCATCAAGCGTGGTGACCGACACCCCGACCCGCAGCAACCCCTTTGCCGCCATCGGCGCCAGCAGGTCCAGATCGCGTTCGATCAGCGTCCCCTTGGTGGTGATCGCCAGCGGATGATCACAGCCCGCCAACACCTCGACCACCTCACGCATCACCCGATATTCCGCCTCACAGGGCTGATAGGGGTCGGTATTCGTGCCAATCGCCACCGTGGCCACGCGATACCCCTTCGCCCGCACCTCCCGCGCCAGCACCGCCCCGATGCCCGGCCGCGCAATCAGCCGCGTCTCGAAATCCAGCCCCGGCGACAGGTTCAAAAAGGCATGCGTCGGCCGCGCAAAACAATACACACAGCCATGCTCGCACCCCCGATACGGGTTCACCGACCGGTCAAAGGGCAGATCCGGCGACCGGTTGTAACTTAGCGCCGACCGCGCCCGTTTCACCCGCACCTCGGTGCGCAGCAGACGCTCCTCCCCCGGTTCCCAACCATCGGCAAATCCTGCCACGCCATGTGTCTCAAACCGCCCTGCCGCGTTCGACAGCGCGCCCCGCGCCCGCACCCGGCGCCCCGGCAACATCCCATCCGCCTTGTCCATTCCCCCAGACTAGAACAAAGAGCGAACAATTGTCACGTCCCTTTCATCACCGACCCCTTGCTGTCGGCTTTCATTCGGGGCATGTCGCTATCCGATAAGTCTGCATGCCGCTTTCAGATCATGCAGTATGCGAACGCATACCCCAAAGGGAACGCCACCATGGCCGACGAAGACGAGATCATCCTGTCCGAACTCTCTGATGACGAGCTTGTCCTGCAAATGCATGACGATCTCTACGACGGCCTGAAGGAAGAGATCGAGGAAGCCGTCAACATCCTCATCGCCCGTGGCTGGACGCCATATGACGTGCTCACCAAGGCGCTTGTCGCCGGGATGACCATCGTCGGTGCCGACTTCCGCGATGGCATCCTCTTTGTCCCCGAAGTGCTGCTCGCCGCAAACGCGATGAAGGCCGGGATGTTCATCCTCAAGCCGCTTCTGGTGGAAACCGGCGCCCCGCGCATGGGCAAGATGGTCATCGGCACCGTCAAGGGCGACATCCACGACATCGGCAAGAACCTTGTCGCCATGATGATGGAAGGCGCGGGCTTCGAAGTCCTGGACCTTGGCATCAACAACTCGGTCGAAAAATACCTCGACGCGCTCGAGGCGGAAAAGCCCGACATCCTCGGCATGTCCGCCCTGCTGACCACCACCATGCCCTATATGAAAGTCGTGATCGACACGATGAAGGAAAAGGGCATGCGCGATGATTACATCGTGTTGGTCGGTGGCGCACCGCTGAACGAAGAATTCGGCAAGGCCATCGGGGCCGATGCCTATTGCCGCGACGCCGCCGTGGCGGTGGAAACGGCCAAGCAATTCGTCGCCCGCAAGCACAACCAGATCGGCGCCTGACGCGCCTTTCCCCCCCTTCCCCATCCGCGGGGAAGGGGCAGGGGGATCACGCCTTTGATCACCCTTGCGCGACACCCCCTTGGCTTTTCATCCCCGAACGACCATCTTTGTGGGGAAAGGACGCCGCTCATGATGCCGCTGACCCATTTCCTTGCCCTTCTGGCCTTCGTCATCCTTGCCGCCGGGCTGACCATCAGCCTTGCCGTCTGGGCCGACCTGCCGCTTGTCGCCCTCGGCCTCGCCGCACTCGCCGGAAGCCTTGTCCTCGGCGCGCGGCAATGGCGCTGATCCATCGGCCCTGATGTGGACATCGACGACATCACCCTCACGGAACGCGGGCTGAACCCCGAAGCCCCGGCCTCAGAAACACAAGGCCGCATCCTTCTGATCGCCTGCGGCGCGCTGGCGCATGAAATCCTCGCCCTCAAACGGATGAACGGCTGGGATCACCTTGATCTGCAATGCCTGCCCGCCAACCTGCACCTCTGGCCCGACCGCATCCCCGCCGCGGTTGAACAGGCCGTCGCCCAACACCGTGCGGCATATGAACACCTTTTCATCGTCTATGCCGATTGCGGAACCGGTGGCCTCTTGCAGGAAAAGTGCAAGGAACTGGGTGTTGAAATGGTCGAAGGCCCGCATTGCTATTCGTTTTTTGAAGGCAACGCCGCCTTCGCAGAAAAAGCTGAAACCGAATTCACCGCCTTCTACCTGACCGATTTCCTGGTCCGCCAGTTCGATGCCTTCGTCTGGCGACCCATGGGCCTGGACCGGCACCCCGAATTGCGTGACATGTATTTCGGCAATTACACCAAGCTGGTCTATCAGGCCCAGCTTGATGATCCCGCGCTGGACGCCAAGGCCCGTGACTGCGCCGCCCGCCTTGGCCTGACCTATGAGCGGAGATTGACCGGTTACGGCGATCTTGCCCCTACCCTCGCGCGCGTTGCTGGCACCTGATCCGCACCTCCCCTATCCTCGCCCGCAAAAAGCAGGACAGGCCCATGACCCCCGAAGATTTCCCCCGCGCCTTTGCATCGGCCTTTTCCGCGCAGGATGCGGCGGCGCTTTCGGCCCTGATGCATGATGATTCCGATCTGATCACCCCGACCGGCCAATACGCCGAAGGCCGCCCCGCGATCGAAGCAGCCCTCGCCGCCGAATTTGCAGGCGTCTTTCAAGATGCGCGCTTGGTAAAAGGCAAGCTGCGTCTGCGCGCGCTTGGCCCCGGTGCTGCGCTGATCACCCAACGCTACGTCGTCACCGGTGCAAAAAATGAAAGCGGGGCAGACCTGCCCCGCTGTGCGCTCATCCTGACCGCAACCCTCGCCGCCACTCCCGCAGGCTGGCAGGCGCTTGCGGCGCAATTGTCGATCCTGACGGATTAACCGTCGAACCGCCGGAACATGCCGCGGTCGATCTGCCGCTGGCGGAATTCAAGGTCCACGCGGTTCGCCGCGCCGTTCAGATATTCCCGCTCCAGCTCTGCCGCCGTGGGGATGTGAAACGTGCTGATCAGTTTCTTTACGCGTTCAAACATTGTCTTTTTTCCTTCTGCCGATGGACAGAAGATAGGATGCCGCAGCGCAGCATTGTAGCGTTACAATGGCGAAACCCGCCATGCACTGACGTCATACCTATGCGATGAATTTCATGGCACAGCGCGCGCCCATCTGCTCAGGCCGTCAGCAGCGCCCGCGCCGCCTCGCGCGCGGCTTCGGTCACGGTATCCCCGGCCAGCATCCGCGCCACCTCCTCGACCCGCGCCGCAGGGTCCAGCGGCGTCACGGTGGACAAGGTCATCTCTCCCGCCACCCGCTTCTCCACCCGCCAATGCGCCCCCCCCAGCGCGGCCACCTGCGGCGAATGCGTCACCACCAGCACCTGGCACCCCTCGGCCAGCGCCTTCAACCGGCGCCCCACCGCATCCGCCGTGGCCCCACCAACGCCCCGGTCGATTTCGTCGAATATCATCGTCAGGCCGGGCGCATCGCCGGTCAGACACACCTTCAGCGCCAGCAGGAACCGGCTCAACTCGCCGCCCGATGCGATCCGGTTCAATGGCCCCGAAGGCGCGCCCGGATTGGTGGCCACCGTGAACGTCACCATATCCACGCCGTCCGGCCCCGGTTCGCCCAACGACACCTCGGTGGCGAACACCGCGCGCTCCATCTTCAGCGGTGCCAGTTCCGCCGCCATCGCGCGGTCCAGCCGCCCTGCCGCCGCCACGCGCAGCGCCGTCACCCGTGCGGCCTCGGTGGTATAGGTGGCTTCGGCTTGCACCACCGCCTTGGCCTTGGCCGCAATCCCCGCCACGCCGCCATCCAGCGCCGCCAACCGCGCCCGCAAATCGCCCGCAAACCCGCCCAGATCATCGGGTAACACGCCATGCTTGCGCGCCAAGGCCCGGATCGCAAACAACCGCTCCTCGATCGCCTCCAACTCGGCCGGATTGAAATCCAGCGCCGCAAGGCAATCCTCCACACCCTGCTGCGCCTCGCCCAGTTCGATCAGCGCGCGGTCCAGCGCCGCCAGCGCGCCCTCCAACTGCCCTTCGGCCCGGTCCGCCGCACCTTCCAGCCAGCGGACAGCATCCCGCATCATCCCTTCGGCCGCCTGATCCGACAGCGCCTGATGCGCCCGTGCAATGTCAGCACGGATCTTCTCAGCCCCCTGCATCATGCGGCGTCGCGCATCAAGGCTGGCCTCCTCACCCGGTTCGGGGTTCAGCTTGTCCAACTCTGCCACCGCGTGCCGCAGGAAATCCTCTTCGCGTCGCGCAGCCTCTAACGCCGCCTCGGCCTCGGCCAGGGCACTACGCGCCGCCGCCTGCGCCCGCCACGCCGCCCGCAAGGCCGCAAGGTCCACCCCGGCAAAGGCATCCAAAAGCGCCCGATGCCCGCGCGGGTTCAACAACCCCCGGTCATCATGCTGCCCATGTAATTCCACCAGCGTTTCCGACAGGTCGCGCAACACCTCGCCCGATACGCGGCGGTCATTGACCCAGGCCGTCTTGCGCCCATCCACAGCATTCACCCGCCGCAGGATCAATTCGCCATCCTCGGCCAGGATTCCCGCCGCCTCCAATACGGCATGCGCCGCATGGTCGCCCGGCAGATCGAACACCGCCGTCACACTGCCCTGTTCCGCGCCCTGCCGCACCAATTCGGCCCGGCCGCGCCAACCCAGCACAAACCCCAATGCATCCAGAAGAATGGATTTTCCCGCGCCCGTTTCACCCGTCAACACATTCAGACCCGGCCGGAACTCAAGGTCCAGTCGGTCAATGATCAGCACATCCCGAATCTCGAGCGTCCGCAGCACGCGCCTGCCCCCGTTGACGGACCTCAGCCCGTTACAGCCACTCGCCCTTGACCATCTGGCGGTAAACTGACCGCAGCCAGCTATCCCCCACCGCCTCTGGATTCAGACCCCGGCCCTTCAACAGGCGGAAACTGTCATCATAGAACGGCGATGCCTGATAGTTGAACCCAAGGATCGCCCCGGCCATCTGCGCCTCTTGCGTAAAGCCAAGCGCCAGATAGGACTCGACCAAACGATGCAACGCTTCGGCGGTATGGGTCGTGGTCTGGAAATCCTGCACCACGGCACGGAACCGGTTGATCGCCGCCGTGTAATTGCCCCGCTTCAGGTAATACCGCCCGATCTCCATTTCCTTCGCCGCCAGATGGTCGAAGGCCAGTTCGAACTTCAGCATCGCCGAACGCGCATAATCGCTGTCAGGGTATTGCTCGATCACATCGCGCATCCCCGTCAGCGCCTGGAACGTCACGCCTTGGTCACGGCCCACATCGTCGATCTGGTCATAATAGCTTAGTGCCATCAGATACAGCGCATAGGGCGCATCCTCGTCACCCGGATAGAAATCCAGATACCGCTGCGATGCCGCCCGCGATTCTTCGTATTTCTTGGCCTTGTGATAGCTGAACGCCTGCATGATCAGCGCGCGCTTGGCGAATTCCGAATAGGGATACAGCCGTTCCACTTCCTGGAAATAACGGATCGCCTCATCCGGGCGGCGTTCCGACGCCAGTCGCAATTCACCCTGCTTGTAGATCTCTTCGGCGGTGAAACTGTCGAGAGGCTGCTCCTGCCGCGCGCCGCACGCCGCCAGCGCCGAGGCAAGCACCGCCACGCCCAGGAACCGCGCGCCCAAAGTCACGCCCGATTTCACGACTGCCATCTTCCGCCTACCCCACGTCATTCCTTGCACGCGCCGGGGGCTTCCCGCCACGCCCGTGTTCTTGCAGACGTCCTAGCACAGAAAAATCCGGGGCGCAAAACGGCTTTCACGCTTCACGCAACCGTCAGGCATGGTTTGGCAAATCAGGCACGGTTTGGCAAATCCGCCGAATGCACGCCCACACCCGGCAGCTTGCACCCAGTTTGTTCGCCCACCTCAACCATAGTCCAGGATTCCGGTGCCGCGAACAGCGCCCGCAACAGCTTGTTGGTCAGCGCGTGGCCGGCACGAATGCCGGTATAACGGCCCAGAATCGGCGCGCCCGCCAAGAACAGATCGCCCATCGCATCCAGCATCTTGTGGCGCACCGGCTCATCCTCGTGGCGCAGCCCACCGGGGCTAAGGACCTGATCGCCGTCAAACACCACCGCGTTTTCCAGCGTGCCGCCCAGGGCCAGGCCATTGGCCCGCATCGCATCCACATCAACCTGCCGACAGAACGTCCGGCTGTCCGACAGTTCGCGCACAAAGGCACCGTTCGCCAGGCTCATGCGCTTTTCCTGCCGCCCGATGGCGGCTTCGTCAAACTCGATCGAGAAATTCATTTCCAGATTGTCGGCCGGTTCCAGCCGCGCCACAGCCGCGCCATCGCGCACCTCGATGGGGCGCAGCACACGAATGGCCCGCACCGCAGCATCCTGCCCGGTGATCCCGGCCTGCAAGAACCCTTCGACAAACGGCATGGCCGACCCGTCAAGGATCGGCACTTCCGGCCCGTCAATTTCAATCAGCGCGTTATGCACCGCACAGCCGGACAGCGCCGCCATGACATGCTCGATGGTCGATACCGACACACCCTCCGCATTGGCCACCAGCGTGCACAGCTTCGACGGAATCACCTGATCCCACAGCGCCGCCACCCGCGCCTCGCCCTCTGTCACATCCGTGCGCAGGAAAACGATCCCGTGTCCGGTCTGCGCAGGACGGACAGTCATCCGCACCGGCTTGCCGCCATGCAGGCCAAGCCCGGTAAATGTGACGGCTGTTTTCAACGTGCGTTGCAAGGTCGGTCTATCCCGGTGTCGTTTCTTTTTGCTCTATCGGGCAAGGCTCGTCCGAAAGGCGATCCACAGACCAATCCCGGCCCCTACATCGCTTGCTCTAGTTAAGTTGCTGCACCTGCGAACTCAACTCACTCTTTGTGACGAAGTGTGACAGCCGTAAATTCTGCACAAGCCATTGATTTTGCAATGAAAAACCCGGCCGCACCGGGCCGGGTTTCAGTCAGTGTTACAGACACGTCAGGTGCGTTTCAGTTCGCCTGACGGCGCAGGAAGGCCGGAATCTCGATCCGCTCCTGATCTGCGCTCATTTCCGGCTCGTCGTCATAGCCCTGAACCTGGGGCTGCTGGCGCACGGCATTGCTTTGCACGTCGCCATGCCCGCCACCCGCCATGCGGTTGATCAGCGACCCGATGCCAAAGCGCGGACGCGGGGCTTCGGCCTGCGGTTTTGCTGCCGGGGCCTGCACCCGTGGCGGCTGCGCCGTCGGGCGGGATTGGCCCTGCATTCCAGGGGCCTTGCTCACCGCGGCCTGCAATCGCGCCAAAGCCTCGGGGGTGGGGGTGCCTGGGGCACGCGCCGGGCGCGGGGCCATAAAGCTGCCTGCGTCCTGATCCAGCGCGGCGGCCATCCGTGCCGTCTGGGCAGGCGCTTGCGCAGGCATCGGCGCGGGCTGCGGGCGATAGGCCGGGGGCGGCAGATCGTCCGCCATATCCATTTCCGGCTCTGCCTCAAAGGCCGGGGCCGGGTCGAACAGCGACGGCTCCGGCGTTGCCTGCATCGCAGGCTCCGGCTGCGGGGCCGACATCTGGGCGTGCATCGGCGCGGGCGCCACATGCTGCACGGTCAACGGCACATCGCGGCGCGTGTCCGCTTGCGGCAAGGGTGCTGCCATGCTGCGGCGGGCCACCGGGGCCTCCTGCTTGGCGGCACGGCTTACGTCGATTCCGGTCGCCACGACGGAAACGCGGATCGCGCCTTCCATCGTCTCATCCAGCGTGGAACCCACGATGATATTGGCCTCCGGGTCCACCTTTTCGCGGATGATGTTGGCGGCTTCGTCCAGCTCAAACAGGGTCAGGTCATAGCCGCCGGTGATGTTGATCAGCACGCCCTTCGCACCGTTCAGCGAAATCTCGTCCAGCAGCGGGTTGGCAATCGCCTTTTCGGCGGCCTGCACGGCGCGATCTTCGCCCTGCGCTTCGCCGGTGCCCATCATCGCCTTGCCCATCTCGTCCATCACGGCGCGCACATCGGCAAAGTCCAGGTTGATCAGGCCCGGCCGCACCATCAGATCGGTCACGCCCTTTACGCCCTGATACAGCACATCATCGGCCATTGCGAAGGCTTCGGTAAAGGTCGTGCGCTCATTGGCCAGACGGAACAGGTTCTGGTTCGGAATGATGATCAGCGTATCAACAACCTTTTGCAGTGCCTCGATCCCGTCCTCGGCCTGCTTCATCCGCTTGGCGCCCTCAAACTGGAAGGGCTTGGTCACAACGCCAACGGTCAGAACGCCCAATTCCCGCGCGGCCTGCGCGATGATCGGGGCCGCCCCGGTCCCGGTGCCGCCGCCCATGCCTGCGGTGATGAAACACATATGCGCACCGGCCAGGTGATCGACGATCTCTTCAATCGTTTCTTCCGCCGCCGCCGCACCAACCTGCGGCCGCGCGCCTGCGCCCAAACCTTCGGTGACCTTCAAACCCATCTGGATGCGCGCGTGGGCACGGCTGTGCTTCAACGCCTGCGCATCGGTGTTGGCCACCACGAACTCGACCCCTTCCAGATTCTTGTCGATCATGTTGTTCACGGCGTTCCCGCCTGCCCCACCAACGCCAAAGACGGTGATGCGCGGCTTCAGCTCTTCCTGCTGCGAGGTCATCATCAGATTAAGGGTCATTGCCACTCCGCCTGCTGTACGTTGGTTCGCCGTTTTTTGCCGTCCGGCTGTCAGTCGCGCCTGTCCCGGGCGCAGGAATCCGAATTTATCCACGATTCTATCCACAAGGGGGCCTCAGGTCACGCGAAAAACAACAAATCGACACAAAATATGGGGAAATGTGTCCCGCATTCAGCGGGATTTCGCCAGCAACACAGTATCTGGTCGTTACCAGTTGTCCTTGAACCATTTGAAGGCCCTTTTCAACGACCGCGCGGGATACCGCTCACTCGGAATCTCAAAGTCCCACCACTCATCCTGCGGATGTGCCGCGAACAGGCACAGCCCCACGGCGCTGGCAAAGGGCGCGCCTGTCGCCGCTTGCGGCAGACCCTGCACCCGCAGCGGGCGGCCCAGCCGCACCTGCTGGCCCAGAATGCGCGCGGCCAGCCCGTCCAGCCCCGGTATCTGGCTTGCCCCGCCCGTCAGCACGATCTGCTGGCTCGGCAGGTATTCAAACCCCGCCGCATCCAGCCGCGACCGCGCCTCTTCCAGAATTTCCTCGACCCGCGGCCGCATGATCCCAATCAGCTCCGTCCGGCTGATCTGGCGGCGGTCCTTTTCCCAATCGCCGCTTTCGCCCCCGGTCTCGATCATCTCGCGGTCGTCCATGCTCGTGGCATAGACCCCGCCATGCTTGGTCTTGATCTTTTCCGCCATCGACATCGGGATCTGCAATCCCTTGGAAATGTCCGATGTCACATGATCCCCGCCCAGCCGAACTGAATCGGCAAAGATCATGTGCTTTTTCATAAAGATCGAAATACCCGTCGATCCGCCGCCCATGTCGATGCAGGCCGCGCCCAGCTCCTGCTCATCCTCGACCATCGACGAAATGCCCGACACATAGGCCGATGACGCGATGCCAGCCAGTTCCAGATCGCACCGCTTGATGCAGTAAAGCAGGTTCTGCACCACGGCCCCATCCACCGACAGCAGATGCATGTCGCAGGCCAGCCGGTTGCCGATCTGCCCGCGCGGATCGCCCAACCCCGTGCGATGATCCAGCGCAAAATTGACCGGCTGCGCATGCAGCACCTCGCGCCCCGGCCCCAGGTCCGGCACATCACAGGCCGCCAGCACACGGGCCACGTCCTGCTCCGTCACGACGGAATCCTGCAAATCCCACTCGCCCGCCAGCCCATAGCTGCGCGGCTCGGCCCCAGAAAAACAGGCGATCACATGATCCACCCGCACATTGGCCATCTTCTGCGCCGCCTGCACCGCGGTGCGGATGGCGCGTTCCGTCTCGTTCATCACGGCGATTTCGCCGAACTTCACCCCGCGGGACCGGGTGGTTGCCGCCCCGATCACCCGAAATGACGACTGCCCCGCCATCGGCCCCACGCCATCCGCCTCACGCAAACGCTCCGGTCCGTCAAAGCGCAGGATCAGACAGGCGATCTTTGATGTCCCCACATCCAGAACCGCCACCACGCCGCGTTGCATCGCTGCCCGCCGCATATGCCGCATCGCCCGCTGGGATTCATAAAGCCCGGTCATAATTCGCTCCCGCTCACATCAATGCCCAATGCCTTGCGGTGTTCATTCAGCGCGAATGGCGCCAACCGAAGCACGGGTCGTTTGTCATTTCTCAGATCGACGGTCAGCACATCCCGCGCCAGCACGTCCTCGGCCTTGTCCAGCGCCATCAGCCGCTCCAGCGCGGCCACGGCACCCACCGCCGGCAGCATGATCTTCTGGTTGCGGTCCAGCACCAGATCCCACCGCCGTTCACCCATCCGCACCAAGCCCCGCACCCGCGGCAGGATTGCCTGCGCCGCCGCGAAAATCTCCAGCGCCTCGTCCGTGGCCTGATCCGCGCCATCGCCCGCGATCAGCGGCAGATCGGGCCGGTCCGACCGCGCCGCCAGCCCCGCCACGCGGAACCCGCCCTCGTCCAGCATCTCCAGCCGTTCACCCTGCCGCCAGACGACCACCGGCTTCCGCTCGGTGATGGCCACCTGCAACACCCCGCCTGACCGCACCCGCACATCCGCCTGCGCCACAGCGTCCAGCTCTTCCACCCGCGCCCGCACGGCATCCAGATCGATGTCGAACGAGGACAGCGGCAGCTTCACATCCACCCGCCCCCGGATCGCTTCGGCCAATTCCGGCGATGCCCCCTCGACCGACACCAGCCCCACCATGAATTCCGGTCGGTTCTGGAACTTGTCCTTCAGGTCGGTATAAATCCCCACCACCGCCGCGCGGCGATCGGCATTCCCGGCGTAAAGCCCCACCGCCAGCGCCAGCAGGAACACCGGCAACCCCACCCGCGCCATCACACGGAAATAGGGCGTCAGCCACAGCCGCTGCATCCGATAGGCCCAAACCGACGGCGCCGGGTCGCGGCGCGGCGCACGATTGTAAACCCTCGGCCCCGCTTTGGGGAAATCGGGCCTCACCGGTTGCATGACGCATCCTCCACGATCCAGCGGCACAATTCGGGGAAGGAAATCCCCACATGCGCCGCCTGCTCTGGCGACAGCGACGTGGGCGTCATCCCCGGCTGGGTATTCGTCTCCAAAAGGATCAGCCCCGCCAATCCCCGCGCCTCATCCCAACGGAAATCCGTCCGGCTCAACCCCCGGCAGCCCAGCGCCTGATGCGCGCGCACCGCATAATCCATGCAGGCCGCCGCAATCTCGTCCGGCACCTCGGCGGGCAGCACATGGCGGCTGCCACCGGGCTTGTATTTCGCGTCATAATCATACCAGCCATCGGTGATGATGTCCGTCAGGCACAGCGCCCGGCCCCCCAGCACGCTGACTGTCATCTCGCGCCCCGGCGCATAAGTCTCGACCATCACCGTCGGTGGCATCTCCGACGCCAGTCGTGGCGCATTCGATCCGGGATGCACGATATAAACCCCGACCGAAGACCCCTCATTCACCGGCTTCACCACATAGGGCGCGGCCATCACATGACCCGCCTCCACCGCCTCGCGCGGCACAACGACACTCTCGACAATGGGCAACCCCGCCGCACGAAAGACTTCCTTCGCGCGCTGCTTGTCCATCGCCAGCGATGACGCCAGCACACCCGAATGCGTATAAGGAATCCGCATCCATTCCAGAATGCCCTGCACACAGCCATCTTCACCCCAGCGGCCATGCAGGGCATTGAAACAGACGTCCGGTTTGATTTCGCTCAGGCGCATACCCAGATCGAGGCCGGCATCGACCTCAACCACATCATATCCCGCCTCGCGCAACGCCTTGGCGCATTCACGCCCTGTAACAAGAGAGACTTCCCGCTCTGCGGAAAGCCCACCCATTACCACCGCCACGAGGGGGACGCTTCTGCCCGAAACGCCCGCCATGTTCGCCTCAACCGGGTCTATCGCCCGTTTTTGTCATTAATCTGCGGTCGTTTCGCCGATCCGCATGATTTCCCACTCTAGCGTGATCCCGCTCGCTTGGAAAACCCTTTTTCGCACCTCTTCGCCCAATCCTTCCAGATCGGCGGCTGTCGCCCCGCCCGCATTGATCAGGAAATTGGAATGCATCTCGCTCATCTGCGCGCCACCCCGCCGCGCGCCGCGCATTCCGGCGTCGTCGATCACCTTCCAGGCTTTCAATTCATGCGTGTCATCTGCGGTTCCGGTGGATGACCTCCCCAGCGGATTGCGAAAGGTCGATCCCGCCGAACGCTCCTTCGTGGGCTGGCTGGCATCGCGCTTGGCGATCTGCTCTGCCATCCGCGCCTCCAGCACCGATGGCTCCCCCGGCGGTGCCCTGAACGTCGCCGCCACAATCACCCACCCTTCAGGCAGGGTCGATTGCCGATAGCGCAACTGCAATTCCGCCGCCGGGATCACCACCACATCCCCCGCCCGCGTCACCGCCCGCACGCTTTCCAGATGATCGGCGACATAGCTGCCATAACAGCCCGCATTCATCCGTACCGCCCCGCCGATGCTGCCGGGAATGGTGCGTAGAAACGTCAGGTCCAGCCCCGCCTCCGCCGCCCGCCGCGCCACATGCGCATCCAGCGCCGCCGCCCCGGCCGTGACCCGATCACCGTCGACCACAATCCCGTTGAACCCGCGCCCCAGCCGGATCACCACCGCCCGGATGCCGCCATCCCGCACGATCAGGTTTGATCCCACCCCCATCGGAAACACCGT
Organism: uncultured Paracoccaceae bacterium; assembly: GCA_958439195.1. Lineage (GTDB taxonomy): Bacteria > Pseudomonadota > Alphaproteobacteria > Rhodobacterales > Rhodobacteraceae > Paragemmobacter. The sequence continues at coordinate 15,747 of OY288173.1, forward strand.
CACCGCTGGGTCCAGATCCCGCAGGAACGCGGCAAGATCTGCCTCATCCGCAGGCTGGAACAGCGCATCCGCTGGCCCGCCCACGCGCAGCCATGTCAGATCGGCCAAGGGGCGATGCTCGGTCAGGGTGCCACGCGGGATAGGGTAATGCTGTGTCATGCCGCTTGGTAGCCGCGCCCTGCCCCGAAATGCAAGCCGCCGCTTCGCCTGCGGTTACGCCGTGGCATATGTCATGGGAAGGACACGGGGCGAAATCCCCGCCCTATTCCGCCGGCTCCGCAACCTTTCGGCGCAACCAGCGCACCAAATAGATCACAGGCCAACGCAGAACGCTGGCCCCCGCCGCCAGCAGAACCATCCCCCAGATCGGTCCCGCCGTCCACGTTACCCAGCCAAGGATCGGAATACCCACCGCAATAAGCGCAAAGGCCCGCCGCCAATGATGGTTCCGGCTTGGCAGCATCGCTGCCACATTGGCCACGATCAACCACACAAAGGCAGCGGTCAGCGCCCAGCTCATGCCGCCGCCCCCATCAACCGTGCGGGCAGGTTGTTGGCCCAGGTGCTGATCGTCCCCGCACCCAGACAAACCACCATGTCGCCAGGCCGCGCCTGTTCCTTGACCAGCCGCGCCAGATCGGCCTCATCCATGATCCCGCGCGCGTGCCTGTGGCCATGCGCGATCAGCCCCGCCACCAGATCATCCCGGCTTGCTCCGGCAATCGGTTCCTCGCCCGCGGCATAGACATCGGCAATCGCCACCACATCCGCCTCGTTGAAACAGGTGCAGAAATCGTCAAACAGGCTGGCCAGTCGGGTAAAGCGATGCGGCTGATGCACCGCGATGATACGCGCGCCGGGCGTGCCCGCCACCGCCTGCCGCGCCGCCTTCAGCACGGCGGCAATCTCGACCGGGTGATGGCCGTAATCGTCGATGATGGTCACGCCATTCACCTCGCCCACGCGGGTAAAGCGGCGGTTCACCCCGCCAAAGCCCGCCAGCGCCTCGCGGATTTCGTCCTTCTTCATCCCCAGATGCCGTGCCACGGCAATCGCCGACAGCGCGTTGGATACGTTGTGATCCCCCGGCATCGGCAAGGTGCAGCCCTCGATCATCACGCCCTCCCCTTCATTCTGAAGAAGAACGTCGAACACGGCCTTTCCATTCCGATATGAAAGGTTAACCGCCCGCACATCCGCCTGCGCATTGAACCCAAAGGTCACGATCCGCCGATCCGCGACACGGCCCACCAGGGCCTGCACTTCGGGATGATCCGTGCAGCACACCGCCAGCCCATAGAACGGGATGTTCGACACGAAATCCAGAAAACCCTTCCGCAGCGCATCAAAGGAATGCCAATGCTCCATATGCTCGGGGTCGATATTCGTCACGATGGCGATGGTCGCGGGCAGCCGGTTGAACGACCCGTCGCTTTCATCTGCCTCAACCACCATCCATTCGCCCGCGCCCGCCCGCGCATTCGACCCATAGGCATGGATCACCCCGCCATTGATGACCGTCGGGTCAAACCCGCCCTTGTCCAACAGCGTCGCCACCATTGTCGTGGTGGTCGTCTTGCCATGCGTCCCGGCAATTGCGATGTTGGATTTCAACCGCATCAACTCGGCCAGCATCTCGGCCCGCCGCACCACCGGCAGCTTCCTGCGCCGCGCCTCCTCCAACTCGGGGTTGCCCGCCTTGATGGCCGATGACACCACCACCACCGCCGCCTCGCCGATATTCTCGGCGCGCTGGCCCTCAAAGAACGCGGCCCCCAGCGATACCAGCCGGTCTGTGATCTTGCTGGCCTTGCTGTCCGATCCCTGCACCCGATAGCCCAGCGTCATCAGCACCTCGGCAATCCCCGACATGCCGATCCCGCCGATGCCGACGAAATGAATAGGCCCCAGCTCCCCCGGAAGCTTTGTCGCCGCGTTCATGATGCTGTTCCCTTCGCCAGTTCCTCGACCAGCGCCACCAGACGGCCGGTCGCATCGGGGCGTCCCTGCCCCAGCGCATGCTGTGCCATCGCCACCGCCACATCGGGCTGGCCCAGCACCACCTCCAATTGCGCGGCCAGCGCGGCGGGGTCAAGCGCCTTTTCCGGCATCATCACCGCTGCCCCAGCGTCAACCAACCCCCGCGCATTGGCGGTCTGATGGTCCCCGGTCGCCGCCGCAAAGGGGATCAGGATGGCAGGCCGCCCGATCACGCTGATATCCGCCACCGACGATGCCCCCGACCGCGACACCACCAGTTGCGCCTCGGAAAGCCTGCGTGGAATGTCACGAAAGAACGGCTCCACCTCCGCCATCACCCCTGCGGCGTCATAGGCGGCAACCACCCGCGCCACATCCTCGTCCCGCGCCTGATGCGCCACCCGCAGATAGCGCCGTATCCCCTCAGGCAGCATCGCCACCGCCGCCGGCACCACATCCGACAACACCCGCGCGCCCTGCGACCCGCCAATCACCAAAAGGCTCATCGGGTATTCGCCGGGCGGAATATACCCCGCCGCCGCCCGCTCCAGCACCGCCGCCCGCACCGGATTGCCCACATGCACCCCCGCCACGCCCTCGGGCAGGTCGGTGGGCCATGTCCCGCAGGCCACCTTGTCCACACGCGGCGCGAACAGCCGGTTCACCCGCCCCAGCACGCCATTCTGTTCATGGATCATCCGGGGCCGACGCAACACCCAGGCCGCCGCCAGCGCCGGAATCGTCGGATACCCGCCAAACCCCACCACCACCGCAGGCCGGTCCCGCATCATCCCCATCACCGCCGCCAGGATGCCACCAGCTATCCGAAACGGCACCACCAGCTTTGCCGCGACACCCCCGCGCGCAAAGGTGGCGCTGGCCACTTCGTCCACCGCCACCACATGCGGAAACCCGCCCGCATAGCGTGCGCCGCGCGCATCGGTCGACAGCTTCACGCGCCACCCCTTCCGCACCATCGCCTCGGCAAGTGCCTGCGCGGGGAACATATGCCCCCCCGTGCCCCCCGCCGCGATGAGCAGAAGCGGCCCCTGCGCCATCAGCGGCCCCCGCGCCCGAACACATCACCCATCGTACCTTGCGGGCGCATCCGTGTCATCGCCAGCAAAGCCCCCACCGTGATGCCCGCCGCAATCACCGAAGACCCGCCATAGCTGACGAAAGGCAGCGTCATGCCCTTCGCAGGCAACAGCCGCACCGCAACCCCCATATTGATCATCGCCTGCACGCCAAAGATGCAGGCCAGCCCCGTCCCCGCCAACCGGATGAACGGATCACGTTCTTTCGTCAGCCGCATCAGCGACCGCACCACCACCGTGGTATAAAGCGCGATGATCACCAGAACCAGGATCAGGCCATATTCTTCGGCCGCCACCGCGATGATGAAATCGGTATGCGCATCGGGCAGCGACCATTTCACCTGCCCCGCGCCCACGCCCACCCCAAAGAACCCGCCTTCCTGAATGGCGTTGGTGGCATAGCCTAACTGCGTGCGCGGGTCGATATCGGGCGTCAGGAACCCGTCGATCCGGCGCGCGAAATGCTCGCTGCTCTCATAGGCGCCAAAGCCGCCCACGACGACCATGCCCACGACAATCCCGATCAACGTCATCGGCGCCCCGGCCACGAAATACACCACCCCCCAGCCAAACAGCACCAACGCCGCCTGCCCGAAATCCGGCTGCATCGCCAAAAGCCCCACCACCACCAGCGCGATGGCAAAGCTCACCGTCTTTCCGGGTGGCCCGTTCAGATCGAAACTCGCCGCCATCAACCAGGCCACCACGATCACGAAACCGGGCTTCAGGAATTCCGACGGCTGCACCGAGGCAAAGCCAAGGCTGAACCAGCGCACCGCACCCTTGCCGAAATCGGTGCCAAAAATGGGCAACAGCGCCAGCGCCACAAAGGCCAGCGCAAACCCCAGCACACCCAAACGGCGCACCATTGCGGGCGTCATCATCGACACCCCCACCATCGCCGCCAGCGCCAGCCCGCCAAAAAACGCCTGCCGCTGCACGTAATAGAACGGCTCAAGCCCGTTCCGGCTGGCCAGCGGCACACTCGCCGCCAGACCCAGCAGCAATCCGATGCCAAACAGCACCATGATGCAGGTCATCGACCACTTGTCGATTGTCCGCCACCAACGGGGAAGAACCGGCTCCGTCACCCGTGAGGGCATGGAGCCATAGACCATCTCAGTCATGGATAATACGCCTGCTGCCTGCACTGCTCGATGCCCGTTTGTCCGGGCTTGGCAGAAACTCTAGCCCAAGTTTCCGAATCAATCCAGCGCAAACCACGCCGCGCGACTCACCCGAATCGGCAAAAGCTGCACCCCCCGGCGACTGACCGCCACCCCTGCGCCCAACCCCTGCCACCCCCTGCCAACCGCCCCCCAAGCAAAGCCGCAGTCAGCCGCCCCATCCACCGCCCCCCCCTTTCATCTTGGCGAAAAATACCCTGGGGGCAGCCGCCACAGGCGGCGCGGGGGCAAAGCCCCCGATGTCTTGTCCGCCCACCTCTCTTCCCCCGATCACGCCGCATCCGGGCGCGCGCATCCCCACCGCCCCCTCACGCATTGGTGAACATCGCACCGCGCCTGCGTCACTGGAACCGCGCTACTCTCATTTTTGAAATCGCCAGAGGAGACCCCGATGAACAGCGCCACGCCCCGCCTGACCGCCCGCGACTTTTCCCCCGAACTCTTGGAACTTTACGATTTCTACGCCCACGGAAAGATCACCAAACGCGAATTCCTTGACCGCGCAGGCAAATTCGCCGTGGGCGGGCTGACCGCCGCCGCCATCCTGTCGGTCATGTCGCCCGATTACGCGCTCGCAAGCCAGGTCGATTTTACCGATCCCGGCATCCTTGCCGAATACATCACCTACCCCTCCCCCGACGGGCATGGCGACGTGCGCGGCTACCTCGTCCGCCCCGCAGTGGACGGCGTGGCCATCGCCGACCCGCGCCCTGCTGTCGTGGTGGTCCACGAAAACCGCGGCCTGAACCCTTATATCGAAGATGTCGCCCGCCGCGTCGCCAAGGCAGGCTATATCGCCCTCGCCCCCGATGGCCTCACCTCAGTGGGCGGCTATCCCGGCAATGACGAAAAGGGGCGCGAGCTGCAATCTTCGGTCGACCCCGAAAAACTCATGAATGATTTCTTTGCCGCCATCGACTTTCTGAAGGCCGACAGCCGCACCACCGGCAAGGTCGGCATCACCGGCTTTTGCTATGGGGGCGGTGTCTCCAACGCCGCCGCCGTCGCTTTCCCCGATCTGGCCTGCGCCGTCCCCTTCTACGGTCGTCAGGCAGCGGCAGAGGACGTGGCCCGCATCAACGCCCCCATCCTGCTGCACTATGCGGAACTGGACACCCGCATCAACGAAGGCTGGCCCGCCTATGAGGCCGCGCTGAAGGCCGCTGGCAAAACCTATGAGGCGCACATCTACCCCGGCGTGAACCACGGCTTCCACAACGACTCGACACCCCGCTATGACGAGGCCGCCGCCACCCTCGCCTGGGACCGCACCCTCGCCTGGTTCTCGAAATACCTCAGCTAAGCACCGCCACCAGACGCGCGCAGATCCAGTCCACCCCCGGATCGCGCGCATTGCGCAGATGGCGCACCGCCATCACCGGGAACCGCCGCAATTCCAGCGGCGGTTCCGCCACCCCCAGCCCGAACAAGGGCGCATAGGCCCGCGCCAGCCGCGCAGGCAGGGTCGCCACACAGTCGCTCCCCGCCACCGCCGCCAGCGCCGGAAAGAACTGCGGCACCGCCGCCACCACCCGCCGCGTCAACCCCGCCGCCTCCAGCGCATGGTCCGCCACGCCCCGCAAATCACCACCGGGTGACACCAGCACATGCGGCAACCCCGCATACCGCTCCAGCGTCATCGGCTCCGCCAATAAGGCAGGCCGCGCCACCACCAGAAAGCCCTGCTCGTACAAAACCTGCACCTGTACGAATTCCGGCAGATCCCACAAAAACCCCAGCGCCAGATCCACCTCTCCCGCCTGCAAGGCCTCGACCGCCGCCCGCCGCGCCAAAGGCAACACCGCCACCTGCACCCCCGGCGCATCCCGCACCAGCGCCGCCACCAGACCGGGGATCACCGCCGCCTGCTCCGCATCCAGCGCCGCAATCCGAAACACCCGCCGCGCGTCCCCCGGATCGAACCCCACCCCCGCCCCCAACGCGCCGCGCAACGCCTCTACCGCCGCCCGCACCGGCGCCTCCAGCCGCAAGGCCACCGCCGTCGGGTCCATCCCATGCGGCCGCCGCAGGAACAGCGGATCACCGAAAACATCGCGCAACCGCCGCAACGCCTGGCTGACGCCCGATTGCGTCAACCCCAGTTCCGCCGCCACCGTCACCGCCTTGCGATGCCTAAGCAGGCCCAGAAACACCAACAGCACCGTCAGGTCCAACCGCCTGAGTTCGGAATTTCTGAATTCAGACATGATGCCTTTTCATTTTTCAGAATATCATCGCCTTACTACCTTGCCCCACAGGATCAGGGCAAAGGAAATCCCATGCAGATCGCCATCCTTGGCACTGGAAACGTCGGCGGCGCGCTGGCCCGCGCCCTCGCCCCCCGCCATGCCATCACCCTCGGCACCCGCGATGCCGCCCAGCCATCAGACCGCACCACCGCCCTCGCCGCCCATACGGGCGCACAGATCGCCGCGATGCCAGACGCCGCACAGGCTGCCGAAGTCATCCTCCTCGCCTTGCCCTGGCACGCTCTCACCTCCACCCTGCCCAGCCTTGGCCCGCTCGCCGGCAAGGTGGTGATCGACGGCACCAACCCCCTCACCCCCACCCCCCACGGCCTCGACCTTGCCCTCGGTCACACCACCAGCGGCGCGGAATACGTCCAGCGCCAACTGCCTGCCGCCCATGTCGTGAAAACGCTGAACCAGGTCGGGGCCGAGGTGATGGAACACAATGCCCACCTCCCCCACCGCCCCGTGCAATTCATCGCCGGTGACAGCGCGCAGGCCAAGGAAACCGCCGCCACCCTGCTGCGCGATCTCGGCTTTGACCCGCTTGATGCCGGCCCCCTGCACCGCGCCCGCCTGCTGGAACCCTTTGCCCTGCTGTGGATCAATCAGGCCATCCTGCGCGGCAAGGGCCGCACCTGGGCCTTCGCCGCCATCGACGGACCCGCCCCATGAGTGCCACACCCATAAACACCACACCCGTCACCACAATCGTCCGCCGCCATATCCGCGCAGGCCAGGACGCCGCCTATCAGGACTGGCTCACCCGCCTCACCACAGGCGCGGCGCGCGATTTCCCCGGCTATCTGGGTGCCGAATTCCACCGCCCCGCCCGCCCAACCGATCCCTGGCGCTGCGTCTTCCGCTTCGACAGCCTCGACCACCTCGACGCCTTCGAACGCTCCCCTTTCCGCGCGCAGATGCTGGATGAGGCCGCCCCCCTCTTTGCCGCAGACGCCACATGGGAACGCCTCACCGGGTTAGAGCTGTGGTTCGACCCGCCCCCCGGCATCCCCATCCCCCAACCCTCGCCGCACCGCATGGCACTGGTGCTGGTCGCGGTGGTTTTCACCCTCGTCCTGATCCTCAACCTCGCCCTCGGCCCGCTCATGGCCACATGGCCCTTGCCCCTGCGCCTGCTTGTGACCGTCACCCTGCAAGTGGCGCTGATGACCTATGTCATCATGCCCCGCCTCACCCCGCGCATCGCCCGCTTTATCTATCCCTCACCCCGAAAGGACAGAACATGACCGCCGCAATCGACACCCACACCCCCCGTCGCATCCTGATGATCGCCGCCAACGCCGCCACCTCGCCCATCACCGGATGGCCCGTGGGCTTCTGGTGGGCCGAACTCACCCATCCCTATTGGGCCTTCACCGAGGCGGGATTTCACGTCGACATCATCAGCCCCCAAGGCGGCGACCTTATCGCCGACGGCTTCTCCGATCCCGAAGATGCCTCCGGCTATTCCGCCCATGACATCCTCTCGCTCGGCTTCAAACACAGCGCCGCCCACGCGGCCCTGCTGAAAGGCACAAAGTCCATCGCCGATGTCGACCCCACAGCTTATGACGCCATCTTCCTTGCAGGTGGCCAATCCCCAATGGTCACCATGATCGACGACACAGCCCTCCACGCCTATCTGGCAAAGGTGTGGGAGGCGGGCAAACTCCTCGCCATCGTCTGCCACGGCACCTGCGTCCTGTTGAAAACCCGCCTCTCCAATGGCGACCTGCTGGTCAAGGGCCGCACCTGGACGGGCTTTGCCGACAGCGAGGAAGATTTCGCCGACAGCTTCGTCGGCCACCGCATCCAACCCTTCCGGATCGAGGAAGAGGCGAAGAAACTCCCCGACACCAACTTCATCACCGCCAGCCGCTTCAAACCCTTCGCCCTGCGCGACGGCAACCTGATCACGGGCCAACAGCAATATTCCGGCGCCCGCGCCGCCGAACTGGTGATCGAAGCTCTGGGTCGATGATCGCGCCCCCGAAGGGCAGGTATTCCGGTGCAGAAAACGTGCCGGAAAAGGCCTCATCTTCTTCCCCCCGGCCAAAAGGCCGGGGCACCCCACCCGCACCCCGTATCCTGCACCAGCAACCGACGCGAACACGGCGTCAGGTTTCGCCTGGCGTGATCCGCCCAAAGAAACCGGAACGGCGGCCATTCGGTCCCGGTCCCCAACCACCCGACTCACCCCATCCCTTGCCACCCCATTAACCTTAACGGCGCATGAGGCACCCGTGCGTATGCACAGCCGTCTGCACTGTCCGTCTGCACCGGGCGCGGCACAGCCAAAACCTGCAAAGCCGGAAAATTTATCCTGCGCCCGCAGGGGCTTGCCCCAAAATCGCCGCCACCCGCGCGGTGAAATCTTCGCCGCGTTTTTCAAAGTTCGGATACTGGTCAAAACTCGCCGCCGCAGGGGCCAGCAGCACCACATCCCCCGGTTCCGCCTCTGCCGCCGCCCGCGCCACGGCCCGCTCCATCGTCTCGCAAATCTCGTGCGGCAGATCCCCGATCTGCAAGGCGAAATCCCGTGCCGAATGGCCGATCAGATAGGCTTTTACCACCGATCCCAACACTGGCTCCAGCGCGGCAATGCCGCCTTCCTTGCCCATGCCCCCGGCAATCCAACGTATCTTTTCAAAGGCTTGCAGCGCCTTGGCCGCGCTGTCCACATTCGTGGCCTTGCTGTCATTGACGAACCGCACACCCCCCCGCTCGCCCACCAACTGGCTGCGATGCGGCAGGCCCGCAAAGGACCGAAGCGCCCTTTCAATCTCTTTCGGCCCCACCCCCAGCGTGCGGCAGGCCGCATAGGCCGCGCAGGCGTTCTGGTGGTTATGCGCCCCCGGCAACCCGTTGATATCGCGCAAATCTATGCTCGCCACCTGCCGCCCCTTGCGCCATTCCGACAAGAACCCCTTGCGCGCAAAAACCGCCCAGCCAAATCCTTCCAGCTTGGTCCCCGATGACACCCGGATCACCCGGTCATCCTCTGGCCCCTCGGCCATCTGGTTTGCCAGATAGCGCCCCTCCACCTCATCCACCCCGATCACCGCCCGGTCCGGCCCACCTTCGGAAAACAGCCGCCGCTTGGCCGCGAAATAGCCGCCCATGCCGTGATGCCGGTCCAGATGATCCGGGGAAAGGTTTGTAAAAACAGCAACATCCGGGGTAAGCGCCCGCGCCAACTCGGTCTGGTAGGACGACAGTTCCAACACCACCACCTCACCGTCCTGCCCCGGATCAAGGTCCAGAACACCCCGCCCGATATTACCCGCCATCTGCACCGGGCGGCCCACCTCCTCCAGTATATGATGGATCAGCGCGGTGGTGGTGGATTTGCCGTTCGACCCCGTCACCGTCACCACCCGTGGCGTGCTGTCAAACCCGTCCCAATCCCGCGTGGCAAAGCTGCGAAAGAACAGCCCGATGTCATTGTCCACCGGGATACCCATCTCATAGGCCCGTGCGATGATCTTGTGCGGCGTCGGATAAAGGCTTGGAATCCCTGGGGAAACCACCAGAACTGCCGCCCCCTCCAACGCGCCGTGGCGGCCAAGATCGGTCAGCGCAAAACCCTCGGCCTCTGCCTTGGCGCGGCTCTCCGGGCTGTCATCCCAAAGCAGCGCCTCCGCCCCCCCGGCCTGCAAGGCCCGCGCCGTGGCAAGGCCAGACCGCCCCAATCCCAGCACCGCCACCTTGCGGCCCACATATCCAACCACCGGGATCATCAGCACCTCCTGCCTTGTCGTCCAGCCCAAGGGATAGGGGACACAGCACAAAAGGGAAAGGCCCACATCCATCCCGCAACCGGGGCAACCGCGCGCCCCACCCGTCACACCCAAACCCTTGCAAAGGCTGACAATCCGGTGTCACCTGCCGCCATGACTGGCCCCACACACCCCCGCTTTGCAACCCGGATGGACAGCGTCCAGCCCTCTGCCATCCGCGACCTGCTGGCGCTGGGGGCCGATCCTGCGATCATCTCTTTCGGCGGCGGCTATCCCGATGCCAGCCTGTTCCCACGTGACCTGCTGGAAGGCGTCTACCGTGATGCCATCCGTGATCCGTCAGGCGATCCGCTGCAATACGCCCCCTCCAACGGCCTGCCCAAACTGCGCGCCCAGATTGCCGCCTTGATGACGGATGACGGCACACCTTGCGGCCCGGATGATGTGCTGATCCTCCAAGGCTCCCAGCAAGGTCTTGATTTCGCAGCCAAGATGTTGGTGAACCCCACCGAGGTTATCGTTGTTGAAGACCCCACCTTCCTGGGCGCGCTCATTGCCTTTGCGCCCAGCCAGCCACGCTATGCCCCGATCCCCGTCGATGCCGACGGTATGGATATCGATGCGCTGGAGGCCACTCTTGCCACCACCCCGCAGGCGCGGATGATCTACACCGTCCCCGATTTCCAAAACCCGACCGGCGTCACCCTGTCCTTGCCGCGCCGCCACCGGCTGATCGACCTTGCCAACCGCTTTGATGTGACGGTAATCGAAGACACCCCCTATCGCCACATCCGCTTTTCCGGCCAGCCCCTGCCTACCTTGAAAAGCCTGGATACACAGGGGCGTGTGATACACCTTGGCAGTTTTTCCAAGATACTCGTCCCCGCAATGCGCCTTGGCTGGGCCGTGGCCACGCCGCAACTTCTTGAAAAGATGGGGCTTCTTAAGGTCGCAGCGGATACCCAAACTTCCACCCTCAACATGACCGCCGCCAGCCTGTTTCTGGAACGGAACGATCTGCACGCCCATATCGCCACCCTGTGCCAAGCCTATCGCCAGAAGAAAGAGATCATGCTCGATGCCATCCGCCGCCACTTCCCCCAAGAGGTGACGGTGACCGATCCCGAAGGCGGCCTTTTCACCTGGGCGCATTTCCCGGAAGGCTTCGACGCAACCGCCTTCATGCGCGATCACGCCTTGCCCAAGGCGCGGGTGGCTTATGTGCCGGGGGGCAGCTTCTTTGCCACGACCCCGCGCCCGAACCACGCCCGCATCAATTTTTCCGCCCCGTCCGAGGCGCGCATCCGTCTGGGCATCAAAGCCCTTGGTCGTTGCCTCAAGTCCCATATGTAAAGGCCCGCCCCATGCCTGTTATCCTGCACCAAACCACCCTGTCCGCCGCACCCGACCTGTCGGCCTGGGCTGATATTCCGGTGGCCGTGGCCGTCGATACTGTCCCCGGCGCGCAGCAGATCAGCCCCGACATCCGCCCCCTGCGCCCCGCAGGCCACCAACCCCGCCTGATGGGCCGCGCCGTCACGGTGGACTGCGCCGCCCCCGATTTCGGCGCTGTGCTGCACGCGCTCGACCTGATCGAACGGGGCCAGGTTCTGGTGATCGCCGCTGGCGGCCACCGCGAACACGCGATGATCGGCGACATCCTGTCCGGTCACCTGCGCGCAAAATCTGTGGCAGGGGTTATCGTCGACGGCGCGGTGCGTGATACGGGAACGCTTGGCCAATGGGATGATTTCGCAGTGTTTTCCTGCCACATAACGCCACGCGGGCCAACCGGTGCCGATCTGGGCGCGGTCAACGGCCCCGTCACCTTTGGTGGCATCACCATCGAACCGGGCGATCTGATCCTTGGCGATGACGATGGCCTTGTCTGTCTGCCGCCCGCAACATGGGCGGCGGGTCTTCCCGCTGCCCGCGCCAAACTCGCGCTTGAAGATCGTTGGACCGCAGCCCTGCGCACCGGCACCGCAACCGGTGCCTTTGCCCTGCCCGCCCCGATCCGACGCTGATCCGCGATTGACCGGGGCGCATCGGCCACCGAAGCCAAACAACTGATCTTCTGCGGAAAATCGTGTCCTCTTGCGCAGAACCTACCGTTCCAGCACAAGCGCCGTCCCGATCCCCCCCGCCGCCGCAATCGCCGCCAGCCCCATCCCGCGTTTCAGATCGGCGAACAACCGCACCGCCAGCACCGCGCCCGAAGCGCCCACAGGATGCCCCCGCGCCAACGCACCGCCACCCGTGTTGACCCGCGCCGGATCAAGCCCCGCGCCTTCGACACAGGCGATGGCCTGCACCGCATAGGCTTCCATCACCTCTGCCAGTTTCAAATCGCCCGGCCGCACCGCGGCCTTGGCCAACACCTCGCCGATCGCGGCCACCGGGGCCAGGCCCGGCTCCCACGGCACCCCGCCCAGCGTCACCCCACCGACCATCCGCGCTGCTGATTTCACCCGCGCTGCCACCCTTTCAGATACGACCAGAACCAGCGCCGCCCCATCCGCCGCGACCGCTGCATTTGCCGCCGTCACGCTGCCCGCCACCACCTTTGCCCGCGCCGCAAGCGCCGGGGAAAGGTGGCGGGTAAACCCGTCACGCACCACGCCTGCAATTTCGACTATTTCCCCAGAAAGATCCGCGGTTTGTGCCTTTCGATGGCTTTCGACCGCCCACAAGTCCTGCTGTGCCCGCGAAATCCCCAACCGCAGGGCCAGCGCCGCCGCCGCCTCGGACATGCCGGGGTTACGGTCGGGCCAGGGCGTGAAAGGCGCCTCGTCATAGGGCAGCGCCGCCCCCGGCATACGCCGCTCTGGCCGTAGGGAGTAGCTCTCTACCCCACCCGCCACCACAACTTCGGCCAGCCCGGCCATCACCATCCCCCGTGCAATCAACAACGCATCCAGCCCACCCGCACATTGCCGGTCGATGCTCAGCCCAGCCACCCGCTCTGGCAAGCCCGCCGCCAAAGCCACCCGCCGCGCCGGATTGCCACCGGGACCAAGCACATTGGACAGAACCACCTCGTCCACAGCCCCCGGCTCAATACCCGCAACGTCCAGCAACGCCCGCACCACCGGCACCGCCAGTTCCTCCAGCGACAGCGCACGAAATGCCCCGCCACGCGGCATCACCGCCGTCCGCTTGGCTGCGATTACAAAGGCCTGCATCCGCACACCGCCACCCCATGCACCCCTGCCCAGTCACCTTTGCACAAAACCTCGTGCCACCATGCCGCGACACCGCAGCCCCGACCGGTCATAGCCCCGCCTCGGCGGCGATCCGCGTCAGGTCTGCCTTGCCCGAAGGCGTCTCTGGCCAATCCGTCCGCCATATCACGGCGCGCGGCATTTTCAGCGGCCCCAATCGCGCCCGTGCCGCCTGCAAAATCTCGGTCTCTGCCTGCGGATCCCCCTGCATCACCGCAACCAGCACATGCCCCCGCATCCGGTCAGGGCGCGGCAGCACGGCCACGCGCCGGACACCCGGCAATCCTGCCAGAAAGGCCTCGATTTCTTCGGGAAAGACGTTTTGATCCGCCACCGTAAGCATGCGCCCGGTGCGGCCTGCCAGATGCAACTCGCCCCGCTCTATCCAGCCCATCTCGCCCACCGAAAGCCAACCGGCACGTCGCAATGCGGGCAGTCCGCGCCGGTCGCCATAGCGCGCACAAAGATAGGGTGACTTTACCCAAACCTCGCCCAACCCACCCGGCCCAAGTACCGTGCCATCCACCGCCCGTATCTCCAGCCGGACCCCCGGATAAGGGCGGCCAACACCCGCGCCCGCGGATGCGGCATCAGTCACTGTCACAAAACTGGCCTCTGCCGCCCCATAGAATTCCCGCACCACAACAGACGGCGACAGGGCCAGCAAGGCCGCCCGCAAGGCCGGGTCCAGCTTAGAGCCGCCCACCAGAACAAGCTGGAGATGCGGCAAAGCCTCTCCCGCCCGTTCAACCAGCAATCGCAAGGGGGCGGGCGTGGCATAGATCACCTGCACCCGCCGTTCCGCCAGAGCCTTGCGCTGCGCATCGGGGCGCAGGCCCGCCAACAAATGCACCTCGGCCCCCAGACAGGCCCCCTCTATCGCGCCATAAAGCGACAACGAATGCGCCATCTGCCCAAGCACGGCCATCCGCCGCCCCGGACCGATGCCAAACAGGCGCGCATTGACCGCAAAACTCGCGCACCATGACCGTTGCGTCCGCCGGATGCGCCGTGGCACCCCGGTGCTGCCCGATGTCAGGGTTTCAAAAACCGGCCTTTTGCCCGGCTCTGGCGCGGGCAAAACGGCGCCCCCTACCCGGAAAGGCAAACCCAACGCCCCCCGCGCCAAGGCCATCGACACGGCAAGACCACAGGAAACGTCGGCAATCACCGCCGAATCCGGTGCGTCAACCACCGGCACCGCTGCACCATCCGGCCCGTAGATCCGCGCCAGCGGATGCCTGCAAAACTGATCCGCGATTGCGCGCGGCGCCACGGCGCTCACTCAGCCCGGAACCGCGCCGACAGCGCCCGCGCACTTTGCGCCAACAGGGCCACGTCCATCCCGACGGCGGTAAAGGTCGTTCCCCAAGCGATGCAGGTCTGGGCGAAATCCGGGTCCAGCGTCAGGATACCCGCAGGCTTGCCCGCCGCCACGATGGCCCGCACACCCGCTTCGATCGCCTCGACCACCTCTGGGTGGCGCAGGTTGCCGACATGTCCCATGCTCGCCGCCAGATCGGCAGGCCCGATGAACAGCGCATCCACCCCGTCCACCGCCGCGATTTCGGGGATACGGGCCAGCGCCTCGGCGGTTTCCACCTGCACAATCAGGCACAGCTCTTCCTCGGCCCGCTGGTGATAGCCCGCGACCTGACCAAAGACACTGGCCCGTGTCAGCCCGGCCACGCCCCTGATGCCGCGCGGCGCATAGCGCATCGCCGCCACCGCCGCCCGCGCCTCATCCGCCGTCTGGACATAGGGGATCAGCAAGGTCTGCGCCCCAAGATCAAGAATACGCTTGATCAACACCACGTCGTTCGATGCCGGCCGCACCACCGCCTGCGTGCGATAGGGCGCGATGGCCTGCATCATCGCCAGCGTATCGGGTATGTCTGTCACCGAATGTTCAGTGTCGATCACCACCCAGTCGAACCCGCAGGTGGCCAGCACTTCCGCAACCAGCGAACCGGGCATGGAATTCCACAACCCGATCTGCTGACGCCCATCCTTCAAGGCCCGCTTGAACCGGTTCTGCGGCAACATCATGCCACCACCAGCGTCTGCATGCGCCGCAGCGCCAGCAGGTATCCTTCGGTCCCGAAACCTGCGATCACCCCTTCGGCCCGCAAGCTGACATAGGAATGATGTCGAAATGCCTCGCGCTTGTGGACATTGGAGATATGCACCTCCAGCACCGGGCCATCAAAGGCGTTCAAGGCATCCAGGATCGCCACCGATGTATGGGTCAGCGCCGCCGGATTGATGATGATCCCCGCCCCTTCGGTCCGGGCCTGATGGATCCAATCGATGATCTGGCCTTCGTGGTTGGACTGGTGAAAGCGGATCGTCAGACCCAACTCTTCGGCCAGAGATGCGCAATCTTCGGCCACATCTTCCAGCGTTGCACGCCCGTAGATTTCAGGCTGGCGCAATCCCAGCAGGTTCAGATTGGGTCCGTTCAGAATGTAGATGGGCTTTGCCACAGATGCGGTTCCTTGACTGCCTTTGCGCAGACGTTAATCCCGCCTTGCCCTGCCCGCAACCATTGGCCTTAACACATGGCCGCCTGTTGCAACCTCATATGTCGCTATCAATCGGCGCGGGCATGCGCCCGCATTCCTTTTGTCTCGCCTTCGCGCGTTCCGCGCGGCGGCTCGGCTGATGGGGGCGCTGCCCCCAAACCCCCGGGGTATTTTTGCCAAGCTGAATGGCAATGGTGCCATCATGACCGGGCTACGGTGCAAAAGACATTCAAGATTAAAAAATAGGCGTCCGCCCCCATCATGATCCAGCTCTGCCGCCTGCGGGAGCCGTGCAGGCCGTCATCACCGGATCAGGGCCGGACGCCCAGTCTGCCACTCAAAACAGGACAAAAAAGCCCCGTTGGTGATCAGGCCACCTTTTCCAGCGCGACATCCGGGGAAATGCCCAGCGCACGGACAACGGCCTGCGTCAGATGCGGACGGTTCAGCGTGTAGAAGTGCAGGTCTTCCACACCGCCTTCGATCAGCCGCGCGCAAAGCGACGTGCATTGCGTCAGCGCCAACAACTCTTCACGGCCATCACGCGCGGCGATGCGGAACGCTTCGTCCAGCGCACCGGGAACCTGAGTGCCGCAGCGGGCGGCGAATTTCTTGGCACCATCCCAGGATGTGATCGGCAAGATGCCCGGAATGATCGGCGCGCTGATCCCGGCCTTCACGCAGGCATCGCGGAAGCGGAAGAAGGTGTCGGCGTTGAAGAAGAACTGCGTAATCGCGCTGCTGGCCCCGGCATCGATCTTGCGCTTCAACCAATCGACATCGGCAAAGCTGTCCTTTGAATCGGGGTGCGGTTCGGGATATGCGCCGACGCGGATCTTGAACTTGCCGGTCTTGGCCAAGGCCGCAACCAACTCTACGCTGGAGGCAAAGCCGTCGGGATGCGCCGTGAACCGCTGTGCGCCTTTCGGCGCGTCGCCCCGCAACGCCACAATCTCGGTCACGCCCGCCGCGGCATAGCTTTCGGCAATCTCCAGCGTTTCCGCCCTTGTGGCATCGACACAGGTCAGATGCGCCGCCACCTTCAGCCCGTAATTGCGATGGATCGTTCCGACCGCCTCATGCGTCAGCTTTCGCGTCGTGCCGCCCGCACCGTAAGTGACCGACACGAAATTCGGCCGCAGCGGGGCCAGAACCTGCACCGTTTCCCACAGCCGGAAAGACGCATCCAACGTCTGCGGCGGAAAGAATTCAAAGCTGATACGCGGTGCAGTCATGGCACAAAACTCCTGATGTCTTGCCCCCTTGTCTCAGGAATCGTGATGTGAGACAAATTCATAATACTCATCATCAACATGAATACGGCGCATTATCATGCATCTTGAATTTCGCCACCTTCGCACGATCCGCGCCATCCATCAGGCGGGCGGGCTGGCCCGCGCCGCCGACATCCTGAACATGACGCAATCCGCCCTGTCACATCAGGTAAAGGGCCTTGAGGATCAGGCCGGGGTCGAATTGTTCGTCCGCCGGTCCAAACCCATGCGCCTGTCTGCGGCGGGCATCCGCATGCTAAAACTGGCCGAACGCATCCTGCCCGAAATTGACGCGCTGGAAGAAGAGTTCCGCGCCCTGAAATCCGGCAAGACGGGGCGGTTGCACATCGCCATTGAATGTCACGCCTGTTTTGACTGGCTTTTTCCGGTGCTGGAACAGTTTCGCCATGCCTGGCCCGATGTCGATGTGGATATCCGCGCGGGCCTTGCCTTTGATGCCATCCCGGCGCTGCTGCGCGAGGAGGTGGATCTGGTCATCTCATCCGATCCGCTGCGGCTGGACGGGGTGATCTATAACCCCCTGTTCGATTATCACCCCACCTTCGTTGCCGCCAAGGATCATCCCCTGGCCGCCAAGGACTGGGTCGGGGCCGAGGATTTCCGTGATGAGGTGCTGATCACCTATCCCGTCAGCCGCGACAAGCTGGACATTTTCACCGAACTGCTGACCCCGGCCAAGGTCGAACCCCGCGGCCAGCGTCCGGTGGAACTGACCGCCGTAATACTTATGCTGGTGGGGTCCAATCGCGGCGTGGCCGTGCTGCCCGATTGGGTGCTGCGTGATGTGCGCAGCCATGCCGATTACATCACCCGCCCCCTTGGCCCCAAAACCATCACGCGCCGCCTCTATGCCGCCACGCGGGAAGAGGATGCCGCAAAGCCCTTCATGGCGCATTTCCTGCGGTTGGGGCGGACCGAACCGGTGAAACTGCAACGCAGCTAGGGCTTTGGTCAGGCGGTTGGCCTGACGTGGATATGTCGGAACGTGCCGATCCAGCAGCATCCTGGACAGCCCCCAAGGCAAACAGTCTGTCGGATCTGTGGCAGGGCGGCGCGGTCGCCCGCCGCGCCAAACCCCATTCACCCGAACAGGTCAAAATCCGCGGCGGTCAGCGCATTCACCCCGGTCAGCGTTGCAACTAGAATCGCTGCATTGCCGCCGTTCCCGTCGGCATCCCAAAACAGCCGGTCCGTTGCATTGTTGAAGTAGAACCACGACTCGCCGCTGCCGCCGGCCGAAGTGCCGATACGAAAACGCACCTCTGCATCCATGCCGTCAAAGTCGGCGGTCACAAAAGCCAGCCGGTCGGTCCCGGAAACAAAATCGGTGATGGTGTCGCCAAAGGGGTTGGACCCATCCCAACTGTCAAAGACGAACACATCTGCCCCGATGCCACCCGTCAGGCGATCCTGCCCGGTTGCACCGTTCAACGTATCATTCCCACCGCCCCCAGCGATCGAATCGTTGCCCGCATCTCCGTAAAAGGAATTGTCGGCGCTGTTGCCGGTAAAGTTGTCGGCCCGAAAGGTGCCCCACAACTCTTCTATGCCGGTGATCGTCTCGGCATTGCCAAACCCGTCATTGCGCACCTGCCCGTTTGCACGGCTCAGGTCTACAACAGCCCCAGCCAGCACGCCATCGCCGTAGAAGTCCGCAACATCCCAGCCGCCCGCACCGCGGATGACATCAACGCCAGCACTGCCGGAAAAGGTGTTATCCGCCCCATTCCCGACGAGCGTGTCATTGAAGGAGGTGCCCCACACGCTTTCGACGTTGCTCAACCGGTCCGTGTTGCCCCAGCCATCTGTTGCCACACCCGTCTGAAGGTTGACATTCACCCCCAGAGTCCCGCCCCAACGTTCGTCCCTGTCATAACGCACCAGATCGTCGCCACCGCCGCCATTGATCGTATCGTTCCCGCGCAACCCCATGAACTGCTCGTCATTGGCGGACCCAGTAAACCGGTCCGACATGCGCGACCCTTCCACTCGTTCGATCCCCGAAAGCGTGTCGGTCCCGCCCCAGCTGTCCAGCGACACACCCGTTGCAAGGTTCACATTGGCACCGCGAAAAGCGCCACCATCGTAAAACGTCTCGGTCAGCGAATAGGTATCGCGGTCATCGCCGCCAAAGATCGTGTCATTTCCGAAATCCGCCTTGATGAAATCACGTCCGCCGCCGCCATAGATCAGGTCATTGCCCGCATTGCGCCCGCCGATGATGTCATCACCATTGTCTGATCCGAAGATCGTATCATCCCCGGACAGGAACAAGGAAAACAGGTCAAACCCGTTACCGGGCCGGTAATCACCGCGGTTGACCCAACCGAACATGAAATGATCCAGATCGGTCAACTCGACCGTCAGACCCGAGATCGTTTTCCAGACATCGCCGTTGACCGTCAGCGTGATGTCGGTGACGACCCCGTCCACGGGCGGCCCGCCTTCTCCCGTACCATCCTCGACATATTCAAAACCGGTCCCGTTGACCGTGATCAGAACATCCCCCGGGCCACGCTGGGCGCGGACAGTAACCTGACTTGCGGAACTCTGGAGGTCATAGTCCGAATTCGGGTCTTCCCGATCGAATTCAAACAAATCCGGCAAGTAATACTCATCCGTATTCGCTGCAGCCGTATAGGTCACAATCGCCATTCCGGGGCCCCCCCAAACTCATTACACAACGGGCAACACGCTACGCCCGCGCCCTGAGTCTGCCAAGCCTTTTCCCACACCCCCTTCCCTTCCCGCCCTGCCCCGTGTAATGGCCCCCCCTGATCCCAAAACCCGGAGCCCCTGCAATGCAAGGCAGCGCGAACCTGAACCTGATGCTGAAAGCCGCCCGCCGGGCTGGCCGTTCGCTGGTCAAGGACTTCCGCGAGGTGGAAAACCTTCAGGTCTCCACCAAAGGGCCGGGCGATTTCGTCAGCCGCGCCGACCGCGAGGCGGAACGGATCATCAAGGAAGAATTGATGGGCGGCCGCCCCACCTATGGCTGGCTGGGCGAAGAAACCGGCGAAGAACAAGGGCAGGATCCAACCCGCCGCTGGATTGTCGATCCGCTGGATGGAACCACCAATTTCCTGCACGGGATGCCCCATTGGGCCGTTTCCATCGCGCTGGAACACAAGGGTGAAATCGTGTCCGCCGTGGTCTATGACGCGGCCAAGGATGAACTTTACTGGGCCGAAAAGGGATCAGGCGCGTGGATGAACGATCGCCGGATGCGCGTGTCCGGCCGGCGCGAAATGCACGAGGCCGTCTTTGCCACGGGCGTGCCTTTCGGCGCGAAATCAACGCTGCCCGCAATGTTGCAGGATCTTGCCCGCCTGATGCCCGCCTGCGCCGGTGTGCGCCGCTGGGGCGCGGCGTCGCTTGATCTTGCCTATGTCGCCGGGGGGCGGTTTGACGGTTATTGGGAACGCGAATTGAAGGCGTGGGACATTGCCGCCGGAATGCTTCTGGTGCGCGAGGCGGGCGGTTTCGTGTCGGCCATCCGCGAAGGCGATGATCCGCTGGAAAAGGGTGCAATCCTTTGCGCCAACGAACCGCTGTTCGAACCCTTCCGCAAGATCATCCGCGGCGCGTAAAGCCTATCGCCACGGACCCGACCCAGGCCCCGACCTCGGCCTGTTGTTCGACGTCGCCCCTCCCCGCCTGACCGGCGGCACGCTTGTGCGCACGATGCGATACTGCGCATCCGGGTGTGGCGGCACACCCTGCGTGCGGCTCCAGAACCCTGGCCCGCCGCGCCGCAGCCACAGCGGCAGGCACAAGACCAGCCCCGCCACAAAGCCCCCTGCATGCGCCCAATAGGCCACGCCCCCCACATCCGACGGCGTCATCGCGCCGTTGAACACCTGAAACCCGAACCACAGCCCCAGCATGATCCAGGCCGGAATCGGGAAAATCCGGAAAAACACGATAAAGATCACCAGAACATCCACCTTGGCGCGGGGAAACAGCAGCAGATATCCGCCCATCACCCCGGCAATCGCCCCGGATGCGCCCACCATCGGGATCATCGACACCGGGTCTGCCGCAAACTGTAACCCGGCCGCCGCCAACCCTGACATCAGGTAGAACAGCAGAAACCGGACATGCCCCATCTCATCTTCCAGATTGTCCCCGAAGATGAACAAAAACAACATGTTGCCCAGCAGGTGCATCCACCCGCCATGCAGAAACATGGATGTGACAAAGGTCTCATACCCTTCGCCAAACCCGATCCGCGCCGGAACCAGCCCCCAGGCAAAGAAGAACCGCCCCAGTGCCATCTCGCCCGGAAGGGTCAGCCAATAGCCCAGAAACACGCAGACATTCACCGCGATCAGCGCGAATGTCACATAGGGTGTCCGCCCTGACGGGTTATGATCGCGGATGGGGAACATTGGCCCCACGCTGGCCCGGCGCGGGCCTTGCCGTCAAGCCCGCGAAACGGCAGCGGCAAACAGCCCCCGTCACAGCACCCCTCGTCACTGCCCCCCGCCACAGCACCCCGTCACAGCGCCGCCTGAACGGGCGCGATACCTCAGCCCGCCCTCAGGCTTCGGACACCTCGGCCAGCAGTTGCGCATTTCCGCCCGATGCGGTGGTGTCGATGCAGACATGCCGCTCCAGCCGCGCATGGCCCGCATCCGGCAGACCACCGATCAACGGCAGGATCGGCCCCGCCCGCCCGGCCAGCGCCCGCGCATAGGCCCGCCCGTCGGCCACATCCCCCCACCAGACCGCGCCGGATATTCCCGTCAACCGCCCCAACACATCGGCCGCCAGCGACGGTGCCTCGATCGCCACACCACCAAGCGCATGGATTGCCGCCGCCTGATCCGCCGCCGACGCCGCCGTCGGCCCCAGACAAACCACAGGCCCCCGCGCAACCGTCGTCAGACGGTTCGATTCCCCCGTCGGTCCCGGCAGGTCCACGCTCTTCGGCCCCGCCCCGGCCCCAGCCACACGCAACGCCGCCATAACTTCGGCCTCGCTCATCACGCGGTCCTGTTCCGTTACCACAGGCACATCCCCCCGCGTGAAGCGGTGCAGGTAATCCGGCCCCCCGGCCTTTGGCCCGGTCCCCGACATCCCCTCACCGCCAAACGGCTGGCTGCCGACCACGGCCCCGATCTGGTTGCGGTTCACATAGGTGTTGCCCACCTGCAACCGCTCCACGATCCGCTGCACGCGGTCGTCGATCCGCGTGTGCAGGCCAAAGGTCAGTCCGTAACCGGTGGCATTCACCGCATCCACCACCGCATCAATCTGATCGGCGCGGAACGTGGCGACATGCAGCACAGGGCCGAAAATCTCACGCCCCATCGCCGCAATCCCCGGCACGCGGATCACCGCCGGCCCAACGAAGGTTCCCCCTTCAGGTGCCGACATCTCCTTGATCACCCGCCCCTCGCCCCGCGCAACGGCGATATGGTCGCGGATCACCCCTGCCGCCTCGGCATCAATCACCGGTCCCACATCGGTGGCCAGATGCCAGGGATCGCCCAGCGCCAGTTCCGCCATCGCGCCTTCCAGCATTTCCAGCACCGGCCCCGCCACATCCTCTTGGACATACAGGCAGCGCAGCGCCGAACAGCGTTGCCCCGCCGACTGGAAGGATGACGCCAGAATATCCCGCACCGCCTGCTCTGGCAGCGCGGTCGAATCCACGATCATCGCATTCAACCCGCCTGTTTCCGCAATCAACGGTGCCGTCGGGTCCAGATAGTCGGCCATCGCGCGGCGGATCTTCAACGCCGTCTCGGTCGACCCGGTAAAGCATACGCCGCCCACGCGCGGATCGGATGCCAGCATCCGCCCCACCACCGGCCCTTCACCCGGCAAAAGTTGCAGCGCCGTCACCGGCACCCCCGCCTTGTGCATCAACCCCACAGCCAGCGCGGCAATCAGCGGCGTTTGTTCCGCAGGCTTGGCCAGAACCGCATTGCCTGCCGCCAGCGCCGCCGCGATTTGCCCGGTAAAGATCGCCAAGGGGAAATTCCAAGGACTG
The DNA here is from genome assembly GCA_958439195.1 of uncultured Paracoccaceae bacterium. GTDB lineage: Bacteria > Pseudomonadota > Alphaproteobacteria > Rhodobacterales > Rhodobacteraceae > Paragemmobacter. The sequence goes on from OY288173.1 coordinate 39,048, forward strand.
ATACAGGTGAACACACCCCGCGCCGGGGCCGTCAGCCCCGCGACGCCATCGGCGTAGTAACGCAGGAAATCCACCGCCTCGCGCAGTTCGGCAACCGCATCGGCCAGAGTCTTGCCCGCCTCGCGCGCCAGAAGCGCAAAGATCGGCGCGAACTCGGCTTCATACAGGTCCGCCACCCGCCGCAGCACCGCCGCCCGCTCTGGCCCCGCCGCAGCCCAAGGTTCGGCCAGTCGCAGCGCAGTTTCCACATCAGGCGCGCCCGCCTGCACCACGTGGCCCACCAGCGCCCCGGTCGCCGGATTGCGCACCGCAAAGCGCAGGCCACCCACGGGCCGCCCCGCCATCATCGGCCCCGCCTCAAAGACATGCGTTTCATAGGGCGCACGCGCCGCCTCGATCGCCGCCAGATCGACGGCATCTGTCAGGTCAAACCCCCGCGCATTCACCCGCGTGCCGAACAACGCCGGCCCGGTCTTCAAGGCTGGGCTTGCCACCTGGGCCATGCCTTCCATCGCGGTCAGCGGGCAGGCCGCGACCACCGCAGGCGGCACCTCGGCATTTACGATCTGGTTCACGAACGATGAATTTGCCCCGTTCTCCAGCAGTCGCCGCACCAGATAGGCCAGCAGGTCACGATGCGCGCCCACAGGCGCATAGATGCGGCAATTGGTGCCCAGATCGGACAACACCAGATCATGCAGCCGCTCGCCCATGCCGTGCAGGCGCTGAAACTCATAGGTCCGCTTGTCCCCCGCCATGTCCAGAATGGCCGCCACCGTATGCGCATTATGCGTGGCAAATTGCGGATAGATGCGGTCTGTCATCCCCAACAACTTCCGCGCATTGGCAATATAGCTCACATCCGTCGCCTGCTTGCGCGTGAACACCGGGAAGGATGTCAGCCCCAGCACCTGCGCCCGCTTCACCTCGGCATCCCAATAGGCGCCCTTCACCAGCCGCACCATGATGCGCCGATCCAGCCGTTCCGCCAAAGCGTAAAGCCAGTCGATCACCGCACCCGCGCGGCGGCCATAGGCCTGCACCACAACGCCAAACCCATCCCACCCCGCCAGCGACGGATCGGACAGCACCGCCTCGATCACCTCAAGCGACAGCGCCAACCGGTCCGCCTCTTCGGCGTCGATGTTGAACCCCAGCCCCGCCGCCTTGGCCAGACCCGCAAGCGCCCGCACACGCGGCACCAGTTCCGCCATTACCCGGTCGCGCTTGGCCACCTCATAGCGCGGATGCAGCGCCGACAGCTTGACCGATATGCCGGGATTGGCGCGAATATCCGCACCCTTTGCCGCCGCTGCAATGGCGGTGATGGCCTGCGAATAGCTCAGGTGATAACGCCGCGCGTCGCCCTCCGTCCGCGCCGCCTCACCCAGCATATCATAGCTATAGGTATAGCCCTTCGCCTCCAGCTCCGCCGCCCGCTTCATCGCGGCCCCGATGGTTTCGCCCAGCACAAACTGCCGCCCCATCTCCTTCATCGCCTGCGCCACCGCACGCCGGATTACCGGCTCGCCCAGCCGCTTCACGGCCGCGCGCAGATGCCCCACCACGCCCGGCTCGCGGTCCTCCAGCACCTTGCCCGTCAGCATCAAGGCCCAGGTCGACGCATTCACCAGGGATGACGCCGACTTCCCCAGATGCCGCCCCCAATCGCTTGGCGCGATCTTGTCCTCGATCAGCGCATCCATCGTCTCGGCATCCGGCACACGCAGCAGCGCCTCAGCCAGACACATCAGCGCGATGCCTTCCTCGGTCGACAGGCCGTATTCCGCCAGAAACACCTCCATCAACCCCGGCTTCACACTGGCCCGGATGCGCGCCACCAGATCAGCCCCCGCCGCCGTGATCCGCGACCGTGCGGCGGCGTCCAGCCCCGCCTCGGCGATCAACCGTTCCACCAGCCCCGCCTCATCGGCCAGACTGCCACCTTCGATCACGGACCACGGGTTTTCGATGCTGTCACGGGGCATGGGCAAATTCCTCCATTTGTCCCATAATACCGCAAGTTTCCCGGTTCATTCTCCCGAAGATGGACCGATCACCACACATTCCGCCTGCAATATGGGGTTTTCACATGCCAATCGACCGCATCCCCCTTGACCGATTTGACCAAGCGATCCTGCGCACCCTGGCCACCGATGGCCGGCTCAGCGCCACCGAACTCGCCCGCCGCATCGGCCTTTCGAAATCCCCCACCCAGGCCCGGCTGAAACGGCTGGAAGAAACCGGCGTCATCACCGGCTACCGCGCCCTCTTGGACCCGATCCGCATGGGCCAGGCCCATGTCGCCTTTGTCGAGGTGAAGCTGTCCGATACCCGCGAAGCTGCGCTTCAGGCCTTCAACAAGGCCGTGCTGGCGGTGCCAGAGGTGGAACAATGCCACATGATCGCGTCGCGCTTTGATTACCTGCTCAAGGTCCGCACTGGCGACATACAGGAATACCGCCGCGTGTTGGCCGAACGCATCAGCGCCCTGCCCCATGTTGCCTCTACCTCGACCTATGTCGCTATGGAGGCCATCAAGGAAGTGACCTGATCCCCGAAAATCGCATGATCCGCAAGGCGCGGGTCACATCAGGCAATACCTACGCGCGGAATGCCATTCTGACTGCCCGCCGCAGCGACGGCACGGTCCAGAATCTGCGAAGGCCGGGCCAGTTGAAACAGCGAATTGCCCACCACCGGTCCCACCCTGATCCGGGGCAACGGCAGCCGCTCGCTGACATAGATCGGATTGAAGTCTTCCATCTTGGCGTTCATCTCGAACTCCAGATCACCGGGGTTCCAATCGGATGGTCCCATCACGATCCCCACGAAATTCCCGCTTCCGGCATAGGAAATCAGCAGGCTTTCGGTTTTCAGGCAATCCTCGATCACCGACCCCACATCACTCAGCATGTTGCGAAAGGCCAGTCGCGACCCGATCCGAAAGGTCGTCAGCGCGTTTTCAACGCAGATCGCCACCGCCGACACGGAAAACAGCCCCTTCACCCCCAAGGTCAGCAGATAGTTCTGCAAGGCGTGGAACTGGATGCCACGGTCGAAATCGGGCACATTGATCGGCATGTCGAAATCAAATTCCAGCGGCACGGCCTCTGGCATCAGACTGACCTGATATTCCAGCGCCTTGCGGCGCTTGTGTTCATCGACCAACCGCTGCACCGCGCCCAACCGCGCCTGCAATTCCAGCGTGTCCAGCGGTTTGGTGATGTAATCCGACGCGCCGTTTTGAAACGCGCGGTCAATGTTGCGCCGGTCGGCCAGTGACGTGATCATGATGATCGGCGTCTGCCGATAGGCTGGCAGCGCCCGGATGCGCCCGCACAACTCGATCCCGGTCATTCCCGGCATCTCGATATCCAGCAGGATGCAGTCGAACACCTCCGTCCGCTGCGTCAGAACGCGCACCACATCGTCAGGTCCGTTCAACAACTCCAGATTGTCATAGCCGATCGTCCGCAGCTTGTGTTCCAGGATTTCCAGAAACACGCTGTCATCATCTACCGCAAGGATCTGCATCACTGCTCCGCCATTCTTTTTACCGTAGGGCGCATTATCGCAAGGGGCGTTTTAATTACTATTAATGCAACCTTACCGTGTTTGGTTCCACAGTGACAACTGAATTGCTGCGCCAGATCGTAGCGTAAATGGCACAAACTGTATCCATTTGCATGCAAACGCAGAGAAAACCGGGGCAGCTATCCTGATCTTGCGACTTGCAACCGCTTTCAATTCGATAGAATTAGGTCCACCCGCAGTCGGCCCTCAGTCGGCCCTCAGTCGGCCCTCAGTCCACCCTCAACCCTGGTGCCCGCGGCGAGAGTCGAACTCGCACGGCCTTTCGGCCTAGGGATTTTAAGTCCCCTGTGTCTACCATTCCACCACGCGGGCGCGCCGGGCCTTGCGCCTGACTAGCAACTCGGCGGGCCAAGGGAAAGCCCACGGCCATCGTTCCACTTTGCCCGCCGCCCCGATCCGGCTATCCTGCCGCTACAGCCAAGGGAGGTTTTCATGTTTCACCCCCGACCCCTCGCCCTCATCGCGCTTGTGATCGGCGTGGCCACCGGTGCCGTGGCGCAAACCACCACCGACCTTCTGCCGTTTACCGCGCGGGGCAATGAACCCTTCTGGTCGCTTGCCATCGGCGCCGAAGGCAGCAGCTATACGGATATGGAAGGCGTCACCCTGAACGCGCCCTACAGCGAACCGGTATCCGAGGATGGCACCCTCACGTTTAACACCGCCGCAGGCCCGCTGCGCCTGACACAAACCCCCTGCCGCGACAGCATGAGCGGGATGGTCTACCCCTACACGGTCACCCTAAGCCGTGATGGCACAGATTTGCCCGGTTGCGCTGGCGATCCCGCGCGCCTTCTGGCGGGTGATTGGACCGTGACCAGCCTTGACGGCACCGCTTTGCCCAAAGGCGCGGATGTCACCATCACCTTTGATGCCGGGCGCGTCGCCGGCCTTGCCGCCTGCAACCGCTATACCGGCAGCTATAACCTTACGGGCGAAGGGTTGACGTTCGGCCCCTTGGCAGGCACCCGCATGGCGTGCCCCCCGCCCTTGATGGAAACCGAATCCGCAGTCTATGCCGCCTTCGCCCGCATCACGCAATTCGACATCGGCCCCGATGGCGCGCTTCTGCTGCAATCGGATGAGGCGACACCCCTCTTCACCGCAATCCGCTAACCTCCTTGCCGCAGCGCGGCAATTGACACTGCCCGCAGCCGGGTTCCATATGTTTGGCAAAAGTTTGCGGGGAGCCAAACGCATGAAGAAAGTCTTTCCCAGCGCCGATGCCGCGCTGGATGGTGTCCTGTTTGATGGCATGTTGATCGCCTCTGGCGGGTTCGGCCTTTGCGGCATTCCTGAACTGCTGATCGCCGCCATCCGCAAGGCCGGGACCAAGAACCTGACCGTTGCCTCGAACAACGCAGGCGTCGATGGGTTCGGCCTTGGCGTCCTGCTGGAAAGCCGGCAGGTCAAGAAAATGATCTCGTCCTATGTGGGCGAAAACGCCGAATTCATGCGGCAGTATCTGTCGGGCGAGTTGGAGCTGGAATTCAACCCGCAAGGAACGCTGGCCGAACGGATGCGCGCGGGTGGCGCGGGCATCGGTGGGTTTTACACCCGCACCGGCGTGGGCACCGTCATTGCCGAAGGCAAGGACGTCAAACAGTTCAACGGTCAGGACTACATCCTGGAAACCGGAATCGTCGCCGACCTGTCCATCGTCAAGGCGTGGAAGGCCGATCCGTCGGGCAACCTTGTGTTCCGCAAGACGGCCCGCAACTTCAACCCGCCCGCCGCCACCTGCGGCAAGATCTGCGTGGCCGAGGTCGAGGAAATTGTCCCCCTCGGCTCGCTCGATCCTGACGCAATCCACCTGCCGGGCATCTATGTCCACCGCATCGTGCAAGGCGAACACGAAAAGCGCATCGAACAGCGCACCGTCCGCAAGAAGGAGTCCGTGTAATGTGGGATCGCAACCAGATGGCCGCCCGCGCCGCACAAGAGCTTCAGGATGGCTGGTATGTGAACCTTGGCATCGGCATCCCGACGCTGGTGTCGAACTACATCCCCGAAGGGGTCGAGGTGACGCTGCAATCGGAAAACGGGATGCTCGGCATGGGGCCCTTCCCGTTTGAGGGCGAGGAAGACGCCGATCTGATCAATGCAGGCAAGCAGACCATCACCGAACTGCCGCAGACCGCCTTTTTCGATTCCGCCCAGTCCTTCGCCATGATCCGTGGTGGCAAGATTGCGATGGCCATCCTTGGCGCGATGGAAGTGGCCGAAAACGGCGATCTGGCAAACTGGATGATCCCCGGCAAGCTGGTCAAGGGCATGGGCGGCGCGATGGACCTTGTCGCCGGCGTGGGTCGTGTGGTGGTGGTCATGGATCACACCTCGAAACACGGTGAATCCAAGGTGCTGCAATCCTGCACCCTGCCGCTGACGGGCAAGGGCGTGGTGAACCGCATCATCACCAATCTGGGCGTCCTCGATGTCGTCCCCGGCGGGTTGAAGATCGTCGAACTGGCCGATGGCGTGACCGAGGCGGAACTGCGCGCCGCGACAGAGGCGACCTTGGTCAATTGATCCCCCATGCGCGGGCCGGGTGCCAACGCGCCCTGCGGCCCGCGCATTTACGACCTGCACCTGTGGTGCATCGGCCAAATCACCCCATCAATGGCGCTGCACGACAAAAGCACGGCCACCCAGAACGGCCACCCAAAAAAACCAACAACCTGATTACATTCCCTTTTCTTTTGCATCGCCTCTGCCCTGCCTCGTATACATGGGTTAATCCGCTCAGACAGCGTGGCGGAACGAAAGCAGGCACAGCATGATCACGCCCATCAAAGCGTTCTGGTCATCCCTCGAAAATCACGGTGACAGGACCGCGCTGATCGGCAGCGGGCATTGCCTGACATATCGCAGCTTGGTGGCAGAGGCCGAGGTGTGGACCACCTCCGCCCGCACCCTGTTGCCCATGACCGTGACCCGCCCGCTGGTCGCGCTGGAAATGCCGCGCAGCATCGCGGCCATCACAGCCTATGTCGGCTGCCTGCGTGCCGGATGGCCCGTCATCCTGCTGGCCGAGGCAGAGGCCGACCGTCACAGCGCCATCCTCACCACCTTTGCGCCAAACCTTGTGGTAACCGGCCCGGATGCAACGCCCACCCTTGCCGATCCCACGCAGGCCGCCTTTTGCGATGATCTTGCCGTGCTTCTGTCCACCTCCGGCACCACAGGGGCCAGCAAACTGGTCAAGCTGTCGGCGACCAACCTGCACTCCAACGCCCGCGCCATCGTCGAATACCTCGGTGTTCGCCCGGATGACACGACGATCACGACCCTGCCGCTGCACTATTCTTATGGCATGTCGGTGCTGCACACCCATCTTTTCACCGGCGCGCGGCTTGTCATATCCGATGCGGCCCTGACCGACCCTGATTTCTGGTCGCTGGCCCGCCAGCATGACATAACGTCGCTGGCGCTTGTCCCCACCCAGTTCGAGGTGTTGAAGAAAACTGCCTTCGACGATGCGACCCTGCCCCGTCTGCGATACATGACGCAGGCCGGGGGGCGGCTGGATGCGGACATAGCCCGGCATTTCGCCCAGCGCGCAGGGAATCGGGGCTGGCAGATTTTCCTGATGTATGGCCAGACCGAGGCCGCCCCACGCATGGCCTATCTGCCCCCCAACCTTGCCGGGGTGCAGCCTGACGGGATCGGCCAGGCCATTCCCGGCGGGCGGTTGTGGATCGAAGACCCGAATGGCCAAAAGATCACCACGCCCCACACGGCAGGTGAACTTGTCTATCAAGGCCCCAACGTGATGATCGGCTACGCACAGACCCGCGCCGACCTTGCCACCCCACGCATGACCGATATCCTGCGCACCGGCGATATCGCCCAGCAGGATGGCACGGGCCTGTTCCGCATCGTCGGCAGGCAAAGCCGTTTCGTCAAACTCAACGGCCTGCGCATCGGCCTTGATGATGTCGAACGCACCCTGCGACAGGACGGCCACCGCGTCCTTGCCTCTGGCGATGATACCGGGATCGTCCTGTTCGTCGACGGCCCCACCGGAACACTGGCCGCAGATCTCGCCACGCGCTTTGGCCTGATGCAATCACAGGTCCACGCCACATCGCTGACCGATCCGCCGCTGCTGTCGTCGGGCAAGGTGGATCATGCCCGCCTGCGCCTGATGGCGGCTGACATCATAGCCACCGCCGCCCCGAACCCCGATGGGCGCGGTCTGTCAGACACCCTGACAAAGGTTCTGCGCACCCCCGACATCAACCCGGACCTGACATTCCGCGACCTTGGCGGCGACAGCCTTGCGTATCTAGAGGTCGAACTCTTCCTCATGAAAACCTATGGTCATGTGCCGGACAATTGGGATGAAACGCCCATCGCCATCCTTGAAGGCCGCCTCACGACCGCCGCGCCAAAGACACGGGTCACCTGGCAAAGCATCGGCATCGACGTGCCGATCCGCGTCTTTGCCATCATCTGGGTGATCATGCTGCACACCACGCCCATCGGGAATGGCGGGGGTGTTTTTGCGCTGACCATGCTGATCGGCCATTCTCTGGCTCGCCATCAACGCCTTGCCCTGCAAACGGGGCGGGTGTGGCGCGTGCTTGATGCCATGCTCCGCCCGATCCTTGTTGCCTATTTCGCCCTTCTCGTCCTGATGCTGGCAAAGTTCGACATCAGTTGGAAATGGTTTGCATTGATCGCCAATTTCCCAGCGGCCTTTGATCGGATAATCCAGCCTGACCTGTTCTTCCCTTACTGGTTCGTGGCGGCCTATGCGCAGGTCATCCTGCTTGTGGCCCTTCTGTTCCTGTTGCGCCCGGTTCGCACCCAGGTGGCCAAAGACCCCTTCCGCGCCGGACTGGTGGCAACCGCCGTTCTGACCGTGATCCTGGCCTTCCTGCCGGATTTCGGCCTTGGCGCGCGATTGATCCGGCTGCCACACGGGATGCTGCAACTTGTGGGTATCGGATGGTGCGTGGCCTTCGCCGTGACACGGCGGCAGAAACTGGCCGCCCTTGGACTGATCTTCGGCTCTTACCTGCTGGTCTGGCTTGAAACCGGGATCACAGTCCAAGAGGCGATCCTGGGCACGCCGCTGCTGCTGCTTCTGGTGCCGCGCGTGCGCCTTCCGGCGCTGATGGCGCGCGCGCTGATGCAACTGGGGGCGCTGTCCCTGTACATCTATTTGCTGCATGTTCCGGCAATCTACGTGGATTGGTACTTCTTCCACGATACGATCGGGCTTTTCCTGTCCACGGTGGTTGTCAGCGTGATCGGAGCCTTTGTCATGCGCAGCCTTTTTCGCAGGCTGGCCAACATGGCACAGCCAAGGCTGGCACGTCTCCGGCATCGCGGCCAGCCGCCCTTGCAGCCCGCCCCCATACCCCCCACTATGCCCCTGTCGGCACCCGTCACCCCACTTGCGAAAGGCCCACCCCCCAATGACGCATGACATCCTGCGCGAACATGGCACAACCAAGGGCCGCTATGTCATCCGCCAGAACGGGCAAGAGGCGGAATTGACCTATTCCATCACAACCCCCACGCTGATCATCGCGGATCATACCGCCGTGCCCGACAGCTTTCGCGGCACCGGTGCCGGTCTCGCGCTGGTCTCCCGGCTGGTCGAAGATGCGCGCGCCGAAGGCGTCAAGATCATGCCGCTTTGCCCCTTCGTGAACGCCCAGCGCCGCAAACACCCCGAATGGGCGGACGTCTTCGCCGTTTAGGTCAATTGCTGGCCGATATGATCCGAAACACGCAAGGATCGCTGACCACCTCAGGCGGCGTCAGGCACAGGCCTTGCGCCACCTGCCACGCCGCCAGAACCTTGGGCACATAATCCCGCGTCTCCGCATAGGGCGGCACACCCCGGTTGGCCTTCACCGCGCCCTCGCCCGCATTATAGGCTGCGATCACCATGATCGGGTCACGGTCGAAATGCTTCATCAGCCAATCCAGATAGGCCACACCGCCCTTGATATTCTGCACCGGGTCCATCGGATCGGCCACGCCAAACCGTTCCGCCGTCGCCGGGATAAGCTGCATTAATCCCTGCGCGCCCGCATGGCTGACCGCATCCGCCTGCCCCGCGCTTTCCGCCGCCATTACCGCCAGCACCAGGGCGGGCGACACCTCTGTCCCCACGGTCGCCTTCAACAACTCTACCCCGAACTTGTCCGCCAGCTCCTGCATGTCCTGCAAACGCGGCGCCCGCACCGCCTTGCCACCCGGCCCCTGCGTCAGCGTGGCCAACGCCAGCGGGAAACGACCTGACACATCCTCGATGCCCACCGGCACCGTTTCCCAGAACCAGGCAAAGGCCGCCTCCGGCTGCGGCACCGGCCCCAGGGCCGGCTTGGCGGCTTCGGTCCCGCCTTCGACCGGCGGCAGGTCGGGCACCACATGCGGCGCGCTGGTCTTTGGCAACGCCGCCAGAAGCCGCGCCTGTTCCACCGGGTCGATCTGCACCAACCCGCGCACGCCCGGTGGCCGCTCTCCCACTTTTACCCGCTTGAACGTGAAATCACGCGCCGCAGGCAACCCCTCGCCCACTACGGCAACAGGATGCGCGAACGCCATCAGCGCGATCATGATTACTGCCCGGAATCGCATCTCTGCCGGATGCCTTTCCTGTCTGTAACTGCCTCATTATCGCCAACTATCTCGCAAAACCGCCTTCCGCGCCACTCCCGCCCCGAAAAAACGTGGCGAAATCGCCAAAATTGCCAGCCAAAAGAATCTAAACCCACCCGAAAGTATATCGGCAGAAACTTTGTTTATCGTGATTTCAAATAGTTAGGGCTTGGTGAACGAAAAAATGAGATGTGGCCGAAAATGCCCATTCGTGACCCAACTGCCGCCACGATTCAGGGGCCATATACCCTCATACCGAACGGAAGACGGCACGGAACGAAACGTCCGACAGACCCCGGCACGGTTGTGAGCAAGACCTGTAACCTGAATCTGAACCAAGGGAATACGACCATGAAAATGCTGAAACTCTTCAAGAACTTCAAGAACGACGAATCCGGCGCTGTGACCGTTGACTGGGTCGTTCTGACCGGCGCCGTCGTGGCCCTGGGCATTATCATCTCGCAGACGATGGGCGACGCGATCACCACCGCTTCGGGCAACGTTGCCGCCGACGTGATCACCAACTCCGACAACAGCGATGCGCCCTGATCGTCTTTGACGGCAGCGCTATCAACATGCGGCCAGGTCGAAAAGCCTGGCCGCACGTGCAAAAAAGGCCGGAAACGAGTGACAGATTATGCCAGCGGCGGGGAGATCCCTCCAATGGGTTTGCGAAGCGGAGTTCGGACATGACCGACACCAAGGCCACTAGTTTTTCCTGCGGTTCCTTCCTGCGTGATGAGGATGGGGCCGTGACTGTTGATTGGGTCGTTCTGGCGGCCGCCGTGTGCCTGCTGTCGATCCCCCTGCTTGCGGTGATCAAATCCTCCACCCAAACGGCAACCACCAACATCGCCGAAGACGTGGTCGCCGCGACAGATTGAACGCTATCGCCCCGAACGGCATCCGTTCCCGGCCCCAAACCCAACCCGCCCGCAGTGGCGCGGAACACATCGAGGCAAAGAACAATGCGCATGATCTTCGGATTGGTCCTGCTCGTCGGCGTGGCGCTGGCGGGTTTTGCCGTTTACATGGCACAGGGCTACATCAATCAGACAGCCTCTGCGCTGGACAAGGAACGCGCCTTCCGCAGCCAGGTGGGCGAATTGGTCGAAGTTTATGTCGTGTCCAAACCGCTGAAATACGGCGATCCGCTGCGGGTTGAGGACGTCAAGAAAATCTACTGGCAGAAAAACGCCCTTCCCGAAGGCACGTTCAGCGACGAAACCGTGCTGTTCCCCCCGAATGAGGAACGCCCCCGCTATGTCCTGCGCCCGATGGAAACCCATGAACCCATTCTTGCCGTCAAGGTCACCGAACCGGGGCAACCCGCCGGCCTGACCGGCGCGCTGGACGATGGCAAACGCGCCTTCGCCATCAGCGTCGATGCATCATCGGGGGTGTCAGGCTTTGTCTACCCCGGCAACTATGTCGATGTGTATTGGACCGGCAATGACGGCACGCGCGAAATCACCCGCCTGATCGAATCCAGCGTCAACGTCATCGCCATCGACCAGACGGCCGCAGGCGCCACCACGGGCGGCGCCATTGTCGCGCAAACCGTTACCGTGCAGGCCACGCAGGAACAGGTGGCCCGCCTTGCACAGGCACAGGCGACCGGAAAACTGGCCCTGTCGCTCGTCGGGGCCGATACCCAGACCATCGAAGGCCAGATCGAGGTGGACAGCGCCTCGCTCCTTGGGATCGTCGCGCAAGAGGCTGTTCAGGTCGAGGCGGAAAAGGTCTGCACCATCCGCAACCGCAAGGGCGGCGAGGTCGTGGAAATCCCGATCCCCTGCACGAACTGACCTGCAAAAGCGAACCAAACCCACAAGGCGCAACCACCGGATATGGTGGCGGCGCCTTTTCTTTCCGCCACGCCTTGCGCCATTTTAACCTCTGTTGCCAGTTATCCACATAAGGAACCGCGTGTAAGGCAATGATTCTTGCAAATAATCCCCATGTCGGGCATGTTAACACTTGGAGCGGGCAACAAAGACCCGCGATCAGAGGTGTGATCGAAAGGGCAGGTCACAGATGCAGATGCGAAAGCTGATGGCAGCGGGCGCGATGGGCTTTGCCCTTGCGACGCTTCCCGTTCTTCCGGCCAAGGCCGAAGTGCTGAGGGTCGTCAAGGGAACGGCTGCCATGCCGCTCGAGGTGCCGATGAACCGCGCCGTGGTTCTGGAAAGCGATGTTCCCTTCGCGGAACTTTCCATCGCCAATCCGGGCATTGCCGACATCTCTACACTGTCGGACCGGTCGATTTATGTGCTGGGCAAGACGCCCGGCCGCACCACCCTGACGCTCTTCACCGCCGAGGGTGAGTTGATCACCAATGTCGAAGTGCAGGTCACCACCGACATTGCCGAATTCAAGGAACGCCTGAACCAGATCCTGCCCGGCGAAAAGATCGAGGTGCGCACCGCCAATGACGGGATCGTCCTGTCCGGCACCGTGTCCTCCACCCAGAAACTCGCCCGCGCGCTTGATCTTGCAGAGCGCTACGCCCAGGGCCGGGTGTCCAACCTGATGTCCGTGGGTGGCACACAGCAGGTGATGCTCAAGGTCCGGTTCGCAGAAATGCAGCGGTCCGTCTCAAAGAACCTGTCGGCCTCTCTGGCCATCGGCGGCACCAATGATGCCGTCGAAACCGGCACCTGGCTGACCGGGGATAACGGGCTGGGCAGCCCGATCACCGTGCGCGAAAACGTGGTCGGTGCGGGGCTTCTGGGCTTTACCACAGGCTCGCTCCAGATCGGTATCCTGCTTGAGGCGTTGGAATCAAAGGGCGTCGTCCGCACCCTTGCCGAACCCAACCTCACCGCGTTGTCGGGACAAGAGGCGAAATTCCTGGCAGGTGGCGAATACCCGATCCCGGTATCCGATGACGGCACCATCACGGTTGAATACAAACCCTTCGGCGTCGAGATGCGGTTCACCCCCACCGTGGTGGACGGCGATCTGATCAACCTGCAAATTCAGGCGGCCGTGTCATCCATCGACGGCACCGTCACCCAGGAAGCCGACGGCATCCAGCTTGCCGCCTTCAAACGCCGCGAAACGTCGACCACCGTGGAAATGCGCGACGGCGAAAGTTTTGCCATTGCAGGCCTGCTGCAAGATGACTTCCGCGATCTGAACGGTCAGGTTCCGTGGCTGGGCGACATCCCCATCCTTGGCACGCTGTTCCGCTCGGCCGAATATCAGCAATCCCAATCCGAACTGGTGATCATCGTCACCCCGCACCTCGTGTCGCCGACACGCGGCGAGGCGCTGGCCCTGCCCACCGACCGGGTCCGCCTGCCCACGGAACGTGAACTGTTCCTGTTCGGCGAAGTGGGCAAGGCCGCCACCACCGGTGCTGCGGGCGAAGTCGCCCGTCAGGATTTCACCGGCTCCTACGGCTACGTGATGGAGTGACGGGAATGGCATTGAAATCCGCAACCCTTGCGCTGACGGCCCTCTTCGCCCTTGCTGCCTGCGACAGCAAGATCATCGGCTCCGACGTCGATGAAGGCGGCTTCGGCAATTCCACGATGAACAACTATCTGGTGCAGACCGGCCAGATCAATCCGGTGCAGGCCCTGGGCGAACGTTTCGCCCGCGAAGTGCCCAGCACCATCACCTTCCCCTTCAACAGCGCGCAACTCACCCCCGAGGCGCGCGCCGTGCTGGACCGCCAGGCGAATTTCATTCGCCAATTCCCCGAAGTGCGCTTCCGCGTCTTTGGCCACACCGATCTTGTCGGTTCCGATGGCTACAACCGCGCCCTCGGCCAACGCCGCGCCGAAGCGGTCGTCGCCTACTTCGCCTCTCGCGGCCTGTCGCGTTCGCGGCTCGAGGCGCTGGTGTCTTATGGCGAAACCCGGCCCGTCATTGCCACCCCCGGCCCGGAACAGGCAAACCGCCGCACCGTGACCGAAGTCTCCGGCTTTGTTGCCCGCCATCCCACGATTCTGGATGGCAAATACGCCGAAGTCATCTTCCGCGAATATGTCGACAGCGCCCGCCCGACCAGCATCGCCGCAGCCTCATCCGGCTCGGCGCCAGTCGGCGCACCGGCCCCCGCGCCCTGATCGGAAACGGCTTCCCTCTTGCGGGCGGGGCTGCTGTCATGCGGCCCCGCCCGTCGCGTTTTCACGCCCCCGGCACCAAACGCACATAAAGGCGACACTCCCCCGTTTTGCCCGGTTAAAGTCGCCAAATACCAAACAATCACGCTTTTCTAGCCCAAGAATCGCCACCATTCCCCCCCAGCGTCCACACTGACTGGGAACAATCTCACGGCACCGTTGCCGTGCGGGGATGACCGGTGGTCCTGCACGCCTGCCCGCTTCCGGGTCGGTGCCTGCATCCCATCGCCACCCTGACGAGGAAGGATAATAGGCGATGAGCACTGCTGCCAACATGATGCCGGATCCCGCACCGATTCTGGCCTGCACCATTTCGCGGGACATCCAGAATTTCGATCTTCTGATCGACGACATGGAACTGGAACTGGGCGAAAGCTGGGGCGATCTCACCTTTGAAGATGCCCGTGATTTCCTGATCCAGCCGGATGCCGAAAGCCTTCAGTTCGTCGCCATCGCCGTGAATGCCGAAGATGAGGGGGATCTCTCCCGCATCACGGAAATCATCCGCTCCGCCACCGAACGCCACATCAAGGTGATCCTGATCGCCGATCAGATAAGCCCGGCCGGCTTGCACCAGCTTCTCCGTCTTGGCGCCGATGACTTTGTCCCCTACCCGCTGCCTGACGGCGCGCTGAAAGAGGCGATCGAACGCATCCGCAAGCCCGCCCCGGTGGCGGCTGCGGTGGCGGCTGTGGCCCCCGCTACGGCGACCGCCTCTATCGCCCATCTGCACGCCGTTCCCGACGCGGCCCCCCACACCCCCGCCTTCAAGGCCAAGGGCGACCGCAACGGCGTGGTCCTTCCGGTCCACGGCCTGTCGGGCGGCTCTGGCGCATCCACCTTTGCCGTCAACCTGTCCTGGGAACTGGCCACCATCGACAAGACGAACGCACCCCGCGTCTGCCTTCTCGATTTCGATTTCCAATATGGCTCCGTCGCCACCTACCTTGACCTGCCGCGCAAAGAAGCCGTGTTCGAGCTGCTCTCCGACACCGCAACCGCCGACAGCGATGCCTTCCTCGAAGCGATGCTGACCTATAACGAAAAGCTGCATGTCCTGACGGCACCCGCCGACATGCTGCCGCTCGACATTGTCGCGCCAGAAGACATTGCCCGCATCATCGACATGGCCCAGACGAATTTCGACTTCGTCATCATCGACATGCCCAAAACCATCGTTGCCTGGACAGAAACCGTCCTAAGCCGCGCGCATGTCTACTTTGCGACGATGGACCTTGATCTGCGCTCGGCCCAGAACGTGCTGCGCCTTGTCCGCGCGCTCAAGGCC
>OY288174.1 GCA_958439195.1 uncultured Paracoccaceae bacterium
GGGGTTGGAAGTGTTGTAGAGGGGGGACGAGCAGGGGAGGTGCTGGGGGGGGGGGGGGGGCGGGGGGGCTATCCATGTTTAGCAGGGACACCGTTGCTGAGCGGTGGGCAAGGGTTGGGAGTGCGGCGATTCGGGGGCCTTGGCAATACGAGAAGCGAAGGCAAGAGTGGGAGAGGGCAAGCTGGTAAATGTGGCACGGCCCCCAGTCCCGTTCTCTCAACTTTGCAGCTTTGTGTGCATCCACACCTATAGACTCCATCATTTGTATACGCTCTCTGTTTTAGTGTCCCCCAAGTTCAGATGTGTTGACGAGGCGGCGGTAGGTTGATTACAGTCAGTGACAAGGGTACAAAGCAGGGAGGTTGGAGAGTGGCAAAGGGAAGGGTTTATGGAAAGGGTTTGGAAGGTGCACAACGGGGAGGGGGAAGGGGGGACCATGGGCTGGGAAAGAGGGGTCAAGGAGGGTCTAGGAGAGGGGCAATGAGCATGAGATGGATTTGCACGTATGGTCAGGGGTGGGTTTAGAGTCTCTTAGCTGTGTACATGTATGGGTAAACAAACGGACGGAAATGTGAGGGATGGCAGTAGGAATGGGCAAGTCTGAAGGGTGTGAGCATGGGGAGCTGGAAGGTGGAAACATGGAGCTTTCATGGTAAGGACTAGTTTAGGGTTTAGGTACCCTAAACCCTAAAACGTGTAGCAGGGGAGGAGCTGGGGGCCCCAATGGGATGGGGCTGGGAAAGTGGGGTCAAGGAGGGTTTTGGGGAGGGGCAATGAGAGTGTGAGAGGGAAGTTGCCCTCATGGGGATTGGATTTAGAGTCTTCTAGCTGGGAACATGTTTGGAACATGTTCCACTTCGCTGTTGTTTGTGACAGCTGGAGGTGCGGGGCCTATGGCACTTTTTGCTATCATGAAATGTAATGGTAGTAACATGTTTGGATATCAGTACTGATTGGTGGTGGTCTGGAAGCCATTGTCGCTGGATCACATGATACTGGATTTTGTTTTGTTCAACTCAGCAGCCCTCTTGCAATTGCCAGACTATCAGTGTTTGTTTGTTTGTCTGCTTTACACTGAGTGAGCCTGGCCGTTGGAGAGAGCCCTGTAACCCAACTTTGTTGCTTCATATTTTTTTATATTTCCAGAATTTTTTTATATTTTTATATTAAAAAAAATATAAAAATTTAAAAAATTATGAAACCAGCTGAATTTTCCTCGCTCTCACATTCTCAGCCTTGTCAAGCTGTAACAAGACAACTGTCTGCCTTATAACCCACATTCTTTAAGGCTGTCTGATGGCCATTTCGACTAGAGGTTCCAGACCCGGACATGAAAGACACACTGTTATCGCTTTATCCACGGCAAGTGCTAAGCATTTAAAGATATATTTAATCTTTCTAAAGCATATCTTTCCCCCACCTCACCTAAATGCTAAGCACAGCTCCCCAACTGTCTTGTGCTTCCTACAGGGCAATCCTCCTTGACGGTCTCCGGCAGCTGGTACCCACTGCCCACAGCCTACTACTGAGCTTTATGTTTGGTCCTTTGGGCCTGCTGAGTCACTTGGTCACTAGGACTTTGGTCATCCGGTCAAGAGGCATGCAGATGGCCAGCGGCAACATGGCAACCAGCTCAACATTTGATTAAGGGCTGCAGGCAAGTTGACCATGTTGCGCAGTGTGGGGTTAGGTCACGTGGCAACTGTCGTTTATGAGGTCTAGGGTTTAGGTCACGTGGCACCTGGTGAGGTTTAGGGTTTAGATCATGTGGCATTTGTGCTTTGTAAGGTCTAGGGTTTAGCGTTTTGGTCACGTGGCACCTGTGCTTTGTGAGGTCTAGGGTTTAGGGTTTAGGTCACGTGGCACCTGGGCTTTGTGAGGTGTAGGGTTTAGGTGCACGCTGGAGGGCGTAAAGGTGGACAGGATATGATACCCGTTTACAAAGGCTCTGATAAGCATGAAGTATCCCATGAGCTTCCAAGTTTGCCTGGTGGCTAGTGCCCAGAGGGGCTTCAGTGCGCAAAGTTGTACGAGCGGTGGTCTTGCAGTACATGTTTTTGGAGGTAGGGAGGCGGCAGTACCAATAGACAAACAAACAAACAAAAAGGTGTGGTTGCACCAAGGCAGCTAGGTCGAAATAGAACAAGCTCAACATTCGATTAAGCGCTGCAGGCAAGTTGGCCATGTTGCGCAGCGTGGGTTTAGGTCAGGTGGCAACTGTGCTTTGTGAGGTTCAGGTTTCAGGGTTTAGGTGACGTGGCACCTGTGCTGTGTGAATTCTAGGGTTTAGGGTTTAGGTGACGTGGCACCTCGGCTTTGTGAGGTCTAGGGTTTATGGGTTAGTGCACGCTGGGTGGCGTAAAGGGTGGGCAGGATATGGTTCTATTGCAAACGTTGTGATAGGCGCAAATCACCCATGGGCTTCCAAGCTGGCCTGCTGGCCAGTGGTCGGAGGGACTCCAGTCCGCCAACTTGTCTTGAACAGTAGATGGTCTTACAATACATGTGTTTTGGAGGTAGGGAGGCGGCACCACCAACAGAACAATGGTATCGCCCACTGCGTGGTGTTGCGCGACATAACACAACGTAACTTTGCTTTGCGGAGTGTTCTATGTGCTGTGTGAGCCCATTTGGGTGGGTCACCGGCCACGTACAGCTACTAGGTAGGCAAATGTATATTGTGATCCAGTTGCTGGAGAATCTGCAGTGCTCACGCATGAGCTCTGTACATTTGCAAGTAACTGCATCACAATGTACATTTGCCTAGTAGCTGTGTGGCTAGTGATATTTTGCCCAAGGCAAGTAAGTTGGCAGACTGAAAGCCCCTGCGGCGCTTGGGAATTGAGAGTTGCACAGTACTTGTGCAAAGGTTTGTTATTATTACATTTCATGATATGCCATAGCAATAAGTGCCATAAGCCCCGCACCTCGAGCTGTCACAAAGAACAGCGGGGTGGAACAGAATACGGCAAAGGCTTAGTGGTTTTGGGTGATGGCTGAGAGGCAAAACGCTGTTGCATCTGGCTTCAACTCAACGCTACAGTGTTTTATGTGCCCTAAGTGGTTCACCTGTACAGGCCTGTATGGGGGGTGTCCATATGTTTGGCCGACATGGGGTTGTGTGACTCCAGTCGTCAGGGGGGGGGGTGCTGTCCGCTTAGGCAACCTTTTGGCATAGCTGGTTTTCGTTTTGACTGATTGATTGATTGATAGAGGCAAAGCACGCTTCCCAATCTCAATTTGACTACATCACAGATGCTATTGCGTGCGACCACATGCTACTACATAAAGTAAGGGATGTATAGGTAGCTGAATGAAATGCATGGGGATGGTCTGCTGTCAATCAGGTGTCGACCTAAATCCACACTGCAGCAGAACTGTCAGCACCGTCAAGCCGGCTGCTGATGAGTATTTTGACTTCAGATCTGTGTTGAGTACTGGTTGCATCACGCCCAAAGGATTTCCCCTATTGTACAGATTACAAAGCCCCTATTGTAGCTTCTGACTTGTCTGTGTGGCGACCCAGGCGTCAAATTCAGGCTGTTGGTTTGAATATCTCTGCCCAGAGATTGACGCTCTCACAGTTCTGGCTGCCCCAACCAACTGCAAGGCTGAATGTGGTGCTTAGAAGCCTCACTTTACATACTTGTGAAGATAGGAGTACGTTACAGATAGTAGCAGGGCCCCGGCTGCAATGCCAGTGCTGGCTGGCGACACCCACTCGAGCCGGCGGACTTCACAAAAGCCGTTCATGCTTGATATATCCAACATGAAAGCCATTCATTCAAAAGCCCCCTGTGTCCTGATGCAGCCATCACTCCCATCCCACAGCTTGAAAACACCCATGCATGCCACAGCGCATTACCTTTCATGATGTGCCATAGCAAAGACGTGCCATAGGCCCCGCACCTCCAACCGTTCAAAATCCAAACAGCGAGGTTCCACATCTTAAAACTGAGTAAAGTCCCAACCCAAAACAGAGGCTCACATGGCTTAACACACCCGAGTATGGCTCTGATCAACTCCTGCAATCACCTCCTCTATCTGCACCCCCCTCAATTCTAAATTACTGGTTGGAGTCATGCTCGGGTGTTGCACGGCCAGGAGGGCTGTGCAGGGGTCTCTCTCAGTATTATTACATTTCATGATATGCCATAGCAATAAGTGCCATAGGCCCCGCACCTCAAGCTGTCACAAAGAACAGCAAGGTGGAACAGAATACGGGTAAACTTCTCTCTCAGTAGCATTCGTCTCCATGCAGTGAGGTGCAGGGCCTATGCCACTTCTTGCTATGGCATATCGTGAAGCCGCGTTAGGCGGTGGGGTAATGGTGCAGCCGGTATAGCAGCGCCTTCCCCTTGGCATTACCCACTGATAGGAACCCAGAGTGCGGGCTGAAGTCAGCACAATGCACGTAATGCAGGGGAGACTTGGACGTGGGCCAGTTGGCATATACTGTAAGGCTGGGGAGGTGAACCAGACGCAGAGCATCCTTCTTCATACGAGACCCCATGATCAACAACTGCAGGCAACAGCAGCAATACCAACCATTCAATTGCGATTTCATTACGATTACATCATGGCCCCACAAAGGGGGCGCCCGTATGGAGCCAACCTAGGCTGACGGGCAGAAATACTGGAATCTGATCCATCAGAAGTTACGTTAAGAGAGACCACATTCAACTTACGTTAGGAGAGACCACTGCACAGCCTTCTGGGCCGTGCAGGACCCAAGCGTGACTCCAACCAGATTCTTAGTGGGGTGTGTGTGAATCTTACATTGGCAAACCCATCGGCACGCGTGCGGTGCCACAGTTCACAGTGGGGTGTGGTGAGTAAGTGCGAGAGATATAGAGCCATAGGGCTGTAATTTGAGCGAGGCTGAGAAAAGGACACCGGCGGTTGAACCATCCATGTTAAGTGGTCTTTGGCCTGTCAAGCAACACTACAGAAGGAGGCAGCAAGCCCACAGCAGATGTTTAGCCAGATGTTGTCATGTTTTCATGGCTGCATATGGAGGATATTGTGTACATTGTACCTCTGGCTGTTTTGGTCATAGCTTGAGGTGCAGGGCCCATGGCACTTTTGCTGTAGGGTATTATATAATGTAAGAGTATATCACATTAGATGTCATCGCAGTTGTTACGATTATAATCTAATCTTGCTCACCCCCCCCCCCAAAGACCCCTCCACCCCCTCACCTAAGAGTCATGATTAAACCCCTATGCTGCTCACACACGCCCCCCTTAAACCCTCCAAACCCCTCACCTAAGAGTCATGATTAAACCCCTATCCTGCTCACCCCCCAAAAGACCCCTCCACCCCCTCACCTAAGAGTCATGATTAAACCCCTATCCAGCTTACCCCCCTAAAACCCCTCCACCCCCAACACCTTAAGAGCCATGACTAAACCCCTATCCAGCTTACCCCCCCTTAACACCCCCCAACCCCCTCACCTGAGAGTCATTTTTAATGCGCTATCCTGCTCGCCCCCACCCCTCACCTGGGGAGTCATTGTTAAACCCCTATCCTGCTCACCACCCGTTTTAAACAGTTCCAAACTCGTCACCTGAGAGTCGCGACTAAACCCTTATCCTGCTCACCCCCACGCCTTAACCCCTTCCAACCACTTCACCTGACAGTGAAAACTAAACCCCTATCCTGCTTACCCCCCCCCCTCCCGTTAAACCCTCCCGCCCCCTCACCTGCGAGTCATGATTAAACCTCAGAGTATCCACCGTAGTAGTCAAATTCATCAGTGCCTTAACCGGTGGTGTAGCATCCACTTTACCCCCCACACCACCAACCCCAAGTATCAAGGGCTGCAACAGCCCCTGTGGCCTCTTATACACATTTACCACCCCAGATGAACTGCCAGTGGCCAGGTAAGCTCCATCTGGGGATATTGCAAGGGAGGTTGCGCCCATGGCTCCCTCGTCTAGCTGCTGGTGGAGGCAGCGACGTGTGCGGAGATCCCAGGTGTGAATAGTGCTGTCACTACCTGCAGAAGCACAAGGGGGGAAGAAGAGGGAGGCAGCTTTGTGCTTAGCTGGTGGATGCAGTGACAGATGTGCAGGTCCAGGTGTGGATGGTGCTGTCACTACCTAAGTGGGGCGGAAAATACAGCAGCGGCAAAACTTCAGAGGCAGTAAGCATTATTAAAACACAGAGATCTAGCTGCTGGTGGAGGCAGCGACGTCTGCGGAGTGTGGATGGTGCTGTCACTGCCTGCAGATGTACATGACAAATCACAGGAAATTGGATCACGAACGAACGAGGGCCAAGGGGGGGGAGGCAGCTGTGTATATAGCTGGGGAAGGCAGCGAGAGGTCCGCAGGCCCCATGTGTGGGAAAGTAAAGAAACAAGGTGCTGTCACTACCTGTTGGGGTGAATGATACAGGAATAGCAAAACAAAGCAAATCAGAGGTGAAAGGTGGTTGTAAAAAATAGATATCGTAGTATTTGGTGAATGCAACGACGTGTGCGGAGGTCCTAGGTGTGGATGGTGCTGTCACTACCTGCAGAGATACATTAAAAACCACAGGGTATTAGGTCGTGGACAAAGAAGGGGGGGGGGGAGGGGGGCAGTGGGGGTCCAATTTAGACTTTGAAGCAAGTGGATGCATCAACGTGTTGGGTCCCCTCCTCCCCCCGCCCCGCCCCCCAAAGGAGCATCAATATCATGTCTTCCCCCCTCCTCTAGCTCCTACGCTCCCCCTTCCCCATACCTGGTAGTTGCTCATCATACCTAAGAGCTGAGGCATTGAAATAGGTAGTCTTAAATTGCATCACTGTATAAGGGTGCCACTCACCAGATGTTATCAGGTACTGCCCATCCGCCGTAAACGCAGCCGCCCGTGCAATACTACTCATCTTTAACACCCCCATCACCTGCCCAGGCCATCCTCACCCATCCCCACCCTGGGTCCCAACTCATCCTTCGCTCCAAAGCCTCCTAAAACATGGCAGCTTTAACTTGTCCCCCCCCCCCAGAAGCGCACCCCTACTGTGCCCCTACCCCTCCCAAAGTATCCCACACTCCCCCTCGTATCAACCACCAGATGTCAAAATTTAGTGCCCCCCCCCCCCCCCCCCTGCACACCAAACTCCTTCAGTTTCCAAAGACACCCCAAATAAAGCAGCATCCTGACCCTGCCCCCCCCCCTCCTCTAGCTTCCAATACTTCCTCTTTCCCCATTCAGCCACTCACCAGACGTTAACAGGTTCTGCCCATCAGCTGTAAACGCAGCTGCCCCTGTCCTCCACCTCATCTTCAACACCTCCACTGCTTGTCCAGGCCATCCTCTCCTCACCCCTCCCCAGCTTCCCCCCACCTTTGGTTTCAACTAGGGTGGTTTCACCTGATCCTTCCCTCCACCCCCCAACGCCCCCAAACCCTCCACACACACAGCAGCTGCCACCTTGTCATTTCATTTAATTAATTGATTACTTAATTATTTAATTATTTAATCATATTTTAAAAATTAGAAGAATATTATCAAAATTCTCTCTTAAGACCTCCCCTCCAAAGCCACACCCCTATCGTGTCCCTACCCCTCCCATAGCATTCCCCCACAAGGATAGTCTAATCAACGACTGCTGGAGACTGATCATGATCATTGAACATTGAGCAAGCCCCTGGCAGTCAGGTGAAAATGCTGCAAAAGAACCCCGCACTTCCCCTTTTCCCATTTTTATCACTCACCAGATGTTAATAGGTACTGCCCATCCGCCGTAAACGCCCCCGCCCGTGCACTCCCACTCATCTTTAACACCCCCACCGCCTGCCGACTCCGCAGCGACACCAGCGACACCGCACCACCATCCCCCAAAAACGCCACCATCGGCTGCTCCTCATTAGGACTCACAGCAAAGCTCTCTAAACTCTTCATCCCTGCCCCGCCACGCCCACCACCACCACCACCACCACCACCACCACTGCTACTGCTGCTGCTGAGGAATGAAGGTGGCGCTATAACCCGTTCAACAGTGGCTGTAGCGAGGTCAACAAGGTAGTAAAAAGGGCGCCGGCCAGCTGCTACTGCCATAGAGCCTCCTGCTGCAAAAGCGGCTTTGCTGATAGGGCAGTCTGCGAGGTAGAGTGTCTGTACCAAGGGGTTGCGGAGGCCATCCACCTACAGACAAAGCCGCAGCAGCAGCAGTGGCACATGGTCAGGTTATAGGGTATGATTATATGTCGTCACATGGCATAGCAGAAGTGCCCTAGGCCCCGCACCACAAGCTGCTACAACAGCAGTGGACGCCGAACGATGCATTGCATTTCATAAAAAGCAATAGCAAAAAGTGCCATAGGCTCCGCATCTCAAGCTGCTACAAAAAACAGCGGATGCCAAACAATATATACGGGTTGTTCTGTGTAAGTATGCAGCCAGAGATAATGACGACATCTGCCTAGATGATGAGCAGATACATCAGATATCAGCTTTCATCTAAAAGACAACCAGAAGCGAGAGCGCAAAACCACCAAAAGAAGGCAGGACCCTGCATTTCACACACCGGGCTATGCAGCAAACCCTTGGGTGGATGTGTACCCATACTTCTAATAAAAACCGCCAAAGCAGAAAACCCCAGTCTTCCTCAACATCCATGGTCCCCTCCACTCGACCCTACCACAGCCACCATGGAGGCTTGGCCAGCTGGCAACTTTTGGAGGCGGCATTCAGGTACGACCATTCGGTCTCGCTTTCGCCTTTCGTATTGTGGTTTAGCTCTTGCAATTATTGGTCCTTTTCCACCACAGCCACCATCCAGGAACACTGGATCCCCCACTTCCCATATCCACACAGTCTCCATAGAGCTCATCCAGCTCACTCTCATCCACCCCGCCCATTCCCCCCCTCTTAGGTAACCTAATGCAGCTATTTGAAATTCCAGGCCAGTGCTCAGTATTAGGGAATCACTGAGTCATAACTGCAGACCCTGAGACCCCATTCCAATCTGCTTAAACCCCCACCCTGAACCCTATCCACCCCCCTACCTGCGACCCTACCCCACAGTCCCCCCAGTCCTGCCTGAATTAGATCAGTTCTCCCACCTGAGATTTTATTCCCCCCCCCCCTGGCCTACCCGAAACATCCAACCCGTCTAAAACCTTCCACCCCCTGCCCTACCTGGAACACTCCCCCCCGCCCAACCTAAAACCCTTCTCCCCTGCCCTACCTAAAACGCTCCGCCAGCCCTACCTAAAACCCTGTCCCCCCCGCCTACCTGGAAACACTCCCCGCCGCCCGACCTAAAACCCCTACCTAAAACGCTCCCTCCCCGCCCCTACCTTAAACCCTGCCCCCCCCCCCCGCCCCACCTGGAACACTCCCCCACGCCCTACCTAAAACAGTCCTCGCCCCTTCTCTACCTAAATTCACTCCTCTTTCCCTCTATCTAAAACTCTTTTCCCCTCCCTTTCAATATACGGTAGCGGCAACCTTCCATTTTGCTCACACCCTACCCTACCCTGCCTTTCCTTAGAGTTTTTCCGAAGAGAGGCAACCTTCCATTTTGCTCCAAAACACTCACCCCCTACCCTATCCTCCCTTTCCCTCACACACCCTCCGTTCAACTTCCCCCGTATCACCGTGCAGCCCCTGTCTCCCCTTCCCAAACCAATCTCCAATTTTTCCCCACCTGGTCATGCCCACTTAATCTCCTGCCCTTCCCTCACCCCTTGGCTTCACTACATCCCGCCCACCTTCCTGCTTTCCTGTGTTCGTTCCCCTTCCGTAGGACTGCTGCGTAGCAGCAGGGCTTTAGCGACATCTTGCACCCTCCCCTGCGTTCCTTCCCTTACCCTGTAACTGCCTCCTCTCCCGCTTCTACCCTGATCCCTCCCCCCTTCTCATCCTCCTCCTACCTGAAACAGTCTCAACTTCTTATCCAATCCCGCCGTCATCATATGCATTAGGATGCCTTCCCTTCACCAACCACTCCAATCCTCTCTCCTCCCCCACCTCACCTAGTTTCCCCCTCGCCTCGCCCCACCTCTTCACAAGATCCCTGCGCCTTCCTTCTCCCCTGCATCCCCCCCCTCCCCCGACCCCATCCCACTTTCCTTCTCCCCTGCGTTCCTCCCCCCTCCCACTCAAAAACACCCAGATCCTCCCTCCCACCCCCCCCCACCTACCTGAAACAGTCTCAACTTCTTATCCAGTCCCGCCGTCATCATCAACTGGGCATTAGGATGCCACTCCAAGCTCTGCACCACCGCCTCCCCCCCACCATTATGATTCGCATCACGCAACCGACTCATCTCAATCGCACCCGCCCCTAACAATCCCCCCCGCCCCCGCCCCGCCAGCAGCCCCCCCGCCTGCCGCAGCAGCTTCTCCGCAGCTTCTTCATCCGGTTCCTCTGCCTCCCGTATCTCCCCTGCACCCCTTTTCCCCCCTGATTTCCCCCTGCCTTCCCCCCTGGCCCATGTTGTATTGGGGTTCAGCGCTGCGTGCTGTTTCCGTAACGCAGCTTCATACGCTGTTCCTTTCAGAGAAGTTTGGCCATGAGTACTTCGGAGTTTCCGTAACCGGTTCTGTGAAGCCACGTCTACCCTAATCATGTAGTCGTCTGCATCTTCCCAAACTGGCACTCGACCACCTGCAGAGGAAACAAAAGGGCAAATCCATCCCTTAACTAGTTAAGAGAGACCACTGCACAGCCCGCCGGGCCGTGCAGCACCCAAACATGGCTCCAACCAGTTTGTGAGGGTTGTAGGGTGAGTAAGCGCAAGCTAGATCCCTAAATCAGTAGCAGATTTCTCCTTTTTAAAACAACCGATTTGAGAAAAAACCACAACAAATGAGCTAGGAGCCGCTTGCAGAGAAAAAGATGGCAATTTAAGTCTTTACTAACAGCACATCTCTTCTTTTGTAAACAGCTGCCGTCCTTAGAAGGGAACAACAGATGAGCTACGAGCTCCTTTCCGGTTGTTTGGCCCAAAACTCTTCGGCATTAGATGCATAACATATAGAAAGTATTACAACTGAGTGGCTTCGCTTCGCCTTGACCTCTCAGTGTCCTAGTGATTCATTAAAGCAATTGCCCAGATGGGTGCATTGCGACATGCATTTTGCTGGAAGCCGCACCCCCCTCTCTAGGTATTGGTTTCTGCATTAGCACACTAGGGCCCAAATGTGCGGAAACCCCTCTCCAAGCGCCAATCAAACTTTAAGAGCAACCAACAGAAAGGGCAATCCTTGAAGCAGAAAAGCTAAACGAACATCAATCCTCTTTATCATCCTTTAAAACCACTTCAAATTTTTGAAAAAAACAAGCATTTAAACAACCAAGCAGAAGGACAGTCCATCTTCAAGAAAATGATTTCTTGGACATCATTACAGCCTAGGTAAATCAATCTTACACATAGAAGAACAAGTCGATGATAAACTTCACGGCAATCATGCAAATAACAAATAATCATGCAAATAAATCATGATAACAATATTTTGCATGATTGCCATTGAAAAAATAACAATGAAACAATAATAATAACAATAATAATGAAATAATAATAATGCGCATGCAAAACGCCATGATAGAGCCTATTACCCTCAGTTTGCAAGTGATCCTCATTGAGAGTCAGCATAGCGTATATAAATTGTTTCTGACATCATAGGGTATAAATGCTACAGCGGACAACCCTTGAATACTACAATGCTGCAGATAGCGCAGACTAGGGTTTATGCCTTAAACAGCCTATTGCCACAAGACAAATGTGCAACTTCTTATTTCTATTTACTGTGGTTTGAAAATGGTGAGTGTTCTGCAGCACACACAACAGCAAAAATATGAAACATAAAAGCACTAAGAGCAAGGTCGGAGTGTGTTTGCTTTGTGACGATCCCAAGAAGTGCATGCCGAAAAACGCACATGCTCAGCACCTCGAACTAATTGTTTTCCTAAACCCTAAACCCAGCACGACCACTGCTATTGTTGATCAACTGCTGCAAGCGCATAGCCTCTACTTTGAACCCCAAGGACAGCTCCTAAGAGCCCAAATACAACCGAAACCCCAAAGCATGTTCGGACAAAGCTGGACTGTACCCTTGGCCTTGCAAACCTGGACGCTTTGCTGCAGATGTTTGGGTGCTTTGGCATGATAGGGTGGCCTTAATCCTTTAGACAAACCCTAAACCCCAAAAACGGCATGCTAAACCCTAAACCACAGCTGGAAATCGCATGCTATACCTACTGTCCTGCAAGCTCCAGCCACCCGCCTCCTCCCCGCCTTGCCACATGCATTGTTCTAAGGTACGGAGCTTGTACTAATCCCCCCCTCTGATACACCTCGCTGTTTTTAAACAGAATTAAGTGCAGGTGTAGTTGCGGGGGTTGTCACACCCTAAACCCTAAACCCCGCACTCAACCAGCACCTAAACCCTATGGTACCTTTGCTATGACAGAGCATGAGATAAGATAAAACAAGCATTACTACCACCCCCCGCAGCCCCCCCTTACGTTTTTGTTGCTTTGCCTGGCTGCCTGGCCCCAATCCCGCATCCAGCCCCTCCTCCTCCTCCCCTTCCTGCTGCCGCCGCTTGCCGCCTCTCCGCTCCTGCTGCTCCTGCTGCTCATCTTCTTCCTCATCATCTGAAGTCCCTGCTGCTGCTGCTGCTGTAGTTCCTGTTCTGTTCTCCTCTATTAGACGGTCTAAGACTGCGGGGTCTCCTGACTGCACAGCAACATGAGTCAAGTAGGCATAATTATCACAGATTACAATTATTATAATTATCATTAAATAATATTACTGTTATTATTATCATCATTGTTGTTCTTTTCAAATATCAAATTACCGGTACCCAACCTCCAGGCCCAGCAAGTGGAGCGGCAGTGGGGCCAGCGCAAGTCACAAGAAGCCAACTTACTAACTTAGGCTCCAACGTACTATAGTATCAATCGGTATCAATCAGTGTTCCTTTCTAAGGGCCTCACAATGGCTGTCACCAGCCCCACCCTTAACCCCTGCTAGCCCATATTGTTACTAGCCCCTGCCAGGTGAGAATGGCTCTTTCTGCAGGTCTTTAGTGGCCACATCTTGCTACTAAGCCCTGGAAACTACCTCTGCTCCCTGTTGATGTAACCGCCTATACCCTCGCTACCCAGCTATGCCCTCGAATCCACGCCAGCAACGCTTCAAAATCGATAAACAAGCCCATCCCCAAATCGCTGGTATCTGTGTTCCACTACTCTGCTGGTAGAGCCTGCGTAGAATTCCATATTGCTGCACCAATTTCCACCCACAACAGCCCATGGTAATACAACAATGTCTTGTTTTTATTGTTTTTTTTTATTTTAAATTTAATTCAGTTTTTTTAATTTTTTTAATTTATTTTTTTAATATTGAATGTCTTGCAGCGCATCGTACTGCATGAGCCTCAAGGTCTTTGTGAAAGTCAGCATGGGTCCATCGTTTTCTCAGCTACTGGGGTTTATCGTCTTATAGCTCTCGTGCCCTTCTCTTGCTGCTGCCTGCTGCTGGCCTATGCTCTTATGTAAGCTGCAATTTAGAAGGTTGCTGCATGGCGAGTAACGTCAACTGTATCTGCAGCCAGCAGGCATCCACTCCTCAGCTACTGGGGCATAGGGTTTGCTAGCTCTCCCTGGCTCCTTTTACTGCCAAATTCTAATGACAACTGCTGGTCCCATGCTTTTATGTAAGTTGCAATCCAGGCGGCTGCTGCAAGATGCAGTGCCTGTATCGACTGTTTCTGCAGCTGCCAGCGCTGCACCACTCCGCAGAGGTAGCAAAACCCTAGATAACCCCTAAATCTTTCGAATATTTATGATTTTAGTACCTCTGCCACTCCCTGCTGCACTCACCCTATCAAGCAGATCATCCAGATCCAGGTCGCTGCCTTCATCCTCATCGGCTCCTGCTATTGTTACTTCAGGGACGGACCTTGGAGCTTGCAGCAGGCTGCCAGCATTGAGACCGCTAAAAAGGAACTGCTCGAGCTCCGAAGCCTGCGAGAGCAGATGTTGAGATCAGCAGGACTTATCACAGGGCAGGGGTGTAGGGGACAAGGTAGACAATGGGGGCTGCTAGGGCAACTCTGCTGCAGCCCGTGGTTCTGGCTCGTCTGGGACGTTGTTAATACCTTGGTTGCGTCTTCATAGGCATACTTGACGTCCGCTTCGGCCTTCTTTTGCTTCTTGGACCGCTTCTTGGCCTTGTGCTTGGCAGCAGGGCGCTCTGGATCCATGAAGGTTTGATGGCAGATGCGGTTGATTCGAGTACTTATCAAGAAAGATAGCAACCAAACAGGCAGCAGAATTACGTAGCGAGCTGCTGTTCGCAAGCGGCACCGACACAGCGCATGCAGTTCGAAGAGTAGCCTATGAACGCAGTGCCGACGTATCGCTGCTAATGTGGGAGAAGGGCAGATTCTCTCGGAAGGGGTCCGATTGAAACTCCCTGCCAGCGTCCTTTTAGCCAGTTGCGGCCCAAGTGCGTGACTGCGGAGCGGCAATACAACTGGTGCCTCGACATGTTTGCATTTTCTGGATTTTGCGTATGTGATCCTTTCAAGCCACTATTCCACTGACTACCTCCAGCACCATTTGTAATAGCGCGCGTGCTGCTATCAACGGAGTTATGAGCCACTTTTGTCGCATGATCACTTTTCAAACTCCTGAACAGGGCCGCGCTGTACATTTCTAGAAGCCATCCTTTTCGTGTGTGTGTCAAAGTACTCATGAATTAATCGCTGACAGTACCTAACTGACACATGCACGAAAACGGGGGCCCTCCCGGCCCCCCTCCTCCTCCCCCCCCTCCCCCTCCGCCTCCCAACGACGATCCTAATGGGCACCATGATTCAGCCATGCCTTCCCCGCCCGTGCCCGCCTGGCACTCAGCCATCCATCAGCCGGTCTCTATGGGTCCGGGCATGCCAGATGGTGCGACTCAGGAACAGCAACCGCACTCAGCGTATCCTGCAAACGGGCTAGGAACGTATCCCCAGGATCCGCCGCTACCCCCTCAGCCACCTCCTTCGGAGGAACTCGCGAATGGCGAAGGCCCTCCACCTCTCCCTCCCTTACCACCCGGAGCCCAACCAGCTGACTTTCAACAGCAGCAAGCAGACATGAGCCACTACTACTACCAACAACCACAGCAGCAGCAGCAGTACAATGCACAGGAGCAGCACTACCCAGCAGGACAGTACGAAGGCTACCAACCACCCCAACCACAAGTACCCATACAGCCACAGCAGCAGCTGTATGACGCTTCATTCACCCAGCAGCAGCAGCAGTACAATCCACAAGACCAGCAGCAGCAACAACAGCAGCTGCAATATCAGCAACAGCAGCAGCAGCACTACGACCACAACCAACAGCAGCAGCAGCAGCAGGCAACCGGGCAGCAGGGTGCATTAACCTCCCAACCCTCTACTATGGATGAACAGGCCTACGCAGCTCTTACTCCAGAGCAGCAGCAGCAGTACCTCCAACAATGGCAGGAGTACGAGCAGTGGCAGCAGTACTATGCAGCCCAAGGCTACTACGACCAAAGCCAACAGCAGCAGCAGCAGCAGTACTATCAACAGCAGCAGCAAGGCACAGCTGGTGGTGGTGGTGGTGGTGGGTACAACCACGCAGGAGGGTATGGTGCTGCAAGCTACGATCCAACCAGCCAGGCATATGCTGCTGCTGGTTACGATCCTAATTCAGCTTGGCAACAGCAGCAGGGAGGTTGGGGAGCAGGGCAGCAGCCACAGCAGCAGCAGCTTATGGGGGCCCCACCAGCAGCAGCAGGTATGCCTGGGTATGGTCTTCCACAACCCCCACCTCCGCCCCGCCCACACCCACACAGCCAAATGCAACAGGATCAGCAGCAGCAGTACCAGCATGCACCTTATCATGTAGACCCGAGTTTAGGCAGCCAGCATATGCAGCAAATGCCAGCAGCAGGAGCTGCAGCTGCTGGTGGTGGTGGTGGTGGTAGTTATGGGGTTCTGGACGGGCAGCAGCAGCAGCAGCCAGGGGGGCAGCAGCAGAAGAAGAAGGGTTTGCCTGAATGGTTGAAAGCAGAGATGGCCAAGAGGCTGGCTGGGAGTGGAGCAGCAGGAGGGGGGGAAGACAAAATTGCACCCCTTGCAGGAGGAACGGAGAGGGAAGTTGATGTTCAAGGGTCCCAGGGCAAGGCTGTGGAAGGAGCAGCAGCAGGCCCAGGTAAGAGCAGGGTTTTCTTGTTGTTACAATATGCACACTGGGTTTGGGGGGGTTAGGGTTTAGTGTTTAGGTCTGAAGATCAAACCGTGATGGGGACGTTATCCCCTAGACTGATCGGGGGGTAGGTTCAGCTCTTGAGGATGGGGTCTGCTGATGCTTTAGTCTCAGACTGGGAGGGGATCAGGGTTTAGGGTTTAGGGGTCAAAACTAAAACCTAAGCCCTGCTGGGGATCTTAGACACTAGATCTTATTGGGGACAGGTTCAGATTTTCTGCTGGGCGGCTTAGTCTCAGACTGGGAGGGATGGCAGTCAGGCACATGGGGGGGTTGAGGGTTTGGGGTTTGAATCCAGAAATTAAAATTACTGCAGGAGCTAAACCATAATGCCACAGGCGCTAGCAAGACCAACTTGTCGTACCTGAATGCTGCTGCTGCTCCTCCTACACCACGTAATCACAACTCAACAGGGGTCTGCTGCAACCTAGTTTGGCATAGCCAGTCTTGCGCTTCTTCTTGTTGATTGCTTATTGTTAATTGGCTGTTCGTGACATCTCTTGTCTGCAGGTAGTCGTCGGGATGGTCTTCCCCCAAGAGTGCCACTGCTGCGGCTTAGTTTGGCACAGGCAGGTTTGCGTTTCTTATTGTTGATTGGCTGTTCGTGACATCCTTTGTCTGCAGGTAGTTGTCGGGGTGGGCTAGATTGAGGGAGCGATTAATTGTTTCATTT
>OY288175.1 GCA_958439195.1 uncultured Paracoccaceae bacterium
GGCAGAGCTTGTGGGCAGGTTGACCGACACATCCACCGTCGACAGGGGTGCCGCCACCATGAACACGATCAACAGCACCAGCATCACGTCGATGAACGGCGTGACGTTGATCTCGGCCGCCACGTCATCCTCATCGCCCTCGCGCGGCAGCGCGCCGCTCATACCCCCGCCCTCCGGTCCAGATCGCGGCCCAGCAGCACCTCCAGCGCCACCGCCACATCCGCCATTGCTTGCCGCAGTCCGGCAATCCGCCGCTGCACCGCGTTGTAAACCACGACCGCCGGAATGGCCGCCACAAGCCCGAACCCGGTCACAAGAAGCGCCTCGGCAATGCCCGGTGCGACCACGGCCAGATTGGTGGTCCCCTCTGCGCTGATCGCCAGAAACGACGACATGATCCCCCAAACCGTGCCGAACAGCCCGATGAAGGGAGCGGTCGCCGCCACTGTGGCCAGCACCCCGGTTCCCCGCCGCAGCCGCGCCGTGGCCTGCCCGCCGATCCGATCCACCCGCGCGCGGACCCGTTCCTTCACGCCCGCTGGCCCAGCCTGCGCCAGCAGAGGCAACGCCAGCGCATATTCCTCCTGCGCTGCGCTTGCCATCGCAGCCCCCGCACAGCGCCGCCCGTCCAGCATTCGCGCCGCATCCGCAAGCGTCCCCGCACGACCCAGCGACCGAAGGCTTTGCTGCAACCGATGCCCTGCCAGCCACAATTCCCCAGCCTTGAATACCAGAACCGTCACCACCGCAAACAAGCCCAGCGCCAGCACAAGGCTTACCCCTTGCACCACCCAATGCGCCGCCCCGATCATCTCGATCACCGGCACCGGCGCATGCAACGGCGCAGACGCCGGGGGGGTCAGGGGGGCGGCCTCCCCCCCCTGCTGCGCCAAGGCCACCCCCGGCATTCCGGCAAGAACCACCAAACCCCGCATCAGAATGCGATCCGCTTGGCCACCGACAGCTTCGCTGTCCGCCCCGCAGCATTGTCCAGTGACAGGTTGTTGCGATAGGTCCGGTCAAACACATTCTCGACCGACAGGTTCACATCCAGCCCCGCCAGCGGCCCTTCGTCCGGTGACCATGTCAGGAACACGTCATGCGTGTCATAGGATGCCCCGGTTGTCGTGGCGCTCGACGTGCGGATGTTGTCGAAATAGCTCGCCCGCCACCCCAACGTCAGCCCCCGCTCCGGCAGCTTCGCCCCCACCGTGAACACCACATTCTCTGCAGGCGTGTCCGGCAGGGTCAAACCGGTCGCCTTGTTCTTCGATTTCACATGGGAATAGGCCAGTTGCGCGAACCAGCGATCCGCATCATAGGCGGCCTCAACCTCGGCCCCCCACAATTCCGCCGCCGCAATGTTTGAAAAATAGGGCACCGCCGCCCCGCCCGCCACACGCGGCGTGGTGGCGATCATGTTGGTCAGGTCGTTGTGGAACGCCGTCACCTTCATCTGGAAACTGTCGCCCTCAGACAGCAGCCCCTCACGCTGCCAGGTGAACCCCAACTCCACCGTATCCGCCTCTTCCTTTTGCAGGTTCAGGCTTGGCGTCCGCGCGGGCAGCACGCCTGCCGCCTCGCTGGAATACAACTCGTCCAGCGTCTGCATCCGCTCCGTCCGCGCCAGCGACCCGAAGATGGCAAAGCTGTCATTCACCTCATACATCGCCGCAATCTTGGGCGACACAGCGGTATCGTCCTGCGCCACCGCGCCTGCCGTCGCTGCCGCCGCGCCGGGCGTCTGCTCGCCGAAATCCACCCTTAGGCCCGGAATGATCGTCAGCCGTTCGCCAAAGGTGAACTCGCCCTGCGCATAAAGGCCGATCCTGCGATCCTCGCCTTCGGGATGGAACCCCAACGCCCCCAGCCGTGATGTCGCGCTGCGCTCCTGCTCGGAATACTGCACCCCGACGGTCAGGTAATTTTCCCACCCCCCCGCGCTCAGATCGGCCGTATTCTCCAGCTTGAGCGTGGTGGTGGCATAGCCATAGGAACTGTCGCACAGCACCTGCAAAGTCCCCGGCGCGCAGGACGCCCCCAGCGAGAAGTTGGATTTTTCCACGCTGGTATCGGTGAACGACACCTGCGCCGTGACATCCAGCAGCGGATTGCCACGGAACTCATGGCGCCAGGCCAGCGTTACGGTGTCATCTACCGCATGCATGTCATGCAGCCCGAATGCCCCGACCGTGGCCCCACCGGTCTGCGCCACTGGCGTGCCGTCCAGATCGCTATCCGTGCGCGACAGGCTCAGGGTCAGGCTCTGCTCGTCATCTGTCCCCAGATACCATTTTCCCTTCAAAAGTCCCGACCAACCGTCATAGGCCGTCCCCGCCAGCCGATTGCCCGCGCCATCCACCTTGTCATCGCTCGTGGTCACGTTGAACCCTGCCAGATACTCGGCAGAACCCGCCCGCGTGGCCGAAATGATCCCCAGCTTCAGCCCGACGCCATTGCTGTCATAGGTGGATGAAAACCGCAGCGCCTGTGTCTCGCCCGCTTCCAGGAAATCGCCGGCCTCCTTGGTGGTGAAATTCACCGCCCCGCCAATCGCCCCCGAACCATACAACGTGGATGACGCCGGTCCCTTCAGCACCTCTACCCGCTTGTACAGGTCCAGATCGCCCAGGAACGACCCCATCCGATAGCTTTCATAAAACTTCGGTGCGCCGTCCACGGTCACGATGATCCGCGCCTCGGATGCGGTCTGCTCGCTGTTGCCGATGCCCCGAATGTTGAAGGCCTGCCCCAGGGGCCGGGCCGATGCCCCCGCCCCTTGCACGCCCGGCACCGCCTTGAACAGGTCGGTGATTGTGGCAGGTTGGTCCCGCTCCAACTCTTCGGCCTCGATCGTGCTTACCGCCTGAGGTGTGTCGATCGCCACCTTGGCCGTCCCGGTGCCCAGGATGATCCGGCCCAGCACCTGAAAGAACCCGTCGCTTTCCTGCGCGGCCGCAGGTCTCACAGTAATTGGCGCGGCGCAGAGCAGAATCATGGAAACGGAACACAGCAGCCTAGCCCGATGGGCGGTGGAACGGATCGGCATGGATCACCCCTTTTGTCGTTGTTTTTGAAAGGGCTGGCCGGGCGGATCGCTTGGCTGGCGGCAAGTTGGTCCGCAGTTGCGGATATTCCGACTTGATCTGTCAGGAAATGGCTTCTAGAAAGCCCGACTGTAACTGTCAAGTATCCCCGATACCTGACCGCCGCGCACCAGCCCCGGCCCCGCCGCCCGCCAGACGCGCCCCATTCCCTGACTGGAGCATCCCATGGCTGACGGCCAAACCCCCCCGCTTTCCCCCGCCGCAATCCGCACCCTGCGCGCGGAAAATCCCAAGTCCCGCGCCCGCGACTTCGCCCATGCGAATGGCCTGACCGAAGCCGCCCTCGTCGCCTCCCATGTCGGCCACGGCACCACCGCCATCGACGCCACGCCCGACCGTCTGTTCCCGCTGATCCGCGATTTGGGCGATGTCATGGCGCTCACCCGCAACGACTCCTGCGTCCATGAACGCCGCGGCGTCTATTCCGATTACCGCTCCGGCCCCCATGCCGCGATGGTCCTGGACCCCGAAATCGACCTGCGCATCTTCCCCACCCACTGGCAGCACGCCTTTGCCGTGGTAGAACAGGGCGAAGATGGCCCAAAACGCAGCCTGCAAATCTTCGATGCCGCAGGCGATGCCGTCCACAAGGTGCACCTGAAGCCGCAATCCCATATCGATGCTTTTGATGCCCTCACCGCCACCCTCGGCCTGCCCGATCAGCCCCAGACGCTGACCCTCTCTCCCCGCACGCCCACCGAAGGGCCAAAGGGCAACCC
Organism: uncultured Paracoccaceae bacterium; assembly: GCA_958439195.1. Lineage (GTDB taxonomy): Bacteria > Pseudomonadota > Alphaproteobacteria > Rhodobacterales > Rhodobacteraceae > Paragemmobacter. The sequence continues at coordinate 3,827 of OY288175.1, forward strand.
CGCCCGCGCCGATGACCTGCGCCGCGATTGGGACGCGATGACCGACACGCATCAGTTCAACACCCTCACCCGCCGCCTTAAAATGAACCGCCTGGGCGCCTACCAACTTGCAGGCGCCCCCCGCGCCGAACGCATCGACACCGGGGCCGTCACCCGCGCCCTTCACGCCGCCGCCGATGGCCAAATCCCGCTGATGATCTTCGTCGGCAACGCGGGCTGCATCCAGATCCACGGCGGCCCCATCGAAAAGGTCGTCCCAATGGGGCCGTGGATCAACGTCATGGACCCGCGTTTCAACCTGCACCTGCGCAGCGATCACATCGCGCAGGTCTGGCGCGTCTGGAAACCCACCCGCACCGGTGACGCCAACAGCATCGAAGCCTTCGACAGCGACGGCGGCCTGATCCTGCAAATCTTTGGCTACCGCAAAGATAGGGCTCCCAAAGCCTGGGACGCCTTCGTCAAATCCCTCCCCGCACTCGAAGGGGTCTCGGCATGACACGCTGTTTGAAGCCGGGCCTCTCCCTCTCCCTCATGCTCATGCTTGCCATCCCGGCATTGGCGGACCCCGCCCAGCGCGTCCTCACCCTCGGCGGGTCTGTCACCGAAATCGCCGTCGCCCTCGGCGCGCAGGATCGGCTGATCGGGCGCGATACCACCTCCACTTTCCCGCCCTCGGTGATGTCTCTGCCCGATGTCGGCTATTTCCGCGCCCTCTCGCCCGAAGGCGTGCTGGCCCTCAACCCCGACCTTATCCTGTCGGAAACCGGCGCTGGCCCACAAGAATCGCTGGATGTGCTGCAAGCGGCAGGCATCCCCTTCATCATGGCGGGCGATGACACCACCCCCGAAGGCCTGATCACCAAGATCGAAACCGTCGCCAACGCACTTGACCTGCCGGACGAAGGCAAGGCCTTGGCCGCTCAGGTCTCCAACGGTCTGATCGAAGCGCGCACCCGTGCCGCCACGGTTGAAACCCCCAAACGCGTCCTGTTCCTGCTGTCGCTGCAAGGCGGCCGCGTCATGGCGGGCGGCGAAGGCTCCTCTGCCGACAGCATCATCACTCTTGCAGGCGGCATCAACGCAGGCACCGGGTTTCAGGGCTACAAACAAATCACCGATGAGGCGGTCCTGACCGCTGCCCCCGACGTGATCCTGATGATGGACCGCGAAGGCGACCTTGCCATCAACAATGACATGGTCCTGTCCCACCCTGCCCTGTCGCAAACCCCCGCCGCCAAGACGGACGCAATTGTCCGCATGGATGGCCTGCTGCTTCTGGGCTTCGGCCCGCGCACCCCGCAGGCCGCCGCCGATCTGCACGCGCTGCTCTACCCCGGTCAGGGCTAATCGATGGTCGCCCTGCCCCTTGCCCAACGCAGCCAAAGCCGCCCGCAACCACGGGCGGTGACGTTGACCCTCGTTGCCCTGCTCCTCGCCGTCTCGGTGCTGTCCCTCGGGACCGGGGCGGCGGGCCTCACCCCTCTCCGCCTCTTCGCCGCCTTCACCGGGGGTGAGCCACTGACCCAAGCCGAATCCCTCATCCTCTACGACATCCGCCTTCCTCGCCTTGCCATGGGCCTGATGGTCGGCGCGGCGCTGGCTGTCGCAGGGGCACTGATGCAGGGGCTATTCCGCAACCCCCTCGCCGATCCGGGTATCGTCGGCGTCGGTGCAGGCGCAGGGCTGGGCGCGGTCATGGCCATCGTGCTGGGCGGCCTGCTGCCCCCCGCGCTTGCCGCACTCACGGGCGCACACCTCATCCCTTTCGCGGCCTTTCTCGGCGGCTGGATCGCCACCCTGATCCTCACTCGCGTCGCCTCATCCGGCGGGCAAACTGCCATCGCCACGCTGCTGCTGGCAGGCATCGCCCTTGGTGCCATCGCCGGGGCCGCTACCGGCATCCTCACCTATATCGCAGATGACCAGCAACTCCGCGACCTGACCTTCTGGTCGATGGGGTCGCTCGCGGGGGCAAGCTGGGCCAAGATCGCCACCGCCCTGCCGCTGATCCTGCCTGCCCTGCTCCTCTCCCCCCTCCTCGCCCGTGCCTTGAACGCACTCGCCTTGGGGGAACCCCAAGCCGCCCACCTCGGCATCCATGTCGAACGCACCAAACGCCTGACCGTCCTTGCCACCGCCGCCGCCGCGGGTGCGGCCACCGCAATCGCGGGCGGCATCGGTTTTATCGGCATCGTCGTGCCGCACCTTCTGCGCCTTGCCATCGGGCCGGACCACCGCGCCCTCTTGCCCAACGCCGCCCTTCTGGGTGGCACCCTCCTGATCGGGGCCGACATGATCGCCCGCACCATCACCGCCCCCGCCGAAGTGCCCATCGGCATCGTCACTGCCACCCTCGGCGCGCCGGTCTTCCTGTGGATCCTGCTGCGCCGCCGTGGCCTTGCCGGGATCTGACCCATGCTACACGCCACCAACCTCACCCTCGCCCGCGATGGCCGCACCATCCTGACGGGCATCACCCTGACCGCCCATCCCGAACAGGTCACCGCCATCATCGGCCCCAATGGATCGGGCAAGACCACGCTCATGGCCGCGCTGACGGGCGACCTGCCCCCCACCATCGGCCAGATCACCCTGAACGGCGACAGCATCGCCCGCCTCTCTCCCCGCCACCTCGCCACCCGCCGCGCCGTTCTGGCACAGGAAACGCAGGTCGCCTTCCCCTTCACCGTGTCAGAAATCCTGCAACTGGGGCTAGAGGCCGGCCCCGGCCCCGCCGACCCCGCCCTTATCCCCCGCCTGCTGGCGGAAGTGGACCTGTCCGGTACCGCCCACCGCCCCATCCACGCGCTATCGGGGGGCGAACGTCAGCGCATCCACTTTGCCCGCGCCCTCGCCCAGGCCCGCCGCCCCCGCAGCGATCAGGGGCCGATGTGGCTGTTCCTTGATGAACCCGTCTCCAGCCTCGACATCGCGCATCAGCTTATGGTCATGCGCCGCGCCCGCCGCTTCGCGGCGGAAGGCGGCGGCGTCGTCGCGGTCATGCACGACCTGAACCTCACCGCGATGACCGCCGATCATGTGATCCTTCTGTCCGAAGGCCGTCTCCTCGCCGCAGGCCCGCCGACATACGTGATGACCGACCGCCTGCTGTCGCAGGCTTACCGCTGCGACATCCGCACCAACCGCACACCCACCACCGGCCCCTACCTGCTGCCACAAATGGCTGGGGCTGCGGTGTAAACTAGGGCGCAGGTGACCCCGCGCCCCACTCCTTCATCGGCCTTCAGCGTCGGATGAAATCGAACTCCGGCACGCAATCAACGGCGATGTGATTGCCCAGATCAAAGGGCTGCGTCACCCCCGCCAGAACCATCGACTGCGCGCCGAACTGCACCGTCGCCCCGGCTGCATCACAGGTCACGGCAATATCGAAAAGGTCCAACCCCAGCACCCTATCAAACACGATCCGGTCGCCTTGGCCCGCCGAAGAATCGGTCACCCGATCCCCCACGCGGGCGCTCACTCCGAACGGCATCCGGATTTTCTGCAACCAAAGGGGTTGCAAGACCGATCTCTTGGCCCGCGCCTGTCCTGATCCCCCGTCGATCCCGCCGCGTAGCGGGCTGCGCTTCCCGAACTTGCTCTGTTGCCGCGCTGCACAAGTGCAACTAAGCTTGCGGCAAGATCAGCAACGCCTTGGATTTGATGGCTCTTTTGGACTTCATAAGAAGACGGGCCGAGGACACAAGACCTCTGCTGGAACGGTGTCTGTCTGTTGATCTTGAGGTCAATCCGAAAGCCGCCGAAATCTTCGATCTCGCCGCAGTAACCTATGGCAGCGCGCCTGCCGTCGTGGGTGCAGGCGGAAACGTTAGTCAAAAGCTGGATCAGTTGGAAAAAGCCGCGGCAAAACTGCCGCACATCATTGGCCACAACATCATCAAACACGACATCGAACACCTCCTTGCCGCACGCCCAAGGCTGGCGGCAAGGCTTTCCGCGCCGATCGATACACTGTGGCTCAATCCTATCGCTTTCCCGCGAAACCCCTATCACCACCTCGTCAAGCACTACCATGACGGCCGCCTTCAGGCCGGGCATGTGAACGATCCCGAAAAGGACGCCCGCCTCGTTTTCGAAGTGCTGGAAAACCAGATCAAGGCGCTTACGGAAATCGGCGCGCAGTCGCCCGACACGCTTCTGGCCTACCACTACCTCGCCACCCGCATGGACCGCTCTGCTGGATTCGACGCGGTCTTTTCCGACATCAGGAAGACCACCCCGCCAGACCGTGCCACGGCCCTTTCGGCCATCCGGCACCTGCTCGACGGCAAGGCCTGCAGCGCACAGATCGGCCCGACCCTGGCTCAGCTTTCCGCCCCACGCGCAGGCTGGCCGATGGCCTATGCCCTTGCATGGATCTCCGTCGCGGGCGGCGAATCCGTCATGCCCCCTTGGGTGCGGGCGGCCTTCCCGCAAGCGGCCCTTTACGTCCGCAGCTTGCGCGACACTAACTGCGGCAACGCGACCTGCGCCTGGTGCGCCACGATGAACGATCCCGTCGGCGCCCTTAAGCGGTGGTTCGGCTTCGATGGCTTCCGCCCCCACCCCGCCGACAGCGCCGGTCGCCCGCTGCAACAGGTGATCGTGGCGGAAACCATGGGCCACGCGAATGTCCTCGGCATCCTGCCCACCGGCACGGGGAAATCCGTCTGCTATCAGGTTCCGGCGCTCAGCCTCTATGACAAGACGGGCGCCCTCACCGTCGTGATTTCCCCGCTGGTGGCACTGATGGCCGATCAGGTGCAGGGGATGGAACGCACCGGCATCTCCTCCGCTGTCACAATCAACGGCATGCTGTCGATGCCCGAACGGCAGGATGCGCTGGATCGCGTCCGGCTCGGCCAAGCGTCCATCCTCCTCATCTCCCCGGAACAGCTTCGCAGCGTCTCGGTCCGCTCCGTGCTGGCCCAGCGAGAGGTCGGCCTGTGGGTCTTGGACGAGGCGCATTGCGTCTCGAAATGGGGCCACGATTTCCGCCCCGACTACCGCTACATTAGTCGCTTCATCCGCGAATTCTCGGGCAGCGACAAACCAGCCCCCGTCCTCTGCCTGACCGCAACCGCCAAACCCGAAGTGGTGCAAGAGATCACCGATCATTTCCGCCAAAGGCTCGGCGTAGAGATGAGGCTCCTTGACGGCGGTGCGACCCGAACGAACCTCTCCTTCTTCGTGCAGGAAACGAACAAGGGAACCAAACTCAACGACATCCTGACCGTGATCGCCGAACGCCTGCCTGAAGAGGGGAAATCCGGCGCAGTCGTCTACTGCGCCACACGCAGCGAAACCGAGCGAGTAGCAACTTTCCTCAAAGGACAAGGCCTCGCCGCCGCGCATTTCCACGCCGGATTGACGCCCGACGAAAAACACACCGTGCAGGAAAGTTTCCGGGTCGGAGACCTGCGCGTGATCGCCGCGACCAACGCCTTCGGCATGGGGATCGACAAGCCCGACATCCGCCTTGTCGTCCATGCCGATATCCCCGGATCATTGGAAAACTACCTGCAAGAGGCGGGCCGTGCCGGGCGTGACCGCGCCCCGGCCGACTGCGTCCTGCTCTACCACAGCGACGATATCGAACGGCAATTCTCCCTCACCGCCCGCTCGCGCCTGGAACGGCGCGAAATCGGCGCCATCCTCAAGGCCCTGCGCCGCATCGACGAACGCGGCCGCAACCGTGGCACGGTCGTCGCCACCTCGGGCGAGATTGTCCGCGAAGAGAAAGACCACGACTTCGTCCGCGACAGCGCGACCGATGACACCCGCGTCAAGACCGCCGTGGCTTGGCTTGAGGAGTCCGCCCTTGTCTCGCGTGAAGAAAACCGGGTGCAGGTCTTCCCCTCCTCGCTCCTCGTCCGTACGATGGAAGAAGCTGAAACCCGCCTTGCTGGTCCGGACATCACAGATCAGCGACGCCGTCAGCTTCTGGCCATCGTCCGCCACGTGATGAACACGGTCCCAGACAAGGGTGTCACAACGGACGAACTCACCGGCATCAGCGGCCTGTCGCATCGTGAACTCACCAAGGCGATGGCCGATCTCGAAGCCCTCGGCATCGCGCGCAATGACCTTGCGGTGACCGTGTCCCTTCATGTCGGGGTAGAGGACTCGTCGCGCAACCGCCTTGCAAAGGCCCTTAGCCTTGAAAAGGCGCTGATCGCCCGGATGCGCGAACTGGCCCCCGATGCCGATAGCGGCAGGGGTATGCCCCTCGACCTGACCGTCACCAGCCAGATCCTGCGAAGCGAAGGGCATGAAGCCCCCAGCCCTCACATCCTTGAACGCCTGCTGCGCAGCATCGGGCGGGACGGGCGCGACAGCGATGGCGGCAAAGGCAACATCCGGCTGCGCAAACTTTCCAGCAAAACCGTCGAGGTGGCCTTGCAACGGTCATGGCGGGCCGTCAGCCAGACGGCTGAACTCCGCTGGATGGCCGCGGAACGGCTCCTCGAATTCCTGATCTCCAAGGTTCCGCCACGAACAACAGGAAAGGACATTCTTGTCGACACCACCGTTGGCGACCTGCTTTCGGCCCTGACCACCGACGCCATCATCAGAACCTCGGGCATCCGGGACATGACCAAATTGATGGAACGTGCGCTCCTCTGGCTGCACGAACAGCAGGTCGTGACGCTGGGCAAAGGTCTGACGGTGTTCCGGCAGGCCATGACGGTCCACCTGAACCCCGGACGCGCGGGCTTCACCAAAAAGGACTACCTGCCGCTGGAAGAGCATTACCGCGAACAGACCGTGCAAACCCATGTCATGGCCGCCTATGCCGAGATCGGCCTCAAAGACATCGACAAGGCGCAAGTGCTTGCGAAGGATTATTTCGCCCTCGGTCAGGACCGCTTCCTCCTTCGCTGGCTGCCGGGCCGGAACGTGGAAATCCGCCGCCAGACCACCGGCCGCGCCTGGAAACAAATCGTCGAAGACCTTGGCAACCCAGTTCAGCAGGACATCGTCGCCGATGACCGTGAGGAAACCAATGTCCTCGTCCTCGCCGGTCCCGGATCAGGCAAGACGCGCGTTCTGGTTCATCGCATCGCCTATCTGCTTCGGGTGAAACGCGAAGACCCGCGCGGCATTCTTGTCCTGACCTACAACCGCCACGCCGCCGCCGAAATCCGCGCCCGGCTGCGGATACTCGTCGGCGAAGACGCCTATCGCGTGACGGTTTCAACCTGCCACGCGCTGGCCATGCGGCTTGTCGGCGCCAGCTTTGCGAACGGCCCTTCGGAAAGTCGCAACTTCGACGCGATCCTGGTCGACGCCGTCCGCCTTATCAACGGCGATGGACTGAGCAAGTCCGAGGGCGAGGCACAGCGCGAAGCCCTGATCCAAGGCTATCGCTGGATCCTCGTCGATGAATATCAGGATATCGGCCCCGAGGAATACGCCTTGATCGCTGCCGTCGCAGGCCGATCACTCGAAGACCCGGACCAAAGGCTCAGCCTCTTTGCCGTCGGCGACGACGATCAGAACATCTATGCCTTCACCGGGGCATCCGTCTCCTTCATCCGGCAGTTCGAGGAAGATTACCGCGCCAAGCCCAAATTCCTGACCGAAAACTACCGCTCCACCCGCCACATTATTGATGCCGCCAATCAGGTCATCGAACCCGCACGCGACCGGATGAAAGCCGGGCACGCGATTAAGGTCGACAAGCTGCGCAGCCTAGACCCCGGCGGCGGTGCCATGGCGCAATACGACCCTGTCGGTCAGGGGCGCGTGCAGTTTCTTGATGTGGCAGGCGACGACTTGGCGCAGGCGGTGGCAGCCGTGGACGAACTCATCCGCCTGTCGCGGCTTGATCCCGACTTCACCTGGGCGCGGACCGCGATCATTTCCCGCGACTGGAAACGTCTAGGCCCGGTGCGCGCCTATGCCGAAAGACAGGGCATCCCGGTCGAGATGGCGAATGAGAAACTCCCCAGCGTCTGGCGCCTGCGCGAGATGCAGCAGCTTGTCGCGGGCCTTCGCAAACGCACGCCCGAAATGCTCACGATCCAGAGCATCCTCGAAACCCTCAACGAACAGCCCGCGAACCGCTGGGTCGACCTGATTGCCGAAGGCGTCGCCGACCTCGCCCGCGAACTGGGCCGCAAGGCCATGCCCGTTCCTGATGTCATCGATTGGCTTGCCGAATGGGCGCAGGACGTTCGCACCACGCAGCGCGGGCTTCTGCTCCTGACGGCCCACCGCTCCAAGGGTCTCGAATTCGACCACGTGATCATCCTCAACGGCGGCTGGCAGGCGCTTTCTGCCGGAGAAGATGGCGAAGCCCCCCGCCGCCTGTTCTACGTTGCCATGACCCGTGCCCGCCGCAGCCTCGCCGTTGTAACCAGCGGCGCCCATGCCTTTGTCCGGGCGGACAGCGACTCCGAAGTCCTGCGCAAGGTCGAAACCCCCGCCCGCCAAGGCTTGACCGAGCCCGAACAGTATCAACTGCCCGACATGACCACGGTGGACCTCTCTTTCGCGGGTCGCCTTGCCCCCGACAACCCAACCCACGCTGCGATAGCCGCCGCAAAGGTCGATGATCCTGTCACTCTGGACCATCGCGGTGGCAAATGGATGATCCTCGATGCCCACCGCCGCGCCTTGGGCCGCATGGCCTCGACCTGGGCACCGCCCCCAGGAACCCGCCTCGCCCCCGGTAAAGTGGGCGCAATCGTCCGCTGGCGCAAAGCCGACAACGATGAGGCGTATCACCACCACCTCAAGCATGAAGAGTGGGAAACGGTTCTGCCAGAGTTCGTATTCCCAAAAGCGCAATGATGCATGCCACTGCCACCAGCCCATTGCCCTAAGCAAAGCTGGAAAGCTCTGCCTTAAGGTTGTCCAACGCTGGGGATCGGATCAACGGAAATCCGTCCCGTCCGATCCACCCACAACCCATTATCCGCGGATCGCGGTGACGGTCGACATGATCGCAACCAGCACGGATGTGAAGCCGCCCGCGTGCCTCCTTTCCATGCGCAATGTGAAATCGGCCAACTGTTTCGCACAGATGAAGCGTCGCGGCACACGCAAAACCTCTGGACGATCGCAAGAAGATCACCCCATCGGCAATGGCCAAGACGCATGACGTCGTCGTCAATGCGGAGGGTGTCACGTCCGCCATCAGGACGGCAAGCCAGCCGCTCGACAGGGAACCCGCCATCCCGTTCAAGGATCGCACCAAGGGCGTGATGATCGGGACGACGAGAATACCGTCAGCTTTGGAAACGGTGCCGGTAGTCGCCGGGCGTCAGTCCGACGATGCGCATGAATACCTTTCTAAAGGCACCGGGGTCCGAATAGCCGACCTCCCATGCCACCCGCTCGATCGGTTTCTGCCCGAATTGCAGCATTTCCTGCGCTTTTGCCACCCGCAGGCGTTGCGCATAGTCAGTGGCCGTCAACCCGGTGGCCTTTTGAAACCGCCTCAGAAAGGTGCGCTGCTCCAGCCCTGCGATTTCGGCCAAGGTGGCAAGTGCGCCGTCGCGGCCCTCGCTGGCTTGCAAGGCATGCTGGGCTTTCAGGATGGCGGCGTCCCCATGCGTCAGCCGGGGCACGAAGCCGCTATAATAGCGCTGTTCGCGGCCCGGCGGATCGACCAACATCATCCGCGCGGTGGCGGCCATGGCGACGGGGCCAAGAAAGCGGTCCACCAGCTTCAACCCCAGATCGGTCCAGGCCATCAAACCGCCCGCCGACAGGATGTCGCCACCGTCAATGATCAGGCGGTCAGCATCAACCCTGGCGCTGGGGAAACGGTCTTGCATGGCCTGCGCATGGGTCCAATGGGTGGTCACAGCCCGCCCCGCCAGAAGCCCGGTTTCGCCCAGCAGGAACGCCCCCGCGCAGACCGACGCCAGCACGGTGCCGTCGGCATGGCAGGCCCGAAGCCAGTCTTTGAACGGGGCGGCGGCGTCCGGGACGATGGGCTTGGCCAGCGACGGCGGCAGGATCAGGACTTCAAGACGACCGGGGGGCGCGGTCGCAGGGTCCGTTGAAAAGACCACATGGGGAACGCCGTCCTCAAGCGTCAGATGCTGCACATGGATATGGGGGACGGCTGGCGTTTGCCCTGCGATGTCAGCAGCCAGCAGGAACAGATCGGTCATGCCCAGCACCGCCGACATCTGGGCATCGGGATAGAGCAGGATGCCAATCCCAATTGCCATTGTCGATATTGCCCCTGATTCTGTCGATTTCGCCAATCGCAAAACTATGGGGCCGCAACGATATTGAGTTCAAGCGACATCCAACTTGGAAAGGAAATCCCATGTCCAAACGCGCCATTCTGGTCGTTGACCTGCAAAACGAATACTGGCCCACCGGCAACCTGCCGCTGCACGGCATCGACGCCGCCGCGGCCAATGCCGCCCGCGTGATGGCCCATGCCCGCGCCAAAGGCGATCTGGTGGTCAACATTCGCCACGAAGCCCCCGGCGCGCCGTTCTTTGTGCCGGGCAGCGAAGGGGCAAAGATCAACGCCGCCGTTCTGCCGCAGGGGGATGAACCTGTGGTGACCAAGAACCACCCCAATTCGTTCCGCGATACTGGGCTGAAGGCGCTGCTGGACCAGCATGGCGTGACCGACGTGGTCGTCGTCGGCGCGATGAGCCATATGTGCGTGGATGCGACCACCCGCGCAGCCAACGACCTGGGCTATAAGACCACCACGATCCACGACGCCTGTGCTACGCTTGATCTGGCCTTTGACGGTGTAACCACCCCTGCCCCGCAGGTCCATGCGGCGCTGATGGCGGCCTTGGCATTTTCTTACGGCGAGGTCATCAGCACCGACGCCTTCCTTGCGCGCTGAAACTGCCTAACCCCTGCTTCCGGCGCGGAACCCTGCGGGCGTCAGCCCGGTTTCGCGCCGGAAGAACTTGGCAAAATTGGTAGGCTCGGCAAAGCCCACCGCTGCGGCAATCAGATAGATCGGCCGGTCGGTATGGGCGAGCAGCCGCTTTGCCTCCAGCGTGATGCGGGCTGCGATGACGGCCTTGGCGTTTTGGCCGCTTGCCTCGCGCGCAGCACGGGTCAGGCTTTTCTCGGTGCAGCCAAGCGCATCGGCATAGCGGCCCACCTGATGCCAGCGCATGAAATTCTGCTCGACCAGCTTTCGGAACCGGACAAACCGTTGCAGCCCTTGGCTATGCGGCGGCTCGGCCGCGATCCGGTGGTCGTGCGCTATGCACAGCCGCAACAAAACCGTGCAAAGCTGATAGCGCAACAGGGCGTGAATATCCTGCGGCGGCGCGATACGCATGGCATCCTTGCACATTCTGGCAAGCAGTTCATCGGTCGCGTCAAAGTCGTCCTTGGCCAGCACCATATGTTCGGGGAATTGGTCAAGGCCCAGCACAGGTCGCAGATCGGCGCTGGTCTGCGCGTCAGATGGCAGGAATTCCGACCGGAACAGCACCAGCCAGCCGTCCCAACCCTGACTGTCGCCCAGACCATGCACCTGGCCGGGCCGCAGCACCAACAGCGACCCCGCACCACAGGGAACCGGTTGAAAATCCACCCATTGGGTGGGGTTTCCTTGGGTCACGCAAACAAGCATGTAAAAGTCATAACGGTGCGGCGCGCGGATTTCCTTGGCCGAGGTGCGCTGCCGCAGATCAGACACCCGAAACACCTCAATATCCAGCGCGCGCCCTTGCGGCCGATAGGCAAAGGTCGTGGCTTCCGTTCGGGGCGTCGGCCTCACCACCTTGCTGATTGTCCGATTAGTATCATTTTTTAGCCCCGTTCAACCACGACGTGAAGAAGTTAATCCCTTATCTACACTTTTACAGAGCCACTAACCGATCAGCAACGACATTTACACACCCGTCATGAGGACCGAAATGACCAGTATCGACATCGCCAAGGCCTATATCAAAGCTGTCCAGTCCGGCGATCAGGCCGCCCTTGGCGCGCTGATTTCCCCGCAGGTGATCTGGCACCAGCCGGGCAACAACCAGTTTTCCGGCACCAAGTCCGGCATCGCCGAATTCGGTGCGATGTTCGGGGGGATGATGGCAGCGTCGGGTGGCACCTTCGCCATCACCGCTGCGCATCGCTATATGGCGAACGGCGACCTGGTCGCCATCGAGATCGAGTTTGCCGCGACGCGCGAAGGTGCGGCGCTGAACCAGCCCGGCATCGATCTTTTGCGCATCGCAGATGGCCAGATTGTCGAGGTATGGCTGTTCTCCTCTGATCCCGCGCAAGAAGATGTCTTCTGGGGCTGAAAGACCAAGCGGCGGGCGTCGACAGCCATTCGATGCCCTTGTTTGCATCAAGGAACGTCTGCGGTTGCGTGCGACAGGCCCAACCCTTCGACTTGGGCAAAAACAACGCGGCCTTGCCACCCCTATCTGTCGCGCCTTGCTGCGTCTGGAAGTAGCTGAATGTCCCCTCGGCACACGGCACACGGCACGCGGCTGGCTGCCTATGCGGTCGGCGCGGTTGGGTCGACCGCCAGCTTTGTGCCAAAATCAATCTTCTGGTCAGGAAGGGTGGAAAGCGAACCAGCGTCGCAGCGCGCAGGGAAGTGCGTTCAGATGACGCTTTTAACCGTTCACCGTATATCTAGAGCAATCGGCAACCGCCCCGTCTCGCTCTACCAATTAGCAAAAGCGGCGAAATCGGTCGGCGATAACGTCCAGCACGTCGGCCGGATCGCGCTTCCACCAATCGTCCGCTGAAAACACCTCCACCTCACAAAGGCCGGTATAGCCAGCGCCATCCTCCACAGCCTGCCGGATCGCCCGCAGATCAGCCACGCCGTCGCCCATCATTCCACGATCCAGCAGCATGTGGCGTGTGTTCTCCAACCAGTCGCAGAGGTGATAGCCCAACACTCTGCCCCGTGCGGCAGTCAAACTCTCAGCCAGTCGTCGATCCCACCAGACATGATAAATATCGACGGCGATACCGATATTCGCGGCGCCCACGCGGTCGCAGACGGCCAGCGCATCTGCAACGGTAAAAAGGCAGGTCCGGTTGCCGCCAAACATCGGGTTCAGCGGCTCAAGCGCCAAGGACACACCGCCTTCGGCCGCATACCGAGCAAGGTCAGCCACCCGGTCGGCGAGGATATTCTGTGTTTCGATCACGCCCTTGGTGCCGGGTTCTGTTCCCCCGGTGACGATGGTCAGGACCGGCGCGCCAAGTTGGGCGGCCATGTCGATACTGGCCCGCACCTCATCCCAAATGCGTTCGGGTCGTTCGCTGCCCACGATAAAGGGCGTTCGGCAAAGGCCCGCGACGTGCAGGCCCGCCTGACGGACTCGATTGCCGATTTCAACCGCACGGGTGCCGATCTCACGCCGCCAGAACACGATCCCGCCATAGCCGCGCTCGGCGCAAGCGTCGATCACGCGTTCGGGCGACCACCCAGCGCCGGCCCCGTCCAAGTTGTGGCCCAAGCTTGCAGTGTTCAGGGCCAGCGCCGAGTGGTCATTCGTGAAGTCCCTCACCTCATGCTCCATAAAGCGCGAGAAGGGTCTTCATCCGGTTTGCCGCAAGGTCCGGGTCGCGCAGCAGGCCGCAGCCATCGGCAAGCCGGAACACTTCGGTGAAATAGGGCAGCGGGCGCATCGCCTGCGCGCCGTTCAACATGATGAAATGGTCCTGAAAGCCGTTTAGCCAGGCAAGGAAGACCACGCCGGTCTTGTAATATTGGGTCGGCGCGCGGAAAATCAGGCGCGCCAACGGCACTGTCGGGTCCAGGGTGGCACGGAAACCTGCGGCATCGCCCTTTCCCAAAAGACCCACAGCATGGGCCGCGGCGGGGGCCAAGGGATCGAATATCCCAAGAAGTGCATGGCTGTAGCCCATCGCATCACCTTCGATCAGTTCGGGATAGTTGAAATCGTCGCCGGTATACATCTTCACGCCGGTCGGCAGGCGGCGGCGCATGGCGATTTCCTTGTCCTTGTCCAACAGGCTGATCTTGATGCCGTCCACCTTGTTCTGGTTGCGGTGGATCACATCCAAGGCGGTTTCCAGTGCATCCTCAAAGCTGTTGCCACCCCAATATCCGGCCAGTTGCGGATCAAACATCTCGCCCAGCCAATGCAGGATCACGGGTTTGTCGCAGGCCGTCAGCACGCGATCATAGACCTTCAGGTAATCGGCTGGCCCCTTGGCCACGCGGGCCAAGGCGCGACTGGCCATAAGGATGATGCGGGCGTCCAGCTTCTGGATCGCATCCACCTGTTCCAGATAGGCGCGGACCACATCATCTATCGAACGGGCATCGGCGGGGTTCAGATGGTCGGTGCCACAGCCATTGGCGACCAGCGCATCCGGCACCTCGGCCCTTGTGCGCCGGATAAGTTCCAGCGCACCGGGCCAGTCAAGTCCCATACCGCGTTGCGCCGTATCCATTGCTTCGGCGATGCCAAGGCCCAGATCGGCAAGATGGCGGCGGAACGCCATAGTGCCGTCCCAGTCGATGACGGCACGCCCCGAGGGGTCGTTCGTGGTGAAGGGATCAGCAACCACATGCGCAGCGGAATAAACCACACGCGCGGCATCGCGCCCCAGGCGGCCTGCCACGATCGGTAGGCCAGTCATGGTGTATTCCGACATTCGGCCCACGGCATCAGGCAGCGAAATCTTCATGGCAGATCCTTTCAGAAACGGGGAAGGAGCATGCCGCCATCGACAGAGATGACATGTCCGGTGGTATAGGGAAGCCGGTTGGTGGCAAGACTGGCCACGACGCGGGCCACATCCTCCGGCTGGCCAACCCAGGGAAAGAGGCAAAGCCCATCGGCCGCGCGTGCCTTGTAGCTGCCGATCACCGGCGCGGTCATCGGGGTTTCAATCAGGCCGGGCTGAACATCATAGACGGCAATCCCTTCGGACCCGAGCCGCGCCGCAAAGCAGCGCGAAATCATCGCCGCCGCCGCCTTCGAGGCGCAGTATTCGCTGCGCGGCACCGCGACCGCCGATGCGTTCGACGAGGTGACGGTGATGATCGAACGCGGGCGCCCCGGATCGCCAGATTGCGCGACAAACCGGCGCGCCACAGCCTGACACAGAAAAAAGACGGCCTTGGCATTTACTCGCATGCAACGATCAAAGCTGGCTTCGGTCACATCCAGCGGATCGCCACGCTGCATGACCCCGACTCCAGCATTGTTGACAAGCGTGGTGATCGGACCCAACGCCTCCTCCAATCGCATCAATGCCGGGGCGTGCGCCTGAAGATCGGCGACATCGAAAGGCAGGGCCAAGGCGCGGGCGCCGATGGCGGCGACATCTTTGACGGCAGCCGCAAGCTCTTCTCCCGGCGCGACATCGTTCAAGGCAAGGTCAAAACCCTGCCGCGCCAGTTCCAGTGCGATGGCGCGCCCGATCCCTCGGCTTGCTCCCGTCACAAGGGCCACAGGGCGCGTCATTGCCAACTCCCGTCAGCAGGCGCAGGCCTTCCACCACGGACACCTTCGCCGCGCCCGATCCACAGCGTTGTGGATTGCGCCCATTCGGGCCTGTTCAAACGTCGATTTCGCATACAAAGATTCCCTTCGCCCCACCCTCAAGGCTTTCCATGATCCGGCCCCCGATGGCCTTGTGCGTGTCATTGGCAAGATAGGCATCCCTCGCCTGCGGATCGCGGAAATCGATCCAAAACATGTCCGTCAGGCCATGCACGAAATCCACTTCGGGCGAGATGTTCCTGCCCGTTCGGAAATCCTCCATCCCGTCAATCTCGGATTGCAGGGCGGCAAGATCGCGCATCATGGCGTCGCGCGCCGCTTGCGTGGTCTCTGCGGCGAATTTCATGAAAACCATATGCCTGATCACTTCGCCGTCCTTCCTGATGTGCGACTTCGTGCGCTGCGCGACGAATGCCCCCTTGATAACTCACCAGTGAGTGAGTTATCAAGGGGGAAATTGCGGCCAGACCAGATCCTCTGATGCGCCGCCGAATCTGGAAGGGCGACATATGCCGGTCTATGACGAAGGGGTGTTCCAGCGCGGTTTCGGCACCTTTCCCCTGCGCGGCAAAGTGCTGGCCCAAGCAGTGCGTGACGCGATCGAGGTGGGCTATCGCGCCTTCGATACCGCGCAATGGTATGGCAACGAAGCGGAACTTGCGGCCGCGCTGGATGCCACCGGCATTCCCCGCAGTGACGTGTTGATCACCACCAAGGTCCATCCGGAGAACATGGAAGCCGCGCGTTTTTTACCGTCGGTCGAACAGAGCCTGCGGGACATTCGGGCGGATGCGATTGATGTATTGCTGCTGCATTGGCCGCCCAATGACGGGCCGATCGAGCCGTCACTTGACCTGCTGCAACAGGCGCATCTGCGTGGATATGCACGGCATGTCGGCGTGTCGAATTACACGACGGCGATGATGCGCAAGGCGTTGGCCCATCTGGACGTGCCACTGGCCGTCAATCAGGTGGAATTCCACCCTCTGCTGGATCAGTCAAAACTGCTTGCCGCCTCTGCCGAGACCGGCATTCCGCTTTCGTCCTACTGTTCGCTCGCACGCGGCGAGGTCTTCCGGCATCCCGTTCTAGGCGAGATCGGCACAAAGCACGGTAAATCCGCGGCGCAGATCGCGCTGCGGTGGATCTTGCAACAGGGCGTGACACTGAACACCATGTCGACCCGCAAAGCCAACCTAAGGGCGAATTTCGACATCGTTGATTTCCGGCTCTCCCCCGCTGAGATGGCACAGATCGGATCGCTCACATCCAACAATTACCGCATCAGCAATATCGACGTCGTTCCCTACGCGCCGACTTGGGACTGATGGAACAGTCCGGGGCGGAAAACGATGCGTTGACAGATTTTCGAATCTCTGTAACTCTCCGGTGAGTGAATAAATGACCGAAAGGAATTCAGCGTGATCGAAGTGTCCGCCAACGAGGCAGCCGGGACCATACGGGATGGCGACGTGGTCGCAATCACCGGCAATGGTGGCGGCATGCTGGAGGCCGACGCGATCTTCGCAGCCATCGAAGAACGGTTTCTCACGACGGGCCATCCGCGTGATCTGGTCCTGATCCATGCTCTGGGTGTGGGTGATGGCAAGGTGCGGGGGGTCAACCGCTTTGCCCATCCGGGAATGGTGCGCCGCGTCATCGGTGGCCATTGGTCCTGGTCCCCACGCATGCAGGCCTTGGCGCGCGAGAACCAGATCGAGGCATTCACGCTGCCGTCCGGGGTCATCTCGCTGCTGATGCGGGAAACCGGGGCGAACCGTCCGGGGTTGATCACGCGGGTGGGGCTGAACACCACCTACGATCCGCGCTTTGGCGGTGGGGCGGCGAACGATGCGGCCAGACAGGCAGGGCCGATCAGTGAGATCGTGACCCTGGGCGGAGAGGACTACATCCGCTATCTGCCGATCCGCCCGGATATCGCCATTGTTCGCGGCACCTATTGCGACGAACAGGGAAACGTGTCCTGCGCCGAGGAGGCTGGCGATCTTGATGCCAATGTCGTGGCGCTGAACGCTCGAAACTCGGGCGGGCGTGTTCTGGCGCAGGTGCGGGAAAAGCGATGCGGTCGGGATTGCCTTGCCAGGCTTGTGCAAATCCCGGGTGTGCTGATCGATCAGATCATCCTTGCGCCGGACCAGCCTCAGACCCATGCCGGTGGATATGAGCCAAGCCTGGCAGGGCTTCCCCATAGCAGCAAAGTTATGGCGGCAAAGTTTGATGGCCTTGCCCATCCGACGGGCGCACGCGCAGTCATTGCCCGACGGGCGGCGATCGAGATCTGCGCGGGACAATCGGTCAACTTCGGCTTTGGGATTCCTGGGGGTATCGCAGCGGTGCTTGCCGGACAGGCACGCCTCAAGGACATCTGGCTGACGGTGGAACAAGGTATCCACAATGGCCAGTTGATTGACGGGGCGCTGTTTGGTGCTGCTGCCTTTCCGTCAGCCATCATGCGGTCCACAGACCAGTTCGACTTCTACAGCGGTGGCGGGGTCGACATGGCCTTTCTGGGCGCTGGCGAGGTGGATGCCGACGGCAATGTGAATGTGTCGCGGCTGGGCGAAGATGTGGTCGGTCCCGGCGGTTTTGTGGATATATCGCAAGGCGCGAAGGCCGTCGTTTTCTGTGGCGCGTTTGAAACGGGCGGTCTGGATGTTCGGGTCGGAAACGGCAGCCTGACCATCGCAACCGAAGGGCGCATCCCCAAATTCGTAAAACGGGTCCGCGAAGTCACCTTTTGCGGTCCCGCCGCCCGCAAGCGCGCTAAGTCGATCACTTATGTGACCGAACGTGCGGTGTTCAAACTGACACAGGTTGGCGTGACCTTGGTCGAGATCGCGCCAGGGATCGACCTTCAGCGGCATATTCTGGACCGCATGGCATTCCAGCCCGTGATCTCCCCTGATCTCAAGTTCATGGATGCCGACTGCTTTGTTGGCGATGGGGCGGCGCCGGAACCCAGACTGCAAAAAACGGGGGCGTATCATGCTTGACCAAGCCGAGCATATATTTGCCGCGCCACGGCGCTATCGGAACTTCATCGACGGGCGGTTTATGGATGCCGAAGGCGGCGGGATCATCTCGCGCGAAAGCCCGGCACATGGGCGGGTGGTCAGCATCTATCCGGCATCCACACGGGCAGACGCAGAGGCAGCCATCAGGGCGGCACGAGCCAGTTTCATTGCCGGATCTTGGGCCTTTGCCTATGGCGGCGATCGGGCGCATGTGCTGCGCAAGGTGGCCGATGCGTTGCGGCACAATGCCGACGAACTGGCCCTGATCGAGACGCTGGAAACATCCAAGCCGCTGGCAGCCTCGAAAGGTGAGGTGTTGTTCGCGGCCGAGCTTTGGGATTATGCCGCCGGGGCCGCCCGGACGCTGCACGGTGACAGTCACAACACGCTGGGCGCGGCCATGTTGGGCCTTGTCCTACGTGAACCGATCGGGGTTGTCGGGATCATCACACCCTGGAACTTCCCCCTTCTGATCCTGTCAGAACGGCTGCCCTTTGCCTTGGCGGCGGGCTGTTCCGTCGTGGTCAAACCCAGCGAATTGACGTCAGGGACGGCGCTGATGCTTGGCCGCTACCTGAAAGAGGCGGGTCTGCCGGACGGGGTTTGCAACATCGTGGCCGGCACAGGCGACCCGGTGGGGCAAGCGTTGCTGGACAGCGACGATGTGGACATGGTCGCCTTTACCGGATCGATCCGCGTCGGACGGGCGGCGATAGCGGCATCGGCGGGAAACATCAAGAAGCTGTCACTGGAACTGGGGGGGAAATCACCTTCGGTCGTATTTGCGGATTGCGATCTTGAGGCCGCCGTGGACGGGGTCATCAAGGCTGCAACCGTCAATATGGGCGAATGCTGCATCGCAGGATCGCGGCTGCTGGTTGAGGCATCGATTGCCGATGCCTTCCAGACCCGCATTGCTGAACGCCTACGCGACCTGCGGATGGGGGACCCGCTGGAGCCGTCGTCGCGGATCGGGGCGATTATCAACCGGGCGCAGTTCGACCGGATTGATGCCTCGGTCCGCGACGGTGTGCGCAATGGAGCGCGGATCGTCTGCGGTGGCGATCCGGAAAACCACACAGGGCTTTACTATCCGCCCACGGTTCTTGCGGATGTGACACCCGATATGGCCGTGGCACGGCAGGAAATCTTCGGGCCCGTCCTCGCGGTTATGGCCTTTGAGGGTCTGGATGAGGCGATCCACCTTGCCAATGACTCGGAGTATGGGTTGGCGGCCTATGTCTGGACCAATGATCTGACCAAGGCGCTGGCTTGTGTGCGGAGGATCAGGGCTGGCCGGGTCTGGGTCAATTCGGCCCTGCAAGGCTTTCCGGAACTGCCGTTGGGCGGGTTCGGGCAATCCGGCAATGGGCGCGAGACGGGCCGATACGGGATCGAAGAATATACGGAACTCAAATCCGTTCACCTGCAAATCGGCCCTCAGACGGAACGATGGGTGGAGGGGGCATGAACGGGGTCAACGAAATGATGGGGCGGGGCGTGATCCCGGATTGGTGCTCAAATGGCTGATGTGATCCTGAAGAACGTCCGCAAATCCTTTGGGTCGGTTGATGTGATAAAGGGCGTGGATCTAGAGGCGAAGCACGGTGAATTCGTCGTGTTCGTCGGCCCGTCGGGCTGTGGAAAGTCAACGCTGCTGCGCATGATCTGCGGGCTGGAAAAGATCACATCCGGCCAGCTTCTGATTGGCGACGAAGACATGAGCGATGTCGAGGCGTCCGACCGCGGCACCGCGATGGTTTTCCAGTCCTACGCGCTTTATCCGCACATGACGGTGGCCGAAAACATGAGCTTCGGGCTGCGCATGGCAAAGACACCACAGGCCGTTGTGGAGCGCCGGGTTCAGCGTGCGGCCGAGATATTGCAGATCACACATCTCTTGCAGCGCAAGCCAAAGGACATGTCGGGCGGGCAGCGGCAGCGGGTGGCCATCGGGCGGGCCATCGTGCGCGAACCGAAGGTGTTCCTGTTCGACGAGCCGCTCTCGAACCTTGATGCCGAGTTGCGGGTGCAGATGCGGGTGGAGCTGTCCAAGCTGCACAACGAGATCGGGGCGACCATGATCTACGTCACCCATGATCAGGTCGAGGCAATGACGATGGCCGACAAGATCGTCGTGCTGCGTGATGGAAAGGTGGAACAGATCGGTTCCCCCTTGGACCTCTACACCGCGCCCGATAACCAGTTTGTTGCGGGATTCATCGGCTCTCCCCGGATGAATTTCCTCAAGGCGCGCGTGGTCAGTCGGACCAAGACCGACGTGCAGGTTTCGGTGCCGGATGCGCAGGATCACCTTCTGCAAATCCCGCTGCGCGCAGGGGCGATCGTTGACCCTGGTCAGGATGTGATCGTTGGCGTCCGACCCGAACATTTCCTGGGAACATCCGCAGGGCACGGCTTGGAGGTGCGGATCGACGTGGTCGAAAACCTTGGCGGAATTGCCTATGCCTACGGCAAGTCAAAGGCTGGTCAGGATGTCATCATCAAGGCCGACAGCGAACAACCACCCCGGTCCGGCATGACAGTCACCGCCCAGATCCGCGATGAATATTGCCACTTGTTCGACGTGAAAGGTCAGACCCTCAGCACCTCTGCCGGTGCCATTCGTGGCCATGAGGCGGCAGCATGATGGACGCCCCCGCCAATCCGCTTCCAGCCGGAAAGTATTTCCACGACGACCTTCATGTCGGCGCATATTTTCGGACCGGGCGGATCACGGTGACTGAGGCCCATATCGTGGCGTTTGCCGGGATGTCGGGCGATTTCTTCGATGTCCATATGGATGACGGGTTCGCGCGGGAACAGGGATTTCCAGGACGCATCGCCCACGGCCTGCTTGGCCTTTGCCTCGTGGACGGATTGAAAAACCGGGCCGAGGCGCAGTTGCAGGCGGTGGCTTCGCTGGGTTGGAACGCATGGTCGTTCAAGGCACCGATCATCGCCGGGGACAGCATTGGCGCAACCATCAAGGTCGCCGAGATGCGCCTGACATCATCGGGCGACCGGGGGATCGTGCAGTTGGAGTTCGAGGTGATCAACCAAGACGGTGCGATGGTGCAGTCCGGGCGCAACGCCCTTCTGATGCGGAGACGCAATCCGGGTTAGTGCCTTGTAAAAATAATAACTCACCGGTGAGTAACGTCGCCGGAGGGATGTGCCCGCAAGAAAGGGCAAAGGGATGGCCAAGCCGATTTGGCCGAACATCTGGCCCGCAGCAAGCGGCCGGTGAAACTGGGAGGAAGAAGAATGAAATACCTCAAGACAGCGGTGTGCGCCGCAGCACTGACGGTCTTTGCGACGTCGGTCTTCGCACGCGATCTGGTGATGAACGCGAACACCTCGGACCCGGCTCAGAAACAGGCAATGGAAGACCTGATCGCCGATTTCGAGGCCGCCTATCCCGAGATCGACGTGAAATTCAACCTCTATGACCACGAAGCCTTCAAGGTGGCGATGCGCAACTTCCTGACGTCGGATGCACCGGACCTGATCACCTGGAATGCCGGCAACCGCATGAAGGTGTTCGTCGAGCTGGACCTTCTTGAGGACGTGTCGGATGTCTGGGCATCCGAGGGTCTGGCCGAAAAGATGCCAGCGGTCCTCACGGCCTCATCCGTGGATGGCAAGCAATATGCGGTGCCTTACGCCTATTACGCCTGGGGTTTCTATTATCGGAAAGACCTGTTTGAAAAGGCCGGAATAACCAAGACACCAGAGACATGGGACGAACTTCTTGAGGTGGGTGCCAAGCTGAACGCAGCGGGGATCACACCTGTCACCATCGGCTCAAAAGAGCTGTGGCCCACCGCTGGCTGGTTCGATTTCCTGAACATGCGGGTCAATGGCGGCGAGTTCCATGCCCAGTTGATGGATGGCAAGGTTGCCTATACCGATGACCGCGTAAAGGCGGTGTTCCAGAAATGGGGCGAATTGGTCAATTCGGACTTCTTCATCGACAATCACCCCGCCTATTCGTTCCAGGAGGCGCTGCCCTTCATGAACCAGGGCGATGCCGCGATGTATCTGCTGGCGCCCTTCATCGTGTCGATGTTCCCCGAAGACGTGCGCGCGCAGGTGGAATGGTTCCCCTTCCCTATCATCGATCCCGCTGTCGGTATCTGGGAAGACGCGCCGACCGACGCTTTCATGATCCCCAAGAACGCGAAGAACAAGGAAGATGCGCGCCTCTTCCTCGCCTTCGCGGCGCAGGCCGATGTTCAGACAAAGACGGCGGGCACGCTCGACATGCTGCCGCCGAATGTGAATGCCTCTGTAAAGGATGACCGCTTTGCACAAGGCGGGTTTGCGCAACTCGGCAAGGCCAGCGGGATCATGCAATTCTATGACCGCGACACCGATCCGGCTTTGGCCAAGGTGGGCATGGAGGGCTTCCAGGAGTTCATGCAGAACCCCGACCGGCTCGACCAGATCCTTGAGCGTATCGAGGCCGAGCGCGCACGCATCTACGGCGCACTCTAAGCATCGCATCGTGGGATCGGCGCGTCCTGCGCCGGTCCCCTTTCGACGGGAAGCGGAAAGATGACAGACAGCCAGACCATGTCCGACGACCGGCCGCGAAAGACGGGCACGTTCTTCCGCAGGAACAAGCTGGCGATCATGCCGCTTGTCTTTATCGCTCCTGCCTTTGCGATGTTCTCGCTTTTCGTGATCTGGCCGATCATCCAGTCCGTCGGTCTATCTTTCGTGGAATGGCAGGGCATCGGGCCAAAAACCTGGGTGGGCCTGGACAATTACCGCGAACTCCTTGGCGATCAGGTGTTCTGGACCTCACTGGTCAACAATCTTTACTGGCTCGCGCTGTTCCTTCTGGCACCCGTCATGGGCCTTTTCATCGCCCTGTTCCTCAACCAGAACGTCTTTGGCATCCGACTGGTCAAGTCGTTGTTCTTCTTTCCCTTCGTCGTGTCCCAGATTGTCGTGGGCATGATCTTTGCCTGGTTCTATGACCCGGCATTCGGCTTGCTTGCCACCTTGCTGAAACCCTTGGGCATCGGCATCCCGGCGATCCTTGCCGACGAAAACTGGGCCACTTTTGGCATCATCGCTGCCGGTCTCTGGCCGCAGACAGCCTATTGCATGATCCTCTACCTGACCGGTCTGAACAGCGTGAACCCCGAAGTCATCGAGGCCGCCCGTCTGGACGGGGCGAAAGGCTGGCGACTGCTGGTCAAGATCGTCCTGCCGCAACTGCGCGCGGCAACGTTCATCGCGCTGGTCGTGACGGTCATCGGTGCGCTGCGGTCTTTCGACCTTGTCGCGGTCATGACGAGCGGCGGCCCCTACAACTCATCCAACGTGCTGGCCTACTACATGTATGACAATGCGATCTCGCGCTATCGGATGGGCTATGCTTCGGCCATCGCCACGATCCTGTTCCTCATCATGGATGTCTACATCGCCTGGTTCCTGATGCGCCTGCTTCGGAACGAAAAGGGAGCCCGCTGATGTTTCCCCGCCCCATTCAGGAAACGAGCCGTCGTCGGCAGATCATCTACAAGGTCGCGCTTCCGATCTCACTGATCATCTGGCTTTTGCCCATGATCGCCATCGTGGCAACCGCAGGGCGGTCGCTCTCTGACCTCAACAGCGGAAACTACTGGGGCATTCCCAGCGAATGGGCCTTTGTGGACAACTTCAATGCTGTTTTCGGTTCTTCCTCGGTCGGCATCTACCTCTTGAACAGCGTCATAATCACCCTGCCGTCGATCGTGGGGGCACTGTTCCTGTCCACCCTCGCCGGGGCGGGTCTGGCGCTTTACAAGTTTCGTGGCCGCTTTGTCATCCTGGCCCTGTTCATCGCCGGAAACTTCGTTCCGTTTCAAATCCTGATGATCCCAGTCCGGCAACTGACCTTGGACCTTGGCATCTATGACACCTATTGGGGCGTGATCCTGTTCCAGATCGCCTTCCAGACCGGCTTTTGCACCTTCTTCATGCGCAACTTCATCGCCGATCTGCCGTTTGAACTGGTCGAGGCGGCGCGGGCCGAAGGCGTGGGCGAATGGAAGATCCTGATCCACGTCATCGTGCCGCTGGTCCGTCCGGCCCTGGCGGCGCTTGCGGTGCTACAGTTTACCTTCATCTGGAACGATTTCTTCTGGCCCCTCATCCTTATCCAGTCTGACGATCTTCGCCCGATCACGCTGGGTCTGACGGTTCTGAAGGGGCAATATATCTCATCCTTCAACCTTCTTGCCGCCGGGTCGTTGATTGCGGCACTTCCGCCCGTCATGATGTTCTTCGCAATGCAGCGTCACTTCATCGCCGGTCTCACGCTGGGTGCCAGCAAGGGCTGATGGGCAGATGAACATTAGGGGGTTGGACATGATCGAAATGGCAGGCACGACAGCCAAGGTTCGGCGCAGTGGGCGCAATGCGGAACAGGCAAAAGCAGATCTGCTGGAATCGGCACGACGGGAATTTGCCGACAAAGGCTTCGCGCTGGCCGGGATCGAAGCCATCGCAGAGCCGACCGGCCTGAACAAAAAGATGATCTACCACTATTTCGGGTCGAAGGAAGAGCTCTACATCGCGGTGCTGGAAGAGGGCTATCTCGGCATCCGCAAGATGGAAGAGGCGCTCCCCCTGGACAAACTGGAACCGCTGGAGGCGATCCAGCGACTGGTGGAAGCGACGTGGGATTACTATGTCGCCAACCCCGATTTCATCGCTTTGGTAAATCAGGAAAATCTGCTGGGCGCGATCTACCTCAAGAAATCAGGGATCGTGAAGCGCAGAACCAGTGTGCTTCTTGGCCGCGTGACAGCGATCCTGGAAAATGGCGTTGCGCAGGGAAAGATCCGTCCAGGCATAGACCCGATGCAGCTCAACCACTCCATCGCGGCCCTGGGTTTCTATTACCTGAACAACCGGTTCACCAATTCGCAGATCTACAACTTCGACCACATGACCAACGACGCCTTGGCCACAAGACGCGCCTTCATCGTCGATTTTGTCCTGCGGGCGATCATGTCCAAGGAGGAAATCGCCCGACGCGGGTGATCAGGAACAATGCCAGATGCAGGATACAGCCATATCATCGTCGGGGGCGGAACGGCAGGCTGCGTCCTTGCCGCACGACTAAGCGAAACCCCCGCGAACCGTATCCTGCTGCTCGAAGCGGGGGGCCGCGACTGGCATCCCTATATCCACATGCCGGTCGGCTTTGCCAAGATGACCGGCAGTGGCCTGACCTGGGGCTATTATACGGAACCGCAGCGCCATGCCGGGAACCGCCGTATCCCCTATGCTCAGGGTCGGGTTCTGGGGGGCGGCAGTTCGGTGAATGCCGAGGTATTCACCCGTGGCGTGCCACAGGACTACGACCGCTGGGCGCATGAAGAAGGGTGTCCTGGCTGGTCCTTCCGCGATGTTCAACCCTACTTCCTGCGATCCGAAGGGAATACTGCCCTCGCCGACACTTGGCATGGCACCGGGGGGCCGTTGGGCGTGTCGAATATCGCCAATCCGCAACCCATGACGCGCGCCTTCGTCATGGCCTGCCAGCAATACGGCATTCCCTTCAACCACGATTTCAACGGCCCTGTTCAGGCGGGTGCTGGCTATTACCAACTGAACGTGGTGAATGGCCGGCGCTGTTCGGCAGCGCGGGGCTACCTGCATCCGGTCCGGCATCGCACCAACCTGACGGTCCTGACACGGGCAGCAAGCCAGCGGCTGCTGTTCGATGGCTACCGTGCGACAGGTGTGGAATTCCGGCATCGCGGCCAGCTTCAGACGGCCCGTGCCGACTGCGAGGTCATCGTAACCTCTGGCGCAATCGGCTCTCCGAAACTCCTCATGCTGTCGGGCATCGGTCCTGGCAGCCATCTGCGGTCAGTCGGGATCGACGTGCGCGCCGATGTCCCACAGGTGGGTTCTAACCTTTCCGACCATGTGAACATTGATGTTGTAGCGGAACTGCATGGGCATCAAAGCCTCGACAAATACCGCAAGCCTCATCTGGCGGCATGGGCCGGGCTGCAATACGCCCTCTTCAGGTCCGGTCCCGTGGCCAGCAATGTCGTTGAGGGCGGGTTGTTCTGGTATTCCGAACACGATCAGGCCATCCCGGATTTGCAGTTTCACTTCCTGGCCGGAGCATCGGCCGAAGAAGGCGTTGCCGGGGTGGCACCGGGCCGTTCGGGGATAACGCTCAATTGCTATGGCCTGCGACCAAAGGCACGAGGCACGGTTCGCCTAGCGTCCAGCAATCCGGCCGATCCGCCCCTGATCGACCCCAATTTTATGGGCCATCCGGATGATCTGGAAACCACCATCCGGGGCCTTAAGACCAGCCTTGCCCTGTTCGCGCAACCGGCACTTGCCAGACTGGTGCGCCGCGTTGTCCTGCCCGATGGGTCAGTCAAAAGCGATGATGACCTTCGCAATTTCGTTCGCAACCACTGTCGAACCTCCTATCACCCGGTGGGAACCTGCCGGATGGGTTCAGACGATCAAAGTGTCGTCGATACCCGGCTAAGGTTGCGCGGTTTCGAAGGACTGCGGATCTGCGATAGCAGCGTATTCCCAAGCCTTGTCGGATCGAACACCAACGCCCCGACAGCGATGCTGGCCGAAAAGGCCAGCGATCTCATCGCCGCGGCCGCAAGATCCGACTGACCGGACACCACGCCCGCATAGCCATTTTCCCGCAGGCGCGCCCTGGAGTATTTTGGTGAGTAAAAGTGGTGCCCGGAGCCGGAATCGAACCAGCGACACGCGGATTTTCAATCCGCTGCTCTACCAACTGAGCTATCCGGGCACACCCGTCAAAGGGTCGCCCCTTCGAGTGGGCGGGTGATACGTCAGGCGCGCGGGGCTGTCCAGTGGGTTTCGCCAGAAAAATCCGCAACATCGGACTTGGCCCTGCAATCTCCTTTTGCCGCCGCTTCAGCTTTATGCCCGGCCCAGTGTCAGGCCCAGTGTCAGGCCCAGTGTCAGGCCCAGTGTCAGGCCCAGTGTCAGGCCCAATGTCAGGCCAATCCGGCGCTCCGGTCAGTTCGGCCGCTTGCGCAAATCATCGGGCGCATCATCCCCAGTGCTGTCCGCCGCTGGCAGATCGCCCTCCTCCACCTGCTCGGCAGGAATCGCGTAACTGCCGGTCAGCCAGCGCCCAAGGTCCACATCCGCACAGCGCCGCGAACAGAAGGGGCGGTATTTCGCATCCGCCGCCTTGCCGCAGATCGGACAGCTCATCCCATATCCCCCAGCAGCTCTGCCAAAGGCAGCCGGTCGCGCTTGCGCGTCAGCTCATACAAGCCCAGCGCCGTCCACCCCGCCAGATGCGTTTCCGCCCCTTCGCTGCGAAAAGCCGCCTTCAGCACCTGATCCAGCGTGCCACGGTCCTTTTTCGGCACCGGCGCGAAAATCCACCACCACCTGCCCACCCAAGCCCCGCAGCCGCAACTGGCGCGGCAATTCACGCGCCGCCGCCACATTGGCCTTCAACGCCGCCGCGGGCGACTGTGTCCGCCCCGGTATTCACATCGACCGCGACCAGCGCGCGGGTGGGTTCCACCATCATATGCGCCCCCCCCGGCCAGATCGACCCGTGCGCCCTGCAAGGCCACCATCATCTCCCACACGCCGTGATCGTCAAAGCCGCCTTCGACCACCTCATCCGGCGCAGGCTCGCCCAGTCGCGCCAGGCCGCCTCATGCGCGCCCGGCCCATCAACCAGCAGCTCCGGCCCCCCCGCCAGATCGGCCACCACGGCGGCGGCCATGTCCTTCATCGCCAGAATGTCCTCGGCCACTGCCGCCTCATCTTCGCCCTCTGCTGCCGATCGCAGGATCAATCCGTGATCCGCCGCAGCACCCGCCATCGCCTCTTCGGCCAGCGCCTGCAAAACCCGCCCGCACCTCCTCGTCGCGGATCCGGCGCGAGATGTTGATCCCCGGCCGCCCCCGGCGTAACGATCGCCCAGCGCGATTTGAACAGCAGCCGCGTCGTCACTGAGCACGGCCCTTGCCGGGTTCCGTCGGTCCCGACACCTGCACGATGATCCGCTGTCCCGGCGCCAGCCCGGACACCTGCCGCAGGAATCCGCTGCCTTCTGGCAGCTTCACGAACATCCCGCCTTGCCCCTTCACGGGCCGGTCCGCCACCGCACGGGTAAATCGCGCCGGGCAGCACCACATCCTCGGGCGGGTCGATCAGCAGGTCTTCCAACTGCCCGTCTACGATCAGCGCCGCCGCATCGCGCCCGTCAATCTGGTCCAGACAGACCACACGCCCCTTCATCCCTGCCTCCATACCGGATACCGGCTGCCGCCAACAACGCCGCCGTCTCGGCCAATGGCAGGCCGACGATGCCGGTAAAACTGCCCGAAATCCACGGAATGAACGCCCCCGCCGCGCCCTGGATGGCATAGCCCCCGGCCTTGCCCCTCCCAATTCGCCGCTGACCAGATAGGCGTTCAACTCCACATCGACAGCCGCTTCATCTTGACCGCGCTCACGCTTTCCCGCGTCCAGATCCGGTCGCCCCGGCGCACCCGCACGGCGGTGATCACCTCATGCCGCCGCCCGCCCAGCGCCAACAGGAAACGCCGCCGCCTCGCCCGCATCCGCAGGCTTGCCCATGATCCGCCGGCCCAGCGCCACCGTGGTATCGGCGCACAGTACAATGTCCTCCGGCCCGGCCGCGACCGCTGCCGCCTTCTCCCGCGCCAGCCGTGCCGCATAGGGGCGGGGCAATCGCCCTTTACCGGGTCTTCATCAATGTCGGGGGGCAGGATGGCATCGGCACAATCCCCAACTGCGCCAGAAGTTCCCTCCCGGCGCGGGCTGCCCGATCCAAGGATCAGCTCACTTGAAACGGTAATTGATACGGCCTTTCGACAGGTCGTAAGGCGTCATTTCCACCTGCACCTTGTCGCCTGCCAGAACGCGGATGCGGTTCTTGCGCATCTTGCCTGCCATCACAGCGATCAGTTCATGGCCGTTATCCAGCTCGACCCTGAATTTCGCGTTCGGCAGGAGTTCCTTCACGACACCGGGGAATTCGAGATATCTTCCTTGGCCATGTTCACTCAAATGGGTTAGCAGCCCGCGGGCGAAACCCACGCGCTTAGGGTCCGCTCTAATGCGCCTAGCCCGCGCGGATTTTCAAGGGAAAAATAACATTCCTTGCCTTGTGTCGCAGCGCCACAGGCGGGCGGGCAAAGCCATCACCCCCGCGCCACCCGATCCGCCCTGTTCGCCCCAATGCAGATGATTCAGCACCCCGCCATCGCGCCGCACCTCATGCACGGCGGCCAGGTCCACCTCGGCCACCGCCCATCCGGGCGCGTTCAGCGCCGTCTCGGTGAAAATCCCCGTGGCCGGAAAGCCCGGTCCGGCGGGCCATAGATCGCCGCCGCGCCCACATTTTCATCCACCGCCGGGCACCAAGGGGCCAGCCCCACCGTGGGCGAATGCACCGTGATCATTGGTTCTCCAGCGCGCGCGCCATCGCGCCCACCCGCACCCGCGTGAACCCGGCCTGCGTATCGGTGCAGGACGGCACAAGGATCACCTCGGCACCCCGCCTCGGCCATCCGCCGCGCCCAGCAG
>OY288176.1 GCA_958439195.1 uncultured Paracoccaceae bacterium
CCAGGGCCATTCTTCTTATGATCGCCCATCTCCTTTCTTACATCAAGTGCATACCCTATGCAAGTGCTGAGGCACTCCAATGGTGTTTCAAGCCCTCAATAATCCCTGAACCCCCCCCCATGCCATACATAGCAAAACCAGATCCCACCCCCCCCTCACGCCCCGCATTGCCCGCCCTTGCCCTCGACCCAGCCACCCAGCCCCCCCCCCCTAGGCCCCCCACTCCAGACCATCCCAGCAAGCAGCCAAATCGCTCTCTTGTGCCCTCCTGTAATTACCCCCATCCCCAAGAGAAGGGGATCAGTGCATCATCTCCCCCCTACCTGCCCCAGCATCCCTTGCCCCCCCCCCCAACGCCCCTACCCCTACCACCAGACCCGTGAGTTCATCCTCTAACTTTGATCAATCCTCAATGGGGAAACTGGACTAAGGGAATGAGGGATCTACAAATTAGTTCAAATGGATCCTGGACTAACTTGTTAATCCTGATTAAGGATTAAGAGATATATGAGCAGGATTAAAAGAATGAATGCATCAACATCATCAGCAACAGACTGCATCCAAGCAACATGGCTACTGGACTAATTTCAGCTTTATTGAGAACCTTACATGGTCTGCCTGCTTGTGACTCCCTTCCAGTACTTAACAACTTGGCAACACTTTGCCAAAGCATCAAGTTCAAGCAGAGCTGAGGAAGGGGAACAGTCAGCTGTCATCCAAGCATAAAAGTTGCACAAATTTGCCAATATGGCTCGAGCAATGTGCCGATACGAGTGGACAAAGCAGGGGTGCAGTACAGCATATAGTTTCATCGTATGCACTACATACCCGCCCCAGCATCTCCCCCCCTATGTTCCTTGCCACCCCTGTATTACCCTCTAAGCCCCAAGCCATACATACCCCCCAACATGCCTCCAGGACCCCAAAGAGCCCCCAAGCAACCCCTCCGCCATCAGAATACCTTACAGGATGCACAGGCTTTTGGCACGCATAGTATCAAGAAAGGGGGGGGTTGCTACCACAGGGTGTCACAGTGTTCCCCCGCCTACCATATCCCGTCTACCATATCTGTCCCACCCCCCACCCAACTTCATCCCCTATCCCCCTGATGTTCCAACATATAAGCAGACCTCTTGCTTTGTTCCGCACTCCTGTTGGTCAGTGATACCCCCAAATGTGGGCAGGCCAGTACCAGCAGTCCATTGAGGAGTCCTCCCCCCTGCAACCCCTCTGTACCCCTCAAAGCCCCAAACCCCCCACACAACCCCGGAACCGCCCAGGACCCCAGAAAGGCCCCCCCATGGCCCCCAACACCCCCCCTCAACTCAAACCCCCAACCCTAAACGCCCAACCCCATCCCCAAAACACAGCCGGCAACCTCTCCTCCTCCAATCCATCTTCACCCCTACCCACCTGATGTGCCATCATGTAAGCAGACCTCTTACTTTGTTCTGCACTCCTGTTCGTGGCCGCCACTCCTAGATGAGGGCAGCCCAGTACCACCAGTCCATTCAGTAGGTCCGCCCGCCACCTCCCCGCCCCAAATGCCCATCCCAGCATCCCCTCACCCAGCCAGCCCCGGTTCCCTTCAAATCCCCTGCAACCCCTCTGTCCCCTTCAAGGCCCCAAACCCCCCCCCCCCCACAACCCCGGAACCGCCCAGGACCCCGAAAAGCTCCACGCCCCCCCCCCCCCCCGCGCATGGCCCCCAAAAGCCCCCTCAACTCATACCCACAACCTTAACCCCGGACCCCATCCCCAAAAAACAGCCGGCAACCTCTCCCCCCCACCCCAACTTATTTTGATCCCCTACCCACCTGATGTGCCATCATGTAAGCAGACCTCTTGCTTTGTTCTGCACTCCTGTTAGTCCCCGCCACTCCTAGATGTGGGCAGCCCAGTACCACCAGTCCATTGAGGAGGTCCGCCCCCCACCTGCCCGCCACCATCCATGCCACTGCTCCACCCCAATCATGGGCCACTAGGGTGCAGCGACTGTGACCTAGCAGCTTGACACATTGCTTGATGTCAGAGCTCAGCTTGGAGAAGTTGTAGGAGGGAACATCCTGTAAGAAACAAAGGGGGGGGGGGACGTAGTATGAACATTTGATATTGGGTGGGATAGCCATCAGCCATTTGCTACCCTTCTCCATGCTGTGCTCGCAGATAAGCATATGAACCCTAAACCCTAGTTGAAGACCAGTCCAAAGGCAGGCAACAGCTCAACCCTTTTCATAATATGCCTGCTTGCAACACTCTTTGTAAGATCTGACCTACGCACTGCAACCCAGATTAGTCACCCAGCTCCTAAAGCTGTCAAGGGTGTTAAACCCTAGACCCCTGCCATACCCATGAATATCGAACGAGTGGGACCAATACCCTGTGTGGCCTCAACACTCTGGAAATACCCCAAGCTAAAACTCCATCCCTCCTTCAGACTTGCATATGCACGCCCCAAAAAGTGCCATAAAGCCTGAACTGTGTCTAACCACATTAACTGCCCAAAACCCTCCCCACCTGTGGTTTATCACTGTTGAAAAGTTCCGAATAATGCAGTGAGACCAGTGTTGCCATACGTCCCCCTCATAAGAATGGCCACCACACCCAACCCAAAACCCAAACCCGCAGCCACAGACCCCACCAACCCTCCCCCCTGAGCCCTAAACCATGAACCACCTAAACTCTCCGTACCTGTGGTTTTCTGCTGCTGTCACCTCTCCCTCCTATCAATGGCCACCACACCCAACCCACAACCTAAACTCGCAGCCACCAACCCCACCAAAGCTCCTCCCTAAGCCCTAAACCATGAACCACCTAAAACCCTCCTTACCTGTGGTCTATCACAGCTGCCATAACCCATCATTCAGCAGCCACTGGGTAACAAATACAACTCCAAAAGCGCAGCCTCAGACCCCACAAATCTTTCCCCCTAAGCCCTACACCTGATTCCCCTAAACCCTCCCCACCTGTGGTGTATCACTGCTGCCACATCTCCCTCATATCAAGGGCCACCACATCCCAACCCAAAACCCAAGCCCGCAGCCACAGACCCTAGAAAAACCTTCCCACCCCCCAAGCCCTAAACCATTAACCCCATAAAACCCTCTTTACCTGTGGTTTATCGCTGCTGCCACCACGTACCAACACAAATCCAAACGTGCAGCCTCAGACCTGACAAAATCTTCCCCCGTAAGCCCTAGACCACGACTCCCCTAAACCCTCCTTACCTGTGGTTCATCGCTGCGGCTATACCCCCTCATGTCAATAGGACTCCCCTTGCACCCTAGATGCCAGGGTGCACCAGGAGGGTTCCTGGTGCACCCTTCAAAAGTTGTGGTTGAAGTGTGTGCAACAGGACACGCACTTCAACCTGAACCCAAAGCCACAACCTCAGACCCCACAAAATCATCCCCCGTAAGACCTAAACCATGAATCCCGTAAAACCCTCCTTACATGTGGTTTATCACTGCTGCCAGCTCCCCCTGGTATCAGTGGCCATTAAATTCCAACCCAAAACCTAAATTCGCAGCCACAGACCCCAACAAACCTCCCTCCTAAGCCCTAAACAATGAACGCCCTAAAACCCTCCCCACCTGTGGCTTATCACTGCTGCCACACCCCCTCATACCAGCAGCCACCGGGTACTTATATAACTCCAAACCCGCAGCCCGAGACCCCACAAAATTCCCCCCCTAACCCTACAGCTAATCCCCTAAAATGCTCATCACCTGTGGTGTATCACTGTGCCACATCCCCCTCATATTAAGGGCAACTACATCCCAAACCCAAACCCGCAGCCACAGACCCTAGACCCTAGACCCCAGAAAAACCTTTCCCCCAAGCCCTAAACCATGGACCCCGTAAAACCCTCCCCACCTGTGGTTTATCGCTGCTGCCATAGCCCCTCATATCAATGGCCACCACGTCCCAATCTTCCTTGAATGCCACCATCTGATGTCTCCAGCTGTACCAACACTCCGGGAAACCATGGAGGAACAGCAGCAGGGGCTTGCTAGGTTGACGGGGGCCTGGGGATACGGCATAGATCCTGAATACAAAGACAAGCAGGGGGGGGGGGGCAAGGAGAAGGGGTGCTGTTTACAAATACACATGACAGGCGAAAGAGGGCTCAAAGCAGATCTAGACTGAAGTTCTCAGCTGTACCAATGTTCATAAAAGTCATGAAGGAGTAACAGGAGGGGTCCTCCCTTACCGCCCTCCCTTCCTCTTTGCCACCCTTACCTCCCCCTTGCCTGCTCTCGCTCCTCCCCCTTTGCCGCCCTCCCTGCCCCCTGTCCCCCTCCCACTCACCCCCCTTCCTGCCCTCCCACCCGGGGCCCCAGGTGGGGGGGGAGGGGGCGGCCTGGTGGAAGTATGAGGGCCGGTGGAGTATTTTGAAATGGTATATGCACTGAAGATGTGTCATAGATGAATTAAATTGGATGGGCAGCTAACCCAGACTAATCAGCTCACCATCAAATCTCCTTCAGAAGTGAGGAAAAAAAGGGTGAGCTTCATTCCATCTGGTGCATGGCCATGTGCATGCTTTGCCAGTAGTGCTTCTCCTTGGTACTGCAGGATTAGTATATAACCGCTGAAAGACACGCATGGGATGGCCCAAGTTCTGAGATAAGTTCTGTACTTCTCCCACACACAAGAACAACCTGCGGTGCATTTTTGTGGCAACGGGGATGCAAAGGTTAAGGTTTACATCTACAAAAGTTTACAAGGATGCACTGCAAAAGTGAAAGGGGACTGTGAAAGTGCCTTTGCAGTTTCTCACTTGACTCCATCCTCCATCACCAGGAATTCGTGTTCAGTAGGGAAGGGCTCCACCAGGGAAGGGAGGTTGTCTATGTCAGCCTCAAAGAAGGTCTGGGGACTGGAGCACAAACAGCAACAACAGCAGCAGCAATCACAGCACGCAGTACCAATAGCACGGACATTATTATGTCATGTTTAGGCATCATTATGGTTGCATGCCGACAACAACGTGTTTTCTGTTCTCCTTGCTGTTTATGTAAGAAGGGCTGAAGGTGCAGGGCCTATGGCACCTTTTGCTATGACATGTCATGAAATGTAATAAGAATAACAGCAGGAGCAGCAGGAGCAGCAGCAGCAGAAACACAGTTGTAGTAGTTGTAGTAGTTGTAGCAGCACATCAGCAGCAGCAGAACCCATGTCAGCAATTGTAATGAGTACACGCCATGACATGCCATCGCAAAAGTGGTATATGCCCCGTACCTCAAGCCGTCACAGAAACAGCGAGGTGGCATATAGGCATAGATATAAGGGGAGTGAGGTGTGGTGAAGGAAGGAGTCGATGATGGAGGCAGGAGAAGTAGCCGAAGGAGGAAGGAATAACGTCAATGATAAGAGCCATAGCAAGGTTGGACACATTCGCAGCGGCTCACCAGCGGTGAAACACATTAGCAGCAGTTAAACCCTAAACCCTAGTGTGCAACCAAGTTAAGGATGCTTTGTGTCACGTTGCTGTCCCTGTGACAGCTTGCGGAGCGAGACAGTTGGCAGTTGGCCATTTTGCTATGGCATATCATGCAGTTTACCAGCAATAGCACCAGCAGATAATGCTACTCCCCCCCCCCCCGGATACTTGCGCTGCTCAATAAATTATGTCTGCTGTTACACAACTTCAACTAGCTTTTTACCAAGGCAGCTAGGCATATCGAGGGGCATATCAACATGTGCTTTAAGATTCACAGTTGCCACCGGTTAAGAGTCTGCTGACAACAAAACACCTGGAAACCGATAAAATAGGTATGCGGAGTAGGCAGAAGAGGACAGAAAACTGCAAGGACACTATCCCTTCTTATCCATTTGGGGCCATCCCACATGACCTATCAATCCCACATGACTAATCCCTAAACTTCCTGTTGGTATGAAGAAGGGTTTACCTTAGGTTGTACTCCTCCCATAAGACGCGGGCCAGCTTGAACCATTGTGGTATGCATTTCATTTTGGCTATAGGTGCTGCCCAGGCGCCTGCAGGGCCTATCTTTGCCAGCTGCTTTTTCTTCTCTCTTATCACTTCTGGGGAGCTCCGACTGCAGCAAGAGGGAAGGGACGGCGGGGGGGAAAGGGGAGGGGTTAGAGTTTAGGAGCTCCAGTTGCAGCGAGAGAATAGGGGCGGGCGGGGGGGGGGGGGGGTGAGTTTAGACATGACTTCTGGGGAGCTCTGACTGCAGCAAGAGGGAAGGGACGGGATGCTGAGCTGTATAGCGTCAGAATTTCGAGCAGAAGGTACAGCCTTTGTTAGATCAGGGTCATGCACTTCATCGAGTCTTGGCCATTCGGCCTGTAGCTGCAGTAAAGGTCAGAAATTAGGGATGCCTTATGTGATGCTGTCTGTCAGCATGCATGGTAGGAGATCGAGGGACATGGCATGGGAGCAACTCACGGTACTTCCAGGCAGTCAACGCGGAGAGGGTGAGTACGACTGCTTCTTTAGCATCCATCGCTGTTCGTATATGTCATGAAATTGCGAGAATGATTCGGATCAACCTGTGCCAATGCCTCGCTACTGAGCTGCCTGCAGGAGTAATTAGCAACGTAGCTCTGGGAGCTTACATTATGGTGTCTTTTGTCCGCACTGGGCTTGCAGCGGTCGGAGAGGGCCCCGCTCTGTTGCATATGCTCCTGTGCCTGGACCTAAGGCATATTCGCAGGCTCTGTTGTTGCCGAGGCAACCCTACGGGCTCACTTGGATGCAGTTGCGAAGACTTCAGCTGCTGCATGGCCCATCTATAGGGGTGCTGGTCTCACAGTTGCAATCTGTAACTGCTGTGGTATAATCGAGGTCACGTGCAACCAGATTCAGAGATTTAGACCACCTTGTGGAGACCCGAGAGGAGCGCCTTGACATGCAAGGCCATATGCTTGGCTTGGAGGTGTGTTTCATGGCCTGCATTGGCGGGCAGTCCCCTTGGTAAGCCAACGCAATGCATAGGTGCATCGGGGGATGTCTGGCGTCCAATGGACAGACTTCGCAGTCACTGTGCAGAGCCCGTATAACGCACGGCAAAGTCCACGTGGAGGTGCACGTAGAGGTGCTCCGAGGTCTGCTGTCCGAGTCATTCAGTTACAGCATGAGAAGGACTACCTATGAAATGTTCAGGCATGTAGGCGATGCACATTCTACCGCAGGAAGGCTCAGCATTTGCGAAGCTGGCAACACGCCGAAAGCAACAAGCACGCATCCTCAAGTACAGCCGTCTGTAGGCAGTGGTTGAGCCACATCCTTCTATATACAGCCTGTTCTAATAAACCAAAATGGCTCCTGTACTGCTTAGGCCAACCTGCGGCCGAATCCATGTCCGCCTAAGTGGCAGAAGTAGTGCTCAGATCTTAGCGGCTGCCAAGCCCCGCCGAGTCGTCTCAGTAAATGCTGGAGGAGGTGAAGCTCTTCCTGCAAAGGCAGCAGAAGTTACGGGGGTGCTCTTCCAGCCTTTCGAGGAAGTGCAGATGCAGCTCAGGGAGGTCGACACGATCGTCGAGAAGGGTACCGCAGGTGTTTCCCTCGCTCGAATGGGCTACGCCGACAACTTGGAAGCGGCTGTGAACGAACAGATCAAGTACGTATTTGAATGCCGGGGTTCCCTTATTCATGCGCTGTTTTCGAGACCATGTGCAGCTCCCATGCTTCGCTACTCTTCTGGCGTGCGTGCAAATCCGCCATAGGTGTGTGGCACTGCTTCATTCTAAAAATGATCAAACTTTACAAAGCCTCTAGAGGAAATGACCAGTAGCTGACTCTCCACTTGCCTTGAACACGGCCTTCCGAATAGTAACGCACCTCCGCTGTTGACCTTGTTCTGCGCAGCGTGGAGTACAACAACATGTATGTCTACCATTCCCTAGCAGCTTACTTTGATCGCGACGATATCGGCCTGCCCGGCTTTGCTGCCTACTTCAAGCAAAACTCAGACGAGGAAAGGGAGCATGCTAACAAACTAATGGTGCAACAGAACAGGAGGGGGGGCCGCGTGCAGCTCCAGGTGAGTCTCAAGTCTAGAACTAGGGTTTAGGGAGGTCTTTCATGAGCTTATCTGTTCGTTTGTGGTGGGGATCTGTCGGCTCCCACATTTCTTGCCCGTCAGGCCCGACTTCTCTAGATAGGCGCCTTGTTGTATGTAATGATTTGGTGCCCATATATGCACTCTGGACATCCAGCCCCACAAACATTCCCAGCTGCCCATCTTCACCCCATCTTATCAATGTCAGATAATCCAAAGGAAGCTGATTGTATGCCAATGCAGCTAGCGCTGCTGCTGCTCCCATAGCCTGGCAACATATGCCATAGCTGCTGGTGTGCCAGGCTAGTTGCTCTGAATATTCCCTTCATGACAATATACACAAGACGAGTAGCAGGAGGGCAATGGGCCATGCAGGGCCTGGCAACACATATCATAGCTGCTTGTGTGTCACGCAACGGCCATTTTTTCGTTAGGGGGAAATCTGTATGCATTGGGGGTGGGTTTTTAGAAAGTCTAGCCCAGGACGTAGATCCTCACATGTAGCGTGGTGCCCTTACCTGCCCTGCAGACCATCCTCCGCCCTGAGAGTGAGTTCTCCAATGAAGCACGTGGTGAAGCCTTGTGGGCACTGGAGCTGGCTCTAGCACTGGAGAAGCTCAACTTCGCCAAACTGAGGTATGACTGGATTCAATAGCCTCCCCATCAGCGCTGTATAAAGGCATAGAGTGTTCGCACTGGTGCTGCCCTCGGCCAATTCTGACCATCAATTTGGACAAGCTATGGCATCCACCCTGGGACCTTTATTCCTACCGGGATCTAGCCCTCTACTAGACACCCTATCCCAGGTTTTGGGACCTTTCGCACAGAAACGCGGTGATGTGAGGCTAGGGTTTAGGGTTTTTTCCTTTTCTACATCAAAAAAGTGCGAAAGATGGTGTGGCAGATACGATAGGGTTTAGGGTTAAGTGCTGCACCCAATGTCTAGCCAGTCAGTCTTCCACAGCTTATGTATGAGCAGCTTCTGTAGGCAGCAGCGCTAACAGCCTTGCCAGTGTCAGCCTGAGGGTAAAGGCCAGGGTATAGGGCTTAGGGTTTAGTGCCTGTTTAGGGTTGAGGGTTTAGGCTGATTGCGGCCACTGGCTTCCATTGGTGGGGGTAGGCTTTAGGGAAGTTCATGCTGAACATTGAGGTTCAGGGTTTAGTACTAGAATCTGTCAGCAGCCGTGTCTTAATGGGGCAAAAATGGGGCCTTTGCTGGTTGGGTTTTGGACAGAGACTGGCTTGTAGATGAGTGGAATCAGCAGTTTAGGGATTGAAAATGACCCTGGTTATGCTATCTAGGCGTCGTATTGCTATGCCTCCCTCCCCCGGGCGGCAACCTCTTATTGCCTGTACATGTTACACGGCGAAGTGCTGCATTGCAACAGGGTAGCAGTTGTGTCCTATATAGACTCTTGTACTCACGCCCCTTTGCATGAGACTTTCCATGTCCTTGTCCGCCCCCCCCCCCCCCTTTCCCATGCCTCCTCCCCTTCTAACAGGGAGCTCCACAAGGTAGTAGAGGAGGCTGATGATGCTGAGATGTGTAATGCATTGAGGAGTACCTCTTAGCACACAGCCAAGCGCTGCATTGCAACAGGCTCTCTTCCTGCCCCCTTTGTACGCTATAGACTTCAAGTTTTTGAGTAAAGTTTGTTTTGCTTTTCCCATGCCTCCTTCCTATCGAACAGGGAGCTCCACAAGGTGGCAGAGGAGGCAGATGATGCTGAGATGTGTCAGTTCATAGAGGAGTACCTGTTACATGAGCAGGCCAAGGACATCAAGCAGGCAGCTAACTATGTGAGCCAGCTGCGGAGGGCAGGCAAGGGACACGGCACATTCCATATGGACCTGCACTTCCAGGACAAGTATGGATATGGGCTGGAGGGAAATGGGGCGGCTTAAACCAATGATGGCATTGGTGCGGCAGGGGCAGGGTAGGGCGGGCTGGGCGGGGCGGGGCGGGCGACCGGGGGGGGGGGCTTGCTGTGTACCTGATGTCCGCCAAAGCTTCTGAGCACAGGCAGATTATAGGCGGTGGAGGGGGGGGGGGTGATGTGTGCGGCACATTCCATATGGACCTGCACTTCGAGGACAAGTATGGATATGGACTGGAGGGAAATGGGGCGGCTTGGAGGGAGGCTGGTGCGGGCGGGGTCGGGCCCGGGCGGGGAGGGCCCGGGCGGGACCGGAGGGAACGAGCAGGGCATAGTATGCAGCTGATGTTCCGTTTGGGCCATAGTGATGCAGTGGAGCGCAAGGTCGGGTGATGTGGGAGGTGTGGTATGGACTGGAGGGAAATGGGGTGGCTCAAGAGGGATGCTGTATGTAGCAGGAATGGTATATGCCATGCCTGCCATCCCCAGAGCATGCATGTTTTCTGCTGCTCCTGTAATTTCTGTTTCAATTGCCAAATAATATATTATGAAAAATAATAATAATAAAATAATAATAATAATAATAATAATAAAATAATATATTATTTGCCATCTTGGCATCTTGGCGGCTGCAGAAGAGCTTTGCTGTGGAAATCTTTGGCAGTTTAGGAAATTGTAAAGAGAAGTGGCAACTCGCTTTGGAAACAAAGGCGCATATGGAGAAGTGCCCACCATGTGTTTGAGGAGCTGCGGTTCTAATATGGACCTCATGGCCCTATACACGACTCAGTTGGCTGAGACGTACAAGACCCTGAGGTCCAGATGTTGGCAGCTTTTCATAGCGACCTGTGTTTTTAAAGGAGTATGGGTATGGACTGAATGGCGAGGCGGGGTTTTAGGTAATCCACGGATGGCATCTTCATCAATCCCTTGCTGCTTTCTAGGGGCAATGGGCAGGTACACTCAGTTGTAGTGGGTGCATATATTACATCTCGGGGTTTTGGGGTTTTGTGTGGGCGTCTGGGTAATTATGTGTGGGCGTCACGCATGCGCGGGGGGGGGGGGGCAGCTTTGATGGTAATCCGGGGTTTGTAATAGACGCGGGATCTTCTACCCGTGCATGCTTCTTCCACTTTGTTAGGACTGAGGATGGGTACTGACTGGTCCGCATGCAATAAGGGTGCCTGTGTTACAGGCAATTGCTTGTTCGATGCGGCTGGGAAGGGTTTGCTGAATGGCCAGGTTTGTTCATCTTAGGGTCTGATGGATACACAACTCTAATAATGTCACTGCGTTTGGGGGGGCCGGAGGGGGGCAGTGAGAAAGGGGGCCGTTACTATACCGTTTGTATGTTTGTAAGAGGTTGCAGATTGATTGTTTTTTGGTCTAAGATTCCAATGCGGGCATTTAGGAGCATTTCTGCGTGGCTGCTTGGAGTTCTATTGAGTGTGGGGCTTGCGGTGGGTTGCATGGTTTACGACTGATTGGAAAAGTAAAGGGATGGTTTGTGTCCATCCTTTACATTGGAGTTTACTGTTGTGTGCGGTGCACCATTGACAACCTTGGTTTGCCGACTGTGCAAAGTTTCCTAGTAGGGGTGGAGCACTACAGGAAGGGGGAGAGTGCGCTCAGTGGGTGGCTGCGCACTATTGAACAAGAGCATTTCGTACTCGTAGTTCATTTAGGGATTTTTGTACGATCACACTGACACTTGCTGGACTTGGATTACGTTTGATACTGACACTTACCAAAGGCAGCACTGCTTGACTGATATGTTGCCTCCTTTTCATGCATTGTCTGTAAGTTGAGCTCATTACATGTGGCTGGTGCCACCAAATGTCACCAAGTAAGCAGGGTTTTGGCACTGAAGGATCTTTTTGGCATTTGTTGTCATGTGTAACATTACTGCGTGCTCCTAGTGTCATCGGGTCCGACTGTAGTAAGCATAAGTTGTACATTTGTTTGAGTGCGTGCCTACTGTAGCACGACTTGACCACACGCACATAATATCCCAGAACACATACCATAATGCATCTAGGACTCTGGCTTGTAGTTTAGGAGAAGTGTATGCACCGGGCCCTCCCCCCTCCAAAGGAGACAGAGGCATAGATGCTACACACACATGAGTGATAGCACAGGACATGCAACCAGGTGTGCAACCCAGAAGCACACTAGAACATGTAAGAGCAACGAACAGGACCCACACTGAGAGGGCACTGAGTAATCCATTGTCACATGCAGGGACAAAGCCAAACATGTACACATGCAAATGCTGTATACCCATGCAATCACATCCAACCACATGTCTGTTCAGCAATGGTGTTCAGCTATACGGCTGGACCACAACCAAGAGACACAGGAGCGCTGTCCAGTAGAAACAAAAAACTCTGTCCAATCCAGTGGGCACGATGGGCTCGCTACACGACTGACCGTTGAGGTGTGATTGGTCTCATTTGGATCAAAGCTGTCGAGAGCTAGACAGTCAAAGTTGCACGCAAGCAGGGTGTGGTCATTGTGTGAGCTCTAGTGCCGGATATGCTCTATCGATATCTCCTGTGTTTCTGAAGGGCGGGGCCAGCTACACTCCTGGGTCAGCAGTCCGTCTAGATTCCGTATAGCCATGTATAGGCATCGAAATGCGACTGCCGGAAAAGCTATTTCGCTTTTATGCAAGCACCTGGCTGCATCCTACCGCCATGAGACGCCGATGGCGACCAGTACCGGCAACATGTCACCGAGCCGGGCCGTCGCTGCGACACCCGGGTAACGCGAAGAGCTTCCTGACGCTGGAGTTCACCAAAACACATACGGAGAAACACGTATAGAGAAGACAGCGCGGTCGCAGGTGGTACCCGCAAACCCGCATAAGGGCCTCACTTTATTTGACCACGGGCATGCCTACCACGTCCTGTGCAGGTTTGTACTTATCCGCATGAAGCCATCATACACTATTCCCAGGGTTTAAATGTGATTTCCAGAAAACCCAGAGCCAACACAAGCGAGGCTCAAGAGTGTTCCAAACTGAGTGACCTGCACTTCGACTAAACTCATTCCCACCATCAGCACCAAAGACATCACCACAACTGCCATCAGAGAGAAAATTACGCAGAGAAGTGGGGGAGACCTTTCTTGGTTACGGGAGTAGGCCCCTACCTAACACATAGATAGGCCCACTACCATTTGGAACCCAGAACACATAAACAGGCGGGTTAACTACCCACCTGCCGCCCAACTGCCATCTCAACTTGACTCAAATCTGTCCAGCTGCAGATCATAAAGCCAGTCAGTGCAGAGCCACAGTCCCACTCGCTGCAGAGCCGATGGTTTCGCCTTCAGAGGCACAGGGCATCCCTTGCTTGCTTAATGATGGTTTGTTCACACAGCCTCAGCTGCAACACTGCACGTACAGCAGTGGCATGCTCTGACCTGCAGAATCACATGAAAGAGCACAACATGGTAAGTGTTTCTGCACCATATAAGGGTCAGCAGAACGCCTGCATTATGAGCTCCATATGTCCAGTTTTTTTTATAACTTTGCTGGTCATCTTTCATAATATTATTACGCAAGGGAACAGGCTCTTATAATGAGCTCCAACACAATTATTGAAGAGACAAACCATAGGGAGAGCCTGGCTTATCCCCAAGAGCTGCAGGTGCCTCTTGCCATCCTCAACAGAACATCGGTTACTATTAGGAATACGTCAGAAAGACAGATGTCTTTGCAATGCTGGACATAAGATGGGGTGCATTTGGAAAACGTTCTATAAACACTGCACCAGGTCAAGCAATTGGTCAGCCACTGTGTGTCACGATCTACACACCTACATCTTGGCTGCCAGTATTGGTCTCTACCTCTCAATACATTAACACACTGGGGTTCAACCCATGTGGCGGGGGCTGAAACAGATCATGTGCAGTAGTTTATCCCATACCTACACCTACAGATCACATAAAAATGGTTCTCACTACTCTTCCAAGCCGGAATGCACCACTACCTTTGTCTGGCATGTATCAGAAACCTTGCGGAGTTCAGAGAAAGTTTAGCGGACGGAATGTGGCAACCCCTCGGGGGGAAATGTCATTGGACTGGCCATGAGTGCGCTGACGCGGTAGTGCAGAGGGAGCCTCTTCCAAAGCGGTGGTGATATGAGGCACGCCCTAAAATGATGATGTGGTCGGGGACGCTGGAGGGGCTAACTAACTACACAACAGGCATTAGAGTTCATTCGGGAGCTGCCGCCCCCCAAAACCCCACTGTCTCCCCTAAACACTAAATCCAAGAATCCCTAAACCCTACATTCCTCATCCCTGAACCCTACATTTTCTATGAACTCCGCAAGGTTTCCACCAGAGGCCTTCGTCTGCCAGTGAATGAGGGTTCCCATTAATTGATGTAAAACATATCTATCCAATATCTTCATAACTTTATCTTTCAGATCTTTTCATCTTGTTTAATCTTTAGGACAAGTTTTGGGATGGAGATGTTTGTAAGCTTTACTTGCATCCTACCTGTCTTTACTTCTCCCCAGCACCTCCAGCTGCTTTGTGTCCTCCGCAATGCTACATCCCCCTGGGTACTGCTGCAACCGCTGATCCAGCAGCAGCTGTAGCAACACAGCCATGTCATGGCTCCACACAGCAGCAGACCCAAGTTGCTTGCCTCCTTCAACAGAAGCAGCTCTTGCCCCGGATGATGCTCCGGCAGCATGACCAGCAGCAGCAGCTGTGTGAGTGCTAGAGACATAGCAGATAGGCACTTCTTCAAAGCGATCTTGAAAGGCCTCTAGCTGCTGCTCCTCCCCATCCTGGATCTCTCCCTGCTGCACCTCCCGCTGCCTTTCCTGTCCCTCCTGCTCCTGCTCTTGCTGCTTTTTCTGGTTACGATTCCGCTCCTGCTGCTGCTCCTCTGATTGTGTCTGCTGCTGCTC
Organism: uncultured Paracoccaceae bacterium; assembly: GCA_958439195.1. GTDB lineage: Bacteria > Pseudomonadota > Alphaproteobacteria > Rhodobacterales > Rhodobacteraceae > Paragemmobacter. Next base: position 14,839 of record OY288176.1, read on the forward strand.
CTGCCGCCGCCCCTGCTGCTGCTGTGGCTGCTGCCCCTGCTTCTGCTGCTGCTGCTGCTGCCATTGCTGCACCACTTGGTGTAAGTCCTTCCATTCCTTGAACTCCTCATCCCCAGCAGTTAATACTTTGAGCAATGTGAAGGTGGAGGGGGTCACCCGGCCATGAGGTAACACACTGGGAGGGTCATCTAACATCTCATCACCACTGAAACAACAGCAGCAGACAACAAAGCACAGTAGCACACACTATTTTAGCTTGCCATACATTGCTGATACCTGGTATGCGAGGTGGTGGGGTTTCTTAGCACTTTCTTAGCCCTCCTTTAGCACTTTTATGGCAATAGATGCGCTCTGCGGGCTGCCTTTGAGAGTTGCATCAACGCTCAAGCAATTTGCATATCAATATCCAGTTGTTGATTGCGAGAAAGGCAAGAAGAAAGCGACAGGCATATTGCAGAATACATACATTGAGTCTATGTTCCCCACCAGCAGCAGCAGCAGCTGCAGTAGGGAAGTAGACTCACACATTTCTTATGCACATCACAGAACCGGCAACTCCTTGTTGGTTGCAGACACTAGTGCATGCCATGGCTAACAATTAGGCACGGCACCACTTCTATCCATTCCCTCTTCCCCCCTCCTCCTCCTCCTCCCCCCCTCTGCCTCCTCCCTTCCTCCTCCTTCCCTCCTCCCCTCCTCCTCCTCCCCTCCTCCCTCCTTCCCTCCTCCCCCTCTTTCCTCCTCCTCCCCTCCTCCCCTCCTCCCCCTCCCCTCCCCCCCCCCCCGACTATCCCTTCCCCCGCAGCCCCTCCTCCTCCCCCCTTCCTCAAACCCTCTCCCCCCCCCCCTCCCCCCCTTCTTCCTTCCCCCCTTCCTCCTCCCCTTCCTCCGTCCCACCCCCCCCCCCCACTTACCCCTGTTGATTCTTTATCCACCTCAACCTCCTCCTCAGCTCCCTCTGTCCACCCCTCATTCCCCCCCTACCCTGCATCTCCCCCCACACCCCATTCACAGCTTCCTCCCAGCTTCCCCCCAGTGCCACCTCATCAAAGGGGTTCAACGGCAGGCAAAACCCATACTTGCGCACTAGTTCCGGGTTACTCAGCTCCCCATAGGTGTTGAACACCTCACATCCCTTGGGCATTGCTGATGCAGCTACAATTTCGAGACGAGAGGGAGATGGGGGAGAAGGGGGGCATGATGTGGGGGTAATGGAGACACCTGCTGACTCCCCTGCTGCTGCTGTTGTTGCTGTTGTTGCTGCTGTTGCTGCCATAGTTGTTGCTAGTGAGCATCCATTCTGCTGCTGCTGCTCCTGTTCCTGCTGACCGTGATGGGGCCTGCATTCCTGCTTCCTTCTCTTTTTCTTGCTGCCATCTCCCAACCCTGCTGCTGCTGCTGCTGCTGGTGCACCTTGGCAGTCCTGTTCCTTTTCCTGCTGCTCTTGATCATCATGTCCCCAACCCTCATCATCACCATCAGTTTTAGTGTCTGTTGTTGTTGTTATGGCATCATCCACGCTGCATATTCCAATGTCCAGACGCAAGTTGAGACCATCACGCACCCAATCAGCAGCTGCAGGACCATACAGTAACGGCAGCATAAGAAACACCCTATATTGCTCCACACAAAACCAAAAGCACAGTGCACTTTTGTACCTAGTCCTCATGCAACCTGAAGCAAAAGCCAAAAGATTGGAAAGCCAAGCTCTGTGACGACCATTCTTTGATGGCGCAAGATGGGCTCTGCATTAGTATGGTGTGTTTGGTTGGTTTGACCTAGCAGCCCTCTTGCGCTTGCCACACATAATCTGTTTGTTTGTTAGTTACATGAACCCCTGTTAGCTGGCACTGTTGTTGATGCAGCAGCCACCCCCAAGTGGATTATTATTATTAATTATCATTATTACTACTAATTATTTATTAAAAAAAATCCCCCAAATGATGACCGCAATGGCCCCACGTAACATATGCCACCTTTCAGTGCCCCTCCCTGCACCAGTTACATCCTTGCAGTGATGCACACCCTGAGATTGAACTGCATGCAGCTGCTGCAAGTCTTCTCTGATAGCTGCATCACCATAGCATGTAATCCTACCAATTGGATACATCAAGTAAACCGAGGCGAGGCTGGTGTCTAGCGATTAGCGTCGAAAGGCACAGGAGGTGAGCTGCGGGGCTCACTACTACGGTTGGGAGGGTGCTTGGGGCATTATGCATTACTCAACACATCAAGCAAACCTACCTGCGCTGTTGCTGATGATATGTTTCCTGAGAGTCTCATCCCCACCTCCAACCATCACAAACCCTCCATGACCAGCAGCAGCAGCAGCAGCAAGGGAAATCTTCACTCCATTCGCTGCTGCTGGTTTACCGCTTGTATGAACCTCCTGCTCTACCCCTTCTCCCTCCTCCTCCCCCTTCATACTGGTATCTTTCACCCCCTCCTCCCCTTCTCCCAGACTCTCCTCTTCACACTCCTCCCCATCTCCTCCTTCTGAACTATCTCCTTCTTCTCCTTCTTCTGAACTGCCTTCCTCTCCTTCTTCATCCTCCCCCTCCCAGTGCTGCTGCTGTTGTTGTTCCCCCCTGTCCTCCACCTCCCCCACCACAAAACCATCAGCTAGATGTACTACAGCTGCTTTGTGGTTGAAGATATCAGCTAGAGGCACCAAGGCGTCACCTGGAACAACAAAGCAAAACAAAATCTCGGGGATTGCGTACAGGTGAAGAAAGCAGGGGAGAGGGGAAACAAGAAAAGCAGGGTTATGTCATTAAGTAGGGACCAAATTGATATGATGAGCATGGTAGCATTGTAAGCCAGCCACCAGGGCATCCCCTGGAGTAAAGAGAAAACAACACGGAAAACTTCAACAGAACCAGAGCAAAAGAGAAAGGGATGCATGCTTACAGCAAGACAGTCTGGTAGATGGCCACTAAACCTATGCCATCAATCAACTGCATGGAGTGGTTTCTTCAACTTGTTCAGCAAAATTGGTGATGCTTCCACCCATCATCTCCCTTCCCCTTCCTCCCTCCCCATCCCTCAAATTCCCCCTCTCTCACCAGATTTTACAGAGGCGACCACCTCTCTTCTCCTCTCTCTTTGGCCGTTCCTACATCCCTCCGGCATCCATCAAAGATGACCTCCTATTTCTCTTTCTGCTGCCTCACCGCCCTTAATCTGAACTCCATTGAATTCTTATGACAGCCATGATGCCACCTTTTCCTTGGAGAGCATCATATCATCCTCTCTCCTCCGCCCCTCCTCCGCCCCTGCCTCTGTCTAAACCCCTCTCCAGCGTTCTCTCCCTGCCCTCCACCTCAAGCTTCTCCCAAACTGGCCCTCTTTCCAAATACAACTCCTTCGGCCTGATCCCTACCCCGCCCCCCCCCCCCCCCAAAGAAAAACCAAATCTCGCCACCTCTCCACCTCCTTCAACCCAAGCCCACAAATCCATGGCCCCTTTCCCTCCGCCCCCCCCCCCCCTTGTCTCTCCCTCCCCCTCCCCTCTTCTCCCGCTCCCCTCCCCTCCCTCTCCCCCTCTCTCTTCCCCTCCCCTTCCCCTCCTCCCCCACTTCCCTTCCCCTCGACCCCTCGCGTTGCCCCCTTCCCCCCCTCCACTTTCCCCCTCCCCCCCCTCCCCCCCTGTCCCCCTCTCCGCTCCTCCCCCCCCCTCCCCCCTTTTCCCCCTCACCATGTTCACTATCCACATAGAATGCTCTTGAAGCCACCCATGCAGCCGCAGCTCTGTACTCCTCCACCCTACACCTGGCCTTCACCTGCCTGCTGAACACCTCAGGATGACTGATCAGCAGAGGCAGCACAAATTCTTCATAATCCTGCTCAGTCTCTTGTCTGCAGAAGGCGGCACAACAGAGGGGACAGCAGGGTTTAGTCCCTTTTGTTGGGGAGCGAGGAGGGGGAGAGGGTAGGTGCGCATGTGAGGGGGGGGGGGGGGGTGCAAGGGGATGGGGGGGTGGAGCGTGAAAGCGGGGAATGGGGGGGAGGCAAGGTGAGGGCGGGGACGGCAGGCGAGAGGAGGGAAGGGGGCATGGTTCCGGACTGAAATTGCGAAAGGATGTCCTCCCACATGTCATACCATGGCAATGTGGGAAGATGCACCTAAATCAGATTTCAAACTTGCAGCGGACTCCAAACATAGATGGTCACTGTCTTTGTACCTTCTTGAGGAAACAAGGGATGAGAGGTTAGTAATTTTGTTACTGATGAAGCTCCCATTGGTGTTTCACTTCACTCCAACAGTACCTCTCACAGGTACTACCCTAAGACCACACATCCTTTCTGTCTGATGAACTGCCCTTCTATAACAGCCTGATGCTATAGAAAAGGTATCAACTATGGACAATGCATGAACGCAGGGTTTAGTTTAGGGTTTAGGGTCAGGTTTTAGGGTTTAGCATGTAGGTTTTAGGTTTTAGGGGATGCCACAAAGCCAGTGCTCAAAACTCTTTCACCTTGGCATTTCAATCCTTTCGCTAGTCCTCATCTGCTAGCCATGTCTTACCCCTCAGACCCTACCTGTCCTCCTGACCGGCTCCCTCTAGTTGTGTTCCTGCTGTCAGCTCCTCCTCTGCTTCAGACCAGAACATGGGGATGTACTCACGGGGGGGCAGGGCTTGGATGTAACCATACCTATATGGCAGCAGGGAGACAGAGCTTTGCTAATAAATCAACTATTTATATCATTTGTTTACCCTGCCTGGCCTCTTGTCGACGGTCCCACTGCTTGTGAGCAAAGGAGGAGCCCGGCCCCAAACGGGGCAACTATTTATAGGTTTGAGACAAAACACTGCACAGGCCCAGGACTGTGCAGCACTCTCAGCATGACTACAAACAATCATTTCTATGGTGTAACTCCGTACGGCGATAAGTCAAGGGTTTGCTAAAGAAAGGATTGAAATGAGATAGAGACCAAACCACAGATTAGCATGTGGTCGCAGAACAAGAGGAAAAAGAAAGCATTACGGTATGATATTTCTTTTTGTATTACAATGCGGGAAAAAGCATTTCTGTATTTGTTTTATAATTTTTTTGTTTAGCTTTGAGTGCTTGCGTGCACGAGTGTTAGTGAATTTCTCAGGTCATAGCTAGCCATGCTGGCAACACAACTGACGGGCCAAGGCTGCAAAAGATAACAGCCACACAGTACGACCAGCTATTTCATACACCTCTATCTGACAGTGCTGCATATCCACGACACAAGCCAGGTGCTTTAATGCACCCAACTTGATTACAAGAGAGGCTGCATCACTCTTTAAAAGCTCACAGTCAGGGCCGTGCCCCACTTCTGTTCCAAAGACAACTCCAGCTACTGATAGTCTTGATTTCGTTTTCAATTGTGGCTCAGCCTCCCTAAGCCAAGATAGATGGAGATCCAAAAACATTATACATGCAGCACTGCATGGCATCATACCGGCAAGTCGCTTGCGATCCTAAGTACTGCCCCTAGCTGTTTTTGCTCTTGGACTAGAACCCTAGTACTGCAGCACAGCTGGTGCAAGGTGCAAGCGCACGGCTCCATATGGCTAGAGACATTAAGACTTACCACTTTGATTTAGGTCCTATGGCAGCTTCATACATAGCAGCAATGGTGAGCGCTAAACCGCCTCCAATCTGCTCCTGCTCCAGAACCGCTGCCAGCGCCGTGGTTTTGGGTGAGAGGATGGCGGTTTTGGGTATGATGCAGAGCAGCTGGCCCTCTGCAATAGGGTTTACTGAGTGGATGCCAAAGGCAGGTCCACTGCATTGGCTGCAGTCAGGTGTTAGGGAGATGAGGGCCGGGTCCCACCAGATGCCTACAGAGAGCATCCACTGCTGGAGAGAGCCTAAGCTGCTGCTGCTGGTGGTGGTGGTGGTGGCGGTGGTGGGTGGTGCTGGTGATGCGTCTGTTGCTGCTGCTGCGGCGGGAGCTGTTTTGCAGGGAGCAGGAGGCTTGGTTGCAGGTTTTTTCCTTCTTTTGGCATCAGGTACAGCTGCTGCTGCTGGTGCTGGTGGTGCGGTTGATCCTTCTGCTGCCGCTGCTCCTGCCTGTTTTGGGGCCATTGCTGGCTTGCCCGCTGGTGCTTTCCTCTTTTTGCTGCTCTCTTTTTTCATTACTGCCACTGCTGCTGATGCTGATGGTGGTGCTTCTAAGGGTACTGCTTTTTCTGCTGCTTCTTTCGCTTCTGCTGTTTTTGGGGCCCTATGACCTTTGCCCGGAGGTATTTTTCTTTTGTTCGATGGCTTGGCTTCCATCCTGGGTCCGTGAAGCACCAGATGGTGAGGGAAGGACAGCCCTATGCCGCCCTCGAATCTTGGCAGGGTAAAGGGGGCTGCTGGGGGGACTGCTAGAACAGGCTGCTAGATGTTCCGATCACTGGACTACGGAAGCAATCACATTGTCCAGACACTGACTAAGCATTAGCTATTACATTGCGTTTAAGATGCTCCTGTCATGGTGAGTTAGACCAGCAGCGCCGGTTGGGTGGAGCGGACTGATGGCGATTCTACACACATAGCTCGCCAGCTCCTGCCGGGACACTTCAGCAACCAAGGTAGCTGGCTTTCAGTGTTCAAACAGAGCCATGTACAGCAGCATGCCAGAGCAATGGGCCTTGATGGGCGGCGCACTTTTGTACCGTAACTAGTACTGCCGCTGGTGACCTGTGAAGTGCGTCTGAAGTGACAAACTAAGCAAGCTTCGCCACATTTCTGTGAACCCATTTGTCCTTGTTTATACATGAAGGCAGAACCGAGAGCACTTCTTAACTACATAGCTCACACTGGCAGTGTGTGATTTGCTTCATTAGACGCTTCCGGATTTTGGATGCGAAAGCGCGGTTCATTCGCAAACTACTCAGATCGTCGCTTCTGACAGCTTGCTAACGGCCATATTATCCGTTTAAGAGTCCAGGTGCTGTAGCAGGCGGTAGCAACGCCATGCGCTATCCCAGATAAGATACCTTGTAGCCACGCCACGAGCCCCCTTCCAGGCCTTGCGCCTCAGCAATCATGGGCCTCCTAACCATCATCAACAAAGTCAAACGGAAGGAGAAGGAGATGCGGCTATTGATGGTGTAAGCATCCCATGCTGTCTAGGTTTCCATCAGCAGCTGCAAGCCCTACTGCCTCAGGATCACCTGCAGTGGCTCTGGAAACACAAATCCTGATTAGTTCCTCCTTGTTTGCAGTGGCCTAGATAATGCTGGCAAGACCACCATCGTCAAGAGGCTCAATGGTGAGGACATCACAGGCATCAGTCCTACCTTGGGCTTCAACATCAAAACCATGCAGTTCAAGGGGTAAGCATCACTGAGTAGCAGCAGAGTCATTGAGGGAGGGTGGTCTGCGGTGAGGGCTGTTGGCGGAGCAGGCGCGGCAATTTGTGGCAGTTTGAGGGCGAGGCCTATGAAAAAGTTTGCTGCGGCATAGCATGAAAGGTAACAGCACCAGAGCCTGTGTTCTGCTTATATGAAACCACATGGCCATGGTTGTACTATACCATGGGTTTGGCATATCATGACTCCTGGGAGCTAGTAGCATGCTGAGATGCAGTGCGATAAGGGGCATTCCTGCGGTGCTGCTGCTGCTAGCACAGCTTCAAGCAGCTTATGTTTCACCCGTAACCCCAACGCCCACCCAGTGCAGACAGACATCCCCATGGACCTATCCAGTGGCATATCTGCTGCTGCTACTACCACTACCAATGCTGGTACTGTTGCCTGGTAAAGTTCTTGGTAATAGATAAGGTGTGCAACTGGATGGTTCAGCCGCTTATGACACTCCCAAGTACACTCGTCCGCCTTTCTATCGGACATTCACCCAATCTGTCTGATACAAGACGTCCTGAGCAGGCTTGGTGCTCATTCAAAACTAACCCCTACTGCTGGCGCATATTTGCAGACCAACATCCTACCAGCGCTGCTGATTTCAGCACTAACTCCTGCTGTGGTCTGGTTTGTTCGTTTTTTGGTTTGATTGACTTGTTTGTTTATCTTTGTTTTGTTTTGTTTGTTTATTTTTGTACCCACCGTAGGTATAAGCTTAACATCTGGGACGTAGGAGGGCAGAAGACTCTTAGACCCTACTGGCGCAATTACTTTGAAAAGACAGATGGCTTGATCTGGGTGGTGGATTCCGCAGACTTGGCCCGGCTGGAGGACTGCAAGGCAGAGCTGCAGAGCTTGCTGCAGGAGGAGCGGCTGTTTGGGTCTACACTGCTGATACTGGCCAACAAGCAGGACATAGCCAGTGCGCTGTCACTAAAGCAGATAGAAGAGGTGAGGGAGGAGGAGGAGCAGATGTAGCGGCAGGAGCAGGAAGAGGGATAGCAGTGGCAGCAGCAGCAGATTAGTTTTGAATGCAGCAGCAGGTGCAGCAGCAGGAACAAGCAGGATCCTCAAGGCGCAGCAGCAGCAGCAGCAGCAGCAACGGCAGCAGTAGCAGCAGCAGGTGGGCAATAGGAGCAGTAGCAGGTGCAGTCATCGCTTTACAGGTTGGAGCAGGAGGAGCAGGAAGTCAGCAGGAGCAGCAGCAGTGCCAGCACCAGTGGCATAAGTGGCGCAGGAAAAGCAGTAGGGGCCATAACAGGAGGGCAATCAGCGGAAGGAGCAGCAGACTGCTCTGCTTTTGTCTTATAGGGGGATTCCTTTGGTTGATAACTGAGCTTGTTCTGCAAGGGACAGCGGGAGCAGGAGCTGCATATGCTTGCACTTGTGGCCTCATTGGCCCAAGTAGCGCGTTCACGGCATGAGTATATGCTTGGCGAATTGGCGCACATCCACATCACTCACATGTGAGTCACAAGCACATTGGGTTTCAAAGTGCAATAATGCTCAATGTTGCCTGGTTTTATCTATTAGTGGCTCTCCCGCCCTTTTGCTGAATTATGGCACCACACTGGCGGATGGCTTTGCCCATGTAACTTTCTAGCACAGAGTCGCAAATGGAATTAAGCGGAGAGCACATATCATCCAAAAACAGGAAGAGGAACTAGGAAGAGGTCCGCTACCATCGGGCAACCCTAGGGGTGTGCTTGCATTATGTTGTGACGGAGCGCATTATTTCAGGATGAGTCGTCTCGACTTCAGGTCTCGGACTTGGACGTTAAAAAACCTTTGTTTGTTCAGGATTGTGTCCTGCTCGTGTGCTTTGTCTGTGCTTGTCATGTTGTTTTTATTTCAGCCGCCTGTCCGCTCTGCCCCAAGCGCTGCTTTTGCACTAGCGGACCAGCCAGCCATGTAGCAGCCTCTCTATAATGGTCTGCCTGCATAGCACGTAGCAGCGTTCGTATAATCGGCTTGTCTGGATAGCAGGGAGCAGCGTTTGTATAATGGTATCTCTGCCTGAATTCTCACCCCCTCGCCCCCTGCTCGCCATTTTCCTTCAGGCATTGGAGCTGCAGCAGATCACAAAGCGCAACTGGCGCATCAAGTCCTGTAGTGCGCTGACTGGAGCTGGCCTGTTCGATAGCTTTGACTGGATGGTCAAAGATATCTCGTCGAGGATCTACTTGTTTAGCCAGTGATATCCAATGACAGGGAACTGCTGTTGCAGTTGTCCGGCGGTTGTGATCGGCTCCAAAGTGGGCTGGCGTTGGAATTGGTCGCTGATGTTACTTTGAGTGCACTGCATCACATGCTAGGTATTGAATGATCCGAAGGGACTGCAGAGTGCTTACAAGATCGTGAGGCTGCAGTAGTAGGTTGGTTCCAAGGCATGTCCTTTTCATGTGTCTTTGGCTCGCCAAGTTAGAGAATCGGGCTAGTATGAGTTTGGACTGCTTTGGGAGTGGTCTATCAAGACTCCCATTTACTTGAAGTCTTGGAGGGGCATGCTTTACTGCTTCAAGTTAACGTATCAGTTGGAGGGGCATTATTTACTGGGCTTCGTGTGTAACTAAGGATCACAGACCAATCAACCGCGTACATCCCGTTCGCATGCCGGATGGAAGTAAGCAGACGTTCTCGTGGCGGGCAACCCTGCATTGCTGCCGCCCCCTCTCCACAGCCATTTGGATTTACACCGTACCGATAGTTCTGGTTGTGCGCTATGCTGACGTATACTGACCGTCTGGCCTGTCCGACTTGGCCGTTGCACTCACTGCCCCGTTGGGCGCCAGCTGTACGTCAGGCGACAGGCGCCACATGTAGTATCACTGCACCGTACACATCATTTTGTCTTTTCGATGGTTGTCATTTGCCACCGTGTCGCTCTTTTGTGTGTCCTGTCCGAACATCACTTGCGCACTCATCACTCATCGAACTCCTTCCGGAGGCAAATCCCAGAATGTCCGAAAAGGCCACAAGAACAGCCAATGAAACCCATTACAAACAACAATAATATAGTTAATACCTTGCGGCATCAGTTATATGTCAAACCACACAGAACATCCACATCCACGTAAGCTCTCAACCCCGCTACAACTCTTTTGAAGTATAGTGGCGTAGTCCACATAAATCTCACAAAGATCCGGCTTTCTATCCGATCTAATCACTATCTTCCTCCTCCTCATCTGCTGGTGGTCCCTTCCCTCTCCTCTTCTTCCCGCTTGCAGCTGCCTTACTCCCTGCCCCACCACTGCTCCTCTTCGTCCCCCCACTGTTCTTCTTCTTCCCATCCCCAGGATCCGCATCAAAGCTCCGGAACCTGCTATTGCTCCCACCTGAACCCAACCCAGCCGCTCGTCTCATGAGCGCTGCTGCTGCTGCTGCTGCAGCTGACTTGCTGCTACCACCACCTGCCTCTGCTACTGCCTCACCTTCATAGAGGTCATCCTCTGGTACCGGTGTCCACATATACAGGGATCTGCAGGCAGCAATGCCAGAGAAGGTTTAGTATAGCCAAGCCGCTGTTTTGATGGTGCTGCCGCCTCCCTACCTCTTAAAGAACAACGCCTTCCTGGCCCATCAGAAGGCCCTAGCTAGAGCATACCCTCACATGCCCCTACAAGAGCATGTGCAGGCCTGCCTGGCTGCAAGCTGCACAGCAGCTTGCTGTTAACTCTTCCACAATTAGAAGTGCATATCCCCCATTAATCATGCAGAAGCCCTGCAGCTCTTGAATTTTGGGCCCATTTGCTCAGTTTATGATTAACCAAAGCCCAAAGAACACTATCTACTGAGCTGACAACACTTTTCTACTTTAATAAAAAGCCAGTAGGTGAAACACAAAGGAGCTGTACATACAGCATGCACCACGAGGTGGCAAAACTGCAACTATGTACTTCCACTTGTACTCCACGCAGCCATGGAGCCCATTGTAGTATATACGCATGATGGTTTGCATGATATCCCGCTCAGCAAAAAGCCCTTCAACATTGACAGAGATGAAAAAGTGATTGGCAATGCCACCCACCTGCTGCTTCCACTTCTTATAACCTACAGCAGAGCTCGATTAACACACATTCAACATGTCAAGACAGAAGATGGCTCGCATAACTATGGCAGATTACCACAAAGGCATTCCAACGAGATTCCTTTGCTTCCCACAGTACAGCAGCAACATAACATGCAATAGATCCATTTGCCACCTCGGTCTCAACCCCCTGCCATCCTCCTCCCACTCACCAGGCAACCTGTCCCCACCCCTCCCCCCATCCTTCTTCCCCTCTCCCCGCACCCCCT
>OY288177.1 GCA_958439195.1 uncultured Paracoccaceae bacterium
CCGTCAGGCGCACCGTGACCGTGCCTGCCGCGCCATCTGCCCCGCGCGGATAGCGTTTGCGCTTTTCAATGCGCGCACGAATGGACGCGCCCCAGGACGCGGTGAGGTTGGCGGTTTGGCCCTGCGACAAGGTGGGGGCCTGCGCCTTGCCCCCCGTGCCTGCGACGGCACCATCTCCCGCCCCCGTGGCGGCCTGTGCGGCGCTGGTGTCGGGCGCGGCTGGCTGTGCCGGCCGGGGCGCGGCGGCAGGCTTGGGCGCGGGTGGCGCGGGGCGGGCTTTGGGTTTGATCGCAGGTTCCGGCGCCAGTTCCGGGGCCAGTTCCGGCGCCAATTTTGGCGGCGGTTCTGGTTGCGGGGTGGCGGTGTTGTCGGCTTCTGGCGGGGTATCGGGCTGAACCGGGGCCGGCGGGGTTGGGGTGCCTGGTGGCAGGACCGCCGTCTGTTCGGGCAGCGCGGGGGCAGGGTCTGTCGGCGCGGGCACCAGAGGCGCGGCGGGTATGGATAGGGCCGGCGGGGTATCCCACGCGGCGACCATGTCGGTGATCGCTGGCCCGGCCGCCTGAAGCGAGATCAGGTCTGCCCCGCCCGCCCCGCTGCCAGATGCGCCCGCAGGATCGGGGCGCAGCGCGAAAGCCCCCAGATGCAACGCAATCGCAACGCTGACAGCGACGACGGCTTGCAGCCGTGCGGCCATCATCGTGCCGCCCCCTGCATGGCGACAAGTTCGATCCTGCCAAAGCCAAGGTCGGGCAGGCGCGGCAGCAACCCGCCAGCCTTGCGGCAGGAAGGGCGCCATCGGCGCGCAGGGTCAGGCGGGGCGGGTTGGCGGCGCAATCGGTGGTGGTGCAATGGTCGGCGCGACTGGCGGCCAGCGCGGACAAGGCGGCATCGCCGCGCGCGTCACGATAGCCCAGCAGGCCATCAGCGGCGATGAACAGGGTGAAATCACCCTGCGCTTCGGCCTGTGTCATGGCGTTTGGCGGCGTGACGGCAAAGGGTTCGGGGCCGTCAGCCGCGCCGCCATCAGGAAGAACACCAGCAGCAGAAAGATCACGTTGATCATCGGCAGAAGGTTTTCTTCCGGCTTGCGGCGGGGGGGATCGCGGAAATCCATCAGGTCATTCCACCAGCAACAGTCGGGTCAGCCCTGCCGCGCCCAGCCTGTCCATCACCAAGACCAGCGCCTGAAGATCGGCCCCGTCGCGGGCGCGCAGGATGATGGCGTCATCGGGGGATTGCATCATTGCCGCCAGCGCATCCGGCAGTCGATCGGATGCCACAGGGACGCCGTTCAGCGACAGACCGGACGGGGCAAGTTCCACCAGACGGGGCGGCCCGGCATAGGTGCCGCCGCTGCCGGCCACAGCAAGGGGCAGCGCGCGGTCCACGCCAAAGCGTGAGGCCAGCATGAAGAAGATCAGCAAGAGAAAGACCACATCAATCATCGGCGTCAGATTGGGGCGCCTGCGCAGACGTGGGGCCGGATCAAAGCGGATCGTTCTGCGGTTCATGTTGCGGGCCGAAATGGAGGGCTGATTTGCTGGTTGCAGGTTGAATTATTCCGCGGCCTGCCGAAGCGCGGGCCTTTGGCGCGGGCCGTGCAGGATGCGGGTGGCGGCGTCTTCCATATCGTGGCGCAGGGCATCGACGACGGATTCGAACCATGTCAGCGCCACCTGCGCCGGAATGGCCACGGCCATGCCTGCGGCGGTGGTCAAAAGTGCCTCCCATATCCCGCCCGCCAGAAGGGCGGGGTCGGCGCGTGACCCAGCTTCTTGCAGGGTCTGGAAGGCCGCGATCATTCCGGTCACAGTGCCCAAAAGGCCAAGCAGCGGGCCGATGGTGGAGGCAAGTTCAAGCCCCCGCAAACCGGCGCGCGCCTGTGCCAAAAGTCCACGGGCGACGCGGGTTGCCTCGGCCTCGGCGGCATCACGGTCCATCGCGGGATCAAGCGCGCTGTGCATGACGGCATGGGCAAGGCGGGCGCGATGCGACGTGCGGTTGGACAAAAGGGCCATCGCCTCGGCCGGTTTGTCCTGCGACCACAGGTCCAGCGCGGCGGCGGTGTGGCGGCCGCCGGACCACGCCCCAAAGGACAGAAGGCGCATGATCTTCCACAGGATGAGGGTGGCCGTCAGCACCGACAAGGCACCAATCGCCCACATGGCCGGGCCGCCCATATGCATGAATGACAAAAGTGCCGTCGCTGCATTTTCCGGTGCGGCGGCACCAAGTTCGACTACAGGCTCCATTGCATCATCCTTGTGGCAAGCCATTGGCCTACGATTGGACGATTGGCCTTGTCAACGCCAGAGCGGCGGGTGCCGAACGGATGACTGTCCCTGCTCAGCGCCCGATGGTCGCGGGCAGGGCGCGGCACATCGGGTTTTCACGCCACTTCGGCAACGCCCTTTACCCCGGTGATATAGGACACGATGTCGTTTCCATCCGTCTCGTCCTTGCGCAACGACGCGACGATCCGGCCGCGCCGGAAAACGACGATCCGGTCCACCAGATCAAAGACCTGACGCAGATTGTGGGAAATCAGGATCAGCGGCACGCCCCGATCCTTTAGCCCGCGGATGATGTTTTCCACCTGCGCGGTTTCCTGCACGCCCAGCGCGGCGGTGGGTTCGTCCATGATCACCAGCTTTGACGCAAAGGCCGCCGTGCGCGCGATGGCCACGCATTGCCGCTGCCCGCCCGACATATTCCGGATCGGGTTGTCCACATTCGGGATCTTGACCGCGGTGGTCTTAAGCGCCTCAAGCGTGCGTTCGCGCATCTGTTTGCGGTCAAGTATGGAAAACGGGCCAAGGCGAAAGCGAAACAGTTCGCGCCCCAGGAAAAGGTTCGACGGCACATCCAGATCATCGGCCAGGGCAAGCGTCTGGAACACCGTTTCGATCCCGGCTTCGCGTGCCTCAAGCGGGCCGGCAAAATTTACTTCGCGCCCGTCCAGCAGGATCTGACCCGCGCTTTTTTGTTCCACCGCCGTGATCTGACGCACAAAGGTGGATTTACCGGCACCGTTATCACCCACGACCGCCACATGTTCACCCTTGCGCAGGATGAAATCGGCATCCTCAAGCGCATGGACACCGCCATAGCGTTTGGTCAGGCCGCGTGTTTCCAGAACGATATCGTCCATGTGATTACCCCCGCACGCGGCTGCGTTGCCGCCATTGATCCAGAACCACGGCCGCCACGATGATGATGCCCTTCACCATTTCCTGATAATAGGCATCCAGCTTGAGGAACGTGAAACCCGAGATGATGACACCAAAAATCAGCGCACCCAGCACAGTGCCAAGGATCGATCCCCGGCCACCCGACAGGGAAATGCCGCCGATCACTGCCATTGCGATGGCATCCAGTTCATACATCACCCCCATGCCAGCCTGCGCCGTCAGGTTCTTTGACGACAGCACCACGGCGGCCAGCGCGGCCAACGTGCCTGCGATGGTGTAGACCAGCACCTTATGGGCGTTGACGTTGATACCCGACATGCGGGCCGCCGCCTCGTTAGAGCCGATGGCATAGCAATGCTTGCCATAGCGGGTGTAGGTCATCACGCAGTGGAACAGAAGCGCCAGCGCCACGAAGATCAGCACCGGGTTCATGCCCTGGCCGATGGCGGAATACTGTTCTGTGGGAAAGGAAATGGGGTTGCCCTTTGACCACCATTTCGCCGCGCCGCGCGCGGTGACCATCATGCCCAGCGTGGCGATGAAAGGCGGGATGCGGGTATAGGCGATCAGCGCGCCGTTGATGAAACCCGCCACCAATCCGCAAACGAGGCCCACAAGCAAAGGCACCAGAACCGGCAGGTCCATCAGCCCTTCGCCGAAGATGGCCTTTGGGTTGGGATTGCCGTTCACCATCGCGGTCTGCGCAAAGCTCATGGCGACCATGGCGGTGACCCCGACGATGGACCCCGACGACAGGTCGATCCCGCCGGTGATGATGACCTGTGTCACGCCCAGCGCGATGATCCCGACGATGGATACCTGAAGGATGATGATGGACAGGCGCTGATTGTTGAACAGCGTGTCCACGTTGTCGCGGGTGTTGAACAGGAAGCTGTCGCCCATGAACACACGGCCGATCAGTTCAAAAACCACCACGATCAGCACAAGCGCCAGAAAGACGTTAAGCTCCTGCGGGCGCTCCTTCTTGCGCGGGTCGTATTTCAACCCGCCAAGCCCGTGCGAGGCCTCTGTCATGGTCATCTCCCCCTATCGAAATGATCGGTCATGCGTCCCCGATGCGCGCGCACCGGCAAGAGGCAAGGGGCGGCCCGTCAAGGCCGCCCCCACAAGGTCAAAGACCTTAGTTCTTGGCCAGATAGTCGCCGATGTTTGCCGGCGTCACCAGTTGGAACGGGATATAGACCTTGGATTCCACGGCCTCGCCCTTGGACAGCTTGATGGCTGCGTCCAGCGCGCCCGCGCCCTGCCCTGCGGCATCCTGGAACACGGTGACATCCAGATCGCCCGCCTGCATCGCGGCCAGCGCGTCCTGTGTGGCGTCGACACCGCTGACAATGACGCTGGCCATGTCGATGCCTGCGGCCTTCATCGCCTGGATCGCGCCGATGGCCATTTCGTCGTTATTGGCGATGACACCGTCAAATTCCGCCCCGGCCGACAGCCAGTTCGTCATCAGCGATTGCGCCTGATCGCGCGACCAGTTCGCGGTCTGCTGGTCGATCACATTGATCGTGACCGGGCATTCGCCCGCTTCGATCACGTCATAGATGTTCTGGGTGCGCTGCACGGCGGCCTGGTTCGACAACTCGCCTTGCAGGACATAGACGTCAACAGCCGTCTCGCCCGCTTCGGCCCAGAGACGGCACATTTCCTTGACCCCTTGCGAGCTGGAGTCGGTTTCATTCGACGCGACAAAGGCCTGCTTTTCGGGCAGCGTATCCACGTTGATCGGCTGGCGGTTCACATAGACCAGCGGCACGCCTGCGGCGGCGGCAGCATCCGACATGGCCTGCGTGGCGTTGGTATCGACCGGGTTCACGATGATGGCCGCGACGCCCGAGGCGATGAAGTTGTTGATCTGGTCCAACTGCTTGGCCACATCATTCTGGGCGTCTTCGACCTGCAGGTTCACGCCCAGCGTTTCGCCCTGCGCGATCATGCCGTTGCGCAACACGGTCAGGAAGTTGTCGTCGAACGCGGCCATCGACACGCCGATATCTTGCGCCATGGCGGTGGTGCCCATCAGGCAGGCAATGCCTGCGGCGATCAGGGTTTTCTTCATTTTCTCTCTCTCCTCCCAGTTGATGCCGGTCATGGTGCCATGCCCGGCGAGATCGTCTGTCGTATCCTTCATCCAGCTTGCGGCAGCGGGTGTCCTCCCACCCGGTGCCGAAGGCTGAAGAAGTTAGTCCCGGTCGTCAACCAAATTTTGCAACCGGTTGCAAGCCAAGCCTTGCGCCAAGACGGCGCGCATTCACGCCATCCCCTTGCGCAGGTAATCCATGCTGGCCGCAAGCGCCGGGGCCGGATTGGACAGCGCATGGACAGAGGGCGCAAAGGGTTCATAACTGATCGGTCCGGCATATCCGCCCGCCCGCAGCGCACGGATTTGCGCGACATTGCCCAACACATCATCGGCATCGACCAGCACACGATGCGGATCGCGCATGTCATCCAGCGGGATCATGTCCTTGACGCCCGAAACGTGGACGATCCCCGTCAAATCCGGGAAGATCGGGCCAAACCCAGCCAGTGCATGGTGAAAGGTGTCATGCACCATGAACAAAGTGCCGACACCGCCCACCGCATCAATCGCATCGGCCAGCACATCCTTGTGGCGCAAAGAACAGACGGCAAAGCCCAACGGTTCGACCATCGCCTTCAACCCATGCGCCCTGAGCATCGGAAGAATGTCCCGCAGCGCAGTTTCGGTGACTTTGCGGCTTTGGCCCCGGTCGGTGGCCACGCCATCATTGCGCGGGATCAGCGACACGGCCTCGGCCCCTGCCGCCGCCGCGATCTGCATCAAGGCATCGGCCTCGGCGGCTTTGGCATCGGACCAGTCGTTGAACATCTTGACCTCGGCCAGCGCCAGAACACGCAGACCGCGCAAACGGACAGCGGCCCCGACCTTTGCCGGATCGGCACCGCCGAACAGCGGGCCGGGCAGGTCGTTGCGGTATTCCACGCCCACACAGCCAAGCCCGGCAGCAAGGTCGGCAAAGGCCTCCCAACCCAGGTTCGGCGCGGTCATGTGGTTCAGCGCGAAAGGCAGCATCGGTTTGATTTCCTCAATACGGGCGGCGGGCTGGATTGCCTGATTCATGCCAGATCTTCGGAGTAATGGAATATTTGTTCCATCAAAGCGGATTCGTGTCCAGAACATTCTCGGCGCGCACATTCCGCCGGAAACCGGCCAGAACTGACGAATTTTCGTCACATCAAGCGCGAAACAGCCCGTCAGATCGACCCGTCAGATCGATTCCGCCACATGCAGGTGCATCGGCAGAAACACCTGCCCTGCCCCAGCATTCCCCCCGTCCTGCACCGATCGAACCATAAGGGTCAGCACCGAACGGCACAGGTCAGACACAGGGGTTGCATCCACCATCGTTACCCAGCCTTGCGCCAGGCCAGCCCGCGATTCTGCCGTCAGTTCGTTCACCACCAGCGCCACCTCGCCCGGTTTGCGCGCGGTTTGCAACGCAGCGATGGCGCCTTCCATCCCGCCCCCAGCGACGAAAATACCGCGCAGGTCGGGGTGGCGGTTCAACAGGTTCAACGTGACATCATAGGTCAGTTGTCGCGTCTCAAGGTTGACGATGCTTTCCAGCGCCTCCAGTTCGGGGCGTTCCTCGCGCAGAAAGGCGCGAAAGCCCGTTTCGCGCAGGTCATGCCCGTGCCACCGCGCACCACCGACAAACAGCGCGACCTTTCCCGCGCCCATGGCCGAAAGTGAGATCATCCAGGCTGCGGTGCGCCCCACCTTCAGGTTGTTCAAACCAACATATCCCGCACGCACGCCTTGGGCAAAATCGGACAGCAGCGAAAACACCGGCACGTTGTGCGCCTTCAGGTCTTCGACGGCGGCGGTGATTTCGGGATGGTTCACCGCCGTGGCCGCGATGGCATCGCAGCGCCCGGCCATGTTGCGCAACAGGCCTGCCACCTCGCTTGGGGATTGGCTGGCGGCGAATTGCAGATCAAGCCGCCCATTGACGCCCGGCACGGTGGCGACAGCGGAGCGGAATTCCTGCGCCAGGTTCTGATAGAATTCCTGGCCCTGCTTGTGCAGCAAAACGCCGATGGTCATTGCGGGCATCGGCACCGACGCCCCGCCCATCAACCGTGCCGCCGCCGGATGGCCGATGCGCAACGCAGCGTTCAGCACCGCTGCGCGCGTGTCAGATGACACCGATTCACGCCCGTTCAGCAGACGGTCCACCGTGGCCACCGAAACCCCTGCCGCCGCCGCCAATGCGGCCATGCCCGGACGTCTTGCCATCCTGTCACCTGATGTTTTTTCGTCATTATGTCGCATAACTATGACGAAAATCTGCGTCGGGTCCAGCTTTGGCCCTAGGTGAAGGCAGAATAATTGTTCTAAACTGCCAATCGGATCGGCGCATGCCTTGCGCCGTAAAGGAGGACAGCATGGCAAGACGAGATTATGGCCTGCTTGGCCCGGATGGCGTGCGTGCCGTTGAAACCGGGTTGGCGGCGGCGGAATGGTATCACACCGACGTGCCCCGCAAGGTGATGAAGGACCTGATGCAACGGTCGGACCAACCCGCCATCCGCGACACGATCCTGCTTTACGGCTGCATGATCGCCTTTGCCGCTGCCGGCATCGCGCTATGGGGCACCTGGTGGTGCGTGCCTTTCTGGCTGGCCTACGGGGTGCTTTATGGGTCTGCGTCGGATTCGCGCTGGCATGAATGTGGGCATGGCACCGCGTTCAAGACGCCGTGGATGAACAACGCGGTCTATGAAATCGCCAGCTTCATGATCATGCGCAATTCGGCCACCTGGCGGTGGAGCCATGCCCGCCACCACACCGATACCTATATCGTGGGCCGCGACCCCGAGATTGCCATCATGCGCCCCCCGGCCTTCATCAAGCTGATTGGCAGCTTTTTCGGCATCCCCGAGGTGATCGACTTCTTCCCCCGGATGATCCGTAACGCGCTGTCCGGCCCCACGCCGGAAGAACGGACCTTCGTGCCGCAATCCGAATGGGGCAAGGTGCAGCGGGTCGCCATCATCTACACCGCCATCTACGCCGCCACCCTTGCGGCTGCCATCGGGATGCAGTCGATCCTGCCGTTCATGGTGATCGGCCTGCCGCGCATCTATGGTGCCTGGCACCATGTGATGACGGGTGTGCTGCAACATGGTGGACTGGCCGACAATGTTACCGACCACCGGCTGAATTCGCGCACCGTTTACATGAACCCGATCAGCCGGTTCATCTATTGGAACATGAATTATCACGTCGAACATCACATGTTCCCGATGGTGCCCTATCACGCCCTGCCCCGCCTGCATGAGGCGATCAGGCATGATCTGCCCGCGCCCAACCGCTCTATCGCTGCGGCCTTTGCCGAAATGTGGCCCGCCCTGCGCCGACAGCTTGCCTATGAGGAATTCTTCGTCAAACGCGCCCTGCCCCCGACGGCAAAGCCCTATCGTGAAGATTTCCACCGTGCCGCGTTGGGCGACATGCCCACCACCACACCCGACGCCATCCCCGCCGAATAAGGACCGACATGATGCCCCAATGGATCCGTGCCTGCGCCACCGATGACATCGACCAAGAGGATCTGATCCGCTTTGATCATGGCGGGGCGACCTTTGCCATCTACCATTCCCCCGACGGCGCCTTCTTTGCCACGGCGGGGCTTTGCACCCATGAAAACGTGCATTTGTGCGATGGGTTGGTGATGGGCCATCTGATCGAATGCCCCAAACACAACGGCCAGTTCGACTATCGCACCGGCGAGGCGAAGCGCGCCCCCGTCTGCGTCAACCTGCGCACCTATCCGGTTCGGGTGGATGGGTCCGACGTTTATATCGAGCTGCCCTGATGCCTGCCCGTCTGACCGTTCGTGACCTTTTGGATCAGCGCGGCAAGCACCAGTTTGCCATGCTGCGTGTCGAAACCCTGGATGAGGCCGAGGCGGCGGAACGTGCCGGGATCGAGCTGTTATCTGTTCCGCCCGCAATGATCATGGATCGCCAGTTCCGCGATGCCGCGCCCAATGCCTTTGCCTTTCCCGGCGACAATTTCTATGAAATCGGGGATACGGCGGATTTTCTCAAATGGGCTTTCCCGCTGTTCAAACACGGGGCGGACGGGTTCTACTGTTCCGGTTCGCTTCAGACCATCCGCGCGATGGCCGACCATGCGCTGCCTGTCTGCGGCCATGTCGGGCTGATCCCGTCAAAACGCACCTGGACCGGCGGGTTCAAGGCGGTGGGCAAGACGCTGGAGACGGCGCAATACGTCTGGCAGCAATGCAAGGCGCTGGAAGAAGCCGGTGCCTTCGCCGCCGAGATCGAGGTCGTCCCCCACGCCATCACACAGGCCATTGCGGAACGAACGTCGCTTTTCCTGATTTCGATGGGTGCTGGTGCGGCGGGGCATGCGCAATATCTGTTCACGGATGATGTGCTGGGCCAGAACCGTGGCCGCATCCCGCGCCATGCCAAGGTCTATGCCAACTTTGCCGCTGAACATGACCGTTTGCAGGACATGCGCGTGGCCGCAATGGCGGCTTTTGCCACGGATGTGCATTCCGGGTTCTATCCGGCCCCGCAACATCTGGTGGATAGTGAACCGGATATCGTGGCCGATTTCCGCGACTGGCTGGATCAGCAGGACTGATCCGGTGGGGTTTTTGGCGGGGTCGCCGTGGGTCTTGCACGCTCCTGCGATTCCACCAACAAGGCGGCACGGCATCAGACACCGCCCGGATCACATAGCCACAAGATGGCCGCCCCCGACATCCCGCAGGATAAGCCGCTCCGGGCCAGAGCCGACCGGGTGAACCGGGCTTGGCACATCGCCCGCCAGCCGGATGGTCTTTTCCCGCTGGTGGGCCGGATCGGGAACGGGGACTGCCTCGATCAGCCGCTGGGTATAGGGATGGCGGGGGTCACCAAAGACCTGCGCGCGCGTCCCCATCTCGACGATCTGGCCAAGATACATCACGCCAACCCGGTCAGAGATAGAGTCGACCACCGCCATATCGTGGCTGATGAACAAAAAGGCGACGCCCATTTCCTTTTGCAGTTCTTGCAACAGGGCCAGCACCCGCGCCTGAACGCTGACATCCAGGGCCGACACGCTTTCATCCGCGATGATCAGATCCGGCTTCAGGGCAAGTGCGCGGGCGATGCAGATGCGCTGGCGCTGACCGCCGGAAAATTCATGCGGATAGCGATCTATCTGATCCGGTGACAGGCCGACCCGCCGGATCAGATCGGCGGCGCGGGCGCGACGATCGGCAGCGGTGCCGATGTCATGGATCAAAAGCGGTTCGGCAATCAAATCCCCGACCCGCATCCGCGGATCAAGGGCGGCCATCGGATCCTGAAACACCATCTGCACCCGACGCCGCAGCGATCTTGGCGCATCCAGACCGCGGGGCGACAGGACATGGCCGCCCACCGTGATCTGCCCCTGATGCGGCACAAGGCCAACCATCGCCTTTGCAATGGTCGATTTGCCGCAACCGGATTCGCCCACAAGCGCAAAGGTTTCGCCGCGCCGGATGTCAAAGCTGACATGTTCGACCGCGTGGACATTCAGGGTCGTCCGCCCCAGCAATCCGCCCTTGATCGGGAAACGCACGACGACATCGGATAGGCTTGCCACCGCATCCGCGGAAATCGCGGCTGGGGTATCCGTGCGGCCGCCCATGCGCGGCACCGCGGCCAAAAGGTCGCGCGTATAGGGTTGCGCGGGCGCCTGAAACAACGTGGTGACCGGGGCCTGTTCGACCATCCGCCCGGATTTCATAACGATCACGCGGTCGGCCATTTCGGCGACCACGCCCATATCATGGGTGATCAGGATGATGGCGGTGCCAAGATCACGTTGCAGATCGCGCAGCAGGTCCAACACCTCGCGCTGGACGGTCACATCCAGCGCGGTGGTGGGTTCGTCCGCGATCAGCACCTCGGGGCGCAGGGCCAGCGCCATCGCAATCATCACGCGCTGGCGCATCCCGCCCGAAAGCTCATGCGGATACTGGTTCAGCCGCCGTTCTGGTTGCGACAGACGCACGGCGGTAAGCGCGGCAAGGGCGCGGCTGCGTGCCTCTTGGCGGGAAATCGGTTCATGGGCGCGCATCGCTTCGGCCAGTTGGGTGCCGATGGTCAGCACGGGGTTCAGGCTGGTCATCGGTTCCTGAAAGATCATCGCAATCCTGTCACCCCGGATGCGGCGCATCTGGGCCTCAGAGGCGGTGGTCAGGTTGGTCTGCCCAAGGCGGATGCTGCCTGCCGTCACACGGACGGCGGGGGGCGGCAAAAGGCCCATGATGGCCAGCGAGGTGATGGATTTGCCCGATCCGCTTTCCCCCGCAATGGCAAGGGTTTCACCCCGGTTCAGGGTGAAAGACAGGTCTTCGACCAGCGGGCGCAGGCCGAATTCTGTGCGGACCGAAACAGTCAGCCCCTCGACCGACAGGACGGGGGATGTATCCGGGGCCGTGGTGGCCCCGGACAGGGTTTGCTCCGCGGGCATCATTCAAAGACGCAGCGCGGAAAGTAGAAACTGACGACCCAGTTCGGCATGTCCACAATTTCGGATATCCGCAGGTCGCCGCAGGTGGAGACAAGCATGTAGGCATCAACCGCCGCCATGCCGTGCGTGGCGGTCAGCAGGTCGATCATGTTCGCCACCGCATCGCGCGAGGCCGTCATCAGGTCGGGGCCGATGCCGGTGGTCACCTCGTATCCCTTGGCATCCAGATGCCGCGTGACCGGGCCGGGCGTGGTGAATCGCGGGGTCTTCAGGTTCGCGCCCTTTACCAGATCCAGCGTCAGAACCACGTCCATCGGGGATTCGATGGCCGTCCCGCACACCTCGCCGTCGCCCTGCGCGGCATGGGTGTCGCCCACGCTGAACAGCGCACCCGCCACCTCGACCGGCAGATAAAGTGTCGTGCCAGCATTCAGGTCGCGGATATCAAGGTTGCCGCCAACCCGCCGTGGCGGGACGACGGAATGCACACCCGGTTCGGCCAACGCATTGCCGATGGTCCCCGCAAAGGGTTTCAGCGGCACCCGCCCCTGATCAGACCACAGCGCGGGCGCCATGCTGGTGGGGTCATATTTCCACACCTTCAGCGCCGGTTCCGTGAACTGATCCGCCAGCAGGCCAAAGCCGGGGATGTTGGCCGTCCAGCCAAAGCCTGCCCCGTCAAACACACGCGGGGCGAAACTTTCGATGGTCACCTTGACGGCATCCCCCGGCTCTGCCCCTTCGATATGGATCGGGCCGGAAACCGGGTTGATCTTCCCGAAATCCAGCGTGACGACATCCGCCACGGTCGACGACGGGCCAAGCTGGCCCGCCGAGGAATCGTTGCAATGAAACAGGATCGTCGATCCCGGTTCGGCGCGCAGCGCCGGGGGCAGGGAATTATCCCAGCCGAAATGATGCTGCGCGCCGTGGATCGTGTAGTCACAAGCCTTGCACATGATTACTTCACATAGACATAGTCATAGTTGACCGGGATCGACACCGGATCGACATACAGCGCGTCATCGCCCCCCATGCGTTCTGATTTCATGGTGTAGCGTTCTTCGTTGAACACCGGCACCCAGGGTGCCTGTTCCATCACGCCGGTATAGACATCTGACCACAGCTTCAGTCGTTCTTCGGCCTTGGTCGGGTCAGACAGGCTGTCAGCCTGCACGGCCATCGCATCCAGCCCTTCGTCGCAGAACTTGGACCAGTTCCATCCGCCATCGCCCGCGCCCGCACAACCAAGGATCGGACCATAGAAGTTGGACGGATCGGGGAAGTCCGCGATCCATGCCATGCCGCCCGACCACACCATCGGCGCGGTGCCGGCGCCGCCTGCCTCGATCACATTGGCCTGCGCCAGCGACTGGATGTTCGCCGTGATGCCGATGGCGGCCAGATCCTGCTGAATCGCCTGGGCGATGCGCGGGTTCGGGTCGGTGTTCATGACGTAGAGGTCTGTTTCAAACCCGTCCGCAAGCCCCGCTTCGGCCAGCAGCGCCTTGGCGCCGTCAACGTCATAGGCGTAACCGGCATAGCCCTGCGTATAGCCCGGCATCGTTGGCGGCAGGGGCTGCGTCGCAGGCACGGCGCGGCCATTGATGATCTGGGTGATCCGCTCTTTGTTGATGGCCATGTTCACCGCCTTGCGCACCTCGACCTTGTCAAAGGGCGGGGTGGTGACGTTCAGGGTGATGTAGCCGGTGTGAAGCTGACCGCCGACAACAACACGCGCCGCCTGTGCCGGATCACCCATCACCTCAACGAATTTGGCGGGCGGGATGCCGTCGCCGGGAACGTCCACTTCGCCATTTTGCAGGCGCAGCAGGGCAACCACCGGTTCCTGCCCAACCTCGAATACCACGCCATCCAGATAGGGCACACCCTCGCGCCAGTAATCGGCGTTCTTCTCAAACACCAGACGCTGGCCCAGCGTCCATTCCGCCAGCTTGAATGCCCCGGTGCCAACCGGCTGCTTGCCAAAATCGCCCGCCGCCGCATCGACCGCTTCTTTCGGCACAACCGACGCAAAGTTCAACGCCATCACATGCAGGAAGGTGGCGTCTGGCCGCGACAGGGTGATTTTCACGGTCAGCGGATCAACCACCTCCACCCCCGAAAGGCCACCCGGACCGGCGCTTTCAAACCCGGCGATCGACCCGAAAAAGCCCGCGCCCGGCGATTGGGTTTCCGGGTTGGTCACGCGGTCGAGCGAGTATTTCACATCCTCTGCCGTCATCTCGCGGCCATTGTGGAATTTCACGCCCGCGCGCAGCTTGAAGGTATAGGTCAGCCCGTCTTCCGAGATTTCATAGCTTTCGGCCAGGCCGGGGCGCAGCGTGGTGGTGCCGGGGACATAATCCATCAGCCCGTCGAACAGCGACTTGATCATCGACCAGTTCTGCCAGTCATAGCCGATGGCAGGGTCAAGCGTGGCCACATCATCCTTATAGGTGATGGTGATGGTGCCGCCCGCTTTGGCATTCGGGTCGGGCGTGTATTCCTGCGCAAGGGCAGGCAGCGCCAGCGACGTGGACAGCGTCAGCGCAAGGGCGGTGGAAGCGAGCCAGGTTTTCATCGGTTCTCTTTCTCCTGTTGGTGTGTTTTGCCGCATCAGCGCAGGCGGATGCGGGGGTCGATCAGCGGGGCAACCAGATCGGCAAGCAAATTGCCGAGGACGATGGCAAAAGCAGAGACCAGCGTGACACCCATGATGATGGGAATGTCGACACGCTGAATCGCCTGCCAGGCAAGCTGGCCAATACCCGGCCAGCCGAAAACGGATTCGACGACAACAATGCCGCCCATGAAGATGCCGATGTCGATCCCGATCATGGCGATGACCGGCAGGATGGCGTTGGGCAGGGCATGGCGAAACACCACGCGCGCACGGCCCAACCCCTTGGCGCGGGCGGTGCGGATGTAATCGGCGCGCAGCACCTCGATCATCGAGGACCGCATCATGCGGGAATACCAGCCCGATCCAAGGATACCCAAGGTGATCGCGGGCAGCACCAGATGGGCCAGCGTGCCGTAGCCGCCGATGGGGAACCAGCCAAGTTTGACCGCAAAGACATAAAGCAGCAGCAGGCTGACCACGAATTGCGGGGCCGACACGGTGACGAAGGACGTCATCATCAACAATTGGTCCCCGATCCGTCCCCGCATCAGCGCGGCGGCGATGCCCATCGACAGACCCAGAACCAGTTCGGCAAATATCCCCGCCGCCATCAGTTGCAGCGTGGCAGGCAGGCGCGACAGGATCAGTTCGGCCACCTCGGTCTTTTGCAGATAGCTGCGGCCAAGATCACCCTGGGCCAGAGCCGCAAGGTAGCGGCCGTATTGCACGAAAAGCGGCTGATCCAATCCCAGTTGCTGCCGGATGTTTTCCACCGTTTCCGCCGTTGCGGCGCGGCCTGCAATCTGGCGCACCGGATCGGCGGGCAGGACATACAGCAGGACAAAGGTGATGAAGCTGACACCCAGCAGGATCAGCGCAGACTGGATCAAGCGGCGCAGGATATAGACCATCAGTCCCGCCCCCGCTGCGTCGGGTCCATCACATCGCGCAGCGCGTCACCGACAAGGTTGAAGGCAAGCGCCAGCAGGATGATCGCCGCCCCCGGAATAAAGACAAGCCAGGGGGCCGCCTGGAAATAGGTCTGGTTTTCAAAGATGATGTTGCCCCAGCTTGGCGTCGGTGGCTGCACCCCCACGCCAAGGAAGGACAGCGTCGCTTCCAAAAGGACGGTGGTGGAAATGCCCAGCGTTCCCCAGACGATGATCGTTGGCACCAGATGCGGCAGGATGTGGCGAAACAGGATGCGCCCGGTGCCCGCGCCCAAGGTGCGTTCGGCGGCGATGAAATCCCGCGTCGCAAGCGATGTGGTTTCGGTATAGATCACCCGCGCCGTCTGCACCCAATTCACCAGCGCGATGACCATTGCCACGATCCACAACGACGGCTTGAAGATCGCCGCCAGACAGATCGCAAGCAGCAGCGCCGGGAAGGCCATCATCAGATCGGTAAAGCGCATCAAGGCCGCCCCCACCCACCCGCGGAAAAAGCCTGCCGTGATGCCGACCAGCGTGCCGATCAACAGCGCCAGCCCGTTCGCCACCACCCCGATGATCAACGAGGTTTGCGCGCCATAAAGCATCCGGCTGAACAGGTCGCGCCCCAAAAGGTCTGTCCCCATGATAAAGCGTGCATCCGGGGGCAGCGGCGCACCTTCCAACGTCAGGCCGTCAAAAAGCTGTTCCTCTGGTGCGTAGGGCGCGATGAACGGTGCAAAGACTGCGGCGCCGACCACCAGCAGGATCAGCGCAAAGCCGAACAGGGCAAGCCGACGTTCCATCAGCCGACGCAGGGTGGATTTGGGCTTTGGGCTGGCGGGGGCGGCAAGGTCAACCATCCTGCGTCCCCTCTTGCCCGATCGGGCCGCCATCGCGGCTGGCCACGATACGCGCGGCGGCATCTTCAAAACTGATGCGCCAGGCCATCGCCATCTGGCGCAACTGGGCATAGGCCTGTTCTTCCGTCTTGCCGCGTGCCGCCAGCAGCGTGACTGCGCGCACAACCGTTTGCCGCCCATCCAGCCGCCGCTTCAGATCGGCGATTTCGGCTGACAGCGCCTTTTGCGCGTCAAAGGCATCGCGCGCGATCAGCAGGGCCGAATAGGCGCCATTGTCGCCCACGGGTTTCAAAAGCTGTGCATGCGACCCCGCCCGCAATGACCATTCGATGCGCCCCGGCGCCTCGGACCCGATCAGCGCGATCATCGGCATCGGCGGTTGGCCCGCAGGCCAGGGGAACATCCCGTCATGGCTCATATCGGCGTCGAAAAAAACGTAATCCGCGCCAAGCGCATCGGCCCCAAGTTCAGGCCAGCTTTCCACCACCTCCAACCCGATGGCCGTCAACTGCCGCAGCAGGGCCTGCACGGTGGGATGCGGACGGTGCAGGATCACCGCCCGCGCGCCGCCCAGTTCGGGGATGCGGATCGGCCGCCTCATGACACCACCCGCAGGTTTGGTCTTGCGGGGCTTTGGGCTGACCGGGTCAGGTAGGGATCACCCGCCACCGCCTCGCGCCGATGAACAAGGCGAAAAGCCCCACCCTCGACCCGTGCGATGATCGCAGGCAGGACGGTGTGATGGGTTTCGGGGTCGATGATCCCGCCTGCGGTGCCAGCCTCGGCCAGAAGTTGCGACAGGCTCAATTCCTCGGCCCCCGGACGGTGCGCAAGCAGGCGGGCCAATTCGCGCACCGCGACATAGGCCGCCGCCTCGTGTGATGATCCGAACCGCCCTTTGCCCGGCCAGCCGTCTATGCCCCGGAAATAGGGGCCAGCGGCGACCATGCCTTCGGCGGCCATGCCGATGGCGGGCAATTCACATTCCGTCATGTTGCAGGACAGAACCGGGCAACGCGCCGGGCGGAAATGGTCATCCTGGCGGCCCAGTTCGCGGTAAGCCGACAGAAATTCATAAGAAGACGGGCCGATCAGCGAATTCAGCACGAAATCCGGGCGTGAAAAGCGAATCTCGTCGATCATCCGCCCCACATCGCGCGACCCGATGGGCAGATAGCGTTCGCCCGCAATGGTGCCGCCCGCCTGCAAGATGCGTTCACGGGCGAGGCGGTTCATTTCCCACCCCCAGATATAGTTCGATCCCGTCAGATAGGCCTTGCCGCCATGCGCCGGCATGACCCAATCCAGAAGCGGCAGCAGATGCTGGTTCGGGCAGGCATGGGTATAGACCACGTGATCCGATGCCTCGAACCCTTCATAAGGCACCGCATACCACAGCGTGCCGCCGTGACGTTCGAGTGTCGGAATGACTTCTTTCCGGCTCCAGGATGTCACGCAGCCGATCACATGACGGGCCGATGTCGTGCCAAGGATTTCTTCGCAGAGGGGGCCATACAGATCGACATTGCCTTCGGGATCGCATTCGATGGCCACAAAGGACAGATCAAGATCAGGGTCGGCATTCAGCTCGGCAATCGCCGCAAGCGCGCCGGATCGGCACGCCTCTGATATCAGGGAATAGCTCCCCGATCTCGAATACAGAAGGCCGATTTCGATCCGCCGTTTCGTCACGTTTTGGTCCCCAAAACAATAAAACCCGAAACAGCAGAATGATCCTGCTGTCCGGGCGCGAATGCCGATTGCTGTTTTCGTGTGCCCTTTCAGCATAGGGCAGCGTTCCGGCCCTGCAATCCCCTTATGTGAAGTCGGTTCCAAGAAAATGGGGGAACGACTAAATTTTAATCATTACAGATCGATTGTGCCAATACGGACCGGACCAAATCAGGGGCAATCTGGCCCATAGCCGCGTCAAACCCATGCCGTCACTCTCAATCCGCGATTCTTGGCATGATGTGCCACGTGGACTTTCTGCCACCAAACCCGGAATGGACCGCGCCATTCACCAGGCGCAAAGGGTGCCCAGAGCTTGCCAAACTGTTCCCGCAGCAATCCAGGTCATGCGCCTGCGAAGGCAACAATCCCGCTGCTGATGCCACAAGCCAAAGTCAGCCCTGCCGCCAGCCTGTTTCGGGTCCGGGCATCAACACAGCGACTGCCCGCCGCCCCTAAAGGACATCGTAGGTGGCAGCGTCGAGAGCAGAATTCATCCGCTACGTCGGTTCGCGGACAAACTTGGAAGCAAGAGCAACCTGTGGGGGGGGGGGAAAGTGGTGGCGAGGGGGGGACTCGAACCCCCGACCCTGCGATTATGAGTCGCATGCTCTAACCAACTGAGCTACCTAGCCATTGGCGGGCTAGCTACAGCGCACCATAGGGCGCGTCAAGTCACGATCCGCATCATCCATGCGCAACCCGTGGGCGGCCTGATGCCGTGACTGTGACGCTGGCCTCGATGAACATGGCGCGGCCCTCCACTTCGGCTTCGCGGATGTCGCGCGATACGGTGACGTGCAACTCTTCGGCACCGGCGGCATGGGCGCGGGTGCTGGCCTCTGCCACCAGCGCGGCCTCCAGTGCCGCCAGCGCCGTATCCCGTTCAGAAAACACCTGCACCCCTTCGGTCAGATGCACCACGAACCGCCCTTCGCTGGGCGATGTCACCGTCCCGCTGACCCGCTGGCTGACCTGTCCCACCACGGCCCCGATGGCGTTGGCCACGCCCGCATGTTCCGGCAACACCATCCGGGTGCCCAACCGTTTACCCACCGCGCCATAATAGGATGCGGCTGATGCCCCCAGTCCGATCACCGGCACGCCCAACCGTGCCGACACCTCAACAATCCCGCGATGCTGTGCCAACGCCGCCGCCATCAACGGATGCCGGGCCAAACCTTCTGGCACCTCGGCTGCAAAGGCACCATCTTCGGCAAAGGCCGCCTCCAGCAGGCAATCCACCGTCTGCTGCGTCAACTGATCCACGATCGCCTGCGCCAGCGTGGCGGCGTCGGGGGCAAACCGTTCCCCCCGCCCGTTCCTGCGCCGCGCCAATAGCCGCACCGCCTTTTCCGCCGCCGCCCCGTCCCAGGCATACAGCCGCCCCAGCACATGGCTGGCATCCGACGGCGTCACGCCAGACACCATCACCAAACCGCGCGCCACCAACCGCTCCAGCGCCGCCACTTCCAGCCGCGATGTCAGCGCCCTCCCGATCGGCATCGGTTCGGTCACGCGCGCCAGCACCGCCGCCTCGCGCGCACCCAACCCGCCGCTGTTTCCGGTCATCGGGATCACGAACCGCCCGTCATGTTCCCCCACCGCATCGGCAGACAGCCAGCGATCCAGCGCCGCGTGAACCATTTGCCCATGATCCACCGCCAGCAGCGACACCGGCACCAAACGCCGCGGCCCCAGCCGCAACCCGCCCTCCAGCCCGTCGGTGATCAGATGCACATCACTGTCGCCGCCAAGGCCCGTGGTCCGCATTGCCACCGCCTCGACCATCGTGCGGAACCCGCCCACCCGCGCACCCTGCGGGTCAATCTCGGGCAGGCCACCGCGCAGCAGCGCGACATCCGTCGTCGTGCCGCCAATGTCGGAAACCAGCGCATCCGCCTCACCGGTCAACCAGCGTGCGCCCACGATGCTGGCCGCAGGGCCGGACAGGATCGTTTCAATAGGCCGCTCGCGCACCATCGCGGCAGAAATCAGCGCCCCGTCACCGCGCACCACCATCAAGGGGGCCGCAATCCCAACGGTGTCCAGATGCCGTTCGCAGGCCGCAACCAGCCGGTCGATCATCCCGATCAGGCGCGCATTCAGCACCGCGGTCAACGCCCGTTTCGGGCCGTTCAGATTGGCCGACAACTCATGCGAACAGGTCACGGGCCGCCCGGTCACCCGACGGATCACATCCCGCGCCGCCACCTCATGCGCCGGGTTGCGCGTGGCAAAACTTGCCGCCACGGCAAACCCAACCACCTGTTCGGCCAAGGCCGCCACCTCGGCCTCCAGACGCACCAGATCCAGCGGCGCAATTTCCACCCCGGCATGGCTGTGCCCGCCCGACAGATGGATCACCGGATCGCCCTTTAGCGCCGTGGTCAGCCCGCCTCGGTCCAGATCGCCGGTATCAAATCCGATGAATACCAGCGCGACCCGCCCGCCCTGCCCTTCGACCAGCGCATTGGTGGCCAGCGTTGTTGACAGCGACACCAGCGATACTTCGCTTGGCAAAACGCCTGCACCTGCCAGCGCCGCATCCACCGCCCGCCCGATGCCCAGCGCCAGATCACCCCGCGTGGTCAGCGACTTGGCCGATCCGATAACCCGCGTCGCGGCTTCGTCCACGATCACCGCATCGGTGTAAGTGCCGCCTGTATCCACGCCCAGAAAATACGCCATCGCCGTCCCGCCGTTCTGCTTTGCCCCGGCACCTAATCCGAAGCGCGGCCAAGATCACCCCCGAAGACGACCCCGCAGGTCGCCAAAACGCACTCGGGCCCAGAAACTGCCGCAGAAACAGCCCCCAGACTGTGGTGAAAACACCACCACCGCAGGGGCGGCCCCGGTTTCCATGCGCAGAAACCGCCGTGCCGTCTGCGCCAAACCCCGCTTAGACCACATGCAAATAGGGCGCGCCTGCCGTCACTGTGCCAATCCGCACCGCCTTCACGCCCGCATCTGCCAATGCCGCCAGCACTGCCCTGGCGTGATCCTCCGGCACGGCCGCCAACAACGGCCCCGCCGTCTGCGGATCGAACAACAGCGCCCCGCGCGCGCCCCCCGGCACGCTCATCCGGCCTGCCACAGCCGCGCGGTTCGCAGACGCAAGGGAACTTTCCACCCCCTGCGCCGCCAGACCCTCTGCCCCGTCCAGCAGCGGCAGCGCATCCAACGCAATCCGGCCCGCAACGCCAGACGCCTCCAGCATCTCCAGCAGATGTCCGGCCAGCCCGAAGCCCGTCACATCCGTCATGGCATGGGCCACGGGGGCAAGGATCGCCGCCGCCTTGTCCTGCGGCACGGTCATCGACGCCCAGCATCCCGCCACCGCCACACCCAGAACCGCGCCCGGAATGCGCGCCAGCGCCATATCCGCCGCCATGATCGTGCCAGACCCAAGCGCCTTGGTCAGGATCAATGCATCCCCCGGCCGCGCCCCGGCCTTGGTTACAGGCCGCGCGGCAAGCCCCGTGACGGTGAAACCGATCGTCAGTTCCGCACCCACGGTGGTATGCCCGCCCACCACATCCGCACCCGCGGCGCGAAACACCTCGGCCGCCGCATCCATGATTTCGGCCAGCATGTCGGCCTGCAAGGTGCCCGACAAACGCGGCAGCGTCACCTGCGCCAACGCCACCTGCGGTGCGGCCCCCATCGCCCATATGTCACCCAGCGCATGCACCGCCGCAATCCGCGCCATCAGCCGCGCATCGGCACAGGTCGCGCGCAGATGATCGGTGGTGATCACCTGCACCCCGTCGCCATGTCGCAACACCGCCGCATCATCCCCCGGCCCCGACAGGACATCCGCCCGTCGTGGCGCCGGCAGCCCCTGCAACGCAGTATCCAATGCCCCCGGCCCAACCTTGGCCCCGCACCCGCCGCACAGGGGCCGGTCGCCCATCGCCGCGTCCACGCCTTGCGCGGTCACTTCTGGCAGCGCCCGCGACATCACCGGATAATCCCCGAACCTGTCCATGAATTTACGGTCGATCCGGTCCTTCAATCGCCACAGCCAGGCCCCGCCTGTCCGCAGCCCGAACTTGTCGGCCAGCGCCTCACGCGGGCCAAGCGACACCAGCTTCAGATAATCCCTTTGCGGCTGAAAGGTCTGCAACGGCCTGCCCGCCGCCACGGCCCGCAAGTTGTGCAGCAAGACAGGCGCCGCGCGCACCGCATAAACCCCGGCCTTGGGTCGCGGCGCATGGGTCAGATGCGCGCAATCCCCCGCCGCAAAGATGGCCGGGTCCGATGTCCGCAGATGCCGGTCCACCGCGACAAACCCCTCCTGTAACGTCAAACCCGTATGGGCCAGCCACCCCTGTGGCCGCGCCCCCGCCACCGACAGGGTAAAATCCGAACCCAAGGTGCGGCCATCCGACAGCCGCACGTGATCTGCCCCGATCTCCACGGCGCGCACCCCGGTGCGCAGCGACACCCCCGCCGTGTCCAGCCGCGCCAGCAACGTTTCACGCGCGCGCGCCCCGATCCCCGGCAAGGCCACAGCGCCCTGTTCCACCAGCGCGATCTGTGGTGTTCGCCCGGCGTCCCGCAACCGATGCGCTGACGCCAGCGCCAGCTCCACCCCGCCGACACCCGCGCCGATCAGCACCAGCCGTGGTTCCGCCTTGGCCTGCGCCACAAACGCCTCCCACCGCCGTGCGTAATCCCCCAACGGCTTCGCCGCCACCGCATGTTGAGCAAACCCCGGCACATCCGGCAGGTCTGACCCGATGCCGATATCCAACGACAAGACGTCATAGCGCAGCGCCCCGCGCCCCGCCAAAACCACCTGCTTTGCGCCCCGGTCAATGCCCACGGCCCGGTCCAGGATCACCCGCGCCCCGGCAAACCGCGCCAGCCGGACCAGATCGATCATGATCTCATCCGCCCGGTAATGCGCCGCGATCAGCCCCGGCAACATCCCCGTGTAAG
>OY288178.1 GCA_958439195.1 uncultured Paracoccaceae bacterium
CCTTTCCGTCTCGTTGCCCATTAAAACCAGCCATGCCCAGTCCCCCTCCCCTCCCCCTGGCCCGCCTGTCAGTGCCCTCCACAGCCCACATCCCACTGTCCATGCATCCTGCAGCTCCCCAAAACCCTGCAGCTCCCGCAAACCCTGCAGCTCCCGCAAACCCTGCAGCTCCCGCAAACCCTGCAGCTCCCGCAAACCCTGACGTGACTGTTGCAGCCTCCTCATACCCTTCCCTTTGTCCTCTGCAGGTCCCTTCCCCCGCCTCCCTCCCTGGCCCATCATTCCTGGGAGTCACGGCTCAGACCCCTTCTGGGAGGGAGTCACTGCTCAGACCCCTTCTGGGAGGGAGTCACGGCTCAGACCCCTTCTGGGAGGGAGTCACTGCTCAGACCCCTTCTGGGAGGGAGTCACTGCTCAGACCCCTTCTGGGAGGGAGTCACGGCTCAGACCCCTTCTGGGAGGGAGTCACTGCTCAGACCCCTTCTGGGAGGGAGTCACGGCTCAGACCCCTTCTGGGAGGGAGTCACTGCTCAGACCCCTTCTGGAGGGAGTCACGGCTCAGACCCCTTCTGGGAGGGAGTCACGGCTCAGACCCCTTCTGGGAGGGAGTCACGGCTCAGACCCCTTCTGGGAGGGAGTCACTGCTCAGACCCCTTCTGGGAGGGAGTCACGGCTCAGACCCCTTCTGGGAGGGAGTCACGGCTCAGACCCCTTCTGGGAGGGAGTCACGGCTCAGACCCCTTCTGGGAGGGAGTCACTGCTCAGACCCCTTCTGGGAGGGAGTCACGGCTCAGACCCCTTCTGGGAGGGAGTCACTGCTCAGACCCCTTCTGGGAGGGAGTCACTGCTCAGACCCCTTCTGGGAGGGAGTCACGGCTCAGACCCCTTCTGGGAGGGAGTCACGGCTCAGACCCCTTCTGGGAGGGAGTCACTGCTCAGACCCCTTCTGGGAGGGGAGTCACGGCTCAGACCCCTTCTGGGAGGGAGTCACTGCTCAGACCCCTTCTGGGAGGGAGTCACTGCTCAGACCCCTTCTGGGAGGGAGTCACTGCTCAGACCCCTTCTGGGAGGGAGTCACGGCTCAGACCCCTTCTGGGAGGGAGTCACGGCTCAGACCCCTTCTGGGAGGGAGTCACGGCTCAGAACCCCTTCTGGGAGGGAGTCACGGCTCAGACCCCTCTGGGAGGAGTCACTGCTCAGACCCCTTCTGGGAGGGAGTCACTGCTCAGACCCCTTCTGGGAGGGAGTCACTGCTCAGACCCCTTCTGGGAGGGAGTCACTGCTCGAGACCCCTTCTGGGAGGGAGTCACTGCTCAGACCCCTTCTGGGAGGGAGTCACTGCTCAGACCCCTTCTGGGAGGGAGTCACGGCTCAGACCCCTTCTGGGAGGGAGTCACGGCTCAGACCCCTTCTGGGAGGGAGTCACGGCTCAGACCCCTTCTGGGAGGGAGTCACGGCTCAGACCCCTTCTGGGAGGGAGTCACGGCTCAGACCCCTTCTGGGAGGGAGTCACGGCTCAGACCCCTTCTGGGAGGGAGTCACGGCTCAGACCCCTTCTGGGAGGGAGTCACGGCTCAGACCCCTTCTGGGAGGGAGTCACGGCTCAGACCCCTTCTGGGAGGGAGTCACGGCTCAGACCCCTTCTGGGAGGGAGTCACGGCTCAGACCCCTTCTGGGAGGGAGTCACGGCTCAGACCCCTTCTGGGAGGGAGTCACGGCTCAGACCCCTTCTGGGAGGGAGTCACGGCTCAGACCCCTTCTGGGAGGGAGTCACGGCTCAGACCCCTTCTGGGAGGGAGTCACGGCTCAGACCCCTTCTGGGAGGGAGTCACGGCTCAGACCCCTTCTGGGAGGGAGTCACGGCTCAGACCCCTTCTGGGAGGGAGTCACGGCTCAGACCCCTTCTGGGAGGGAGTCACGGCTCAGACCCCTTCTGGGAGGGAGTCACGGCTCAGACCCCTTCTGGGAGGGAGTCACGGCTCAGACCCCTTCTGGGAGGGAGTCACGGCTCAGACCCCTTCTGGGAGGGAGTCACGGCTCAGACCCCTTCTGGGAGGGAGTCACGGCTCAGACCCCTTCTGGGAGGGAGTCACGGCTCAGACCCCTTCTGGGAGGGAGTCACGGCTCAGACCCCTTCTGGGAGGGAGTCACGGCTCAGACCCCTTCTGGGAGGGAGTCACTGCTCAGACCCCTTCTGGGAGGGAGTCACTGCTCAGACCCCTTCTGGGAGGGAGTCACTGCTCAGACCCCTTCTGGGAGGGAGTCACGGCTCAGACCCCTTCTGGGAGGGAGTCACGGCTCAGACCCCTTCTGGGAGGGAGTCACGGCTCAGACCCCTTCTGGGAGGGAGTCACGGCTCAGACCCCTTCTGGGAGGGAGTCACGGCTCAGACCCCTTCTGGGAGGGAGTCACGGCTCAGACCCCTTCTGGGAGGGAGTCACGGCTCAGACCCCTTCTGGGAGGGAGTCACGGCTCAGACCCCTTCTGGGAGGGAGTCACGGCTCAGACCCCTTCTGGGAGGGAGTCACGGCTCAGACCCCTTCTGGGAGGGAGTCACGGCTCAGACCCCTTCTGGGAGGATATAGATGTGTGAATTAACAAGTGAGGTGGATGGGCTGGAGTTGATGGTTTGATGAGCCAGACAAAATGGTCGTGTTCAGGGTTTACGGTTTAGGGTTTAGGTTTTTTTGACCCTAACCCTACCTAAACCCAGACAAATTGGTCGTGTTCAGGAGGCGGGAGCCTTCACTATAGTAAGCTACTTTCTAGGTTGTACGCTGCTCATGGTGAAGCCAGCGTAGATATAACAATGTAGCATGCCTCAGTGCTGCTGTTGCTGCCACTAATGCGTCCTGTAGCTCTTGGTGTTGCTACTGGTTCCCTCTCTCCGGGCCCCAGCCCCCCCCCCCCCGGCGCCCTGCCATCGCCACTCGTGGCCCTGCCCATCCCGGCCCCCACCCCACCACCCTCCCGTTCCAGGCCGTCCTCCCTCCCTTCCACCCAACCACCTTTCCTCCTCCTCCGGGCCTGGCCCCTCCTCATCTTCCTGCCTCCTCTCCCTCCTTCCTCCTTCCTGCTTTCTCCGCCCTTCCCCCCCCCCTCCCACAGCCCCCCCCCCCCCGGGGCGTGTCCCTGCTTCCCACCCCTTCACCTCTCCCCCACGGCCTCATGGTACCATTGCTGCAGCTAATACACCCTGCAACCCCTACTCTTGCTCCTGGTCGCCTTTCTCTAGCCTCTAGCCCTCCTTCCCCTCTTGCAGGCGCATCTTCCTATCCCCTCACCTCTCTCCCTTGCCTAGATGCCGTGCCCGCCTCCCCGACCTTGCATCTCCTACCATCCTTCATCTCCCCCCTTTTCTCCCCTTCCCATTCTTTCACCTCTCCCCCATGGGTCAGTGCTGCTATTGCTGTGCAGCTAAAGCATCTTGTAGCTCCTGCTGTTGCTCCTGGTTCTCTTTCTCCAGACCCCAGCCCTGCCTCCCCTCCCACCCTCCCCCTCCCTCCTGCCCCTCCCCCTCCCAACCATCCTTCCCCCCATCCCCCGCTTTCCCCCATCCCCTCACCTCTCCCCCATGGCTCAGTGCTGCTGTTGCTGCAGCCAAAGCATCTTGTAGCTCCTGCTGTTGCTCCTGGTTCTCTTTCTCCAGACCCCAGCCCTGCCTCCCCTCCCATCCTCCCCCTCCCTCCTGCCCCTCCCCCTCCCAACCATCCTCCCCCCCATCCCCCGCTTTCCCCCATCCCCTCACCTCCCCCCCATGGCTCAGTGCTGCTGTTGCTGCAGCCAAAGCATCTTGTAGCTCCTGCTGTTGCTCCTGGTTCTCTTTCTCCAGACCCCAGCCCTGCCTCCCCTCCCACCCTCCCCCTCCCTCCTGCCCCTCCCCCTCCCAACCATCCTTCCCCCCATCCCCCGCTTTCCCCCATCCCCTCACCTCCCCCCCATGGCTCAGTGCTGCTGTTGCTGCAGCCAAAGCATCTTGTAGCTCCTGCTGTTGCTCCTGGTTCTCTTTCTCCAGACCCCAGCCCTGCCTCCCCTCCCACCCTCCCCCTCCCTCCTGCCCCTCCCCCTCCCAACCATCCTCCCCCCCATCCCCCGCTTTCCCCCATCCCCTCACCTCCCCCCCATGGCTCAGTGCTGCTGTTGCTGCAGCCAAAGCATCTTGTAGCTCCTGCTGTTGCTCCTGATTGACTACCAGGACAGGTATGGCATAATTTGCTACTGCCTCGCGTGCAGATGGTAACCACAAGGATGGCACCACCATCACTGCGGCGAGTGCTGGGTTACGGGTGACCAGGTTACGAGTGATTAAATCTGCAAACAGAACGTAAAACCAGGGAAATCTGCGGTTAGAACACGGAACAACCTGTTCACTACATTGACTGACTACATTTCATAATACGGTATGCCATAGCAAAAAGTGCCATAGGCCCTGCCGCACCTCAAGCGCAACAAAAACATTGTGCCATAGGCCCTGCCGCACCTCAAGCTGCAACAAAAACATTGAGATGGAACATGGAGTCGCTGTGTTTCAATACTGCTTGCATGAGCTCAGCAGCAAGATAGCCGTAGTGGTACACAGCGCAACTTCCACTGGCTTTCCTGATTAACGGGGCCTCACTGCCGTTTCCATCTTGTATCAACAGACCTTATATAAAACTTTTAAACAGTGAAATCCTAGTTAAAACTGCTGTCCAGCAAAGTCATTGTTTCCATGGGACATACAACCAACTGCACACAGTTGATAGAAACCGACCTCTACATGTCTGATGCTCATGAAGAGTCTTGTCAGCTCTTCCTTCTTTTTACATTGAGTCCCTCATCAGAAAGCCCTCACACATAAATGCCAATGGTCGGATTAAGATGTCTTTTCATAGCCATCAGAAACTCCCAGCATTGGTCACAACTCATTACCCCTTGTCTGCCCAGCTGTGCCTTCCTTGGAGGTGGTCAATCAATCAATCAATCAAAACGCAAGACCAGCAATGCCAATGGCCAAACAAACCTAGGCCACAAACACAAGGCTCCTGAT
Source organism: uncultured Paracoccaceae bacterium (assembly GCA_958439195.1). Lineage (GTDB taxonomy): Bacteria > Pseudomonadota > Alphaproteobacteria > Rhodobacterales > Rhodobacteraceae > Paragemmobacter. Next base: position 5,030 of record OY288178.1, read on the forward strand.
CACAATCACGAAGCCACACAACCGATGGTGGATTTGCCACACACAAGCTGAGGCTAGATGCAACGGCGTGCACACCAAGGGGAAACAAACACCACCACTAAAACCCAAAACCTGCTCCACTTCCATCACACATGGGTGGCGGGGAGGCAGCAGGATCAAGCACCACCCTAGTAGGGGCTGGAGGTGGCTCCCACCACCTAGGTACTGGTGAACCACCATCCTCCCAGCCACTGAAAGGCACCACATAGCGCTCCACATGCTTATCAATAGCTTGCTTAGTGCGCCTTCTACACCTCACTAACCGTTGGCTTTCCCAAGGGTGCGTAAGATCCCACAACCTCTTCCTCCAAGCACTCTTAATCTGACATGAAGCCTCCCAGCTCCCCTCATCTTGACCAAGCACCTTCAGATCTGCACACACGCATTTCTCCCAGGTATGGCGAGGCCTACCCACTGGCCTCGTCATGTCACCATGTAATGAAGAGAACAACGCAATATGCGGCAACCTGCCCTCCTCCATGCGGCCCACATGCCCCAGCCACCTCAGCCTATTTGCTGTGATGTATGCTGACAAGGTGGCTACCCCACATGATTTCCTGATATGCTCATTGGTGTGCCGATCTGACAGCCTGACCCCCAGGATGCTCCTAAGGCAGCTAGAGTGCACCCGCTCAAGCTTTTGCGATTGCACTTTGGTCAGGGACCAACACTCACTCCCGAACAGCAGAATTGGCAACACATATGCCTTGTAACACTTCACCTTCGTAGCCAATGACAGATGCTTGGTACCCCACATCTTTTCAAACTGCTTAAACCTCCCCACAGCCTTACCCCTCCTGATATTCAACTCCACATCCAACCTGCCATCAGTCACAAGCACACTTCCCAAGTACTTGAACTGTGACACCTCTTTTACCACACCCTCACTGATAACCACCTCTGGTCCTTGCTGCACTGGCACATCCCCCTCCTTCCAATCCTTGTCAATGGACAGGATCTCAGTCTTGCTTGCATTGATGCGCAACCCAAGACTAGCAGCAACCTTGTCCATCACCTGCAGCATGACCACCAACTCCTCCCTGCTGGGACTTAGCAACACCATATCATCTGCATACAGCAGAACAGACAACAGCTCCACACACCCACCACTACCACACCCATCACGCTCAAGTTTCCCATCTGCATGATAGGCTAGCTTCACCCCACATCCCTCCGGCATCTGAGCCATTGCCTGCCGAACCACAAAGTCCATGTAGATGTTGAACAGCAAGGGAGCAATGACACATCCCTGCCGCACCCCGCCATGCACATCAAACCACTCAGACACCACACCACCCATCCTAACAGCAGCCTGTGTGCCAGTATGCAAGTCCATCAGCAACTCTATCAGCTTTGTGTGTACCCCGTACACATGCAGGATGCGCCATAGCGTGTCTCGCGGTACAGAATCATATGCCTTACGCAAATCCACAAAAGCCATGAATAGAGGCTGATCGAATGCTACAGACTTAGAGATGACCTGGCGTATGGTGAACAGAGCATCAGTGAGGCCCCTCCCCTTCCTAAAAGCAGACTGGTTATCAAGCAGTTGTGCATCGATATGAGAACTGATCTTAGCCAAAATGACCAAGACATACACCTTCCCCGGTATACTTAGCAAGCTTATCCCCCTATAGCTATCTCTCACTTTGCGCTCTCCTTTGCCTTTATACAGTGCCACCAACAGTGCACGTTTCCACTCCACTGGCGCTTTCCCTGACTCCCACACCGCCACAATGACCCTGTGCAACCATTTCAGCATGGTCCCACTGAGCTTTAGCATAGGCGCTGCGATACCATCAACCCCAGGAGCTGCCCCATTACGACAGGCAAAGACAGCTTCTTCAACCTCCTGCACAGTAGGTGGCTGAGCTGCTGCTTCACTCTGCTGGTTTGCACCTTGCCCTGCCTCCATCTTCTGCACTAACTCCTCAATGGTCTGCTGCATTTGCTGGTCGAGCTTGGCAGGGCAGTTGAGGACATCAGCAAAGTGCTCAGCAAAGCACTTCACCACCTCCTCCCTGCTTTGGAACAGCTGCTTGCCATCAGCACCCCCTAGCACAGCTGTAGGAGCAGCAGAGCTACTGCCCTGCTGCTCCTTGAAGATCCGCTGGACATGCTTGTGGAACACGGCTAGATTACCAGCTTTTAGAGCATGTTCCGCAAACAGCGCTTGCTGCTTGAAGTACCGCTCCTGATCCTTCTTAACCGCTCGCCTAGCAGCATTATTGGCCTCCCTGTAATCTGCCCTGGTAGCATCATTAGGAGAGGACAGCACCGCTGCATGTGCTGCATGTTTCCGCTCAATCTTCTGCAAGGTCGCATCGGATATAGCGAAATCTCGGCGCCGCTGCTGAGGCTTGAGGTTTAGACCAGCCTTATGGGCTGCTTGGCTGGCTGCCGCTGTTAGCTGTGTCCATTCGTCTTGTGCGCTCTGCAACTGAGCCCCTACCAGACGGCTGAACTGGTTAGACATTGCCAGCTCAAAGCACTGCTGAGTTGCTGCAGATTCTTGCAGCCGGCTGCAGTCATAGGGCCGTGCTGGCTGTCCCTTCGCACTGTGCTGCTTGGCCACTGACAAGCGGAGGCGCATCGTAAGCACCAGCATTCTATGATCAGAGCCACCTGTATCAAAGCTGCGAAAGACCCTGCAGTCTGTCACACTTGACATGAACCGCTTGGAGACAGCTATGTAATCGATGACCCTGAGCACATCCTGCTTGTTTCTATTAACCATCTTGTGAGTAGCAGTCCGGTAATTGCTGTGCTTGAAGAAGGTGTTGGCTAAGCGAAGGTTCAAGGCACCAGCCAGCTGCAAGAGTCGCTCACCATTCCCTGAAGGCTGCTGCTTCCCAAAGCCATGAGGCCCCATAACACCCCCATACGGTTCTGGATCAGTGCCAACCTGGGCGTTGAAGTCACCCAGAAGGACTAACATGTCCCTGGAAGGCAGCGCTGCCAAGATAGCTTCCAACTGCAGGTAGAAAGCTTCCTTGACCTCCTCAGGGGTGGACTCGGTATCAGTCGGCGAATATGCTACCACGATTGAGGCGTTTATCCCACTGCTGATTCTCACACGGACTACCAGGATTCGCTCACTGACAGCAGACCAGTCGATTAGGCAACGGGACCACTTCGAGTTAAGAAACAGGCCCACCCCATGTTGCCGTGGCTGACCCTCTGGCAGCCCGGACCATATCAACTGCCAGTCCTTCGTAACATTATGACATCCACTACCCGGTATCCTGCTTTCAGCAACACCACAGGCTCCAACGCCAAGGCGAGACAGCTGCATGACGTAAGAGGATAGCTTGCTCTGTACCGAAGCATCGTCACTGCCGAAAGTTCTGCAGTTCACGAAGCTGAGGCGTTCGGACCCCGTCTTAAGCAATCGCAAGTGCTCAACAGGCCCATGCCTCTTGCTGTGCACGTTGCGAGGTCGTTTGACCCGGTTGCATGGCTCAGTGACCAGCTGTGCGCTGCAACTGGCGCGCATGCCCCCTGGACGAGACAGGGACGCACACACGGGATCCAGCTGCCTTCACCGAGTTCTAAACTCCCTACTAGTTCACTTTACAGGCTCGGCGGTAACATGCCTAAAAAAGACATGTCACCGCCAAGCAGAGCGATGTATAATGTTATCTATAGGCAAAATTGGAGGTGGTACAGGCAAAAACGCAGGGGTGCAACTAGGCGCAAAAGAGAGGGTTCATAACAGACTGGCATGGCGCAGGGAAAGCAAAGAGCATATACCTGAAGTTGTCGCCACCACCCCAAACCTATCAGAGGTGCCTTCCTGTCAACCTTTGTCCTCTCCTGTACTGACAGACAGTTCAACATGCCAGCTTTCAAGTACTGCAATCAAGCAGCTCTTGTGTTGAGTAATGCAGAATGCCCCAAGGATCCTTCCGACCGTTGCAAAGAGTCCCGTGGCTCACCTCCTGTGCCTTTCGACGCTAACCGCTAGACACCAGCCTCGCGTTCACACTCATACACCCCGCTTCCCACCCCGCTTCCCACCCCGCTTCCCACCCTGCTTCCCACCCCAATTCCCACCTCGCTTCCCACCCCACTTCCCACCCCGCTTCCCAAGGGCCCACTTCCCACCTGTGTCTCCCCAATGGCATTGTCTCCAACTGTGCCCTCTACGGCTGCTCTCCCTCCGTCCACATTTCTTCCGCTCTCCTCCTGTCTCCCTCTACCCTTACCCTATGGCCTTTGGTCTTATGGTCTAGCATTTGCTTGGTCTAGCACATCGTGTTTTCCTAGCCTCCTCTCTTTTGCAGCCTGCATCCCAGCCTACATCCCTTTGCTTCCACCTGTATTCCTGTTCCTCTTGTGCACAACCATCCACTGGGGACATGCTAGGGTTTAGGGTCCATCCCCATGCCTTAAGCCCTAACCCTACACCTTCAACCATATTTTCCCTTACACCTCAGTAAATGCTACGGTTCAGGGTTCATCCCCAAACCAAGAGTCCAAACCCTAATGCCTGCCCCCACTGTCCCTAACCACTCAGCAACAGCTAGGATTTAGGGGGTTAAACCTAGGTTCAGGCTAAATCCCTAACCCTCTTTACCCTGGCCACTCACCAAATGCAGGAATGCACTCCTTTAACTCCCTCTCATGTTGACCAGGTAATAACAGCAGCAACGGAGCAGTAGCAGGGCTTAAACCCCCTCCTGATCCTCCTGCTGCTTCTTTCTCTTCAGTACCATTGCCACTGCTACTGCTGCTTCTATTGCTCCTGCTGTTGCTGCTGCTACTGCCATTGCTGCTGCTGCTGCTGGTGGTGGTAGTGGTGGTGGCAGCTTCTGCTATCCCCCCCTCCTTACACACTAGCTGTGGCCAAAGTCTCTCCGCATGTTGCGCCCTAAACCCCACCCCATCCCCTTTCAAAAACATGCTCTTCACAAACTGGCCATCAGCAAACCACGGGAGCATTGCTCTGCTATCAACCGATCCAATCACCCCTCCTCCCCCCTTCCCCACCTCCTGTTCCTCTTCCTGCTGCTGCTGACGTCCTAGCTGCCCCTGCTGCCCCTGCTGCAGCTGTCGCTGATAATTTGAATTTGAACCCTTGCTAAGATAATGCTGTTCAATGAGTTGTTGTATGATGGGATGTCCAGTGAAGGAAGCTGGGCAGTCAGTGGTGTGTAGCAGCTGAAGTTCAAAGGGCAGTGACACCATCACATGATCACAGTCACGTGACCAGGCTCTTAGCACTTTTTTATAAGATCTGAAGTCACCTAGGCCAGGAACCTATAGCAGCAGCAAACAATAGACAGTACCGTTAAGTTCTATTGGATACAGCAGCAAAAACATGGTTTTATTGATGGGTCAAAACCACAAAAACGGATGCTTACCTCTGACAGTATTAGTCCCTGTACTCTTACCCAATCTTGATGTTGTTATTTGCATTCTTGTGCTGATGCCCTACAGAGACAAAGGTATGATCATGCATCGAGAGCAACAAGCAATACCTTTAAAGAAATAGTCAGCTTGTGGTCAGGTCTTCAGCCCAGGGATGAGATTGGGGATACACCTAGCAAAGCAGAGCCACCTTTCACATATGATGTCAGAGGTACCTGCTTGGATATCCCAAGAGCTACTGTCTTCCACTGAACTCCTTCTAAATTCCGGGTCCAGCAGCTGCAACAAAGAGCCTCTGCCGGTCCTCCTTGTATGCCATTGATGTTTCATATAGTTTGCATTTTTTGGTATTTCTGCATAGTTCTACTTTTGGTTTGGCAACCATGCAGACCTTTGGGTAAAGGCCTTGAGGCATGCCTTAAGGTTGAGTACCAGGTTAGGTTTAAAACCCTAGCTAGGGCTTAAGAAGGACAAGTTGCCCCTCCTCGGACCCCCAACCCCCTGACCCTACTCCTCTACAAAGCACACATCCTAGCTGATATTGTATACACCAAGCAGACCTGTGCCAGCTGCATGCCCCATTTCTTGCCAAGTGCAAAGACTGGCCCCCTCTGGGCCCCTCCCCCCCTCTCCCCGCTTTACAGTGTAGGGTTCACCTCCTACACCCACCCCTTGTTTATTGCACCCTTCATCAACCAGCTCTTCCCACATTCATCCCTTCACCTCCAATCGTTCCACCTCAAGCAACGCCTCCCCAACAGTCCCTGCAACCCGAGGTACCACTCACATTGCAAGCACCCAACCACTAACCCCCATTCCCATCCTCCCCCTCTTCCCCCTCCCCCTCCTTCCCCTGCACATTTTCCCCCTCCCCCTCCTCCCCCTCCTTCCCCTGCACTACTCCCCCTCCCCCTCCTCCCCCTCCTCCCCCTGCACTACTCCCCCTCCCCCTCCCCCTCCTCCCCCTCCTCCCCCTGCACTACTCCCCCTCCCACTCCCCCTCCTCCCCCTCCTTCCCCTGCACAACTCCCCCTCCCCCTCTCTCTCCTCTCGCCCCTCCAAGGAACTTCGCCCCTCCCCTAGCGGCCCCAGGGCCCCAGTAACCCCAATCACTCACACTGCAGGCAATCAAGGGTGGCAGCATCTTCCCTGCCTTCCTCTGTGCCACCTTCAACGACCCTAGTAGTTGCTTATTCAGCAGCTGGCCACCCAGGGTGATGATGGCATCATAAGCAGGACCTGCCACATGCCTAACTGCTTCCTGCTGCTGCTGTTGTTGTGGCTGCTGCTGTTGTTGCTGCTGCTGCTGTGGTTGCGGAAGACTACTGCTACTGCCGTTACTGCTGCTGCTGGTTTCGCTGCTTGAGGCTTTGGTAAACGAGTTGCTGCTGCTTTCTTTGCTGCCTCCTGACTCCTCATGTTGCTGGTGCTGATTGTGTTGCTTTTCCTTGGTGGGAGGTTCATACCCGTGCAGGGCAGTCACTGCTAGGTCTGTGAAGTTCTTCGAGTGATTATGAACATCTGGTGTAATCACATCCAAATCCTGTCACATAAGTGGGCAACATACAGCATCCTGAGTCATGATTGGCAATTCTTATGGTTCATACCACTCCAGAATAGTTACTATTCAAGATTCCGAGCTACAGATGAAGCTTAGGTGGGGTTTTTGGCTGGGTCTTAAAAGATCTGCCAAAGCTCTGTTCAGGCCCCATAGGCGCACCTTGTGATGCTTCACGCCCTTAACAAACTCTAGCCGGTTGATCTGCTCCGCAAGGGCGAACTGCTGGTATACTGAGGGTTCAAGAACACTTTGCAACCCAGCTGCTTGCATAAGTGGGCCTCCCTGAATGGATTTAATACAATGAGACTCCTCCTGGGCCAGACGGCGAGGTTTCCACTGAATGCGCATACCAGGCCTTCTACTGTCAGTTGCCCTTTGTAGAGCTTCTTCAGGGACGTGATCAAAGCAGCTCCAGCACGGTCAGATGAGGCGTCGGGTGCGCTGAGGAACAACTTAAGCGGAGCACCGGAAGAGAAACATTTTGCGCTACCTGACTGGATGCATAGTCGGCCATAGAACACGACGGGTTTGAGTCTTCTAAGCAGCATCTCTGATGAGCGGACACAGCACTGACTGCATGTTGCGCTGCTCCAGCAAGAAGTACACTTCCTCTCTTTAAGGCTGTGAGCCGATAAAGCAAGCTATGTCATAAGATAGCGAGTGCAATTGATACCATGCCTCAGCGTCTTGACCTGCTGACGCTCGCTGGGGCCACCACCAGGGGTAACTAGTCTATACCCTATATACTCGGGGTTAGCAACGCAGGGCAAATCGGCACCGCAGGGTCTGTCCGCAAGCACCAACTGCCTTGCGGCGCCACTACAGCCCTTTCGCTATCGCAGAAACCATTGATTCTGAGCAAGGATGTGGTATGATCAAAGGTTGATGTGATGGGCGCTCCGTAGGAAGGCCCCAGACTCCGTTAAAGCCCCACATCCACTGCCTATTGCAGGGTATGTCCATCCGGCTGTAGGCGTAATTTGATACCTCCCGCGTTGTCGCAGCTGGACACAAACAAAGTTTGTATACTTTTAGAAGGGTTTGAGGTCACACATCTCGTAATGCGCGCTTACTTCTAGGTTAGCAAGGGTGTCATGGCGAGCAAGCTCTCTGGCCCCAGCACTTGTGAGCACCACGCTTTAGCCTATTCCCTTAGATTGTAATGCAAATGGAGCTTGCAATAGCTCAGGAGCTTATCCAACCGGTGGCAGTGCCCGAGGGAAGTGATACTCCGCCTGAATTGCTGAACATCCCTCCGGCTGGGACACTGAAACTGCGCTTCACTCTCAAGAAAAGAGATAGTACCTATATCACCAATCTCGGCAGGTATGTTATCTGCTCCCAAGCACATTGCAGTGGTGATCTGGTGTGATCTTATGGGTGTCACTCTTCACCGTGTTAACATCTAGGTACCCACGGACCACCTTCTCAACCTCCAGCAACCATTCAAAGATAGCTGGATGGGCATATGTCAACCCGCCACGGTCCACCTTCTACAACATAAGAAATGCAGCAATACAGAAAGTCAGGAGAAGGCACTGTAGCAAGAGTACCAGCACTTTGGGCATGCAACTCAAGCAGACGCCTAACAAAACACCAGCAGAGACCACACCGGAAACCATCAGTGCACAGCACACAAGTACAACTAGAGAGTAACAACAAAGCATCTCATAATTGCTGCTGCATTAGGTACAAGCGGCATACAGAAGCAAATGTTGTCGACTTCCATGATCACAACCAACTGCTGGTAGGAACATCCTCAAATGCACAGCTACACACTTGCAAGCATCCAGCTCATTTCCAAGCATGCTGCTGCTACTTCACCACCGGGACATGCACTTTTCCCTGCAGTGGCCCATCCAGACTGGCTTTCAACTCTTACCTTCTGAAATGAACTGTCTTGCTCTGGCACTAGGGGGTCAGACTTATTGATCTTCAAGGCCTCTAGTAAACGCACATAGGTCCAGTCAACATTCTTGCGCTTCTTGTTCATGAACTCCCGCACAATCAGATCCGACACGAGGTATCCAGTGATGTAATACAGCTTCTGCCGTTCCACGCTATCAATCTCAGACGGAGCTGCGTTAAGCTGCACTACAGACGGGGACCGGAACAAGCAATCTATGACCCCATCTCTAACAACAGTCAACAACGGCTGAAGGATGTTGTTGTACTCCTGCTGCCGGTTGTGGGTGTGCTCATAGAGGGCTTCAGCACCACACGCTGCAAGCACCTCCTTGAAGTTGCTGAGGAGCTTCCTCGCAGATGAGTAAGAGAGGAAGTCCGCGGTAAACTCAACAAGCACGTGCCGGCTACCGAGCCTAGCTTTGCTAAAGCTGTCTATTGCAGTGCACACCTCATGCATGAACTGCTTAGCCGCAGGCTTCAGAATGCCACTGTCACTCTGAAGGCAAGCCCATGCAGCACGGCACTCAGCAGGGCGGAAGGAGCCTGCTAGACCTTGCTGCAGACGGACTGTGACATCAGCATGTAAACGCGACAAATCACCGAAGATTGGGGTATCTCTAGCCTCCTGCAATATGCCCGCATCATCCTCCAGGTCCTGAGGGTCCGCTGTCCAGAGTGGCTCCTGCTGCTGCCAGAACTGCTGCTGCTCGTAATCGTGCTGTTCCTGCAATAGCTCAGCTAGCTGCTGCTGCTGCTGCTGCAGCTGCAGCTGAGACTGCATTGCCAGAGCCCTGTAAAGCTGGAGCTTGTCGCTGCACACAGTAAGAAGATGTTCAGCAGCAAGCCACGTACACATCCCTACTGGAGTTCTGCTCCTCAGTTCCTCAGCTGACTGTGCACTCAACACTGCTGACAGCAGGTCAAATGAAAATTGCTGAGGTACAGTAGCTGTTGTCCATACATAGCCTGTCACAGGTCCCCCAGGGTCTAGCGGGCCCACACCACCATCCAGCGCTGCCTGAGCTGCTCCTGCTGTTGCTGCTGCTGCTGGTGCATTTGGGACAGGCTCGGGTAAGTTGTCTTCGTTTGCTGCTGCTGCTGGGAACGGGACTAAAAAGGCAGCTTCTGGGGCACCTTCGCCTGTTATATGCAAAGGGAGCAATCCGTATGCACTGCGATCCGGCCCAGCTACCATGTGTAAGAACTCCAGCCTGGGACTGCTAACGAAGTCTGTGAGAACTGAAACTGCGTGCTGTAGCTGACGCAGGTCCTCCATCGCGACCGGGCCCTGCGAAGCAACAGCCAGTCGATGCTTTTACATTCACCAATCATATACAAGACCAGAATACTTCAACTATGTGGCTTGCAGCACTGTATCCGGCCCCCAACTGTGGCCACCTACCAGGTGCGTGCGGTACAGGGATGGCTCTAATGTGCCCAACTGGAGACCAACTTCCGCCCAGGGGTGCTTCGGAGAGACATATATAACCTATCTGAATGTATTGGAGCTTGCAGCAAGTGCAGTTCACGTCGATTCAGGCCAAAATGAGGGGTCTGTCCATCGGAGATACCTAGCACATCTTGCCGAGGCCTGTTAGGACATTTGACGCCACGCAGCCATCATGGGCTGATAGCTACATGTTCACCATGCAATGTAGGTCCTGTGAACGCAGTTTTGCTGCAAATGACGCGCCAGACAGGCCAGAATTGAA
>OY288179.1 GCA_958439195.1 uncultured Paracoccaceae bacterium
GTGTTCATAAGCAGAGGCCAAGTGCCGCTGAGACCTGCTGCACTTGGCGATACTTGTTATGCCCTATCTCAGTCCCGTGCTGCCTGGGATCTTTATCAGGCCGTGCGCAGAATGCATAGTCAATTACCTTAGGAACGTCTTTTTGCACCGGAGTGATGGCGCGCCGGCCGAGAATCAGCCAGTAGGGCCGGGCTTGTTGCCTCCTGCACAGCAAGCAAACGAGGACTTAATGAAAGTCCAATCCAGCAAGCATTGTATGTTAGGTTCTTGTCTACACAAAGCAGCATCGCTGATGTGAATGCGCCATGCTGTGGCAAACGCAACGGCTACTTCTGGCCGTGGTAGCGCAATTAGCAAGGTTAATAGCTGCAAGCCATTCAGCAACGAAGAGATTCTCACTGACTGCTTATGCACAGGTAGAGCATGTGCATATGCATCTCCTGCTTTGGCCGGTCTGGGGTCTACTGCATGTACCAAGAGATTGGCACGGACGCTTCTCCTGCTGAGATGGTCACTGGACCTACCGCAAGTCGGGTCTTCACAGCTTGCTGCTAGTGAAACCCAGCGATGCTGTGTTGCTGCTGTTACAGGGTAGCCTTATGATACGGTGTCTTGCATCAGCGGTGCAAAAGGCTCGTTCCCTGCCAGCGCTGTTCGCGAATCGCAAGAGGAGGGATGGAGACGACAAACCCAGGTGAGGTCCGCGTGTAATAGCACTGGCATATAATCGCTGCAAAGTTTAGGCTCTTAAGAGCCCATGCACCGCCCTGTAGGCTTTCGAAGCATTCCAAGCGGCTTAAGCTGTACAGCGGGCTGCCCTGCTCACCAGTGACTCCAAGAGTCACTGCAATGCTGAGTCACATCCAGTTACACAGGGTTTATACCATCCAAAAAACCCTGGAACAGGACAGGCACCCAGATCCAGTACATAGGGCCCGTCCTGTTCCATCTTTATGTCCAAACACATACATCCAAAATTTATTTCTGCCCCTTCGTGCTCATCTGCCTGCCATGCCCAGTTTTGACCCAAAACCTGACCCCGCCATGCCCTTCACCTGACATTCTTAGCTACATAACCCCCATTGGCATTTATTATTGCCCTATATGTCCTGTGTAAGCTGTACACATCCCTTTTGACTGAGTCAGAAGACACCACATGATCAAAGATCTCAAGCACCTTGTCCTTGCACTCGTCCACTGTTGGCTTGCCAGTGGTATAGCCCCACAACCACTCATCAAACTCACGCTGGATGTTACCATGCACATGCTCAATGACTTTGTGCATGTCTGAGCTGCACTCAGGCAGCTCTAGCCTCATGTCATCTGCAATACCCACAGTAGCTAGATCAGCACCCACATGAATCCTATCGTTGTCCCAACTGTACAGAATGTCACCACAGTCCATGCCTTCTGCCTTCAAGAATGGTGCCAATTTGGCCTCATGCATCTTGCCTGATCTGCTCCATGACATCCTCAAACTCCATGGAGGTTAGACCCACTGCTCCTTCCCTTCTTTGGTCTGCAGGTATCACAAAATGCATAGCAGCAGCAGCAAAAAAAGCAGGGAGGAAAAGAGGTCAGCATGATGAACATACCAGAACAGGTTTCATCAGAACAGTGATGCCAGAGGGTGTACCCCTTACCCAGCTTTACTAATACAGCAGGGTGCTGTGCCTGTGGAGGAGCCTGTGCCTAAAACCCCTAGGCATGCTTATGCAAGCAGGTGCAGAGCATCACAAGGCATGCCAGAACCAGGGACTGCAGGGTTTGTGCAGAGCTGTGGCACAGGCGCAGCAATTTTGAGGCCCTGCTGTATAAGATACTAGAGGATCTGGCATTCCTGGGATTGTACGCTGTAGAATGTCACTTGTTAGAAGGGCTGGCATTGGGGTGCACAGCCCAAAAAAACAGTCTAAGGCGACATGCAGTGGATGTGTTGCTTGTGGTTTGGGGAAGGTGCTGATAGAGCTGGATGGTCAGCAGCACACAGGGAAGTCTTATCATGGGGAGTCAGTGCAAGGGAGGTCTGCCAAAGATGCTGCTGTTGATGCTGCTGCAATTGCAGAGGGTTGGTGGCTCATTCGCATCACCCCTGGGCAAGACAAGTGGATGGCAAAAGCCAAAAGAGCCATTTTAGATGTTGCCTATGAAGTAAAGTATGGTGGCAGTCCCAGGTTAATAACTGTGGACTGCTAGGCCCTCACCTTGTAGTTTTTTCCATCCCTCTGGCAGACATGCCTGTAGTGCCTGTAATGAAGTGGAGGGTAACCTGTCCAACCTTGGCAGTTGACGGCTGCATAGTACCGGATTTGCACAGTTGAGCTTGTTATCCGCCTGCCAGGCCGGTGCTGTAGTACTGATCCTCTGGGGTGGCACTGGCCCTGTCTATCCAACCGTGCCGATGCTTTAAGTTGACGTACAAGGTCTTTGCATCCACCCATACCACCCATTCTAGGTCCCTTCAAGGCTTACGCTCTAGCCGCCGGCATGCTGCTATGCGGGCGTTCTTCTGATCCTGCGTCAGCTGGGTCTTAACTGTTAGCTTAGCATGTCCCAGGCTAGGGATCTCTGCTTTCAGCTGTCTATAGACAGTCTTTGTCCTGCCCTGATGCAGCCTTGATTTGCTTTGCTATGGGGTTGTCCACACAGAACCGCGCTATGCTGGCATAAGGAGCAGTAAGACCAGCTTCCCTCCACCCTAGGAGCTGCTTGATGAGCTGATTGACCTGTTCTGAGCTGAGTTTGGGCTTTCTGCCAGACCTGTGCTGGCCCCCCCTTACGTTCTGCTGCTTTTTTAACTGCTCGCCCCACCGCTTAATTGCCTTCTCGGGGCACTTTGGCATAGGCAGTCCTGCTTTCTGCATCATTTCCTGAAACCTCTCCAGAGCCAAGGCCTTGTTGTAGCCCCCAGAAGCCCATGCTGCAGCTGCAAGAATGCGGACGGGCTCCTTGAGCATGATTCTGCAGCTAAAGCCAAAACACAGAAAGCAGCACACTTTGGCGAAATCCTGCTCAGATTGTGTCAGCCAGTGTGTGCTCTAAACAATAATTAATTAATGAGCAAGCAGGTGTACAGTTAGGCCTAGCCATGTGTTATCCAAATCTGCAAGCAAAGGGTGACAGGGCTCACAGGTGGCGGCAAGTCAACACAGTCAAGTTTGACCAGATCACTCCGGTACAAAAAGACGTGCCGAGAAAGTACCCTAGCAGCTTGTTTGCTTCAAGCACATTGTAGAATGGAATTAAACAAAGCTTACAAGCCCTCTCCCAAGCTCAAATGGATGCTTGTGGAGCGAGAAACTTGAATTTACGTATGCTACTCTCGCGGGCTAGTGCTTCCTCGGGTGAGATTTGAAGGAGTTTCAAAAGCAGCTGCGCCCTGGCAAACTCGAGGGCCCAACTTTGACAGGCTGCCACGCTATGAAACAATGCTGGCATACCATGGGTTCATGACCCCTGCATGCGTTCTCTCCTATAGACTCTACGGCACCCCAGTGCTGCTGCTTTGCCATGCTCGTGCCGTGCACAGACTCGAACTCAGCAAAACTGGACGGAAGCAGCCAGCGTGTCGAAAACGAGTGTCGCTTTCATGCAGAAGCTGTCTACGTAGCAAAAGCTTTAAGGCTTTGTGCTGGCAAGGATACGGGCGTAGAGGGGTCCACTACCAACCCCTGGCGGGTGGCTGCCTGGTTTGCTGTTGCGTCCACTGTGTGGGGATCGAGGTGCAACCTGTCCTAGTGCCCTACTGCTGCTGCGAAGACTGCTAAGTCCCAAGTAAGAAAGCAGCTGCGTGTTCATAAGCAGAGGCCAAGTGCCGCTGAGACCTGCTGCACTTGGCGATACTTGTTATGCCCTATCTCAGTCCCGTGCTGCCTGGGATCTTTATCAGGCGTGCGCAGAATGCATAGTCAATTACCTTAGGAACGTCTTTTTGCACCGGAGTGATGGCGCGCCGGCCGAGAATCAGCCAGTAGGGCCGGGCTTGTTGCCTCCTGCACAGCAAGCAAACGAGGACTTAATGAAAGTCCAATCCAGCAAGCATTGTATGTTAGGTTCTTGTCTACACAAAGCAGCATCGCTGATGTGAATGCGCCATGCTGTGGCAAACGCAACGGCTACTTCTGGCCGTGGTAGCGCAATTAGCAAGGTTAATAGCTGCAAGCCATTCAGCAACGAAGAGATTCTCACTGACTGCTTATGCACAGGTAGAGCATGTGCATATGCATCTCCTGCTTTGGCCGGTCTGGGGTCTACTGCATGTACCAAGAGATTGGCACGGACGCTTCTCCTGCTGAGATGGTCACTGGACCTACCGCAAGTCGGGGTCTTCACAGCCTTGCTGCTAGTGAAACCCAGCGATGCTGTGTTGCTGCTGTTACAGGGTAGCCTTATGATACGGTGTCTTGCATCAGCGGTGCAAAAGGCTCGTTCCCTGCCAGCGCTGTTCGCGAATCGCAAGAGGAGGGATGGAGACGACAAACCCAGGTGAGGTCCGCGTGTAATAGCACTGGCATATAATCGCTGCAAAGTTTAGGCTCTTAAGAAGCCCATGCACCGCCCTGTAGGCTTTCGAAGCATTCCAAGCGGCCTTAAGCTGTACAGCGGGCTGCCCTGCTCACCAGTGACTCAAGAGTCACTGCAATGCTGAGTCACATCCAGTTACACAGGGTTTATACCATCCAAAAAACCCTGGAACAGGACAGGCACCCAGATCCAGTACATAGGGCCCGTCCTGTTCCATCTTTATGTCCAAACACATACATCCAAAATTTATTTCTGCCCCTTCGTGCTCATCTGCCTGCCATGCCCAGTTTTGACCCAAAACCTGACCCCGCCATGCCCTTCACCTGACATTCTTAGCTACATAACCCCCATTGGCATTTATTATTGCCCTATATGTCCTGTGTAAGCTGTACACATCCCTTTTGACTGAGTCAGAAGACACCACATGATCAAAGATCTCAAGCACCTTGTCCTTGCACTCGTCCACTGTTGGCTTGCCAGTGGTATAGCCCCACAACCACTCATCAAACTCACGCTGGATGTTACCATGCACATGCTCAATGACTTTGTGCATGTCTGAGCTGCACTCAGGCAGCTCTAGCCTCATGTCATCTGCAATACCCACAGTAGCTAGATCAGCACCCACATGAATCCTATCGTTGTCCCAACTGTACAGAATGTCACCACAGTCCATGCCTTCTGCCTTCAAGAATGGTGCCAATTTGGCCTCTGCATCTTGCCTGATCTGCTCCATGACATCCTCAAACTCCATGGAGGTTAGACCCACTGCTTCCTTCCCTTCTTTGGTCTGCAGGTATCACAAAATGCATAGCAGCAGCAGCAAAAAAAGCAGGGAGGAAAAGAGGTCAGCATGATGAACATACCAGAACAGGTTTCATCAGAACAGTGATGCCAGAGGGTGTACCCCTTACCCAGCTTACTAAATACAGCAGGGTGCTGTGCCTGTGGAGGAGCCTGTGCCTAAACCCTAGGCATGTCTTATGCAAGCAGGTGCAGAGCATCACAAGGCATGCCAGAACCAGGGACTGCAGGGTTTGTGCAGAGCTGTGGCACAGGCGCAGCAATTTTGAGGCCCTGCTGTATAAGATACTAGAGGATCTGGCATTCCTGGGATTGTACGCTGTAGAATGTCACTTGTTAGAAGGGCTGGCATTGGGGTGCACAGCCCAAAAAAACAGTCTAAGGCGACATGCAGTGGATGTGTTGCTTGTGGGTTTGGGGAAGGTGCTGATAGAGCTGGATGGTCAGCAGCACACAGGGAAGTCTTATCATGGGGAGTCAGTGCAAGGGAGGTCTGCCAAAGATGCTGCTGTTGATGCTGCTGCAATTGCAGAGGGTTGGTGGCTCATTCGCATCACCCCTGGGCAAGACAAGTGGATGGCAAAAGCCAAAAGAGCCATTTTAGATGTTGCCTATGAAGTAAAGTATGGTGGCAGTCCCAGGTTAATAACTGTGGACTGCTAGGCCCTCACCTTGTAGTTTTTTCCATCCCTCTGGGCAGACATGCCTGTAGTGCCTGTAATGAAGTGGAGGGTAACCTGTCCAACCTTGGCATTGACGGCTGCATAGTACCGGATTTGCACAGTTGAGCTTGTTATCCTGCCTGCCAGGCGGTGCTGTAGTACATGATCCTCTGGGGTGGCACTGGCCCTGTCTATCCAACCGTGCCGATGCTTTAAGTTGACGTACAAGGTCTTTGCATCCACCCATACCACCCATTCTAGGTCCCTTCAAGGCTTACGCTCTAGCCGCCGGCATGCTGCTATGCGGGCGTTCTTCTGATCCTGCGTCAGCTGGGTCTTAACTGTTAGCTTAGCATGTCCCAGGCTAGGGATCTCTGCTTTCAGCTGTCTATAGACAGTCTTTGTCCCTGCCCCTGATGCAGCCTTGATTTGCTTTGCTATGGGGTTGTCCACACAGAACCGCGCTATGCTGGCATAAGGAGCAGTAAGACCAGCTTCCCTCCACCCTAGGAGCTGCTTGATGAGCTGATTGACCTGTTCTGAGCTGAGTTTGGGCTTTCTGCCAGACCTGTGCTGGCCCCCCCTTACGTTCTGCTGCTTTTTTAACTGCTCGCCCCACCGCTTAATTGCCTTCTCGGGGCACTTTGGCATAGGCAGTCCTGCTTTCTGCATCATTTCCTGAAACCTCTCCAGAGCCAAGGCCTTGTTGTAGCCCCCAGAAGCCCATGCTGCAGCTGCAAGAATGCGGACGGGCTCCTTGAGCATGATTCTGCAGCTAAAGCCAAAACACAGAAAGCAGCACACTTTGGCGAAATCCTGCTCAGATTGTGATCAGCCAGTGTGTGCTCTAAACAATAATTAATTAATGAGCAAGCAGGTGTACAGTTAGGCCTAGCCATGTGTTATCCAAATCTGCAAGCAAAGGGTGACAGGGCTCACAGGTGGCGGCAAGTCAACACAGTCAAGTTTGACCAGATCACTCCGGTACAAAAAGACGTGCCGAGAAAGTACCCTAGCAGCTTGTTTGCTTCAAGCACATTGTAGAATGGAATTAAACAAAGCTTACAAGCCCTCTCCCAGCTCAAATGGATGCTTGTGGAGCGAGAAACTTGAATTTACGTATGCTACTCTCGCGGGCTAGTGCTTCCTCGGGTGAGATTTGAAGGAGTTTCAAAAGCAGCTGCGCCCTGGCAAACTCGAGGGCCCAACTTTGACAGGCTGCCACGCTATGAAACAATGCTGGCATACCATGGGTTCATGACCCCTGCATGCGTTCTCTCCTATAGACTCTACGGCACCCCAGTGCTGCTGCTTTGCCATGCTCGTGCCGTGCACAGACTCGAACTCAGCAAAACTGGACGGAAGCAGCCAGCGTGTCGAAAACGAGTGTCGCTTTCATGCAGAAGCTGTCTACGTAGCAAAAGCTTTAAGGCTTTGTGCTGGCAAGGATACGGGCGTAGAGGGGTCCACTACCAACCCCTGGCGGGTGGCTGCCTGGTTTGCTGTTGCGTCCACTGTGTGGGGATCGAGGTGCAACCTGTCCTAGTGCCCTACTGCTGCTGCGAAGACTGCTAAGTCCCAAGTAAGAAAGCAGCTGCGTGTTCATAAGCAGAGGCCAAGTGCCGCTGAGACCTGCTGCACTTGGCGATACTTGTTATGCCCTATCTCAGTCCCGTGCTGCCTGGGATCTTTATCAGGCGTGCGCAGAATGCATAGTCAATTACCTTAGGAACGTCTTTTTGCACCGGAGTGATGGCGCGCCGGCCGAGAATCAGCCAGTAGGGCCGGGCTTGTTGCCTCCTGCACAGCAAGCAAACGAGGACTTAATGAAAGTCCAATCCAGCAAGCATTGTATGTTAGGTTCTTGTCTACACAAAGCAGCATCGCTGATGTGAATGCGCCATGCTGTGGCAAACGCAACGGCTACTTCTGGCCGTGGTAGCGCAATTAGCAAGGTTAATAGCTGCAAGCCATTCAGCAACGAAGAGATTCTCACTGACTGCTTATGCACAGGTAGAGCATGTGCATATGCATCTCCTGCTTTGGCCGGTCTGGGGTCTACTGCATGTACCAAGAGATTGGCACGGACGCTTCTCCTGCTGAGATGGTCACTGGACCTACCGCAAGTCGGGGTCTTCACAGCCTTGCTGCTAGTGAAACCCAGCGATGCTGTGTTGCTGCTGTTACAGGGTAGCCTTATGATACGGTGTCTTGCATCAGCGGTGCAAAAGGCTCGTTCCCTGCCAGCGCTGTTCGCGAATCGCAAGAGGAGGGATGGAGACGACAAACCCAGGTGAGGTCCGCGTGTAATAGCACTGGCATATAATCGCTGCAAAGTTTAGGCTCTTAAGAAGCCCATGCACCGCCCTGTAGGCTTTCGAAGCATTCCAAGCGGCCTTAAGCTGTACAGCGGGCTGCCCTGCTCACCAGTGACTCAAGAGTCACTGCAATGCTGAGTCACATCCAGTTACACAGGGTTTATACCATCCAAAAAACCCTGGAACAGGACAGGCACCCAGATCCAGTACATAGGGCCCGTCCTGTTCCATCTTTATGTCCAAACACATACATCCAAAATTTATTTCTGCCCCTTCGTGCTCATCTGCCTGCCATGCCCAGTTTTGACCCAAAACCTGACCCCGCCATGCCCTTCACCTGACATTCTTAGCTACATAACCCCCATTGGCATTTATTATTGCCCTATATGTCCTGTGTAAGCTGTACACATCCCTTTTGACTGAGTCAGAAGACACCACATGATCAAAGATCTCAAGCACCTTGTCCTTGCACTCGTCCACTGTTGGCTTGCCAGTGGTATAGCCCCACAACCACTCATCAAACTCACGCTGGATGTTACCATGCACATGCTCAATGACTTTGTGCATGTCTGAGCTGCACTCAGGCAGCTCTAGCCTCATGTCATCTGCAATACCCACAGTAGCTAGATCAGCACCCACATGAATCCTATCGTTGTCCCAACTGTACAGAATGTCACCACAGTCCATGCCTTCTGCCTTCAAGAATGGTGCCAATTTGGCCTCTGCATCTTGCCTGATCTGCTCCATGACATCCTCAAACTCCATGGAGGTTAGACCCACTGCTTCCTTCCCTTCTTTGGTCTGCAGGTATCACAAAATGCATAGCAGCAGCAGCAAAAAAAGCAGGGAGGAAAAGAGGTCAGCATGATGAACATACCAGAACAGGTTTCATCAGAACAGTGATGCCAGAGGGTGTACCCCTTACCCAGCTTACTAAATACAGCAGGGTGCTGTGCCTGTGGAGGAGCCTGTGCCTAAACCCTAGGCATGTCTTATGCAAGCAGGTGCAGAGCATCACAAGGCATGCCAGAACCAGGGACTGCAGGGTTTGTGCAGAGCTGTGGCACAGGCGCAGCAATTTTGAGGCCCTGCTGTATAAGATACTAGAGGATCTGGCATTCCTGGGATTGTACGCTGTAGAATGTCACTTGTTAGAAGGGCTGGCATTGGGGTGCACAGCCCAAAAAAACAGTCTAAGGCGACATGCAGTGGATGTGTTGCTTGTGGGTTTGGGGAAGGTGCTGATAGAGCTGGATGGTCAGCAGCACACAGGGAAGTCTTATCATGGGGAGTCAGTGCAAGGGAGGTCTGCCAAAGATGCTGCTGTTGATGCTGCTGCAATTGCAGAGGGTTGGTGGCTCATTCGCATCACCCCTGGGCAAGACAAGTGGATGGCAAAAGCCAAAAGAGCCATTTTAGATGTTGCCTATGAAGTAAAGTATGGTGGCAGTCCCAGGTTAATAACTGTGGACTGCTAGGCCCTCACCTTGTAGTTTTTTCCATCCCTCTGGGCAGACATGCCTGTAGTGCCTGTAATGAAGTGGAGGGTAACCTGTCCAACCTTGGCATTGACGGCTGCATAGTACCGGATTTGCACAGTTGAGCTTGTTATCCTGCCTGCCAGGCGGTGCTGTAGTACATGATCCTCTGGGGTGGCACTGGCCCTGTCTATCCAACCGTGCCGATGCTTTAAGTTGACGTACAAGGTCTTTGCATCCACCCATACCACCCATTCTAGGTCCCTTCAAGGCTTACGCTCTAGCCGCCGGCATGCTGCTATGCGGGCGTTCTTCTGATCCTGCGTCAGCTGGGTCTTAACTGTTAGCTTAGCATGTCCCAGGCTAGGGATCTCTGCTTTCAGCTGTCTATAGACAGTCTTTGTCCCTGCCCCTGATGCAGCCTTGATTTGCTTTGCTATGGGGTTGTCCACACAGAACCGCGCTATGCTGGCATAAGGAGCAGTAAGACCAGCTTCCCTCCACCCTAGGAGCTGCTTGATGAGCTGATTGACCTGTTCTGAGCTGAGTTTGGGCTTTCTGCCAGACCTGTGCTGGCCCCTCCCTTACGTTCTGCTGCTTTTTTAACTGCTCGCCCCACCGCTTAATTGCCTTCTCGGGGCACTTTGGCATAGGCAGTCCTGCTTTCTGCATCATTTCCTGAAACCTCTCCAGAGCCAAGGCCTTGTTGTAGCCCCCAGAAGCCCATGCTGCAGCTGCAAGAATGCGGACGGGCTCCTTGAGCATGATTCTGCAGCTAAAGCCAAAACACAGAAAGCAGCACACTTTGGCGAAATCCTGCTCAGATTGTGATCAGCCAGTGTGTGCTCTAAACAATAATTAATTAATGAGCAAGCAGGTGTACAGTTAGGCCTAGCCATGTGTTATCCAAATCTGCAAGCAAAGGGTGACAGGGCTCACAGGTGGCGGCAAGTCAACACAGTCAAGTTTGACCAGATCACTCCGGTACAAAAAGACGTGCCGAGAAAGTACCCTAGCAGCTTGTTTGCTTCAAGCACATTGTAGAATGGAATTAAACAAAGCTTACAAGCCCTCTCCCAGCTCAAATGGATGCTTGTGGAGCGAGAAACTTGAATTTACGTATGCTACTCTCGCGGGCTAGTGCTTCCTCGGGTGAGATTTGAAGGAGTTTCAAAAGCAGCTGCGCCCTGGCAAACTCGAGGGCCCAACTTTGACAGGCTGCCACGCTATGAAACAATGCTGGCATACCATGGGTTCATGACCCCTGCATGCGTTCTCTCCTATAGACTCTACGGCACCCCAGTGCTGCTGCTTTGCCATGCTCGTGCCGTGCACAGACTCGAACTCAGCAAAACTGGACGGAAGCAGCCAGCGTGTCGAAAACGAGTGTCGCTTTCATGCAGAAGCTGTCTACGTAGCAAAAGCTTTAAGGCTTTGTGCTGGCAAGGATACGGGCGTAGAGGGGTCCACTACCAACCCCTGGCGGGTGGCTGCCTGGTTTGCTGTTGCGTCCACTGTGTGGGGATCGAGGTGCAACCTGTCCTAGTGCCCTACTGCTGCTGCGAAGACTGCTAAGTCCCAAGTAAGAAAGCAGCTGCGTGTTCATAAGCAGAGGCCAAGTGCCGCTGAGACCTGCTGCACTTGGCGATACTTGTTATGCCCTATCTCAGTCCCGTGCTGCCTGGGATCTTTATCAGGCGTGCGCAGAATGCATAGTCAATTACCTTAGGAACGTCTTTTTGCACCGGAGTGATGGCGCGCCGGCCGAGAATCAGCCAGTAGGGCCGGGCTTGTTGCCTCCTGCACAGCAAGCAAACGAGGACTTAATGAAAGTCCAATCCAGCAAGCATTGTATGTTAGGTTCTTGTCTACACAAAGCAGCATCGCTGATGTGAATGCGCCATGCTGTGGCAAACGCAACGGCTACTTCTGGCCGTGGTAGCGCAATTAGCAAGGTTAATAGCTGCAAGCCATTCAGCAACGAAGAGATTCTCACTGACTGCTTATGCACAGGTAGAGCATGTGCATATGCATCTCCTGCTTTGGCCGGTCTGGGGTCTACTGCATGTACCAAGAGATTGGCACGGACGCTTCTCCTGCTGAGATGGTCACTGGACCTACCGCAAGTCGGGGTCTTCACAGCCTTGCTGCTAGTGAAACCCAGCGATGCTGTGTTGCTGCTGTTACAGGGTAGCCTTATGATACGGTGTCTTGCATCAGCGGTGCAAAAGGCTCGTTCCCTGCCAGCGCTGTTCGCGAATCGCAAGAGGAGGGATGGAGACGACAAACCCAGGTGAGGTCCGCGTGTAATAGCACTGGCATATAATCGCTGCAAAGTTTAGGCTCTTAAGAAGCCCATGCACCGCCCTGTAGGCTTTCGAAGCATTCCAAGCGGCCTTAAGCTGTACAGCGGGCTGCCCTGCTCACCAGTGACTCAAGAGTCACTGCAATGCTGAGTCACATCCAGTTACACAGGGTTTATACCATCCAAAAAACCCTGGAACAGGACAGGCACCCAGATCCAGTACATAGGGCCCGTCCTGTTCCATCTTTATGTCCAAACACATACATCCAAAATTTATTTCTGCCCCTTCGTGCTCATCTGCCTGCCATGCCCAGTTTTGACCCAAAACCTGACCCCGCCATGCCCTTCACCTGACATTCTTAGCTACATAACCCCCATTGGCATTTATTATTGCCCTATATGTCCTGTGTAAGCTGTACACATCCCTTTTGACTGAGTCAGAAGACACCACATGATCAAAGATCTCAAGCACCTTGTCCTTGCACTCGTCCACTGTTGGCTTGCCAGTGGTATAGCCCCACAACCACTCATCAAACTCACGCTGGATGTTACCATGCACATGCTCAATGACTTTGTGCATGTCTGAGCTGCACTCAGGCAGCTCTAGCCTCATGTCATCTGCAATACCCACAGTAGCTAGATCAGCACCCACATGAATCCTATCGTTGTCCCAACTGTACAGAATGTCACCACAGTCCATGCCTTCTGCCTTCAAGAATGGTGCCAATTTGGCCTCTGCATCTTGCCTGATCTGCTCCATGACATCCTCAAACTCCATGGAGGTTAGACCCACTGCTTCCTTCCCTTCTTTGGTCTGCAGGTATCACAAAATGCATAGCAGCAGCAGCAAAAAAAGCAGGGAGGAAAAGAGGTCAGCATGATGAACATACCAGAACAGGTTTCATCAGAACAGTGATGCCAGAGGGTGTACCCCTTACCCAGCTTACTAAATACAGCAGGGTGCTGTGCCTGTGGAGGAGCCTGTGCCTAAACCCTAGGCATGTCTTATGCAAGCAGGTGCAGAGCATCACAAGGCATGCCAGAACCAGGGACTGCAGGGTTTGTGCAGAGCTGTGGCACAGGCGCAGCAATTTTGAGGCCCTGCTGTATAAGATACTAGAGGATCTGGCATTCCTGGGATTGTACGCTGTAGAATGTCACTTGTTAGAAGGGCTGGCATTGGGGTGCACAGCCCAAAAAAACAGTCTAAGGCGACATGCAGTGGATGTGTTGCTTGTGGGTTTGGGGAAGGTGCTGATAGAGCTGGATGGTCAGCAGCACACAGGGAAGTCTTATCATGGGGAGTCAGTGCAAGGGAGGTCTGCCAAAGATGCTGCTGTTGATGCTGCTGCAATTGCAGAGGGTTGGTGGCTCATTCGCATCACCCCTGGGCAAGACAAGTGGATGGCAAAAGCCAAAAGAGCCATTTTAGATGTTGCCTATGAAGTAAAGTATGGTGGCAGTCCCAGGTTAATAACTGTGGACTGCTAGGCCCTCACCTTGTAGTTTTTTCCATCCCTCTGGGCAGACATGCCTGTAGTGCCTGTAATGAAGTGGAGGGTAACCTGTCCAACCTTGGCATTGACGGCTGCATAGTACCGGATTTGCACAGTTGAGCTTGTTATCCTGCCTGCCAGGCGGTGCTGTAGTACATGATCCTCTGGGGTGGCACTGGCCCTGTCTATCCAACCGTGCCGATGCTTTAAGTTGACGTACAAGGTCTTTGCATCCACCCATACCACCCATTCTAGGTCCCTTCAAGGCTTACGC
This sequence comes from uncultured Paracoccaceae bacterium, assembly GCA_958439195.1. Classification (GTDB taxonomy): domain Bacteria; phylum Pseudomonadota; class Alphaproteobacteria; order Rhodobacterales; family Rhodobacteraceae; genus Paragemmobacter. Next base: position 13,859 of record OY288179.1, read on the forward strand.
TCTAGCCGCCGGCATGCTGCTATGCGGGCGTTCTTCTGATCCTGCGTCAGCTGGGTCTTAACTGTTAGCTTAGCATGTCCCAGGCTAGGGATCTCTGCTTTCAGCTGTCTATAGACAGTCTTTGTCCCTGCCCCTGATGCAGCCTTGATTTGCTTTGCTATGGGGTTGTCCACACAGAACCGCGCTATGCTGGCATAAGGAGCAGTAAGACCAGCTTCCCTCCACCCTAGGAGCTGCTTGATGAGCTGATTGACCTGTTCTGAGCTGAGTTTGGGCTTTCTGCCAGACCTGTGCTGGCCCCCCCTTACGTTCTGCTGCTTTTTTAACTGCTCGCCCCACCGCTTAATTGCCTTCTCGGGGCACTTTGGCATAGGCAGTCCTGCTTTCTGCATCATTTCCTGAAACCTCTCCAGAGCCAAGGCCTTGTTGTAGCCCCCAGAAGCCCATGCTGCAGCTGCAAGAATGCGGACGGGCTCCTTGAGCATGATTCTGCAGCTAAAGCCAAAACACAGAAAGCAGCACACTTTGGCGAAATCCTGCTCAGATTGTGATCAGCCAGTGTGTGCTCTAAACAATAATTAATTAATGAGCAAGCAGGTGTACAGTTAGGCCTAGCCATGTGTTATCCAAATCTGCAAGCAAAGGGTGACAGGGCTCACAGGTGGCGGCAAGTCAACACAGTCAAGTTTGACCAGATCACTCCGGTACAAAAAGACGTGCCGAGAAAGTACCCTAGCAGCTTGTTTGCTTCAAGCACATTGTAGAATGGAATTAAACAAAGCTTACAAGCCCTCTCCCAGCTCAAATGGATGCTTGTGGAGCGAGAAACTTGAATTTACGTATGCTACTCTCGCGGGCTAGTGCTTCCTCGGGTGAGATTTGAAGGAGTTTCAAAAGCAGCTGCGCCCTGGCAAACTCGAGGGCCCAACTTTGACAGGCTGCCACGCTATGAAACAATGCTGGCATACCATGGGTTCATGACCCCTGCATGCGTTCTCTCCTATAGACTCTACGGCACCCCAGTGCTGCTGCTTTGCCATGCTCGTGCCGTGCACAGACTCGAACTCAGCAAAACTGGACGGAAGCAGCCAGCGTGTCGAAAACGAGTGTCGCTTTCATGCAGAAGCTGTCTACGTAGCAAAAGCTTTAAGGCTTTGTGCTGGCAAGGATACGGGCGTAGAGGGGTCCACTACCAACCCCTGGCGGGTGGCTGCCTGGTTTGCTGTTGCGTCCACTGTGTGGGGATCGAGGTGCAACCTGTCCTAGTGCCCTACTGCTGCTGCGAAGACTGCTAAGTCCCAAGTAAGAAAGCAGCTGCGTGTTCATAAGCAGAGGCCAAGTGCCGCTGAGACCTGCTGCACTTGGCGATACTTGTTATGCCCTATCTCAGTCCCGTGCTGCCTGGGATCTTTATCAGGCGTGCGCAGAATGCATAGTCAATTACCTTAGGAACGTCTTTTTGCACCGGAGTGATGGCGCGCCGGCCGAGAATCAGCCAGTAGGGCCGGGCTTGTTGCCTCCTGCACAGCAAGCAAACGAGGACTTAATGAAAGTCCAATCCAGCAAGCATTGTATGTTAGGTTCTTGTCTACACAAAGCAGCATCGCTGATGTGAATGCGCCATGCTGTGGCAAACGCAACGGCTACTTCTGGCCGTGGTAGCGCAATTAGCAAGGTTAATAGCTGCAAGCCATTCAGCAACGAAGAGATTCTCACTGACTGCTTATGCACAGGTAGAGCATGTGCATATGCATCTCCTGCTTTGGCCGGTCTGGGGTCTACTGCATGTACCAAGAGATTGGCACGGACGCTTCTCCTGCTGAGATGGTCACTGGACCTACCGCAAGTCGGGGTCTTCACAGCCTTGCTGCTAGTGAAACCCAGCGATGCTGTGTTGCTGCTGTTACAGGGTAGCCTTATGATACGGTGTCTTGCATCAGCGGTGCAAAAGGCTCGTTCCCTGCCAGCGCTGTTCGCGAATCGCAAGAGGAGGGATGGAGACGACAAACCCAGGTGAGGTCCGCGTGTAATAGCACTGGCATATAATCGCTGCAAAGTTTAGGCTCTTAAGAAGCCCATGCACCGCCCTGTAGGCTTTCGAAGCATTCCAAGCGGCCTTAAGCTGTACAGCGGGCTGCCCTGCTCACCAGTGACTCAAGAGTCACTGCAATGCTGAGTCACATCCAGTTACACAGGGTTTATACCATCCAAAAAACCCTGGAACAGGACAGGCACCCAGATCCAGTACATAGGGCCCGTCCTGTTCCATCTTTATGTCCAAACACATACATCCAAAATTTATTTCTGCCCCTTCGTGCTCATCTGCCTGCCATGCCCAGTTTTGACCCAAAACCTGACCCCGCCATGCCCTTCACCTGACATTCTTAGCTACATAACCCCCATTGGCATTTATTATTGCCCTATATGTCCTGTGTAAGCTGTACACATCCCTTTTGACTGAGTCAGAAGACACCACATGATCAAAGATCTCAAGCACCTTGTCCTTGCACTCGTCCACTGTTGGCTTGCCAGTGGTATAGCCCCACAACCACTCATCAAACTCACGCTGGATGTTACCATGCACATGCTCAATGACTTTGTGCATGTCTGAGCTGCACTCAGGCAGCTCTAGCCTCATGTCATCTGCAATACCCACAGTAGCTAGATCAGCACCCACATGAATCCTATCGTTGTCCCAACTGTACAGAATGTCACCACAGTCCATGCCTTCTGCCTTCAAGAATGGTGCCAATTTGGCCTCTGCATCTTGCCTGATCTGCTCCATGACATCCTCAAACTCCATGGAGGTTAGACCCACTGCTTCCTTCCCTTCTTTGGTCTGCAGGTATCACAAAATGCATAGCAGCAGCAGCAAAAAAAGCAGGGAGGAAAAGAGGTCAGCATGATGAACATACCAGAACAGGTTTCATCAGAACAGTGATGCCAGAGGGTGTACCCCTTACCCAGCTTACTAAATACAGCAGGGTGCTGTGCCTGTGGAGGAGCCTGTGCCTAAACCCTAGGCATGTCTTATGCAAGCAGGTGCAGAGCATCACAAGGCATGCCAGAACCAGGGACTGCAGGGTTTGTGCAGAGCTGTGGCACAGGCGCAGCAATTTTGAGGCCCTGCTGTATAAGATACTAGAGGATCTGGCATTCCTGGGATTGTACGCTGTAGAATGTCACTTGTTAGAAGGGCTGGCATTGGGGTGCACAGCCCAAAAAAACAGTCTAAGGCGACATGCAGTGGATGTGTTGCTTGTGGGTTTGGGGAAGGTGCTGATAGAGCTGGATGGTCAGCAGCACACAGGGAAGTCTTATCATGGGGAGTCAGTGCAAGGGAGGTCTGCCAAAGATGCTGCTGTTGATGCTGCTGCAATTGCAGAGGGTTGGTGGCTCATTCGCATCACCCCTGGGCAAGACAAGTGGATGGCAAAAGCCAAAAGAGCCATTTTAGATGTTGCCTATGAAGTAAAGTATGGTGGCAGTCCCAGGTTAATAACTGTGGACTGCTAGGCCCTCACCTTGTAGTTTTTTCCATCCCTCTGGGCAGACATGCCTGTAGTGCCTGTAATGAAGTGGAGGGTAACCTGTCCAACCTTGGCATTGACGGCTGCATAGTACCGGATTTGCACAGTTGAGCTTGTTATCCTGCCTGCCAGGCGGTGCTGTAGTACATGATCCTCTGGGGTGGCACTGGCCCTGTCTATCCAACCGTGCCGATGCTTTAAGTTGACGTACAAGGTCTTTGCATCCACCCATACCACCCATTCTAGGTCCCTTCAAGGCTTACGCTCTAGCCGCCGGCATGCTGCTATGCGGGCGTTCTTCTGATCCTGCGTCAGCTGGGTCTTAACTGTTAGCTTAGCATGTCCCAGGCTAGGGATCTCTGCTTTCAGCTGTCTATAGACAGTCTTTGTCCCTGCCCCTGATGCAGCCTTGATTTGCTTTGCTATGGGGTTGTCCACACAGAACCGCGCTATGCTGGCATAAGGAGCAGTAAGACCAGCTTCCCTCCACCCTAGGAGCTGCTTGATGAGCTGATTGACCTGTTCTGAGCTGAGTTTGGGCTTTCTGCCAGACCTGTGCTGGCCCCCCCTTACGTTCTGCTGCTTTTTTAACTGCTCGCCCCACCGCTTAATTGCCTTCTCGGGGCACTTTGGCATAGGCAGTCCTGCTTTCTGCATCATTTCCTGAAACCTCTCCAGAGCCAAGGCCTTGTTGTAGCCCCCAGAAGCCCATGCTGCAGCTGCAAGAATGCGGACGGGCTCCTTGAGCATGATTCTGCAGCTAAAGCCAAAACACAGAAAGCAGCACACTTTGGCGAAATCCTGCTCAGATTGTGATCAGCCAGTGTGTGCTCTAAACAATAATTAATTAATGAGCAAGCAGGTGTACAGTTAGGCCTAGCCATGTGTTATCCAAATCTGCAAGCAAAGGGTGACAGGGCTCACAGGTGGCGGCAAGTCAACACAGTCAAGTTTGACCAGATCACTCCGGTACAAAAAGACGTGCCGAGAAAGTACCCTAGCAGCTTGTTTGCTTCAAGCACATTGTAGAATGGAATTAAACAAAGCTTACAAGCCCTCTCCCAGCTCAAATGGATGCTTGTGGAGCGAGAAACTTGAATTTACGTATGCTACTCTCGCGGGCTAGTGCTTCCTCGGGTGAGATTTGAAGGAGTTTCAAAAGCAGCTGCGCCCTGGCAAACTCGAGGGCCCAACTTTGACAGGCTGCCACGCTATGAAACAATGCTGGCATACCATGGGTTCATGACCCCTGCATGCGTTCTCTCCTATAGACTCTACGGCACCCCAGTGCTGCTGCTTTGCCATGCTCGTGCCGTGCACAGACTCGAACTCAGCAAAACTGGACGGAAGCAGCCAGCGTGTCGAAAACGAGTGTCGCTTTCATGCAGAAGCTGTCTACGTAGCAAAAGCTT
>OY288180.1 GCA_958439195.1 uncultured Paracoccaceae bacterium
CCCAACTAAGCTGCCTACTGTTTCACAGATATCCCTGGGGATGTCCGACCAAGAGGGCGAGAGAAAGAGAGAGAACTACGCAGAGAAGGGGGGAATTCGCTTCTTGCATATGTTAAGGGAGTGGACCCTTACCTAATACAGATAGGCCCACTACCAATGTAAACCAGAGTGCTGACTACATGCCGCATGCCCTCACTGCTGTATGTCACAGGCTTTTGATGAGTTGCGCAAGTTGGTCCCTGGCCTCCCTTCCCTAGAAGAGATGGAGGATTGGATCGTCAATGAGATTATTGGCGCCATATTTCCAGGTAAAGCATCAAACCCTGGCTTGCAGGAAAGGAAACACACATCAAAAAGGAACATACCTCAAAAAGGATCAAAAATCACCATGGGCAGGGTTTTATGTATCCGATCATATACTTTTTGTTGTGGAGACCCCTTGAGGCAGCTGCTATACAGACGTAGCTAGGGCCAATGTTTTTTCAAGGTTGACTTCTCTCATGAAAATGCATGAGCAGGACCTATTCAAACCCACCATAGAGTTCATGACTTGGGTTTGTTTTGGCCATTGGCATAGCTAGTTTTGCGTTCTTGGTCGATTGATTGATACGGAGTCTCATGTTGACTGCACACACCTGAAATCCCTTCTCAGACTAGCAAGCGTTCTTGGACTTCCTCAACATTTTGGACATCTTTTGCATCTTCGAGTTTTGTGACATTTTGCACATCTTTGCCCCCAGCCTGAACTCCTCGACCTTTTCTTCTCCTCTTTCCGCCTTAGCTCTCCACCCCTCGGACATGATCACACCCCACCATCATAATTAGCGTCATTTCTGCTGCCCCCGGGGCCTTGTGCAGCTCTCAAACCTGCAGGCATTTTTGGACTCTTTTGACTGTTCTTAACAGTCTTTGACTTCCCCCAGTCGGATGGACAAAGTACAAAGTACTACTGCGTAGCAGTAGGGCGTAGGCACTGATTCGTAGAATCAGCACGGATTTAGTCATGTCCCTTTCACCCGTCCCTTCATTTTTCCCTTTCTCCCTGGGCAGGATCATGATCCCATGTTTGATTAGATTCTGTTTTGCTGCCCCCCCCCCCCCCCCCCGTCACCCCCTCAGACCTTCAGGCCTTCCTGGACTCTCTTGACATCCCGGACATCTTTAACTTCCTGAATCTGAAGGACAAGTTTGAAGACATACAGCATGTGCTGGACTGCGCTCTGAGTCAGATCACGGGGGAACCAGCACCACCGGACATCAACTGCCCCAACCTACTTCAACAGCTGCTGGGCAGCATACCTATCCCTAACTTCAAGTAAGACGCTTCTGCATACGAGGCTAGGGTTTAGGGTATAAGGCTATAAGCGTATGTTTTAACTTACATGGCCCTAACCTGCTACAAGAACTGCTGGGCAGCATACCCATCCCATTTTTCAAGTAAGGTGTGGCTGCTAGGCACCCTAGGGTTTAGAGGTTTAGTCTTAGGGTTTTAGGGTTGGGGTTTTGGGTGTGAGGCTATAACGCTTCTCTATACGAGGGATGGGCTCAACTTTCACCTAACCTGCTGCAACAGCTGTTGGGCAGCAAACCGATGCCTAACTTCAAGTAAGTAAGCCTCCAAGTGCCCTTTGAGTATAAGTTCATGGTCTCAGATAATACCCTAGAATACCAAGGTGGGGGTGGGGGGGCTTCCCGCCCCCTTCTCCCCTTCCCAAACCCTCTACCACCCAGCCTGTCCAAGGGGGGGAGAAGGCGAAGGGGGCGCTCCAGACACTGTTACTTGGAGATGCAGGCTTTTCAAATATATATTGAAAATTAATGGCTGCTTTGTACATACCTCTAGGTGGTGGGCTGGTTCGCTGGACAAGGAATAGGGTCGGATGTATTGCAGGCAGAATGTATCGGTAATCCCTTATGTACCGGTATTCCACCTTGCTGTTCATTGTGACAACTTGAGGTGCGGGGCCTATGGCACTTTTTGCTATGGCATATCATGATTGCAATAATGATAATACTGATCATATTCCCTTGTCAACACAGATTGTAATGATCAGGATGTGGTGTCTTCTGGCACCCACAACAGCCCTATGATGTATGGCTCTGATGTGATTTTTTTAACATGCAATCTCATTCTGATTGTGTAACTCTGTGTCACTGCTGCTCCTCTGTAGTGTGACTGCCCTCATGGACAAGATTACAATGTGCAATGGTCGCCCCATTGACATTGGTGGGAGTAAAAGCGCCATGGGGTACTTCAATCAGGAGCCACAGTTCTATTGCAGTGCAGGAGAGGTGAGAAGACATGGGTGGCAATTGGTATGGGCAGGATGACAGAAACCCACAAATGGGGCCATTAGGGTTTAGGGTTGGGTTTGGGTTTAGGGTTTAGGCTTGGGGGACATCCCATGACGGAGGGTGGAGCATCTTTCAGTATCCAGGATATGCGGCCTTGTGTCGACATATATGGTGTTTTGCAAAGAGGACTGGGCCACACTGCAGCAGACAGTATTGTGGTCTAGGGCCTCGTATGGACAATGCAAAGCAAAAAATAAGCGCTGCGAATTTGGGGCTTCAGAGCGAGGAGAAAAGGTGCATGTTTGTCATTGTCAGTCCGGCCTCCTTGAGTGGCTTGGATTGTTTTATAAGAGGCTGAGAGCTTCTGAGCAAGGTATGTATCTTTGCCAGGCTGGCTAGTGGCGAGAACTCTGATGGACTGGACAAGATAAAGGGAGCACACTCCACCATGATGAATTCATGGGCTGTGAGACCTCCCACATATCAGGCAAAACTTAACCCTAGACCTACAGCACTAAACCCTAAGCCCTACAGCCCTAAACCCTAAACCCTGACTGATGGTCTACATGCATGCCCGCAGGTTCCAGTTGTGACTACTGCTCAGTTCACGTGCCTGCAAGATGATGTGATCTGTCAGGTGGACATGACAGGGTCTTTCAGGTTCCCATGTGGCACCAACACCACCACTGCCACCAGCGCTGACTACCCCTGCTCACCCCCAGTGTCATTCCTGAGGCTGAGGGGCAACTGCTGCACACAACAGAACACCACCTATATTCCTGCATTTAGGTAGGGGCATAGTCAGGCTGGGATATCAATGCAGTTATTGTTATGTTTATTTCTCCGCCCTGCCTGGCCTCTAGTTTCGACGGGGCACTACTTATGAGCAAAATAATATCAACCCTGAATGCATAAGAGAGCAAGGAGAGCACATATATAGGATATTTTTTGGATAGGGTGGTCTCTCGTGAGTTTCCGCTCTGATCTTTTGTGTTGCGGGACTGGCCCACTGCCAAACTCTTCTCCCGGATAAGAGTCCTCCCATACCATAGATACCATAGATACCATAGATACCATAGATACCACCCACGAGTCCTCTATTGGGTTAACACAACCATGCATGCGTTGCTCCTGTGAAGTGATCATTGGTTTTCAAAAGTGAATTGAGCTTTTACACTTTCTGCATCTTGTCGCCTTACTGCAGGAATTCCCCTGCCTCCTACTTCAAGGCGCACTACTTCTGTGAGTCTAACTTGACCACACTCAACTTCATCCCAGCACTGGTGCTAGCACAGGTGAGGGCACTCACAGCTTGGAGGACGCTAAATTGTAGGGTTTAGTGTTCGGGTTAGGGTTTATGACTCAGGGCTACTGGCTCTAGTGATTCCAAGCATGGTATGATTCAAATTTCAGATTGATCTATTGCAAGACACGTGTGCAGCAAAGGTCAGGCAACGGGTCCTCTGTTGTACTTTAGGCTTTGAGAGCTTGGACTTGGACACTGGGTCGGGCACTGGGGCAGCACCATCATCATGACATGCCATGATGAGTAGTAGACAAGGAATGGCTGGCAAGCAGACGCTCTTTGCGGAGATCACCTTACCCTTCCTCCCCCGCTCTCCGGCAACCCTCCCTCCCCCCGCCCATCCAAATCCCACCATTTTTGTGGGAGAGGGGGAATGGAGGGGGCGTGTTTCTTCCGTCGGTCCCATGCAGCTACAATGTATCATGCCGCCATTGTTGGTCGACTGTCAAACTTCAATTCTGCCATCCTTTCCGTCTGCTCTCATATGGCCCCTCAGTTACATTGATGTTTCACCTAGCTCTATTTGTTATAGCCCTGAGGTGCGCGGCCTATGGCACCTTTCTATCAATCAATCATAACGCAATGGCACCTTTGCTATTGCAAATCACCATTTTTAGCATTAACGCTGATGTGCCGGCCCCTCACTGCTCCTTATGCTAGTCCCCCACCTCTGGTGCAGTGGTGGATAGCGGGATCCTCCACCTGCCCTACTACCCTGCAGCAACCAGTGCTAACATCAACTATCTTGGCATCAACTTCAACAATGTGTCCAAGGCGGTGTCATCTGATTACCTGCAGGTATGTCACTGTGTTTAGGGTTTAGGGTTTGGGAACTATTTATGCTAGAGTATCTAAAAGCGGAGATGAGCACAGGGCGGAGGCATGGTGCGCCAAGTCAGAAAGCATCCAGCCTATTCCACACAAGGAAAGGACTTGCAGGGCATACCAGGTGGTGCATGAGGAATTCAGTGCTATGTACAAAGAAATAGAATAAAATGAGCATGATTTATGTTGTTACTTGAGGCAGGTCAAGGGATTGGGATCAAGGGTCAAGGGATCGGGAAACGCTACATACTTCTGTGCGACATGGGCAGCAGCACAGACCAAGCCCAGCCTTTTTCTTACATGCAGCATACACCAAGATGATCAGAACAAGCAAAACAGCGCACCTAACAGAGCCAAGCAGCCGGCGTGTGCTTGACGCTTGATATAAAAAGATAAAAATAATAATATTATATAATAATAATATTAATATAATAATATAATAATATAATAATATTAAAAAAATTTTAATATAATAGTATTGATTATATTGCCTACCACGCGCGGAGCAAGAACACTGATTGCGTTCTGATCACTCCTCTGCCCTCCGCAGTCCTGCCCACTGCAGCAGGTGATTACAATTGATCAGGTTGGTATGCCTGAGCCTTGCCTGGTGGACGACTGGAGGGCAAACAATGCCAAAAAGAATGACCTGTGTGGGATGATATTTGCTAGCAAGGACCCAAGTATTGGCAGATACGCCTGCAACAAGGTGAGACAGACACACCCCAAGCTTGTATAGTAAAGTATATTGCAGCAGCTCAAATGTAGGGTTCTAATGGGCTATCTATCCTGCAATGAGGTGAGACAGCCACAGCTCAAGTGTCCAGTACACACTGCAGCATTGTTGGGGTTTAGGGGTTTAGGGGTTGGGTTTTGGGTTTGGGTTTGGGGTTTAGGTTTTAGTGGGCCGCCTATCTCAACATCTTATTCCCCTGGAGGCGTTACCTATTTTTGACCCGCGTGATCTATTATGATTTTGTAATACATTCCCAACCGATTAAAAGAAATATACATTGCGCCATGCAACTTCTGAGGTGATGCTCCTTTCTCATCCAAGCAGTGAATGGCCTGAATTGGCAAAAGGGTTTTTTTGCAACTTGACAGTGGCCAGTAGTGAAAATATCTCATGACTAGTAGGGCAGTCAAATGCGACTTCCTTCCTCTCTTGCATCTGTGGAGTTTTGCACTCCTGATGCTGAGTAGATCAAGCTCAACAATGTTGCAAGACTCGCAATAGGGGGTTTCGTCCTTCTTTTGCTGCTGACTCACTATCGTGTCACAGGGCGGTGCCGTGGCATCAGACTGTCTTGAGCTGACATGTAGTCACAATAGGTGCAGGGTTTAGTGAGTTGACTAAACCCTCTCGTGCTGCTCATCCACCAACTGCTGCAGCGTGGTGCTGTAGCAGCTGACTACAGAGAGCTGACATGTAATGATAATGCGGTCAGGGTTTAACATGTTTTTGATGTATTTAATCTACTTGTACTGCTCACTTGCTTCTCTTGCAGGGTGGTGCGGTGGCTGCTGATTACCTTGAGCTGAACAACTTGACCATCCTGAGTGAAGGCGCTGGATATGGCGCATCTCTGGTGACTGCTTACAGCAACAGGAACTCCTGCCCCTTGATGCTACCTTGCCCACCAGCAGCAGGGTTTAGTGCTGATGCAGAACCAATCAAGTAAGGGAAGGCTGCTGTGTGAACAAAGGACTGGCGGGGAGAAAGTGTTGGGTATTCAACAAAGCATCCACAGATTGAATGCGTATAAGCAGGGTTTTATATTTATGCAGAACAAATTGAGTAAGGGAATTGAATTTGATGCATGAACAATTTTGTGGCAGATGTAAAGTGTAGGGTCTTGTGACAGGGGTCCTGGCGCCGCTGCCAATCACACCCAACCCCCCTCACTTGTTCCCCTTCTACACACACACACACACACACACACACACACACACACACACACACACACACACTCCAGCCCCCCCCCCCCAAGACCCCAATCCAATCATCATCCCCGCAAGGGGTTTGGCAGCTAACCATAGTTGTAGGGCTGATCCAACAGAGTATCCCTAGACCCTAAACCCTAGTTTCCAATCAATGTCTCCTACAATGTTGGCTGGTTGGATGCACACACATATGAGCAACATGTCTTACTGCAGTGCATGATAAGCAGGAGCAGAAGAGCCAACCTGGAGGCCCTGCACCTCAAGATGTTACAGATACAGCAAAATGGAACATGTAATGAGGTTTTTACGTTATGCTACCGTAGTTCCTGCTATATCATGTGCTTGCACCAATGTGCAAAAGGCTTGTCTTTCAGTAAACCTTAAACCCCTGAACCCTGGAGTGACCTTAGGTTAACCACTGGTGCATACAATTGATCTTGTTGGCAGGTCCTAGGTTATATTTATCGTTTTTATGATTCTAACAGAGATTAATGATCTTTGTTTTATTTTATTTGTTTTGTGTGCAGGTTTCAGGTTACTGTTACGGGCAAGGTTTATCGCTGTGGTATTGAGCACTTCACTGGGTGCAAATTCAGCTTGGATACACTCCTATGCGAGGATGTTGGGTGAGTGCAGACCTACGATGCCAGGGTCCCACTGGGCCTAAACCCTAAACATAAACCCTAAACCCAGTCAGACACAGGTATAGCAGGAATGAAGATCATGTGTTTTTGAGGAGGGGTCTGCAGTGACAGCAGTACGCGGCAGCATGTCATGCAAGTAGTACTAGCGGCATTTTACTGAACCCTAAAACCTAAATGAAACCCTAAAACCTAAATGAAAACCTAAAGTAGACCTTACTAGGCACGTCCAAGGTTTCAGCAAGGTTTCAGCAAGGTTTCAGCAAGGTTACAGCAAGGAGCCAGTCCTATGGTGCGCATGCGCATGGGTCCCTTTCACGTCCGTGAATCTCAGAATTGCAATTTGCAAGGACCTATCCTACTGTCATATTTTGAGACTGATGTGTGTAGACCCCTTACCCCCTTACCATATCTTACGCAACGCGTAGTCTGGAGGCCCGCAGAGGCGGGCAGGGGCGGGGGCGTAGCGTTTTAGGGGGTATTGGGGGAAAGGGGGGGGGGTAGGGATGAGGATCCAGCGGGTTTCAGGGTTTTTTTGGGCACCCTTGAGAGGCCGGACCCCTTTACCCTACTTGCTCACTTTCATTGACTGTACACGCAGGTGTGACATATGTAAGCAGCCCAGCCCAACGGACAAGTGCGGCGGGATAGAAAACTTTCTCACAAGCACGGAATGTTACAAATCATGCTGGACCGATGACTTCTCTGTGTCCGTGACCATCTGGCCATTTACTAAGGTAACAACACAGGAAGGCAGCTGCCATTGGAACTGTAAATTCATTGTTGATTAAAACTAGATCTGATATGTTTTATAACTGCCTGGTACTTGTTACCTTTTCTAGTTTATCTTATATATGATCTGACGACTACTATCTATACCGCTTTCAGCACTGCATGACAGACCCTGCTATTCTCGTCCGCACTCTCCCCTGCTTTTTTAACCTGTACCAACCTCCAGACTACTATCCTAATGTCATGAACTAAAACTTAATTTCGTGAAATCAATTTGATATGATAAAATGACTTGAATCTGATACATCAATTCAATCTGATAAAGTTTAGTTTAGTCTGATTAAAATTCTATTCAGTCTGATGTTTGCCAACTTACACGGCATGCAGACACACAACCACCAGCTGACACCCGTTTTGACTTCATGGGATGGTGACCCTCTGCCCAGTCCCCTTCTGCCCATGCTTATCCTAAACGGCATGGTATATACCGCACATTTGTACGTAGGGCCTAGCATCCCCCTCTTGTTGCCTACCACATCTACACATGTTCCTTCTCTGGCGGCCGTGCTGTTCACATATATCATCCATTCTGTTGTCATTGCCTGGGTTTGTTTGGCCCTTGGCATAGCTGGTTTTGGGGATTTCAATCGAGTGATGGATGGGTCCATTTTGGCTGGTTGGTTGTTTGGGATCCATCCGATGGCGTGGTTGGTCGGTTTGACATAGCAGCCCTCTTGCGCTTGCTGCAACTAATTGCTTTGTTCTTTTTTCTGTACTTCTGCAGTACTGTTACAACGATGTGGTTCTTTTCCCTGGAGATATGGCTGCACTGGAAGATGAGCCCAACAGTGACATTATAACACTGAAGGACATCATTTTCAGCAAAGCAGATGGACACAGTAAAGTCCTTGTGGAAACCTATGTGGGCGCTGAGACCCTGGATACCTACCTAAGGCGGAAGGTGAGTGTGACTACTACTATTAGTTGCGCTGGGTTTGGCGCCCCTAAACCCCCTAAAGACCTAAACCCTAAAGCGGAAGATGGGTGTGACTAGTGGTGCATTTAGAGTCTCAGACAAGTCTGGACAGTAGACAGCGGTGTTTGCTTGCCAGTGGAAAAGAAAGAGAGAGAGAGAGAGAGAGAGCTACGCAAGGAGGGGCTTGAGGTGGCCAGGGACCCATTGGTGTAAGGATTACCCTGGGCCTACCTACCATGGGAATGTTCCATTTGGTGGGTGAGCTTCCGCCCACCCTCCTTTGTTAGCTGGCCTTCTTGTATTGCCAGTGGAACAGTGATCGCCTGGCTCAAGGCAAACAGCGATGTAGGCAAGTTTAGGGTTTAGGGTTTATCGTGGCGTTATGTGGCGTTCTGCGTCTTAGCAGTTTCCATTAGTTCTTGCGTACACTTAAAGAAGTAGGCCTTCTGGGTGGCGTCCACATTTCCTATCTGTAGGTCAAAACATCAATAAGTTGGTTCTAGGCTTCAATCTACCCTTTTCGTTGTTGCACTGACTTCGTGTTTCATCGTGCTGCAGCTTGTTACGAACTGCCCCAGCTAGGGTTTAGCTAGTCATAGTCTGCTAAACCCTAAACCCTAAACTTGTTCTTTTCTGCTGCAGCTTGTCACCCACTGCCCCAGCTTTGCCCCCGCTGTGTGCAGCGATAAGGACAGCAGCCCCAACCCCAGCAGTTCCTTCAGCTATGCAGATTACATGAGCTCAACATCTTTCAGGAGCATCTTTCTGACCAGGAAGTGTGTGCCGGTGGATGACTGTCAGCTCTACAACACTCTTCCTGCGGTGAGTCCGGTTGCTTGGGGTTCTAAGCGGAATTCCCTCTGGTTAGGGTTTAGGGTTTATGAGTTCACCTCCCTAGGGCGTTTTTTAGGGTTTAGGGGTAAGTGTGGCTTAATACTGCATGTTACGCCTGGCAGTACAGCAGCGTTTTGGAAAGTCATTGTTCGAATACCGGTACCATACTATCCTGCTGAGGGCAATAAGTCCGGTAGTCATGATTTTTTGATGTTACCCATGGTTTTTTGTGCACGCTTACGACCCTCTATGAAGTGGCCACCAGCCCCCGTCTGCTCCTCAGCAGCTGCATGCTTAAGTGCAACCAGCTAGCTAGGGTTTAGGGATTAGCAGCATTAGGGTTTAGGGTTTAGCAGCATTAGGGTTTTTGGGTCAGGGTTTAAGGTGAGGGTTGGAGGAAGTAGCTTCCGTGCTAAAGTGCAGGCAACAGAGTTAGGCACTGCTGGCTGCGCCGTGGTGAAGGGGGCATGATTTACTCACAATGTACACCACACATCTGCGACAGAGAAAGCCATCTACTGCTATGCTGCACTGCAACAGCACTTTTGTCTCAGATCTGAGCATTTGCACTTCCTTGCCACAAAAGGCGAGAAGATAGCACCCACTTGAGTCGGCTCAGTTGCAGTTATTTGTCACGGGTGAGAGGCTAGGGTTTAAGGTTTAGGGTTTAGGGTTTAGGCTCCTGTGAGAGCCATTGGCACCCCAACTCAGCTGGAGCCGGTCAAACCCAAATGGAATAACGGGGGGAGATGAGGCCTTCAGGCTGCAGTTTGCCCAGTCAAAGGCTACATATGTTACCTGTGCTGTATGCAAGACTGAGGACCTTGTGTAAAATGGCACCAGCTTTCAGGGTTTTATTGTTAGGGTTTTAAAGCCCTAAAAATCAAAACCCCCAAATGCTGTAACTTCCCCTATGCAGAAGCTGCGTACCTTTGTGTCCAATGACACCAGCACCTCTGCCAACGCCCTTGACCAAGCAGTTGTAGCTCGTGAGTACATCTCCCAGTACAACTCCATGTACAACAGCTGTGTAGCGGGACCAGCACCTGTGCTGCTCGCTAATCAAGGGAAGGAGGAGTGGGACATCACAGCAGCTATGCCATGCCAGGTAAGTAATTTTTTTTATTGCTATTATTATTATTATTTTTTATTCTTATTGTTTTTGTTATGAGTTGAGGACACTATTGTAATGCCAGGTGGGTCCTGGTGGTCCTGATGGCTGATGTGGAGTAACAATTTCAATAACATTTGGAAGGTCCAGGGGGCCAGGGGGGTACATGTGCCTGTTATCCATGGCAAAAGGAAATTGACAGTTACTGGGTCTGCAAGTAACTTTACTCCCGTTGAACGGCAAGGGGAGCCAACTACTTGGATCTGACAGAGGGGGGAGCAGACTTGGAGACCCAGGTATACAATAAAATCAACTTGTTTGTTGAAGTTACAAGTGATCCTACACTGCAATTCCCTGGCTGAGACCGTTGCTGGGTTTTGCCGTTGCGTATGCAGGTTGGTTCCATGGCCTATGCCTGCACCGGTAGGAGCACCTCCACCAAGTTCTGGAAGTTCCTGTGGCACAACAGTGGCAGGAAACCTAACCAGCTCAACATGGACTGTGGGGGGTTGGGGGTACAAGGAGCAATGGTGCAGGTGAGAGCGCTACTAGTTCATGTGGCACAACAGTGGCAGGAAACCTAACCAGCTCAAGATGGACTGTGGGGGGTTGGGGGTACAAGGAGCAATGGTGCAGGTGAGAGCCCTACTAGTTCCTGTGGCACAACAGTGGCAGGAAACCTAACCAGCTCAACATGGACTGTGGGGGGTTGGGGGTACAAGGAGCTATGGTGCAGGTGAGACCACTAGGGTTTATGGATTAAATCATATGGTTTAGGATCTAAGGCATAGGGTTTAGGGTTTAGACTACAGTGGCTAGGGTTTAGGGCTTAGGGTGTACAAGGAGGCTGTGGTGGAGGCGAGAACCCTAGTCATCTCAGGGCAGTGGCTAGGGTTTAGGACATACGATGAAGGTAATGCAACCACACACCCGAGTGTGTGGGATGGGCACCACAAGAGACATTGGTACAAGAGAGTGGGTAAAGACATTCTGCGTTTCTGGTCTTACAGTTATGAGCTGGAGTGCGATAGCGAGGTCAGAACTAGGCAAACGAACCATACCTGCTGAGGGTGTATTGTCAAGGTAATGTGGGTGCAATGACTGCTTGTACAGTTGCGGAGTCCAAGATAGACTGTTACCTAGGGTTTAGGGTTCCTGCTTCTTGTTATTAGGCTTTCAAACCAGCAGGAAGATGACGATTGAACAGACACAAGTATCATCCAATATCATACAATAGAGTTTATTGAAACCTGTCAATGTAATCATCCAAGATCATCCCTGCCCTGATTCATTCTGATCCATGACAGGTGATAAGAATTGACTGAACCAGACGTATAACGCCAATTAAGGCTTGTCACTCTTTGCCATCTTACCCTCACCTGCCCTGCTTCTTTCTGACAGGCTCCAAAGCAGCAGGAAGATTGTTTTTCACCCTAGAACAAATATCTATCATATTCACTGCCCGGTATTTGTAATGCTATCTTTCAATGCTGTTTCCAAGCTCATCCCTGCCCTTCTTCTTTCTGATCCATGGCAGGTGATAGAAGCGTCCATGGGTTACAGCTTTGATCTGGCCACAGTGGTGCCGGGGGTCAAGAGCATGTGTACAACAGGGAATGGAGGGGACCCTCGCTACAGCAGCTGCACCATACGCAAGGCACACCTTCGAGAACTGGCAAATTCGGTAAGTGCCATGAGACCGTTTCTTATTGTTATTGGGATGGGGAGGGGGGGGCGGAGGGGGAGGGGGAGGAGGGGAAGGAGGACTGGGGTGACAGGAGGGGGGCTACCATTGCAAACTGACAATTTCTTTATGGACTAAGTTGACTGGGATCAAGGGAAATGGAGCACTACCAACTCCTTTTTTTGAAAATCTGTACTGTTGTAACGTCTCTAATTTGCTATGTGCATTGTGCCGGCCCTGTCTTCCAAGCTTTCTTGTGCTGGTGACCTTTTCAGCTCTGACTCCATACCTTAGGAGGAAGCCTGTTAAAGTCCACTGCTCACAATGGTAGCATAACCGTCCTGTTCAAAATGGTTTTAGGGACTGCTGAAAGAGGGAAACCCAAATAACCACCTAACTCGGGCACCCTGATGAGTATCTAGGGTTTAGGGTTTAGGGTTTAGCATCCATCCCACATAGCAGTAGGGCATCATCCCACTCACATTTATTGAATCCCACTTGGGCTGCTGCTGTTACCTGCTGCTGGTGTAGATCCATTGTGTGCATATTGCTCGGAGGTAGCAGCTCTAGTTAGACGCCAGAGCCATTCTATTTTTGATCGTGAATTCTTACATCAAGTGCGTGGGCTGCTGCAATTACGTGCCTGCTGCTGCTGTTGTAGATTATTGACCAGGATGCTGCCAAGACCGTGATCCTCCAAGACCTGAGTGACCCCAGCAATGCTGTTGGCCTGCGGGTGTTCTTCACCTGTGTGTGTCCCCCTGGTTACCTCAGTGACCTGGCACAAGATGGCAATGGAACTGCTGCATGTACGCCATGCCCCAAGGGCCAGTTCAGGTCAGTACAGCAGTGCAGGAGATGGTTTTGTTGTACTGGTTGGGAGG
>OY288181.1 GCA_958439195.1 uncultured Paracoccaceae bacterium
AATGGGGGTTATGTAGCTAAGAATGTCAGGTGAAGGGCATGGCGGGGTCAGGTTTTGGGTCAAAACTGGGCATGGCAGGCAGATGAGCACGAAGGGGCAGAAATAAATTTTGGATGTATGTGTTTGGACATAAAGATGGAACAGGACGGGCCCTATGTACTGGATCTGGGTGCCTGTCCTGTTCCAGGGTTTTTTGGATGGTATAAACCCTGTGTAACTGGATGTGACTCAGCATTGCAGTGACTCTTGAGTCACTGGTGAGCAGGGCAGCCCGCTGTACAGCTTAAGGCCGCTTGGAATGCTTCGAAAGCCTACAGGGCGGTGCATGGGCTTCTTAAGAGCCTAAACTTTGCAGCGATTATATGCCAGTGCTATTACACGCGGACCTCACCTGGGTTTGTCGTCTCCATCCCTCCTCTTGCGATTCGCGAACAGCGCTGGCAGGGAACGAGCCTTTTGCACCGCTGATGCAAGACACCGTATCATAAGGCTACCCTGTAACAGCAGCAACACAGCATCGCTGGGTTTTCACTAGCAGCAAGGCTGTGAAGACCCCGACTTGCGGTAGGTCCAGTGACCATCTCAGCAGGAGAAGCGTCCGTGCCAATCTCTTGGTACATGCAGTAGACCCCAGACCGGCCAAAGCAGGAGATGCATATGCACATGCTCTACCTGTGCATAAGCAGTCAGTGAGAATCTCTTCGTTGCTGAATGGCTTGCAGCTATTAACCTTGCTAATTGCGCTACCACGGCCAGAAGTAGCCGTTGCGTTTGCCACAGCATGGCGCATTCACATCAGCGATGCTGCTTTGTGTAGACAAGAACCTAACATACAATGCTTGCTGGATTGGACTTTCATTAAGTCCTCGTTTGCTTGCTGTGCAGGAGGCAACAAGCCCGGCCCTACTGGCTGATTCTCGGCCGGCGCGCCATCACTCCGGTACAAAAAGACGTTCCTAAGGTAATTGACTATGCATTCTGCGCACGCCTGATAAAGATCCCAGGCAGCACGGGACTGAGATAGGGCATAACAAGTATCGCCAAGTGCAGCAGGTCTCAGCGGCACTTGGCCTCTGCTTATGAACACGCAGCTGCTTTCTTACTTGGGACTTAGCAGTCTTCGCAGCAGCAGTAGGGCACTAGGACAGGTTGCACCTCGATCCCCACACAGTGGACGCAACAGCAAACCAGGCAGCCACCGCCAGGGGTTGGTAGTGGACCCCTCTACGCCCGTATCCTTGCCAGCACAAAGCCTTAAAGCTTTTGCTACGTAGACAGCTTCTGCATGAAAGCGACACTCGTTTTCGACACGCTGGCTGCTTCCGTCCAGTTTTGCTGAGTTCGAGTCTGTGCACGGCACGAGCATGGCAAAGCAGCAGCACTGGGGTGCCGTAGAGTCTATAGGAGAGAACGCATGCAGGGGTCATGAACCCATGGTATGCCAGCATTGTTTCATAGCGTGGCAGCCTGTCAAAGTTGGGCCCTCGAGTTTGCCAGGGCGCAGCTGCTTTTGAAACTCCTTCAAATCTCACCCGAGGAAGCACTAGCCCGCGAGAGTAGCATACGTAAATTCAAGTTTCTCGCTCCACAAGCATCCATTTGAGCTGGGAGAGGGCTTGTAAGCTTTGTTTAATTCCATTCTACAATGTGCTTGAAGCAAACAAGCTGCTAGGGTACTTTCTCGGCACGTCTTTTTGTACCGGAGTGATCTGGTCAAACTTGACTGTGTTGACTTGCCGCCACCTGTGAGCCCTGTCACCCTTTGCTTGCAGATTTGGATAACACATGGCTAGGCCTAACTGTACACCTGCTTGCTCATTAATTAATTATTGTTTAGAGCACACACTGGCTGATCACAATCTGAGCAGGATTTCGCCAAAGTGTGCTGCTTTCTGTGTTTTGGCTTTAGCTGCAGAATCATGCTCAAGGAGCCCGTCCGCATTCTTGCAGCTGCAGCATGGGCTTCTGGGGGCTACAACAAGGCCTTGGCTCTGGAGAGGTTTCAGGAAATGATGCAGAATGCAGGACTGCCTATGCCAAAGTGCCCCGAGAAGGCAATTAAGCGGTGGGGCGAGCAGTTAAAAAAGCAGCAGAACGTAAGGGGGGGCCAGCACAGGTCTGGCAGAAAGCCCAAACTCAGCTCAGAACAGGTCAATCAGCTCATCAAGCAGCTCCTAGGGTGGAGGGAAGCTGGTCTTACTGCTCCTTATGCCAGCATAGCGCGGTTCTGTGTGGACAACCCCATAGCAAAGCAAATCAAGGCTGCATCAGGGGGCAGGGACAAAGACTGTCTATAGACAGCTGAAAGCAGAGATCCCTAGCCTGGGACATGCTAAGCTAACAGTTAAGACCCAGCTGACGCAGGATCAGAAGAACGCCCGCATAGCAGCATGCCGGCGGCTAGAGCGTAAGCCTTTAAGGGACCTAGAATGGGTGGTATGGGTGGATGCAAAGACCTTGTACGTCAACTTAAAGCATCGGCACGGTTGGATAGACAGGGCCAGTGCCACCCCAGAGGATCATGTACTACAGCACCGCCTGGCAGGCAGGATAACAAGCTCAACTGTGCAAATCCGGTACTGTGCAGCCGTCAATGCCAAGGTTGGACAGGTTACCCTCCACTTCATTACAGGCACTACAGGCATGTCTGCCCAGAGGGATGGAAAAAACTACAAGGTGAGGGCCTAGCAGTCCACAGTTATTAACCTGGGACTGCCACCATACTTTACTTCATAGGCAACATCTAAAATGGCTCTTTTGGCTTTTGCCATCCACTTGTCTTGCCCAGGGGTGATGCGAATGAGCCACCAACCCTCTGCAATTGCAGCAGCATCAACAGCAGCATCTTTGGCAGACCTCTCTTGCACTGACTCCCCATGATAAGACTTCCTGTGTGCTGCTGACCATCCAGCTCTATCAGCACCTTCCCCAAACCCACAAGCCACACATCCACTGCATGTCGCCTTAGACTGTTTTTTTGGGCTGTGCACCCCAATGCCAGCCCTTCTAACAAGTGACATTCTACAGCGTACAATCCCAGGAATGCCAGATCCTCTAGTATCTTATACAGCAGGGCCTCAAAATTGCTGCGCCTGTGCCACAGCTCTGCACAAACCCTGCAGTCCCTGGTTCTGGCATGCCTTGTGATGCTCTGCACCTGCTTGCATAAGACATGCCTAGGGTTTAGGCACAGGCTCCTCCACAGGCACAGCACCCTGCTGTATTTAGTAAGCTGGGTAAGGGGTACACCCTCTGGCATCACTGTTCTGATGAAACCTGTTCTGGTATGTTCATCATGCTGACCTCTTTTCCTCCCTGCTTTTTTTGCTGCTGCTGCTATGCATTTTGTGATACCTGCAGACCAAAGAAGGGAAGGAAGCAGTGGGTCTAACCTCCATGGAGTTTGAGGATGTCATGGAGCAGATCAGGCAAGATGCAGAGGCCAAATTGGCACCATTCTTGAAGGCAGAAGGCATGGACTGTGGTGACATTCTGTACAGTTGGGACAACGATAGGATTCATGTGGGTGCTGATCTAGCTACTGTGGTATTGCAGATGACATGAGGCTAGAGCTGCCTGAGTGCAGCTCAGACATGCACAAAGTCATTGAGCATGTGCATGGTAACATCCAGCGTGAGTTTGATGAGTGGTTGTGGGGCTATACCACTGGCAAGCCAACAGTGGACGAGTGCAAGGACAAGGTGCTTGAGATCTTTGATCATGTGGTGTCTTCTGACTCAGTCAAAAGGGATGTGTACAGCTTACACAGGAACATATAGGGCAATAATAAATGCCAATGGGGGTTATGTAGCTAAGAATGTCAGGTGAAGGGCATGGCGGGGTCAGGTTTTGGGTCAAAACTGGGCATGGCAGGCAGATGAGCACGAAGGGGCAGAAATAAATTTTGGATGTATGTGTTTGGACATAAAGATGGAACAGGACGGGCCCTATGTACTGGATCTGGGTGCCTGTCCTGTTCCAGGGTTTTTTGGATGGTATAAACCCTGTGTAACTGGATGTGACTCAGCATTGCAGTGACTCTTGAGTCACTGGTGAGCAGGGCAGCCCGCTGTACAGCTTAAGGCCGCTTGGAATGCTTCGAAAGCCTACAGGGCGGTGCATGGCTTCTTAAAGCCTAAACTTTGCAGCGATTATATGCCAGTGCTATTACACGCGGACCTCACCTGGGTTTGTCGTCTCCATCCCTCCTCTTGCGATTCGCGAACAGCGCTGGCAGGGAACGAGCCTTTTGCACCGCTGATGCAAGACACCGTATCATAAGGCTACCCTGTAACAGCAGCAACACAGCATCGCTGGGTTTCACTAGCAGCAAGGCTGTGAAGACCCCGACTTGCGGTAGGTCCAGTGACCATCTCAGCAGGAGAAGCGTCCGTGCCAATCTCTTGGTACATGCAGTAGACCCCAGACCGGCCAAAGCAGGAGATGCATATGCACATGCTCTACCTGTGCATAAGCAGTCAGTGAGAATCTCTTCGTTGCTGAATGGCTTGCAGCTATTAACCTTGCTAATTGCGCTACCACGGCCAGAAGTAGCCGTTGCGTTTGCCACAGCATGGCGCATTCACATCAGCGATGCTGCTTTGTGTAGACAAGAACCTAACATACAATGCTTGCTGGATTGGACTTTCATTAAGTCCTCGTTTGCTTGCTGTGCAGGAGGCAACAAGCCCGGCCCTACTGGCTGATTCTCGGCCGGCGCGCCATCACTCCGGTACAAAAAGACGTTCCTAAGGTAATTGACTATGCATTCTGCGCACGCCTGATAAAGATCCCAGGCAGCACGGGACTGAGATAGGGCATAACAAGTATCGCCAAGTGCAGCAGGTCTCAGCGGCACTTGGCCTCTGCTTATGAACACGCAGCTGCTTTCTTACTTGGGACTTAGCAGTCTTCGCAGCAGCAGTAGGGCACTAGGACAGGTTGCACCTCGATCCCCACACAGTGGACGCAACAGCAAACCAGGCAGCCACCCGCCAGGGGTTGGTAGTGGACCCCTCTACGCCCGTATCCTTGCCAGCACAAAGCCTTAAAGCTTTTGCTACGTAGACAGCTTCTGCATGAAAGCGACACTCGTTTTCGACACGCTGGCTGCTTCCGTCCAGTTTTGCTGAGTTCGAGTCTGTGCACGGCACGAGCATGGCAAAGCAGCAGCACTGGGGTGCCGTAGAGTCTATAGGAGAGAACGCATGCAGGGGTCATGAACCCATGGTATGCCAGCATTGTTTCATAGCGTGGCAGCCTGTCAAAGTTGGGCCCTCGAGTTTGCCAGGGCGCAGCTGCTTTTGAAACTCCTTCAAATCTCACCCGAGGAAGCACTAGCCCGCGAGAGTAGCATACGTAAATTCAAGTTTCTCGCTCCACAAGCATCCATTTGAGCTGGGAGAGGGCTTGTAAGCTTTGTTTAATTCCATTCTACAATGTGCTTGAAGCAAACAAGCTGCTAGGGTACTTTCTCGGCACGTCTTTTTGTACCGGAGTGATCTGGTCAAACTTGACTGTGTTGACTTGCCGCCACCTGTGAGCCCTGTCACCCTTTGCTTGCAGATTTGGATAACACATGGCTAGGCCTAACTGTACACCTGCTTGCTCATTAATTAATTATTGTTTAGAGCACACACTGGCTGATCACAATCTGAGCAGGATTTCGCCAAAGTGTGCTGCTTTCTGTGTTTTGGCTTTAGCTGCAGAATCATGCTCAAGGAGCCCGTCCGCATTCTTGCAGCTGCAGCATGGGCTTCTGGGGGCTACAACAAGGCCTTGGCTCTGGAGAGGTTTCAGGAAATGATGCAGAATGCAGGACTGCCTATGCCAAAGTGCCCCGAGAAGGCAATTAAGCGGTGGGGCGAGCAGTTAAAAAAGCAGCAGAACGTAAGGGGGGGCCAGCACAGGTCTGGCAGAAAGCCCAAACTCAGCTCAGAACAGGTCAATCAGCTCATCAAGCAGCTCCTAGGGTGGAGGGAAGCTGGTCTTACTGCTCCTTATGCCAGCATAGCGCGGTTCTGTGTGGACAACCCCATAGCAAAGCAAATCAAGGCTGCATCAGGGGCAGGGACAAAGACTGTCTATAGACAGCTGAAAGCAGAGATCCCTAGCCTGGGACATGCTAAGCTAACAGTTAAGACCCAGCTGACGCAGGATCAGAAGAACGCCCGCATAGCAGCATGCCGGCGGCTAGAGCGTAAGCCTTTAAGGGACCTAGAATGGGTGGTATGGGTGGATGCAAAGACCTTGTACGTCAACTTAAAGCATCGGCACGGTTGGATAGACAGGGCCAGTGCCACCCCAGAGGATCATGTACTACAGCACCGCCTGGCAGGCAGGATAACAAGCTCAACTGTGCAAATCCGGTACTGTGCAGCCGTCAATGCCAAGGTTGGACAGGTTACCCTCCACTTCATTACAGGCACTACAGGCATGTCTGCCCAGAGGGATGGAAAAAACTACAAGGTGAGGGCCTAGCAGTCCACAGTTATTAACCTGGGACTGCCACCATACTTTACTTCATAGGCAACATCTAAAATGGCTCTTTTGGCTTTTGCCATCCACTTGTCTTGCCCAGGGGTGATGCGAATGAGCCACCAACCCTCTGCAATTGCAGCAGCATCAACAGCAGCATCTTTGGCAGACCTCTCTTGCACTGACTCCCCATGATAAGACTTCCCTGTGTGCTGCTGACCATCCAGCTCTATCAGCACCTTCCCCAAACCCACAAGCCACACATCCACTGCATGTCGCCTTAGACTGTTTTTTTGGGCTGTGCACCCCAATGCCAGCCCTTCTAACAAGTGACATTCTACAGCGTACAATCCCAGGAATGCCAGATCCTCTAGTATCTTATACAGCAGGGCCTCAAAATTGCTGCGCCTGTGCCACAGCTCTGCACAAACCCTGCAGTCCCTGGTTCTGGCATGCCTTGTGATGCTCTGCACCTGCTTGCATAAGACATGCCTAGGGTTTAGGCACAGGCTCCTCCACAGGCACAGCACCCTGCTGTATTTAGTAAGCTGGGTAAGGGGTACACCCTCTGGCATCACTGTTCTGATGAAACCTGTTCTGGTATGTTCATCATGCTGACCTCTTTTCCTCCCTGCTTTTTTTGCTGCTGCTGCTATGCATTTTGTGATACCTGCAGACCAAAGAAGGGAAGGAAGCAGTGGGTCTAACCTCCATGGAGTTTGAGGATGTCATGGAGCAGATCAGGCAAGATGCAGAGGCCAAATTGGCACCATTCTTGAAGGCAGAAGGCATGGACTGTGGTGACATTCTGTACAGTTGGGACAACGATAGGATTCATGTGGGTGCTGATCTAGCTACTGTGGGTATTGCAGATGACATGAGGCTAGAGCTGCCTGAGTGCAGCTCAGACATGCACAAAGTCATTGAGCATGTGCATGGTAACATCCAGCGTGAGTTTGATGAGTGGTTGTGGGGCTATACCACTGGCAAGCCAACAGTGGACGAGTGCAAGGACAAGGTGCTTGAGATCTTTGATCATGTGGTGTCTTCTGACTCAGTCAAAAGGGATGTGTACAGCTTACACAGGACATATAGGGCAATAATAAATGCCAATGGGGGTTATGTAGCTAAGAATGTCAGGTGAAGGGCATGGCGGGGTCAGGTTTTGGGTCAAAACTGGGCATGGCAGGCAGATGAGCACGAAGGGGCAGAAATAAATTTTGGATGTATGTGTTTGGACATAAAGATGGAACAGGACGGGCCCTATGTACTGGATCTGGGTGCCTGTCCTGTTCCAGGGTTTTTTGGATGGTATAAACCCTGTGTAACTGGATGTGACTCAGCATTGCAGTGACTCTTGAGTCACTGGTGAGCAGGGCAGCCCGCTGTACAGCTTAAGGCCGCTTGGAATGCTTCGAAAGCCTACAGGGCGGTGCATGGGCTTCTTAAGAGCCTAAACTTTGCAGCGATTATATGCCAGTGCTATTACACGCGGACCTCACCTGGGTTTGTCGTCTCCATCCCTCCTCTTGCGATTCGCGAACAGCGCTGGCAGGGAACGAGCCTTTTGCACCGCTGATGCAAGACACCGTATCATAAGGCTACCCTGTAACAGCAGCAACACAGCATCGCTGGGTTTCACTAGCAGCAAGGCTGTGAAGACCCCGACTTGCGGTAGGTCCAGTGACCATCTCAGCAGGAGAAGCGTCCGTGCCAATCTCTTGGTACATGCAGTAGACCCCAGACCGGCCAAAGCAGGAGATGCATATGCACATGCTCTACCTGTGCATAAGCAGTCAGTGAGAATCTCTTCGTTGCTGAATGGCTTGCAGCTATTAACCTTGCTAATTGCGCTACCACGGCCAGAAGTAGCCGTTGCGTTTGCCACAGCATGGCGCATTCACATCAGCGATGCTGCTTTGTGTAGACAAGAACCTAACATACAATGCTTGCTGGATTGGACTTTCATTAAGTCCTCGTTTGCTTGCTGTGCAGGAGGCAACAAGCCCGGCCCTACTGGCTGATTCTCGGCCGGCGCGCCATCACTCCGGTACAAAAAGACGTTCCTAAGGTAATTGACTATGCATTCTGCGCACGCCTGATAAAGATCCCAGGCAGCACGGGACTGAGATAGGGCATAACAAGTATCGCCAAGTGCAGCAGGTCTCAGCGGCACTTGGCCTCTGCTTATGAACACGCAGCTGCTTTCTTACTTGGGACTTAGCAGTCTTCGCAGCAGCAGTAGGGCACTAGGACAGGTTGCACCTCGATCCCCACACAGTGGACGCAACAGCAAACCAGGCAGCCACCCGCCAGGGGTTGGTAGTGGACCCCTCTACGCCCGTATCCTTGCCAGCACAAAGCCTTAAAGCTTTTGCTACGTAGACAGCTTCTGCATGAAAGCGACACTCGTTTTCGACACGCTGGCTGCTTCCGTCCAGTTTTGCTGAGTTCGAGTCTGTGCACGGCACGAGCATGGCAAAGCAGCAGCACTGGGTGTCCGTAGAGTCTATAGGAGAGAACGCATGCAGGGGTCATGAACCCATGGTATGCCAGCATTGTTTCATAGCGTGGCAGCCTGTCAAAGTTGGGCCCTCGAGTTTGCCAGGGCGCAGCTGCTTTTGAAACTCCTTCAAATCTCACCCGAGGAAGCACTAGCCCGCGAGAGTAGCATACGTAAATTCAAGTTTCTCGCTCCACAAGCATCCATTTGAGCTGGGAGAGGGCTTGTAAGCTTTGTTTAATTCCATTCTACAATGTGCTTGAAGCAAACAAGCTGCTAGGGTACTTTCTCGGCACGTCTTTTTGTACCGGAGTGATCTGGTCAAACTTGACTGTGTTGACTTGCCGCCACCTGTGAGCCCTGTCACCCTTTGCTTGCAGATTTGGATAACACATGGCTAGGCCTAACTGTACACCTGCTTGCTCATTAATTAATTATTGTTTAGAGCACACACTGGCTGATCACAATCTGAGCAGGATTTCGCCAAAGTGTGCTGCTTTCTGTGTTTTGGCTTTAGCTGCAGAATCATGCTCAAGGAGCCCGTCCGCATTCTTGCAGCTGCAGCATGGGCTTCTGGGGGCTACAACAAGGCCTTGGCTCTGGAGAGGTTTCAGGAAATGATGCAGAATGCAGGACTGCCTATGCCAAAGTGCCCCGAGAAGGCAATTAAGCGGTGGGGCGAGCAGTTAAAAAAGCAGCAGAACGTAAGGGGGGGCCAGCACAGGTCTGGCAGAAAGCCCAAACTCAGCTCAGAACAGGTCAATCAGCTCATCAAGCAGCTCCTAGGGTGGAGGGAAGCTGGTCTTACTGCTCCTTATGCCAGCATAGCGCGGTTCTGTGTGGACAACCCCATAGCAAAGCAAATCAAGGCTGCATCAGGGGCAGGGACAAAGACTGTCTATAGACAGCTGAAAGCAGAGATCCCTAGCCTGGGACATGCTAAGCTAACAGTTAAGACCCAGCTGACGCAGGATCAGAAGAACGCCCGCATAGCAGCATGCCGGCGGCTAGAGCGTAAGCCTTTAAGGGACCTAGAATGGGTGGTATGGGTGGATGCAAAGACCTTGTACGTCAACTTAAAGCATCGGCACGGTTGGATAGACAGGGCCAGTGCCACCCCAGAGGATCATGTACTACAGCACCGCCTGGCAGGCAGGATAACAAGCTCAACTGTGCAAATCCGGTACTGTGCAGCCGTCAATGCCAAGGTTGGACAGGTTACCCTCCACTTCATTACAGGCACTACAGGCATGTCTGCCCAGAGGGATGGAAAAAACTACAAGGTGAGGGCCTAGCAGTCCACAGTTATTAACCTGGGACTGCCACCATACTTTACTTCATAGGCAACATCTAAAATGGCTCTTTTGGCTTTTGCCATCCACTTGTCTTGCCCAGGGGTGATGCGAATGAGCCACCAACCCTCTGCAATTGCAGCAGCATCAACAGCAGCATCTTTGGCAGACCTCTCTTGCACTGACTCCCCATGATAAGACTTCCCTGTGTGCTGCTGACCATCCAGCTCTATCAGCACCTTCCCCAAACCCACAAGCCACACATCCACTGCATGTCGCCTTAGACTGTTTTTTTGGGCTGTGCACCCCAATGCCAGCCCTTCTAACAAGTGACATTCTACAGCGTACAATCCCAGGAATGCCAGATCCTCTAGTATCTTATACAGCAGGGCCTCAAAATTGCTGCGCCTGTGCCACAGCTCTGCACAAACCCTGCAGTCCCTGGTTCTGGCATGCCTTGTGATGCTCTGCACCTGCTTGCATAAGACATGCCTAGGGTTTAGGCACAGGCTCCTCCACAGGCACAGCACCCTGCTGTATTTAGTAAGCTGGGTAAGGGGTACACCCTCTGGCATCACTGTTCTGATGAAACCTGTTCTGGTATGTTCATCATGCTGACCTCTTTTCCTCCCTGCTTTTTTTGCTGCTGCTGCTATGCATTTTGTGATACCTGCAGACCAAAGAAGGGAAGGAAGCAGTGGGTCTAACCTCCATGGAGTTTGAGGATGTCATGGAGCAGATCAGGCAAGATGCAGAGGCCAAATTGGCACCATTCTTGAAGGCAGAAGGCATGGACTGTGGTGACATTCTGTACAGTTGGGACAACGATAGGATTCATGTGGGTGCTGATCTAGCTACTGTGGGTATTGCAGATGACATGAGGCTAGAGCTGCCTGAGTGCAGCTCAGACATGCACAAAGTCATTGAGCATGTGCATGGTAACATCCAGCGTGAGTTTGATGAGTGGTTGTGGGGCTATACCACTGGCAAGCCAACAGTGGACGAGTGCAAGGACAAGGTGCTTGAGATCTTTGATCATGTGGTGTCTTCTGACTCAGTCAAAAGGGATGTGTACAGCTTACACAGGACATATAGGGCAATAATAAATGCCAATGGGGGTTATGTAGCTAAGAATGTCAGGTGAAGGGCATGGCGGGGTCAGGTTTTGGGTCAAAACTGGGCATGGCAGGCAGATGAGCACGAAGGGGCAGAAATAAATTTTGGATGTATGTGTTTGGACATAAAGATGGAACAGGACGGGCCCTATGTACTGGATCTGGGTGCCTGTCCTGTTCCAGGGTTTTTTGGATGGTATAAACCCTGTGTAACTGGATGTGACTCAGCATTGCAGTGACTCTTGAGTCACTGGTGAGCAGGGCAGCCCGCTGTACAGCTTAAGGCCGCTTGGAATGCTTCGAAAGCCTACAGGGCGGTGCATGGGCTTCTTAAGAGCCTAAACTTTGCAGCGATTATATGCCAGTGCTATTACACGCGGACCTCACCTGGGTTTGTCGTCTCCATCCCTCCTCTTGCGATTCGCGAACAGCGCTGGCAGGGAACGAGCCTTTTGCACCGCTGATGCAAGACACCGTATCATAAGGCTACCCTGTAACAGCAGCAACACAGCATCGCTGGGTTTCACTAGCAGCAAGGCTGTGAAGACCCCGACTTGCGGTAGGTCCAGTGACCATCTCAGCAGGAGAAGCGTCCGTGCCAATCTCTTGGTACATGCAGTAGACCCCAGACCGGCCAAAGCAGGAGATGCATATGCACATGCTCTACCTGTGCATAAGCAGTCAGTGAGAATCTCTTCGTTGCTGAATGGCTTGCAGCTATTAACCTTGCTAATTGCGCTACCACGGCCAGAAGTAGCCGTTGCGTTTGCCACAGCATGGCGCATTCACATCAGCGATGCTGCTTTGTGTAGACAAGAACCTAACATACAATGCTTGCTGGATTGGACTTTCATTAAGTCCTCGTTTGCTTGCTGTGCAGGAGGCAACAAGCCCGGCCCTACTGGCTGATTCTCGGCCGGCGCGCCATCACTCCGGTACAAAAAGACGTTCCTAAGGTAATTGACTATGCATTCTGCGCACGCCTGATAAAGATCCCAGGCAGCACGGGACTGAGATAGGGCATAACAAGTATCGCCAAGTGCAGCAGGTCTCAGCGGCACTTGGCCTCTGCTTATGAACACGCAGCTGCTTTCTTACTTGGGACTTAGCAGTCTTCGCAGCAGCAGTAGGGCACTAGGACAGGTTGCACCTCGATCCCCACACAGTGGACGCAACAGCAAACCAGGCAGCCACCCGCCAGGGGTTGGTAGTGGACCCCTCTACGCCCGTATCCTTGCCAGCACAAAGCCTTAAAGCTTTTGCTACGTAGACAGCTTCTGCATGAAAGCGACACTCGTTTTCGACACGCTGGCTGCTTCCGTCCAGTTTTGCTGAGTTCGAGTCTGTGCACGGCACGAGCATGGCAAAGCAGCAGCACTGGGGTGCCGTAGAGTCTATAGGAGAGAACGCATGCAGGGGTCATGAACCCATGGTATGCCAGCATTGTTTCATAGCGTGGCAGCCTGTCAAAGTTGGGCCCTCGAGTTTGCCAGGGCGCAGCTGCTTTTGAAACTCCTTCAAATCTCACCCGAGGAAGCACTAGCCCGCGAGAGTAGCATACGTAAATTCAAGTTTCTCGCTCCACAAGCATCCATTTGAGCTGGGAGAGGGCTTGTAAGCTTTGTTTAATTCCATTCTACAATGTGCTTGAAGCAAACAAGCTGCTAGGGTACTTTCTCGGCACGTCTTTTTGTACCGGAGTGATCTGGTCAAACTTGACTGTGTTGACTTGCCGCCACCTGTGAGCCCTGTCACCCTTTGCTTGCAGATTTGGATAACACATGGCTAGGCCTAACTGTACACCTGCTTGCTCATTAATTAATTATTGTTTAGAGCACACACTGGCTGATCACAATCTGAGCAGGATTTCGCCAAAGTGTGCTGCTTTCTGTGTTTTGGCTTTAGCTGCAGAATCATGCTCAAGGAGCCCGTCCGCATTCTTGCAGCTGCAGCATGGGCTTCTGGGGGCTACAACAAGGCCTTGGCTCTGGAGAGGTTTCAGGAAATGATGCAGAATGCAGGACTGCCTATGCCAAAGTGCCCCGAGAAGGCAATTAAGCGGTGGGGCGAGCAGTTAAAAAAGCAGCAGAACGTAAGGGGGGGCCAGCACAGGTCTGGCAGAAAGCCCAAACTCAGCTCAGAACAGGTCAATCAGCTCATCAAGCAGCTCCTAGGGTGGAGGGAAGCTGGTCTTACTGCTCCTTATGCCAGCATAGCGCGGTTCTGTGTGGACAACCCCATAGCAAAGCAAATCAAGGCTGCATCAGGGGCAGGGACAAAGACTGTCTATAGACAGCTGAAAGCAGAGATCCCTAGCCTGGGACATGCTAAGCTAACAGTTAAGACCCAGCTGACGCAGGATCAGAAGAACGCCCGCATAGCAGCATGCCGGCGGCTAGAGCGTAAGCCTTTAAGGGACCTAGAATGGGTGGTATGGGTGGATGCAAAGACCTTGTACGTCAACTTAAAGCATCGGCACGGTTGGATAGACAGGGCCAGTGCCACCCCAGAGGATCATGTACTACAGCACCGCCTGGCAGGCAGGATAACAAGCTCAACTGTGCAAATCCGGTACTGTGCAGCCGTCAATGCCAAGGTTGGACAGGTTACCCTCCACTTCATTACAGGCACTACAGGCATGTCTGCCCAGAGGGATGGAAAAAACTACAAGGTGAGGGCCTAGCAGTCCACAGTTATTAACCTGGGACTGCCACCATACTTTACTTCATAGGCAACATCTAAAATGGCTCTTTTGGCTTTTGCCATCCACTTGTCTTGCCCAGGGGTGATGCGAATGAGCCACCAACCCTCTGCAATTGCAGCAGCATCAACAGCAGCATCTTTGGCAGACCTCTCTTGCACTGACTCCCCATGATAAGACTTCCCTGTGTGCTGCTGACCATCCAGCTCTATCAGCACCTTCCCCAAACCCACAAGCCACACATCCACTGCATGTCGCCTTAGACTGTTTTTTTGGGCTGTGCACCCCAATGCCAGCCCTTCTAACAAGTGACATTCTACAGCGTACAATCCCAGGAATGCCAGATCCTCTAGTATCTTATACAGCAGGGCCTCAAAATTGCTGCGCCTGTGCCACAGCTCTGCACAAACCCTGCAGTCCCTGGTTCTGGCATGCCTTGTGATGCTCTGCACCTGCTTGCATAAGACATGCCTAGGGTTTAGGCACAGGCTCCTCCACAGGCACAGCACCCTGCTGTATTTAGTAAGCTGGGTAAGGGGTACACCCTCTGGCATCACTGTTCTGATGAAACCTGTTCTGGTATGTTCATCATGCTGACCTCTTTTCCTCCCTGCTTTTTTTGCTGCTGCTGCTATGCATTTTGTGATACCTGCAGACCAAAGAAGGGAAGGAAGCAGTGGGTCTAACCTCCATGGAGTTTGAGGATGTCATGGAGCAGATCAGGCAAGATGCAGAGGCCAAATTGGCACCATTCTTGAAGGCAGAAGGCATGGACTGTGGTGACATTCTGTACAGTTGGGACAACGATAGGATTCATGTGGGTGCTGATCTAGCTACTGTGGGTATTGCAGATGACATGAGGCTAGAGCTGCCTGAGTGCAGCTCAGACATGCACAAAGTCATTGAGCATGTGCATGGTAACATCCAGCGTGAGTTTGATGAGTGGTTGTGGGGCTATACCACTGGCAAGCCAACAGTGGACGAGTGCAAGGACAAGGTGCTTGAGATCTTTGATCATGTGGTGTCTTCTGACTCAGTCAAAAGGGATGTGTACAGCTTACACAGGACATATAGGGCAATAATAAATGCCAATGGGGGTTATGTAGCTAAGAATGTCAGGTGAAGGGCATGGCGGGGTCAGGTTTTGGGTCAAAACTGGGCATGGCAGGCAGATGAGCACGAAGGGGCAGAAATAAATTTTGGATGTATGTGTTTGGACATAAAGATGGAACAGGACGGGCCCTATGTACTGGATCTGGGTGCCTGTCCTGTTCCAGGGTTTTTTGGATGGTATAAACCCTGTGTAACTGGATGTGACTCAGCATTGCAGTGACTCTTGAGTCACTGGTGAGCAGGGCAGCCCGCTGTACAGCTTAAGGCCGCTTGGAATGCTTCGAAAGCCTACAGGGCGGTGCATGGGCTTCTTAAGAGCCTAAACTTTGCAGCGATTATATGCCAGTGCTATTACACGCGGACCTCACCTGGGTTTGTCGTCTCCATCCCTCCTCTTGCGATTCGCGAACAGCGCTGGCAGGGAACGAGCCTTTTGCACCGCTGATGCAAGACACCGTATCATAAGGCTACCCTGTAACAGCAGCAACACAGCATCGCTGGGTTTCACTAGCAGCAAGGCTGTGAAGACCCCGACTTGCGGTAGGTCCAGTGACCATCTCAGCAGGAGAAGCGTCCGTGCCAATCTCTTGGTACATGCAGTAGACCCCAGACCGGCCAAAGCAGGAGATGCATATGCACATGCTCTACCTGTGCATAAGCAGTCAGTGAGAATCTCTTCGTTGCTGAATGGCTTGCAGCTATTAACCTTGCTAATTGCGCTACCACGGCCAGAAGTAGCCGTTGCGTTTGCCACAGCATGGCGCATTCACATCAGCGATGCTGCTTTGTGTAGACAAGAACCTAACATACAATGCTTGCTGGATTGGACTTTCATTAAGTCCTCGTTTGCTTGCTGTGCAGGAGGCAACAAGCCCGGCCCTACTGGCTGATTCTCGGCCGGCGCGCCATCACTCCGGTACAAAAAGACGTTCCTAAGGTAATTGACTATGCATTCTGCGCACGCCTGATAAAGATCCCAGGCAGCACGGGACTGAGATAGGGCATAACAAGTATCGCCAAGTGCAGCAGGTCTCAGCGGCACTTGGCCTCTGCTTATGAACACGCAGCTGCTTTCTTACTTGGGACTTAGCAGTCTTCGCAGCAGCAGTAGGGCACTAGGACAGGTTGCACCTCGATCCCCACACAGTGGACGCAACAGCAAACCAGGCAGCCACCCGCCAGGGGTTGGTAGTGGACCCCTCTACGCCCGTATCCTTGCCAGCACAAAGCCTTAAAGCTTTTGCTACGTAGACAGCTTCTGCATGAAAGCGACACTCGTTTTCGACACGCTGGCTGCTTCCGTCCAGTTTTGCTGAGTTCGAGTCTGTGCACGGCACGAGCATGGCAAAGCAGCAGCACTGGGGTGCCGTAGAGTCTATAGGAGAGAACGCATGCAGGGGTCATGAACCCATGGTATGCCAGCATTGTTTCATAGCGTGGCAGCCTGTCAAAGTTG
This sequence comes from uncultured Paracoccaceae bacterium, assembly GCA_958439195.1. GTDB lineage: Bacteria > Pseudomonadota > Alphaproteobacteria > Rhodobacterales > Rhodobacteraceae > Paragemmobacter. The sequence goes on from OY288181.1 coordinate 16,658, forward strand.
GGCCCTCGAGTTTGCCAGGGCGCAGCTGCTTTTGAAACTCCTTCAAATCTCACCCGAGGAAGCACTAGCCCGCGAGAGTAGCATACGTAAATTCAAGTTTCTCGCTCCACAAGCATCCATTTGAGCTGGGAGAGGGCTTGTAAGCTTTGTTTAATTCCATTCTACAATGTGCTTGAAGCAAACAAGCTGCTAGGGTACTTTCTCGGCACGTCTTTTTGTACCGGAGTGATCTGGTCAAACTTGACTGTGTTGACTTGCCGCCACCTGTGAGCCCTGTCACCCTTTGCTTGCAGATTTGGATAACACATGGCTAGGCCTAACTGTACACCTGCTTGCTCATTAATTAATTATTGTTTAGAGCACACACTGGCTGATCACAATCTGAGCAGGATTTCGCCAAAGTGTGCTGCTTTCTGTGTTTTGGCTTTAGCTGCAGAATCATGCTCAAGGAGCCCGTCCGCATTCTTGCAGCTGCAGCATGGGCTTCTGGGGGCTACAACAAGGCCTTGGCTCTGGAGAGGTTTCAGGAAATGATGCAGAATGCAGGACTGCCTATGCCAAAGTGCCCCGAGAAGGCAATTAAGCGGTGGGGCGAGCAGTTAAAAAAGCAGCAGAACGTAAGGGGGGGCCAGCACAGGTCTGGCAGAAAGCCCAAACTCAGCTCAGAACAGGTCAATCAGCTCATCAAGCAGCTCCTAGGGTGGAGGGAAGCTGGTCTTACTGCTCCTTATGCCAGCATAGCGCGGTTCTGTGTGGACAACCCCATAGCAAAGCAAATCAAGGCTGCATCAGGGGCAGGGACAAAGACTGTCTATAGACAGCTGAAAGCAGAGATCCCTAGCCTGGGACATGCTAAGCTAACAGTTAAGACCCAGCTGACGCAGGATCAGAAGAACGCCCGCATAGCAGCATGCCGGCGGCTAGAGCGTAAGCCTTTAAGGGACCTAGAATGGGTGGTATGGGTGGATGCAAAGACCTTGTACGTCAACTTAAAGCATCGGCACGGTTGGATAGACAGGGCCAGTGCCACCCCAGAGGATCATGTACTACAGCACCGCCTGGCAGGCAGGATAACAAGCTCAACTGTGCAAATCCGGTACTGTGCAGCCGTCAATGCCAAGGTTGGACAGGTTACCCTCCACTTCATTACAGGCACTACAGGCATGTCTGCCCAGAGGGATGGAAAAAACTACAAGGTGAGGGCCTAGCAGTCCACAGTTATTAACCTGGGACTGCCACCATACTTTACTTCATAGGCAACATCTAAAATGGCTCTTTTGGCTTTTGCCATCCACTTGTCTTGCCCAGGGGTGATGCGAATGAGCCACCAACCCTCTGCAATTGCAGCAGCATCAACAGCAGCATCTTTGGCAGACCTCTCTTGCACTGACTCCCCATGATAAGACTTCCCTGTGTGCTGCTGACCATCCAGCTCTATCAGCACCTTCCCCAAACCCACAAGCCACACATCCACTGCATGTCGCCTTAGACTGTTTTTTTGGGCTGTGCACCCCAATGCCAGCCCTTCTAACAAGTGACATTCTACAGCGTACAATCCCAGGAATGCCAGATCCTCTAGTATCTTATACAGCAGGGCCTCAAAATTGCTGCGCCTGTGCCACAGCTCTGCACAAACCCTGCAGTCCCTGGTTCTGGCATGCCTTGTGATGCTCTGCACCTGCTTGCATAAGACATGCCTAGGGTTTAGGCACAGGCTCCTCCACAGGCACAGCACCCTGCTGTATTTAGTAAGCTGGGTAAGGGGTACACCCTCTGGCATCACTGTTCTGATGAAACCTGTTCTGGTATGTTCATCATGCTGACCTCTTTTCCTCCCTGCTTTTTTTGCTGCTGCTGCTATGCATTTTGTGATACCTGCAGACCAAAGAAGGGAAGGAAGCAGTGGGTCTAACCTCCATGGAGTTTGAGGATGTCATGGAGCAGATCAGGCAAGATGCAGAGGCCAAATTGGCACCATTCTTGAAGGCAGAAGGCATGGACTGTGGTGACATTCTGTACAGTTGGGACAACGATAGGATTCATGTGGGTGCTGATCTAGCTACTGTGGGTATTGCAGATGACATGAGGCTAGAGCTGCCTGAGTGCAGCTCAGACATGCACAAAGTCATTGAGCATGTGCATGGTAACATCCAGCGTGAGTTTGATGAGTGGTTGTGGGGCTATACCACTGGCAAGCCAACAGTGGACGAGTGCAAGGACAAGGTGCTTGAGATCTTTGATCATGTGGTGTCTTCTGACTCA
>OY288182.1 GCA_958439195.1 uncultured Paracoccaceae bacterium
ACCCTAAACCCTAAACCCTAAACCCTAAACCCTAAACCCTAAACCCTAAACCCTAAACCCTAAACCCTAAACCCTAAACCCTAAACCCTAAACCCTAAACCCTAAACCTAAACCCTAAACCCTAAACCCTAAAACCTAAACCCTAAACCCTAAACCCTAAACCCTAAACCCTAAACCCTAAACCCTAAACCCTAAACCCTAAACCCTAAACCCTAAACCCTAAACCCTAAACCCTAAACCCTAAACCCTAAACCCTAAACCCTAAACCCTAAACCCTAAACCCTAAACCCTAAACCCTAAACCCTAAACCCTAAACCCTAAACCCTAAACCCTAAACCCTAAACCCTAAACCCTAAAACCCTAAACCCTAAACCCTAAACCCTTAACCCTAAACCCTAAACCCTAAACCCTAAACCCTAAACCCTAAACCCTAAACCCTAAACCCTAAACCCTAAACCCTAAACCCTAAACCCTAAACCCTAAACCCTAAACCCTAAACCCTAAACCCTAAACCCTAAACCCTAAACCCTAAACCCTAAAACCTAAAACCTAAAACCTAAACCCTAACCCCTAAAACCTAAACCCTAAACCCTAAACCCTAAACCCTAAACCTAAACCCTAAACCCTAAACCCTAAACCCTAAACCTAAACCTAAACCCTAAACCTAAACCCTAAACCCTAAACCTAAACCCTAAACCCTAAAATAGAGCGAAACACAGGCACAGGTCACACCTCATAAACTATGTGTTTAAGTTTGTGTGTGAAGAGAGAGGGCAGGAGAGAGCAATGCAGAGAAGGTGGGAGAGGAAGAGTAGCCCACCGAGAGCCATGAGAGTACAGGCAGTACAGCACAGGTACTGCTGCCGCAGCCGACCCCGGGGGGCTGCAGTTTCTGTGTTTGTACTATTTAAAACCACAGGGGTGCAGGCCCAGACCGCTTGCTCACCATACAGAGCAGGAGCTTCTGTGGATGATGCCTGCAGCTTGTGCAGATGGTCCCCGCAGAGCCGCAGCCCTTCTGCTGCTGCTGCTGGGGTTGGGGCTGGGGCTGGTGTTTGTGGTGTGGTGTGTGGGGGGTGGGGACCTGTGGCACATTAAGGAGGAGAATGAGAGGGGCAGAGCGAGACGTGAAGAGGGCGCGCTGCATGAACCAGTGCATTTATACAAGATCAATTCAATCAATTCAAAAGCAAGACCAGATGCATTCGCATTTACATTTACTGCATTTACAAGATGCTGTGTTGGAAAAATTATGAAGAGAGCAATGCACTGCTACTGTAGGAGAGTGTGAATGCCTCTATACAGAATGGAGAGTGGAGAGAGGGAGAAGGAGAAACTTATTCTGATGTGAGCACAGCAAGATCACTGGTGGAGTACTTCCTGGATCTTGTTTGTTTTGAAACCTTGCGCACATATCAAAAACAAAACAAGGGAAGGAGGAGAGGGCAATGCAAGTCTAGGTGGGGAGCGGAGCCAGCACACTTTACAAGATGCAGCGTGATCACAATGGAAGCAAGCATGCAAGAGCTGCAGCTGCCCCCCAATACCCTAGGCACAGCACTAGCCTGTGTGACAACTAATACCTCCCAAGATACTGCCATCTCCAATCATCCGCTGCTGCTGTACTACCTTTATGACCCCACTCCCTTCTAAACCCCTGCTTACCATTATCAACTCAAGTTGTGCCTGGTTCAGCCCTGCTGGAGATCTGCTACTGCTGCAGCTGCTGCAGCGCAGGAGGGTGAGTGGGTGGTGTCGTCCTCAGCAGGGCCTGGGTGGGGCCTCCTGTGGATGAGCAGAAGGGAGGGCACAGGGGAATGGAAGTTAGGGCCACATACAAAAAGTGTTTTGGCATCTATCCGATTGGTTGTCGTGCATTCATAAAGAGCACGCCACTGCAAACAATTTACATTAGCTTACTCTTCTGTCCGCACACCGAGATCACTGGTGTAGTAGTGCCTGCATTTTATTTACTTGAGCCTTGAGCACGTATCAAAGGGGAAGAGAGAGAGAGAGAGGGAGGGAGAGAGAGCGCTGCATACAACTGAGACAGGCAACAGGCATTTGCCATCAATAAACAGTACTAGCATGGAAAGCAGACAGCGCTTTTATGGAGTGAGTGAGAGGGCAGAGAGTGGATCCTGCTGCTGCTGCTCTACACAGGGACACGCAGCGAAAGCGAGAGCAGCACACAGAGAGAGACTGAGAGAGTGGCAATCAGACATAAAGAAAACACGACCTGAGGATATGCTTCCATGAGCATGTCCATTGGGTTGAAATGAATCAAAATCAAATCAAACAAATCAAATTAAATCTGCATGGTTCTAATCAAATTGGACTTAACAACATGCAGTGCCCCTCCTCTCCCCTCCCCTCCCTGCAGCTTGCTTACCATACACAAGACGTTGGAGATGTTGTTGCTGCTGCTTTAGCTGCTGCTGGTTCCACCATAGAGGGGCCCTGCTGTGGGATGTCTTGCCCCTAGGAGTTCCTGTGTACGCGTAATCTAGATGGCTGCTGCTGCTGTACTTTTTGCGCAAGCTCTTTGAGTGCTGCTCTCCGTTCTATCTTCCCATGCTCTATAGTTTCCCGCTGCTGCTGCTGCTGCTGTGCTTGCTCCTTAGAATCTTTCAACTGGTGCTGCTCCTGCCTTTGGTTCGCAGGGCCCCGCCCACTCAGACCTTCTCCTGTCCCACACACACCCTGCCCATCACCCTGCTGCCCAGGCCCCTCCTTTCCACCCCTCTCCTGCCCTTCCCTCCCCTTGTTTCCCCCCTCGTCCCCACCGCTCCCCAGGTTCTCTTTGCCACTTCCTCCCCTCACCATAACCTCCCCTTCCCCCAGCTTCTCCTCCTCCCCGAGCCCCGCCTGCTCCCCAGCTCCACGCCCCCCTATCTCCTCATGATGCTCCCCCTCCTCCAGCCCCCCTTCCTCCTCCTCCCCTCGGTGCTCTCCTTCCCGTTCCTCAATCCAGATCATGAGCGCCTCACGGTAATCCACACAGTCCCACTCCTCCACCTCCTCCAAAATCAAATCAGCGAGCACCTTCTCTTTTAAGCTTTCATAGAGGATCTTAAATTTCCCTCCCTCCTTCTGCCCCATTGCACACTGCTGCTGCTGTTGCTGGTCTTGGAGCTGCTGTCTCAATTGTTGTAGTTCAGCAGCGTTGGCTTGGTTCTGTCTCTGCAGTTCTTCTACCTGATGCTGCAGCTGCTCCTGGTCAGGACCATGGTTGGTGGCGGCAGCAGCAGCAGCAGCACCAGCATCACCACCTTCTTCAGCATTAGCCATATGCGCATCCTGCCCAGCCCCACCCTCCTCCTCCAGAGGAGCTGCAGCCTTTTGTCGTGCAGCTGCAGCTGCACCAGTTCCTCCAGCCCCCTGCTCTTCTTCTCCCCCTCTGACTGCTGCTGCTTGTGCCTGCTCGAGCCTTACTGCTGCTGCTGCTGCTATTGCTGCTTGCAGAGGGTTTATGGTGACTGCCTGGTTCTTCACCGTCTTCTTTGCATAGGCATAGAGCAGGTTCCTGGGCAGAACAAATTGCACAGGACAGTGGTGCTTCAGAGGATGCCAAACATGTGGCACCAGTGTCAACTACATGCATTGCCAAAAGTTGACACAAATCAGCATGAGCCGCACCCGAAAACGAAATACCCCTGCGACTGAACTGGACCTTTCTGAAGCATGCACAACATTTGGTTGCAGGTGCCATTCTCATCATTTGTGCCAGCTCGGAGTGCTCATTAAATCTGCTAAGAGATACCACTGCACAGCCATGCAGGCCGTGCAGCACCCACCACATAACTCCAACCAGTTTGTTAATGTGTAGTGAGAGATACAACGATTCTGAGAGCTGAGGCGTAAGAGCCGGAGACAATCAGACAGAAAGAAACATAGAGAACATGCCTTATGCATGAAAAACACAGGATAAAATGACGTCTAGACCATCAATTTGGTGACTTGTCTCATGAGGAACCGGTTGAAGTTCCTAGATGCCATGAAGTATCTCGCGTCTGCTTGGTTTCAAATCAAAGCAGCTTTTTTGGAAAGTCCAAAACACTGCACATGCTGGAGCCACGTGGTTCTTTTGGACAGTTGCCAAGACCTTGACACTACCAACTTCACACCTTACACACCTGTCTGTTGCATCCATCTTCCATATCCAGTCCATGACATCGTCCCACGTTGTGTACGGCTCCTGTTGCTGGCACATCAACTTGCATGCCATGTCAAGCACATGCCACCACGCTGGCACAGCTTCCTTAAGATTGATGGCACCCACATCTGCCGTCCGCCTAAAGAAGGCCTTGAACAGAAAGGGCTTTTTGGGGATAGGCATGGGGTTTTGATATGTGAAGCTGACGTCGTGCTCAGATAGGGACCCGATGATGGAGTCTTCCATTGCCTCGAGCTGCACCCTATAGATACGCAGATCCTTTGAGGACTTCTCCAACCGCTGCAACTCCTGCTGTACATCCCCGTTCCCCTCCTGGCCTTGCTGCTGCTCCTGCCGCTCCTCCTGCTGCTCCTCCTCTCCTTCCTGCTGCTGTTGCTCCTCCTGTTCCACCTGTTGTCCTTCCTGCTCCTGCTGTTGCTCCCTGAGCTGTTGCTGTTTGTCCTCTGCCTGCCCCTCCTGCTGTTGCTGCTGCAGGTTCTCCACCCCATCCTGCTGCTGCTGCTGTAGCCCATGCTGCTGCAGACTAGCCAGCTGCTCTTCCTTTTTACTGTGGAGGTACACCACCTGCCTGCACAGCTTCCGGGTATCTAGCAGCAGATCGAGCAGGTGAAACACCCGCCTGAGTGTCCCAAGATCCGCCCAACGCTGTGCCGTTCGGCCGTAGATCGGTGCCCCGAAAACCAGTTCCCCCAGGGTGAGCCCTGGGGCCACCCCAGGGTTCAGAGGATGAAGCAGAAGACCGAGCATCGCATCGAATGATTCGCATCCCCGTAAGTCTATCACCAGCTTCTGGGCCCCAGCCCACAGCCAGAAAGGCTGAATGACATAGTCGCCCTTGTCCGCCCAGCGCAGCAAGGCTGCCAAGCTCCCCATCCTCCATTCCTGTTCGTCCCGGTCACCAATGCAGCCTGCGCATTGGTGCTTGACCCAGTCCGTTATGAAGTCATGAGCAGCACCAACAGCCACATCTTCTGCTTCAAGTGCTGCTACCCTTGCTGCTGCTATCAAAACCACTCGTTCTGGCTCAGCAAGTGCTTCATCCTCCTCCTCTCTTGCGTTCCAAGAATCCTGATCAAGTAGCGGCGGTTTCCAAACATTTTCATAGTCATCTGCTTCGGCGGGTGCTCCTGCTGCACCTGATTGTCCCACTCCTGCTGCACCTGTCGCTGCTGCTGCTGCTGCTGCTGCTTCTGGCCCTCTATCCGTCGCTGTTGGCCCTGCTGCTCCTCTTTCTTGCGCTGCTGCTGCTGCTGGTGGTGGTGGTAGCTCCATTTCAGCTGCTGCTAATGGCCCTGATGCAACATGCCCAACAACCCCACCATCCCCAGGGCCATGCGCAGCTAGCACAGCAATGGGCATACCAGGCATGCCTGGCGGAGGTTGAGGTACACCCATCACAGCAAGCAGAGCTGCTCTGGTTTTGGCAGCAACAGATGCAGGCCCCATGCTTGTCCCCTGGGCATTGCGTGCTACGAGTGCCTGACCTAGACATTCTGATAAACTATTAAGCTGGGCCCCACTCCCCAACCCTGCTGCTGCTGCTGCCTCTGCTCTTGCTGCTGCAACTGCTGGGGCTGGTTTGTTACCCACGTTTGCTCCTGCTGCTGCTGCTGCTGCTGCTGCTTGACCTATGGCATGGGGGATTGCACCGGCCGTAGGATTCATGAAGGCAACGGGTGGTTCCCTGCAAGTAGAAGGAATGCAGATTTAAATGATCTTGCCCGAGACGCACGTTCACAGGCAGCTACAAGATGAGGAGGTCCTGCAAGAGGAGGAGGCATGCAGGGCTCTCTTGCGTGGAGGCTGGAGGCTATACCTTAACGTAGATGGATCACCTCCGTGAAGACAAATGTCTGGGGCAAAGCCCAGACGCAAGCTTGATGAGCATGCAAATGTAGCGGTAATAACAGTCACAGACACAGTTTATCAATGGACACTCTGCCCAGCGAACAGTTGGCCTGGTTTGTGGACAGCGTGGTGACCGCCGGCTAAATGACACAAGGCTGAAGGCTGCGGCAGATGAATGCAGGGGTTTGAGCTTGTGTAAGCCTGTGACAGCAGGTAAGGATCATGACCAGGCCACCGAGGCGTCATTATAAAGCAGTCGCAATCGTTTGAGTCTTGGGTCACCCAGGTCACTCCGAGTGACAAGCCCAGAAACGCTCCTCAGTGCTCGTAAGGACGTGCCGAGATCGTACAGGCTCGGTGCACTGGCTAGTTTGTTTCATTTACAGCTATGGCTGCAGTCTACTCGTTGCCGGCACGAGCGGTCCACTACATGCACTGCAGTGTCGTGCGCTGTTGAGAGGCTAGCCTCTTCCTCGAGCCTCTGCATCACACCTAGTGGGGCATTTAATACGTATTGTATGTCTGTCATTCATCGCGAGCTTAAAGGATCCCTGAAACTATTCGAAACGCCATGAGCAAGGGATCAGACATATCTTTTGGAACTCAGAAAGAGTAGGCAGCCCCCGTGGGGTTTGTGAATTAACAGATAAATGATGTCCGTTGAACGGTGGAGTCAGGCAGCCGGCTAGCGCACGCAAAGGACCATGGACTATGGAGACCAGACACTGCGTCCATGCAGAGCGGGAGGTTGGCACGCTTGAGTGAGTAAGCGTGCAGTTAGCAGCTTGCGTTCCTTCGCTGCAGCCCTACCTGAAGCTCGATGCAATGATCTCGTGTGTTACTGAATGCCGTTAGGAAGAAGCTCCCATTCCATTGAGGTCTGCTGAGGGACAGCAAGGGGTTCTCTATCAAACTTAAACCACTTAATTGTGCTTTGCTGCGCTGCTTGGTCAAGGGAATCGTCCTATGCCCATTGCCTTCACGTACGAGCCTCTTTACCTGCAGAACATTTGGCTTAAATGCAGTTGAAAATGCACCAGCTGTAACGCGGCCCGTGCTATCATAGGGGCGCATGTCATCCACAGGTGGGGTCCTGGAGGCAGCGTACATAGGCATACATAGGTACATACGCATGTTAAGTACCTGCACGGACTTGCTGTCCTGCGAAAGAAACAGTTACCCTAGGGAGTTGCAGTGCACAGCGGCAGCTGGATGATGTTTTGGTGTATGGGCCCTGCTCATGTTACAACATCTCTGCAGAGTGTGTGAATAGCCAGCACGGACTGCAGGTTGTTTAGACTGGAGCACAAGGTTCAGCTCATGCACGTTTCTGAGTCTGCTATCTGTATATGGCCTTATACCATACATAATCATGCCTGGTCTTCAGCATGCTTGACAACTGCACACATGCTTTTACTGATATCCCCCGCATGGTTCATAGCAACAAGACATCTGTGCGTTGCTTCAGTACGGGTCAATGTTTGCGATCACTCCTTGCAGGGCACCGACAAAAGAGGCTCAGGCAGGGCCAAGATGAATTTCGTCTGCAAACGCGCAAGGGGGTCGCTGGGTACTATGTTGTTGGCAGCAATGGCAACGCCGTGCAACCGAATGACGATAAGCTCAGGATCAAGAGTTTGGATGGTGAACAGCTCGAACCGCAGAGCATGCTGGGCAGTGCGTATTGGGGCTGGGACATGTTAGAAGACCCCAAACATTATCATCATAGTCAGCGTCAGCCTTTGAGCCAGGGTGTAAGAGACAGCCATGGTAACAGCAAACGCCGCAGCCGTGCCAGCAGGTTAAACCGCACCCGCAGCTCCCCTGAGTCAGCGCAGCAGTACTGGGAGAAGCAGCACACCGTAGTTATGGATAAGGCCCAAATGCAGGGGGTAGGGGACCAGAGGCCTGAGCATGGGTTGCAGTGCTTCTCTTTAAAAAACATAGAGGGGTTTGTTCAGAGCGACCATCAAATGCAGAGGGTGCTTGCACTGGATGGGAAGCTTGCAGCAAAAACATTCCCTGATTGTACCAGAAAAAGTAGTGCATGCCAGCTGGTAGCTTGCTTGCTGGATCGGGTAGCAGCGGTGATGTATGGAAGGGAGGTCTTGCAAGGAGGGAAGAAGCACCGCCAGCTGTTCTGTAGGATACCCAAACGCTCAGGTGGTGCCTCTTCGTCAGCTGAAACTCATGAGATGTGCTGGCCCTGGGATTGGCAGGCAGCTAAGGATAAGAGCAGCCACAGCATATCTACCACCTGCACTGACCCAGGTGCAGCATACCTTAGGATATACCTGGGCAGGGCACCACCGGAAGCACCTGCGCAGTCACCAGCACAGCGAAGCAGCTGCCGGATGCCACAGCCAAGGTCCCAGCATGCAGATGCTCAGCAGCCCTGGCAGCAGCAGCTAGAGGAGGTAGAGGAGGAAGGTCGTGAGCAGCAGGCGGGGTTGCAGCCGGTGCATATCACAGTCCACCGCTTAGTATGTGCGTTGTGCAAGGGCGCAGCTCCCACCCGCCAACATGAAGCCTCACATTTGTGCCATCATCCATGGTGCCTGCAAGGAGGCCATATTGAATGGATGACCCACAAGGAGAACATGAACACACCCCATTGACCAACATCAGCCTCCTTGAGGTGAGCGGAGGGTTAGCTGACAGGACAGACCACTGCATGACGTAAACAACAGCTTTGGTCTTTCATTCATGGAGGGTGTAGAGACTGGAGTGGCTATTTCTGTCTGCAGGGTCCTACTGCTGCTGCTGCTGCTTGCTGATGTGTGGTATGCAGCGAAGTACATGGGGTTCACAGGACAGCAGCTGTTTTTTTGTGATATGCAATTGATATTCATACAGGGTTATTAGCCACCGTTCTAGTAGTTACTCTACTAGTAGCAGCAGCCACTGTTGTGGAAATGAAACATCGCTCCTTAGTTGACTGATTGATTTTGTATTGCTGCCCTTCTTGCGCACAGGGAATCAATACTGCTGCTGCTGCTACTGCTGATGGTAATGCGCAGAAGCTGATGTGATGAGCAGAAGGTAAGCGCTTCTGTAACAGCTTGAGGTGAAGGGCCTATGGCAGATATTTATACTTCATAGTAATACTCTGCTATGATAGCACGCTACCAAACTGTAGTCATGTTCCACCTCGTTGTTTTACTAACAGCTTATGATGCAGGGCCTATGTCACTTTTTGCTACGGCATATCACAAAATGTTATCATGATTCACCTGACTGCTGCACGGTCCAAGGGCTGTTGCTGGATCCTGCTGCTGCTGCTCCACCTCACCTTTTTGCTATGGCATATCACAGAATGTTCTGATACTGCTCTTAGTTATGTGATTCCGCTACCTCTCTTGATGTCTGATCGTCTCCGCTCTTGTCGTCTTAGCTCTCAGTATCGGTGTCTCTCAACAGACACTAACAAACTGGTTGGAGCCATGCGGCGGGTGCTGCACGGCCCGAAAGCTGTGCAGTGATATGTCCTGTGAATGTTATGATAACATGGTATCGCTTGGCCCTAACCCACCTCCTGCTTGTTGCTGCTGCTGCTGCTGTTTCAGCTTACTCCCCGCTCTGGTGGTGATGTGGAGAAGGAATTGAAGGCTGGGCGGTAGTGCGGGTGGATTGTGTAGCGGTGCTTGTGGGTGCTGCTGCTTTCTTTGGGCATGATGGGTTCGGGTCTGTGGATGTATGATGTGTTATGCATTTCTATACCCTACGGTGTATGTGTGTGTGCCCCGCTTGGAATATTGTTAGCATACGTATGTGTCCCAGTTTTTGGATGGTGGCATGTGACATGCTTTTTTCTGGGTGTGGGCTGTGCAGTGGTCTCTCTTAACATGTTTGTAAGATGATGCTGGCGTTTTTGTTGTGGCTTGATTGGCAGTGAGGGCACTTAGTACTACCCTAGTCAGCAGCTCATAGTACGGCTGTGCTCCAAGGCCTGATTATCATCATGCCTGAGCTGTGCTGCTTATGTGAGAGCCAGTATGCAGCTGAGTGGGGGCAATAGATTGCATGATGGCTGAGTTGCTTGAGACTAGATAGGGCTCGAGCTGCACCCTAGAGATTCGCAGCTATGTGATGAGAATCTAGGTTAGAACGTATGGCAATTTTTGCTATGGTATACCTTGGATAATAATAACAACAGTGACAAGCTCTGCTGATCGCTGAAGTCCGTATGAACAGATCAGACGTCCCGTTGCTGATGGGTGGGGTAGTCAGCAGGTCCGGGTGCAGAGCTACTTCGAGCTGGCCAGTGGGCCCCAGGCTCGCAGCACAAGGTCAGCATGGAACAACATGCACGCACGATGCGTAGACCGTCTGAATTGGCTGCACTGGGGTCCGTCTAACACGCCTACGATCATCCCAAGCCATGATCCAATGTGCTCCCCCGGCTGCTGGCAGCGTTGCACCTTACTTAAGCTCCTCCATGGGCGGTTCGGTAGGAGTGGAACCCTTCTAGAAGTGTCACCCAGACATCCTTGGTTGGGAACCCTCATCTCCAGAGCGACTGAAGCTCTGGACGATGGCCCGCTGAGCTCAGCGTGGTCGATTACATGGCTTGCACTGCTGCCAGGGGCCATCGCAGATAGGCGGGGAGCTCTTCCAAACATCTGGCCACAGGGTGCCCCGCCACCATGGGAGTGCTTGGGTGTGCTGCAGATCGATGGCTGGACTTGTGCCTGGACTCGTCCGCTGAGTGGCCCCTCGGCTGGTGCCCCGTGACGGAGCCCCTGAAGGAGGCCATGCTGACTAGGCGTCATCGATGACGTTAAACCCAGGCCCTTGTGCCCTAGTATACCCCTGTCCCGTGATTAAGCTGGCTGCAGCCTCACAGCCCTTGATGGTTGACTGCACTAGCACTTCAGGCGGTACCGAGTGCCACAAGTACTGCTGGCATCTTCGCAGGAAGCAAGCGCCCCTGATTCCAGCAGCGCGCATTGAGTCCTCCTCATTCCTTTCTCTGGCTCGTGCTGCACCTCTATGCTATCCCATGCATAATCTGCGCAACCGCCAGCAGGTGGTGATGGCCACACGTCACTCTTGCAGGCAGCTTTCCAAATGATCAATGCATGTTATGTACTCTCTTAATAGCACCCTTAAAGGCTGCGGTGCAGTCCCCAAGATGTAGGGCGGCACATGCAGCCTCGGGACTCGCTCTTGATCGTGGCGGTTTGAGAGACGATCGAACTTTGCTACCTCCCATCCACACATGCCGCTCGATGGACCACAGAGGCTGTTTCATTGCCCTTCCACGCTTGCCGCACTGAGCCTCCTACGCAGCAGGCCCATTTGCATGGCACCTACGAAGGAGCACCAGCAGCACTGGCCCCTGCCTGGAACCTTGCTGGATCCAGGCCGTTAGCCGCATTCAGGTGAGCAAGCAGAGGCAGAGCATAAGACGGGGCTCCTTCCCAACATAGCTGCAACAGCTACCGCTATGACAGCAGATTCCAGCTGCAAGGAGCAACAGTAAGCAGCAGCAGCAGTCTGCTAATGTGGTGTGTCTGCGGCATTGCATTCTGCACCCAGGACTGACGGAATCCACAGCTGTATGCTCCTGAGCGTAGACAAGACCCAAAACTGTGCACTCATGCTGCTGAATCGCCATAGGAGCTCCCCCAGGGCTTGGCAGCGTAGATCAGATGCAAGGACCACTCGTACCTGCACATCCCAAGCATCAGATTCCAAACCGCTAAGTTACACAGCCGGCGGTTGCTTCCTTCCAGCAAGATGTATGCCTGGAGCTGCTGTGACATGTGCTCTTTGACATTTCCTGCTTGTGATGCTTTACGCCTTGCCATGCGCATGCGAGGAAGCCTTCCATTTGGCGCGAAGGTCTTCCCTGAACCCTAAACCCTAAACCCTAGGGAGGGGGGAGCTTCGTGGCTGGAATGCTATATGCTGTGCAGTAAAAGTGTGGCTAGATGCTGTGCATTTTGCAAGAATGGAGGCCAACTAATGGGGTAGTGGGGTTTTTGTTAGTATATGTTGTCTTCTGAAAAAGAGCGTGTGGTTCCTTGGGACACTTTGTAAGGTAGGTGCAAGGCTCCACACGTGTTGCATTATCTTTGAAGTTTTGCATTGTGAGTGGTTGTGCCTTAACATCCGCTTCCAAAACACCTTTGCTTGGTGTAGGCATGTCCGGTCAGGGGTGAGGGACGTCTGGGCGGCCCATTTTGCCTCCTAATGTTAGGGCTGCTGCACTTCCTATGTTGCCGATGCCTCCTCAGCATCCCCCTATGTCAGACCCTGTGTTTGCTAGAAAAGCATGGCAATAATGCGTGCTCCAGAACCAGCATCCGCTTGCAAATGCCATAATTAGGGTTGTCCCTAAACCCTAAAACCCTAAACCCTAAACTACTGGGCAAGCACTTGGGAAGCACTGGCAAGCGCATGGCAAGTACAGGCAAGCACCAAGCAAGTACTAGCAAACACCTGGCAAGTACTGGCAAGCGCCTGGCAAGTATTGGCAAGCACCTTGCAAGCATTAGCAAGCAGTGGCAAGCACTGGCAAGCACCTAGCAAGCACCTGGCAAGCACCTGGCAAGCACTGGCAAGCACCCGGCAAGCATTGGCAAGCACATGGCAAACACAGGCGAGCATCTGGCAAGCACCTGGCAAGCACTGGCAAGCAACTGGCAAGCAATGGTAAGCACCTGGCAAGCACTGGCAAGCACCTTGCAAGTACAGGCTAGCACCTGGCAAGTATTGGCAAGCACCTGGCAAGCACCGGCAAGCACCTGGCAAGTACTGGCTAGCACCTGGCAAGCACCTGGCAAGCACTGGTAAGCACCTAACAAGCACTGGCAAGCACCTTGCAAGCACCACGCAAGTACTGGCAAGCACCAGGCAAGTACTGGCAAGCACCACGCAAGTACTGGCAAGCACCTAGCTAGCACCTGGTTGGTATTGGCAAGCACCTGGGAAGTACTGACAAGCACCTAGCAAGTACTGGCAAGCACCTGGCAAGTAATGGCAAGCACCTTGCAAGTATTGGCAAGCACCTGGCAAGCACTGGCCACCACCTGGCAAGTACTGTCTTGCACCGGGCGAGCACTGGCAAGCACCTGGCAAGCACTGGCAAGCACCTGGCAAGCACCTGGCAAACACATGACAAGCACCAAGCAAGTACTGGCAAGCCTCAGGCAAGTACTGGCAAGCACTTGGCAAGTACGGGCAAGCACCTGGCATGCACCTGGCAAGCACTGGCAAGCGCCTAGCAAGTACTGGCAAGCACATAGCAAGTACTGGCAAACACCAAGCAAGTACTGGCAAGTACTGGCAAGCGCCTGGCAAGTATTGGCAAGCACCTTGCAAGCACTGGCAAGCACCTGGCAAGCACTCGCAAGCACCTGGCAAGCACTTGGCAAGCACTTGCAAGCGCCTAGCAAGGAGTGGCAAGCACCTGGCAAGAACTATCAAACACCTGGCAAGTACTAGCAAGCGCCTGGCAAGTATTGGCAAGCACCTGGCAAGCACTGGCAAGCACCTGGCAAGCACAGGCGAGCACCTGGCAAGCACCTGGCAAGCACTGGCAAGCAATGCTAAGCACCTGGCAAGCACTGGCAAGCACCTTGCAAGTACTGGCAAGCACCAGGCAAGTACTGGCAAGCACCTGGCAAGTATTGGCAAGCACATGGCAAGCACTGGCAAGCACCTCGCAAGTACTGGCTAGCACCTGGCAAGCACCTGGCAAGCACTGGCAAGCACTGACAAGCACCTGGCAAGCACAGGCAAGCAACTTGCAAGCACAAGACAAGTACTGGCAAGCACCAGGCAAGTACTGGCAAGCACCTGGGAAGTACTGGCAAGCACCGCGCATGCACCTGGCAAGCACTGGGAAGCACCTAGCAAGTACTGCAAGCACCTGGCAAGTACTGGCAAACACCTGGCAAGTACTGGCAAGTACTGGCAAGCGCCTGGCAAGTATTGGCAAGCACCTTGCAAGCATTAGCAAGCACTGGCAAGCAACTCGCAAGCAATGGTAAGCACCTGGCAAGCAATGGTAAGCACCTTGCAAGCACTGGCAAGCACCTTGCAAGTACTGGCAAACACCTGGCAAGTACTGGCAAGCACCTGGCAAGCATTGGCAAGCACCTGGCAAGCACTGGCATGCACCTGGCAAGTATTGGCAAGCACCTGGCAAGCACTGGCAAACACCTGGCAAGCACTGGCAAGCACATGGCAAGCACCAGGCAAGCACTGGCAAGCACATGGCAAGTACTTGCAAGCACCTGGCAAGTACTGGCAAGCACCTGTCAAGCATTGGCAAGCACCTGGCAAGCACTGGCAAGCACCTGGCAAGTATTGGCAAGCACCTGGCAAGCACTGGCAAACACCTCGCAAGCACTAGCAAGCACATGGCAAGCACCAGGCAAGCACTGGCAAGCACCTGGCAAGCACTGGCAAGCACCTGGCAAGCACTGGTAAGCACCTGGCAAGCACTGGTAAGCACCTTGCAAGTACTGGCAAGCACCTGGCAAGTACTGGCAAGCACCTGGCAAGTATTGGCAAGCACCTGGCAAGCACTGGCAAGCACCTGGCAAGTACTGGCTAGCATCTGGCAAGCACTGGCAAGCAGTGGCAAGCACTGGCAAGCACGGGCAAGCACTGGCAAGCACTGGCAAGCACCCTGCAAGCACCAGGCAAGTACTGGCAAGCACCTGGCAAGTACTCGCAAGCACCTAGCAAGTGCTGGCAAACACATGGCAAGTACAAGCAAGCG
>OY288183.1 GCA_958439195.1 uncultured Paracoccaceae bacterium
TTGGTTTTATAAGCTGTAAGTATTAACAGTCGACGTGGTTTAAGTTGTTCCCTTTGGTGTGTAAGCTGTTGCGTCTAGCCTCAGCTTGTGTGTGGGCAAGTCTACCATTGGTTGTGTGGTTTCGAAATTGTGCTCAGGAGCCTTGTGTTGATGGCCTGGGTTTGTTTGGCCATTGGCATAGCTGGTCTTGCATTTTGATTGATTGATTGATTGGTTAATTAATTGATTGATTAAATGATTGATGTACATGCACATTTGAGAGCCAACGACTTTGGCTGCAGGCCGGAACAGAGTAGAAAAGGATGGACCAGAAAGCTCAGTAAAAAAATTGTAATGTGTAACGCCTTGCACATAAAGGGCATTAAGTGAACAATCCATACGTCCTTTCAACAAAAGCATAGCCAGCAGAACAACACACCTGTATTTCAAGGAAACCTTGTACAAAATGCTGCCACTAGAAAGTACAATTGCTTGCCTGTTAACAAAATTGCGGCTTGCCTGTTGACAAAGAAGTGCCTGCAATTATTAAATTACTGTAACTTGTGATCACTTGTTGTAACCCAATCATGATGACAGCGAGGCCAGAGCATAGGAAGTAAACAAGTACCCAAAGCCGTACCAACGATTACAGCTTCAGGGACGCAGGTGTGCAATAGGGTGCCATTATCTACTGTGTGAGATACAGCTACTGCTGCAGAGACCCCCCTTTGCAACTACGAAGCAAGGGTTTAGGGTCAGGGTTTAGTGCTAGGGTTTAGGGTTGAAGCCAACATACAGAACTGTCGGTCTGGCAAGCCCAAACGCAACCACGCAGCAGCCATGCATCCTAACCTTTCTGTACCTGTCCTACATTAGATAAAGTGCCCAGAGCCCAACTAACGCTTAGGGTGTTATTGCACAATTCAAATTTCAGAGTAGAGGGGTCTGTCGGAAAAAAACGACTTGTAGTTTTTTTAGTTGCAGAAGAACAACATATCATTGAGCACCATTATTACTTGAAACTTACGGTTCCTGCAGAGTCTTTCCAGATCTCTGGTCCTGTGGTTTTGCGGTGGACCTCAGGGTTTGCAGGGTTTTCAAACTGCTGTAGGATGTAGCTATTGGGGGTCTCTGCAGCTATTGCTACAGCCTTCTCTACGGCTCCCTTCATGCCCTTAGCAGGATCTGTAGGAAAGCAGATACAGCAGCAACGTGTCTCCATTTGAGTGAAGTAAAGAGCCCAGACACAAAGGTTTTTTAGGCAGCAATGGCTGCAGACTTGTGCATGGCACCCTTCATGCCCTTAGCAGGTTCTGGAAGAAAGCAAGGCCAGAAGCAGTGGTTGGATAAAAGGAACTCAACCCTACACGGGCTAGGTTCTGCCATTTGGGGCACAGGTTATAATTATGGCTTCGCAGCAATTGCCACAGCCTTTCCGACAGCACCCTTCACACCCTTAGCAGGATCTGTAAGGAAGCAAGAACAGCAGCAACGTGTCTTAAACTGATTGAAGTAAACTCCAGACACAAGTTATTTTAGGCACCAATGGTCACAGCCTTCTCCACGGCTCCCTTCATGCCCTTGGCAGGATCTGTATGAAAGCATAAACAGTAGCAGGGGTTGGGAAAGGGCCCTGTTCCCATACAAAGCAAATTCTGTCATTTGCAATACATGTTATGTTTCGTGCTTAGCAGCAATGGGGGTATATGTTATACTTAGCTATTTGCTAAAGCCTTTTGTACGGCACCCTTCATGCCTTTGCAGGGGTTGTAAGAAAGCAGATACAGCAGCAAAAAAAATCAACAAGAAGCAAACTTGCTCCAGAGACACGCATGCAGGCATGAACAGAGTTATTAGCAACCGTGCAAGTACCTAAACCCCACAAGGCACAATAATAAAAATCAAAACTTCAACCCTTAAACCCTACCAAGCCGTCTCCAAACCACCATTTTACCTGTGAGGATCAGTCTTGCTCCTAAGCTTGCAGCTGCATCTTAATCTCCAATGACATGGAAGCAGGCATGGGAAACATTAGCAGTTAATTAGCAGCAACTGCAAACAGCCCTAAACCCCACAAAGCACACTCATGCCCCCTTAAACCCTACCCCGGCAGGCCCCACCCCTTGCATCTGTGAGGCCTACTTTGGCTCTCAACGTTTGTAGCAGTGTCCTTATCTCCTGGGACATGGAAGCAGGCATGACATTGCTAAACCTCATCAAGCCCTTGAACATCACTTGGCATCCCCTCTAAACCCTAAACCCTACCAGGGCACCCCCAACGCCCCCCCCCACCTGTAAGAACCAGTTTTGCTCCAAATGTTTGTAGCAGCGTCCTTATCATCAATGAGATGGAAACAGGCACGGAAAACATCAGCAGCAACTGCAAGACATCCTAAAAACTCCACAAAGCAAACCCCCCCCCCACCTGTGAGGACCAGTTTTGCTCCAAATGCTTGTAGTAGCACCCTTCTCTCTTGGGACATGGATGCGGGCATGGTGAGCACCAGGTCATATCCCTTGGCAGCTGCCACAAAGGCTAATCCTATACCTAAAAAATGTAGCAAAATAGCAGGGAAGGGAGTTAGGGGGGGAGGTAGCAAGGGAGGGGTAGGGGCAAGGGACAGAGTGGAGCGTGATATAAAAGAAAGGAGAACGAGCACTGCACGGGAACATATGAGGCAGAGAAAGGGATGAGAGACTGTGGGCAGGCATGGTGGGGACAAGGTCATATCCCTTAGCAGCTGCCACAAAGGCTAATCCTATACCTGGAACAAAGAAGCAGCAGCAGCAGCAGGAGGGGCACTGTAGGGGTCAAAGGTGAACGGTCCAAGATCCAAGGTAGGGTGGGGTGGGGTGGGGTGGGGGGGTGGGTTCAAGCGACAAGGAGCAAGGCACGGAACATATGTGCGACAGAAAGGGATGAGAAAGCACTAGGTTATAGCTCTTGGCAGCAGCCACAAAGGCAAAACCTATACCTGAATATGTAGCAGAATAGCAGGAAAGGGAGGGGGGGTTTAAGGGGAGGGTTGGGAGGTTGGTGGGGTGGTAAGGGAGGGGTAGGGGCAAGGGGCAGAGGGGAGCGCGATATGAAGGGAGAAGGAGCAAAGCACAAGAACATATGTGCGACAGAAAGGGATGAGAAAGCACTAGGTTATAGCTCTTGGCACGAGCTGCCACAAAGGCTTAACCCTATATCTAGAGCAAAGAAGCAGCAGCAGCAGCAGCAGCAGGAGGAGGGGGAGTGTAAACGGTGGTCCGAGGTAGGGTAAGGGGGAGGGGTGGGTAGTAAGGGAGGTGTAGGGGCATAGGTTGGGGTAAAACAGGGAAAGAAGTGAGAAAGAGGAAGGCACCGGAAACATTTGCGAGAGAGAAAAAATGAGAAAGCACTTAGGTTACATCTCTTTGCTGCAGACACAAAGGCTTAAACTATACCTGAAAACTGTAGCAGAATAGAAGGAAAGGGAGTAACAAGAGAGTTTAAGGGAGGGTTGGGGTTGGCAGGGTGGGGGCGAGTTAGTAAAGGAGAGGTAGGGGCAAGGGGCAGAGTGAAGGGAGAAGGAGCAAGGCACAAGAACATATATGCGAGAGAAAGGAATGAGAGAGCAACAGCTTATATTCCTTGGCAATTGCCACTAAGGCTATACCTATACCTCGGCACCAAAACATCAGCAGCAGATTCTGGTTTAGAAACATGATAAATTTGATTCTTTAGGACATTTCAACAGTGACACAACAGTAGAGGAGGGAGTGTACAGGAAGTGTATGGATGGATGGGCTTAGTAAGGGAAGTGTAAAGGGGGTGGCTTAGCAAGGGGCAGGAGAGGAACAACTAATCAGATATTCAGACAATATAATACTATTTTTACAATCAAGAAACATATATACGACAGTACAATTGCTCCACTTGAATAAGTTGAAAAAGGGAAAAACTACAAATTAATGTTTTTTTTATTAACAATATTTTTATTATTATTCCAGGTTACCTGTGTTTCCGCTGGTTGGTTCCACCAGTGTAGTGACGCCAGGAGTGATTAAACCACGGCGCTCAGCATCTTCAATCATATTACGACCGATGCGATCCTGCAATCATCGGTACAGTCATTTCAGCTCATCAACCAGCTCTCAGGACAAGATCTAGCTTTGGGGTGGTGGTTGACACTTGCGCTGTTCGTTGCACCCTGTTTCTTTATTTCCAGCACGGCATGAAAGCCCTGCCTTTCTCGTCTGCACTCTCCCCTTCTTTGATCACGATCACTTGTAACTTCCAGGAACCAACGCGATGTGGTTACTATCCATATATTCACTGCTATCATTACTTATGCCATAGGAGACACTCTATGTCTACTTTGCTGACAACAGCTCGCCTGGGCTCTGTGTGCATCAAAACATACCTACATGCAGAAAGACACCCCTTGGACGACCATGTGCTTGAATGCCCTAAACCATAAGACCTGGTTACCCTAGCTTACCCTAGGTGCTAGTTTACCATTAGCCGTAAACCCTAGACGCCCATGTGATGCTCACAAATAACCTGAAGGTCTATCCAGAACCTGAAGACCTGTAAATGTGTTAACTCCAAACCCTCAACACCCTCCAAACCCTCAACCTGTAAATGTGCTAACTCCAACCCCACTTTAGTAACTGGGCATAAGTCTAAACCCTCAGCCCCAAACCCTACCTTGACACAAGAGCATGGCCTTGAACCCAACCCCTTAACGCTACCTGGAGTCTCCACCTTAACATTACAGCATGCCCCTATATACTCTCGATCCTATCTTTACACTAGAGCACGACCCTAAATCCAAACCCTGCACTCCCAGGACCTTCAAACCTAACACTAGAGCATTGCCCTAAACCCTCAGCCCTACCTTGACACTAGAGCATGACCCTAAACCCTAAACCCTAGACCCTGAACCCTACGTTGACACTAGAGCATGACCCTAAATCCTGAACCCTACCTTGAGACTAGAGCATGCCATTACTACCCTGGTCCCTCAGCCCTACCTTGACACTCGAGCATGGCTCCATAATCTCCAGCTTGGCCGCCACATCAGCCACACAACCCTGCACAAAATACAAAACACCACATATGTTGAGAGTTGCACACGTGCCTGACAGGAAAATGCTGTCTTACAGGGCAACATAATGTGCAAGTGAACAATTTGTGAGTGAGGAATAAGCCATATGTAAAGAAGCTGCCCTTGTCCTCCTGCTCCTCCTGCTGCTGCTCCTGCTGAGGCTGTTAAGGAGATTCTTTACCATAGACACACATGCTGCTGTTGGCCCCCATGTTGCTGCTGCTGTTGCTATTGCACTCTTTATCTTGTGCACTGCTGCTACTGCATCTGTGCTGTCTACACTGCTGCTATTGCAGTCTTATCCCTATGGCAGCACACATTGCTGCTGCTGCTGGTGCTTGCGCTCACTTTCCGTGCGCGGATTTTTGATTGTTGCGTCACGGCTGGTCCTCGAGCCCTATCGCTGCTGTTGCTGCTCCTGAGTCTCTGCTGCCACTATGCTTGCTCTGCTGCGGCTGTTGCTCGTTAACACCGCTACAGCTTCTGTGCTGCTACTGCTCCCTTGCTGCCGCCGCTGCTGCTACTATTGCTGCTGCCCACGCCTCCGCTGCTGCTGCTGCTGCTACTGCCACTGCTGCTGCCCCGACAACTGCCGATGCTGCTGCTACTGCTGTTAACCCCTACTGTTGTCGCCCCACCGCTGCTGGTGCTACTGCTGCTGTGCTGCACCCCTTTCGAAGCCAGGAGCACACTATTCAGTACCGCCCCCCCTCTCAAATCTCCATCGAGTTTTGGCATGACAATGACCCACGGCAAAGCCTGTGGTACCTGAATTACCACAATTGAGATACACCACTGTTTCTGCTGCTGCTGTTGTTGCTGATCACGCACTCATATTACATTCATAACTTCCCATAGCAGAAGTGCCATAGGCCCTCCACCTCCATACTGCAAGTCATCCTGAAATAGCTTACTTGCAACTTTTATTAGATCAACGTGACGTGGATTTAATCATTCCCCAAGTGATCTGCCTTTTTCAGGAACCCCAAAACCCCCCTAAACGCCACAAAACCCCTGACTCACCGCAGTGACTCTGTTGAGGTACACCATGGGTGTATTTCCCACTAGCTGTGTGATGTCATCAGCAACACCACCTACAGCTGCTGGTGCTGGTGCTGCTGCTGATGAACTTACACCAGCATCTGTCACCCGAGTGTTTGCCACACGAGTGATGATGGGGCTGCTGCTGCTGCTGCTGTTGCTGCTGCTACGGCCCTTCAAGCTGCTGCTGCTGCTGCTGCTGGTGCCATGGGTTATCAGCCGAGGGTATGGCTTCTGAGGGGTGGTGGCTGTGGCATCCTAGGAATGGGGCAGGAGTAGGAGTTGGCAAGAAAGGGGGTTTAGGGTTTAGGGCTGGAAGTGGGAGGAAGTGGGAGGAAGTGCTTTAAGGGGGAGGGGGGACGTGAAAAAACATCTGAATATGTTCAGATGAGGAATCATATGACTGCTGTAGCATCCTGAGAATGGGATAGGAGTATATATGAGTAAGTACAATGCAACTGCGGCAGCAGCAGTAGGAGTCGAACTATGGGCGCTTTTCGCTGTGGCATGTAATAAGAAGTGCAGAACAGGAATGGGCAGGAAGGGGTATCAGTGGGAGGAAGAGGTATGCGGTGTGGATAGGGTGGATGCAAGAAACATCTGAGTCTGTGAGATGACGGATTATTAGTATTGATGACTGCAGCTGCATCCTGGGAACGGGGCAGCAGTAGGGAGTCAGCGGAAAGGGGTTGCAGGGGAGGGAAGTGGTATGCAGGGGGGGGGGGATATGAAACAGCTAGAGGATTCACTGGCTGCGCCTGCTGCTGCTCCTCCTGTTGCTGTTCCTGCTGCAGCTGTTCCTGCTGCAGCTGTTCCTCCTGTTGCTGCTCCTGCTGTTGCTGCTCATGTTGCTGCTCCTCCTGTTGCTGCTCCTGCTGTTGCTGCTCATGTTGCTGCTCCTCCTGTTGCTCCTCCTGCTGCTGCTCCTCCTGCTGTTGCTGTTCCTCCTGTTGCTGGTCCTGCTGCTGCTGCTCCTCGTGTTGCTGCTTCTGCTATTGCTGCTTCTAATCATCCTCTTGCTGCTCCCCTTCTGCTGTTGCTGCTCCTGCTGTTGCTCCCCTTCTGCTGCTGCTGCTGCTCCTCCTGTTGCTGCTCCCGCTGCTGCTGTTGCTATTCCTGGCAGTGTCCGTTGTTGCTGCTGCTGCTCCTGCTTTCTCTACCATTGCTACTGTTGCTGCTTCCGCTCTGCTGCTGTTGCTGCTGCTCCCCCTATATGTCACTCTTCAGCATAAAGGCCTTGCCCTTGGAAGAAGAATTCAGCCCTTAGACTAATATGATCAACCAGGTACATGAAGGGCATTAAAGTCTGGCACGTATAGGCACAGGCAGAGAACAAGCAGACCCTCATTGCTGCAGATTTAAGCCTATAGATAGGCGTCATACTGAGCGGTGAGAGACGCTGGTCCGGGAAGAGCACGAGGGTACAAGCTGGGCCTTCTCACCTGCCGATGAAGCAAAGATGCCTTCCTGGAAAGCATCGTACAGGCACCTTGCGAGGATCTGCTTGCACAAGAACCAGCAGCGAACTCGGGGTCAGGCACGTGGTGGGCACCCACGACAAAGCTGAGTAGTGTTGTGCTACGATCGTCTCATATCGTCGTTGCTGCACATTGATATTGTTTACGAACGCACCCTCACAGCTCGCGACGGTGATGAGCTTGGCAGGCCCTTTCAACCTAGTGGATGGGCTAGTGGATGGGCTGCGGCACTAGGATGCTTGCTTGCTGACGAAAGTGCAATGTTCAGCCCCAACAAGGCGGACATGTTGGGCGGCTGCATATGCCAGGCGTGGCTCTTTCAAGGCTCTTTGGTGTGCACCGCCGTTGTCACTCGTAGTGCTCACTAGGTGAGAGAAATGGAGCTCTCAGCAATTAGCTTGATCTACCGGGGCAGAGAGAGGCAACAGGTAGTTTTGCCATATTTCCGATGCGTAATGGAACCCACTTTCTCCATCCTGTCATTCTGACCAGGTCGCTCCCATGCTGTCGAGACTGTTACCCAGCGACAGCCTTGCGGACCCGGTTGTTCAGAAAAGGTTATCATGACCAGATGGGAAGTAATTGACGTACGTACAATCCCATTTGCAATCATGTGCAAACAAGATGGACTGAAACCATAATTGCAAACCATGAATGCGGCAGACTACTTGCCCAAGCATCGTAGCAAGCATGGAATGAACACGTGAGAAAGCTGAGAGTGAGGAAGAGGGGACGCCTCTGTACGAGGTCCCGAAGAGATTGCAATCGAAACTGGCCAGGCGAAGACAATGAGCTGCAAGGGTAACGTCCTGAAGCCGGTTCCACAACATCCTTTGGAACCAGAACTGGACTTCAAAAGAGGCCTCTGGAACCGATATTTTCCAGGGGGCCATGCCATGTCGATGCGCAGCATCGACCCAGGCAGGAGGCGGGGGTCCAGGGGGGAGGAACAGCCCCCCTGGTGGGGTCTGGGGCGAAGCCCCAGGAGCCAGCGATAATTCCCACTTATAACCATCAATTGTACAATGGAATTTGCTATTCTTCCACTCAGAAGGTTATCATACATTTAGTAAGAAACTTGCTGGAACCAGCATGTGACATGTTGGCCAGAGGGTGGCCCAGGGCTGGAACCAGGAACTGACATGTTTGGCATCGCTGGAACCGTGGAACTGGGCACAATTTGCCCTGGAACCGGAACCTGGAACCGGCTTCAGGACGGTACAAGGGGATGGCACCTCAATAGACATGCAAAGCTACCACAACAATGGAGGCGTGTATCCGTTTGGAACATGTTGCTGATAGGTCATCCGTGAGAAACATCAAACAAGGGATGCGGGAGATGCCAAGACTAGCTGCAGCTGATGCAGAAATCCCGCTTGCACTGAGAACAGCCAAGGGGCTCCAAAACAGGCAGGAACGCCTTGGTGGCAAAAGTCCGAGATATCGGCAATGCGTTGCTGAGCAGTGATCCCTTCCTAGCAATGTGCATGTGGCTGCCATCGGCCGGGTGCTTTACTTCTGCGTCAGCATGTTGTCAACATGTACTGCCTTATCGTAACCCCTGGTCCTACCGCCTCCTTCGACTCTTTGAGCTTTTAGAGGCAGCCTGGAGCGCAGACATGAATCGGATCGCGTGCTGATAAGTAGTTACATGCGTCGATTCTGGTGAACGTAAGGCAGCGGCAGGCATTCCAGATTGGGCCAGTTCCGCTGCGTGCTTGGGCGGGAGATAGCGGAAGCATCGTTGAGATTTAGGCGGACTCTTTTCACACTTCTTACGTACTCTCTAGGTCGTGTCCTTAGCTCTGGCGAGCCTTAGACATGACAGGCATGTGGCTGGTGCTGACCATTGGGCTTTTCGTTGCCCCGCACCTCGCCGCTACAACTGCAGGCTGCTGATCATGCAGTGCCGCTATATTACTAATGCAATATGCAACACGAATGTGACGAAACTCAGATCTCTGCCATGCATGCTGGATGTGCCCACGTCCCGCTTGCATCACCCATCACCAACACGTTGCTTTTTTGTGATAACCCATTAAGCTAACTGCTCCCGCTTTCATGCAGGGGTCAACAGTTGATGGGAACAGGTTCTCGACATGGCGCGAGGTGGCCCGGCGGAAGAAGCAACCGATCAGCTTGACTTCTCCCCCAGACCTGTCTCGTCATCTCAGCGAGGTTTCACGCAGCTAGGCCTCGAACATGAAGACCTCAGCTACCTCCTCCGCGAGCAGGTCCAGCAGCAGCAGCAGAATCATCCCAGCAGAGGCAGCGTTCGCAGCTTACTTCGGAAGCTCTGGGGTCGTAGACCTGTGGTACCAGATGTGTTGGGGAAGTACCTAGATGAGGTTATTCCACGAGCAAGGGGCTTCGAGCAGCTGCAGGACGAAGTCAGAGACGAAGAAGTAGGCAGCTGGAGGCGCAGGTGCGTTATGGTTATGAAGGGGTCTTGCCAGGTTTCAGCATGCCGCCTGTGATGAACATCAGCAGCAGCAGCAGCAGCAGCAAGCAAGCAGCTGCAAGCAGCAACAAGCAGCAGCAGCAAGCAGCAGCAGCAACAAGCAGCGGCAGCAAGCAGCAACAAGCAGCAAGCAGCAACAAGCAGCAGCAAGCAGCAGCAGCAAGATTACCCACAGCAGCAACAGTTTCCAGCAGCACCTGTAGCAGAATGGGTGCAGCAGAAGCACTAGTGGCAGAGCGTAATAGGGGCATAACTGGCGGCGAAGGTGCCCTGTTGTTTGACTTGCCCTAACATATGTTCCCAAGCAGGGATGTTGGTACTGACCTTGACCAGATGCAAAGTGCGATATCATAAACAAAGAAAGTGGAAAGTGGGTGTGAGGGGCTAGACTATGGGGATTGACATGCCACATCTAGTGGGTAGACAGGCTTATTCAAGCAGAAGTATGTACTAGCAAAAGTGGGCTGGATGCTAGCTTTGATGAAGAGAAAGGGGTTAGATGTGCTTCGGCAACATTAGCTATACTGGCACGCCCTTTAGTATTCATCAAGTGTAAGAAGAAAGGGGTTAGATGTGCTTTGGCAAAATTTCCCATTCACTTGCTGTACGTTTTCTGTGTGGGTGATGTTTGAGGAGGAAGCTAGTTGGTTATCATATCTGACCTTCACTCTCTGTCACCACTCATACGCCATGGTTTAGTCAGTTTTCCCTTATGCACATCTGAAAGGTCTCATGCAAAAACTAGGTCCGCGATGATAGCAAACTTTGGCTCAGAGAGTAAGGTACTTAAATATCCCCCTGAAACACAAATTCTACGTCATTGACATGCCTCAGAAAGGAGCCCAAGAGAAGAAAACTTCTTGTTGACAAAAGTGTAGAAAAGATTTAAATGAAAAATTATTGATTATAAAGATTAATACTAATAATTAAACCCCTTGTTTCCATTGCCATTTTGTGTAGGTGGTGTCCTGAGGAGGAAGCTAGTTGGTTATCCCGGCTGACCTTTGGTTATGTCACCAGCCTCATTAATAAAGGTTTAGTTAAACCACTGGCACAAGAGGACCTCTGGGACGTAGCTGCGCAGGATGAAGCTGGAAGGGTGTGGGGGAAGTTGGAGGGGCAGCTGCGGGTGACTGCTCAGCTTCCAGAGGCACCTCAGGTACGGGTTTTTAAAAAGGGGACCAGATTTGGGGGATTAGAGGACCCCCTTTTTTTTGGGGGGGGGGGGGGTAGGAGTGTTGCAGGGGCAGGTACGGGTGATTGCTCTCAGAGGCACCTCAAGAAGGGTGTGTCAAAGTGGCCAGATTTGGGTGGAGCAACGGGAAAGGAGCAAGGGGACGGGTGTAAGTGGGGAGGGGGGGATAAGGGACATTGCAGTGACGACACGGGTGACTGCTTGGCCTACAGACGCAGCTCAGGTAGGTTGCCGGGGGCGAGGGGTGTAAAGAGAGACTGGAAGGCAGGGAGGTGGGGAGGAGACAGGGTTATCGTCAGGTACAGGTCACTGCTGAATTGCCGGGAGCCTCTGGTGCATGTGGTTTGGGTTTAAGGGGAGAGGGCAGGGGG
>OY288184.1 GCA_958439195.1 uncultured Paracoccaceae bacterium
ATAACAAGTATCGCCAAGTGCAGCAGGTCTCAGCGGCACTTGGCCTCTGCTTATGAACACGCAGCTGCTTTCTTACTTGGGACTTAGCAGTCTTCGCAGCAGCAGTAGGGCACTAGGACAGGTTGCACCTCGATCCCCACACAGTGGACGCAACAGCAAACCAGGCAGCCACCCGCCAGGGGTTGGTAGTGGACCCCTCTACGCCCGTATCCTTGCCAGCACAAAGCCTTAAAGCTTTTGCTACGTAGACAGCTTCTGCATGAAAGCGACACTCGTTTTCGACACGCTGGCTGCTTCCGTCCAGTTTTGCTGAGTTCGAGTCTGTGCACGGCACGAGCATGGCAAAGCAGCAGCACTGGGGTGCCGTAGAGTCTATAGGAGAGAACGCATGCAGGGGTCATGAACCCATGGTATGCCAGCATTGTTTCATAGCGTGGCAGCCTGTCAAAGTTGGGCCCTCGAGTTTGCCAGGGCGCAGCTGCTTTTGAAACTCCTTCAAATCTCACCCGAGGAAGCACTAGCCCGCGAGAGTAGCATACGTAAATTCAAGTTTCTCGCTCCACAAGCATCCATTTGAGCTGGGAGAGGGCTTGTAAGCTTTGTTTAATTCCATTCTACAATGTGCTTGAAGCAAACAAGCTGCTAGGGTACTTTCTCGGCACGTCTTTTTGTACCGGAGTGATCTGGTCAAACTTGACTGTGTTGACTTGCCGCCACCTGTGAGCCCTGTCACCCTTTGCTTGCAGATTTGGATAACACATGGCTAGGCCTAACTGTACACCTGCTTGCTCATTAATTAATTATTGTTTAGAGCACACACTGGCTGATCACAATCTGAGCAGGATTTCGCCAAAGTGTGCTGCTTTCTGTGTTTTGGCTTTAGCTGCAGAATCATGCTCAAGGAGCCCGTCCGCATTCTTGCAGCTGCAGCATGGGCTTCTGGGGGCTACAACAAGGCCTTGGCTCTGGAGAGGTTTCAGGAAATGATGCAGAAAGCAGGACTGCCTATGCCAAAGTGCCCCGAGAAGGCAATTAAGCGGTGGGGCGAGCAGTTAAAAAAGCAGCAGAACGTAAGGGGGGGCCAGCACAGGTCTGGCAGAAAGCCAAACTCAGCTCAGAACAGGTCAATCAGCTCATCAAGCAGCTCCTAGGTGGAGGGAAGCTGGTCTTACTGCTCCTTATGCCAGCATAGCGCGGTTCTGTGTGGACAACCCCATAGCAAAGCAAATCAAGGCTGCATCAGGGGCAGGGACAAAGACTGTCTATAGACAGCTGAAAGCAGAGATCCCTAGCCTGGGACATGCTAAGCTAACAGTTAAGACCCAGCTGACGCAGGATCAGAAGAACGCCCGCATAGCAGCATGCCGGCGGCTAGAGCGTAAGCCTTGAAGGGACCTAGAATGGGTGGTATGGGTGGATGCAAAGACCTTGTACGTCAACTTAAAGCATCGGCACGGTTGGATAGACAGGGCCAGTGCCACCCCAGAGGATCATGTACTACAGCACCGCCTGGCAGGCAGGATAACAAGCTCAACTGTGCAAATCCGGTACTATGCAGCCGTCAATGCCAAGGTTGGACAGGTTACCCTCCACTTCATTACAGGCACTACAGGCATGTCTGCCCAGAGGGATGGAAAAAACTACAAGGTGAGGGCCTAGCAGTCCACAGTTATTAACCTGGGACTGCCACCATAACTTTACTTCATAGGCAACATCTAAAATGGCTCTTTTGGCTTTTGCCATCCACTTGTCTTGCCCAGGGGTGATGCGAATGAGCCACCAACCCTCTGCAATTGCAGCAGCATCAACAGCAGCATCTTTGGCAGACCTCCCTTGCACTGACTCCCCATGATAAGACTTCCCTGTGTGCTGCTGACCATCCAGCTCTATCAGCACCTTCCCCAAACCCACAAGCAACACATCCACTGCATGTCGCCTTAGACTGTTTTTTTGGGCTGTGCACCCCAATGCCAGCCCTTCTAACAAGTGACATTCTACAGCGTACAATCCCAGGAATGCCAGATCCTCTAGTATCTTATACAGCAGGGCCTCAAAATTGCTGCGCCTGTGCCACAGCTCTGCACAAACCCTGCAGTCCCTGGTTCTGGCATGCCTTGTGATGCTCTGCACCTGCTTGCATAAGACATGCCTAGGGTTTAGGCACAGGCTCCTCCACAGGCACAGCACCCTGCTGTATTTAGTAAGCTGGTAAGGGGTACACCCTCTGGCATCACTGTTCTGATGAAACCTGTTCTGGTATGTTCATCATGCTGACCTCTTTTCCTCCCTGCTTTTTTTGCTGCTGCTGCTATGCATTTTGTGATACCTGCAGACCAAAGAAGGGAAGGAAGCAGTGGGTCTAACCTCCATGGAGTTTGAGGATGTCATGGAGCAGATCAGGCAAGATGCAGAGGCCAAATTGGCACCATTCTTGAAGGCAGAAGGCATGGACTGTGGTGACATTCTGTACAGTTGGGACAACGATAGGATTCATGTGGGTGCTGATCTAGCTACTGTGGGTATTGCAGATGACATGAGGCTAGAGCTGCCTGAGTGCAGCTCAGACATGCACAAAGTCATTGAGCATGTGCATGGTAACATCCAGCGTGAGTTTGATGAGTGGTTGTGGGGCTATACCACTGGCAAGCCAACAGTGGACGAGTGCAAGGACAAGGTGCTTGAGATCTTTGATCATGTGGTGTCTTCTGTGACTCAGTCAAAAGGGATGTGTACAGCTTACACAGGACATATAGGGCAATAATAAATGCCAATGGGGGTTATGTAGCTAAGAATGTCAGGTGAAGGGCATGGCGGGGTCAGGTTTTGGGTCAAAACTGGGCATGGCAGGCAGATGAGCACGAAGGGGCAGAAATAAATTTTGGATGTATGTGTTTGGACATAAAGATGGAACAGGACGGGCCCTATGTACTGGATCTGGGTGCCTGTCCTGTTCCAGGGTTTTTTGGATGGTATAAACCCTGTGTAACTGGATGTGACTCAGCATTGCAGTGACTCTTGAGTCACTGGTGAGCAGGGCAGCCCGCTGTACAGCTTAAGGCCGCTTGGAATGCTTCGAAAGCCTACAGGGCGGTGCATGGGCTTCTTAAGAGCCTAAACTTTGCAGCGATTATATGCCAGTGCTATTACACGCGGACCTCACCTGGGTTTGTCGTCTCCATCCCTCCTCTTGCGATTCGCGAACAGCGCTGGCAGGGAACGAGCCTTTTGCACCGCTGATGCAAGACACCGTATCATAAGGCTACCCTGTAACAGCAGCAACACAGCATCGCTGGGTTTCACTAGCAGCAAGGCTGTGAAGACCCCGACTTGCGGTAGGTCCAGTGACCATCTCAGCAGGAGAAGCGTCCGTGCCAATCTCTTGGTACATGCAGTAGACCCCAGACCGGCCAAAGCAGGAGATGCATATGCACATGCTCTACCTGTGCATAAGCAGTCAGTGAGAATCTCTTCGTTGCTGAATGGCTTGCAGCTATTAACCTTGCTAATTGCGCTACCACGGCCAGAAGTAGCCGTTGCGTTTGCCACAGCATGGCGCATTCACATCAGCGATGCTGCTTTGTGTAGACAAGAACCTAACATACAATGCTTGCTGGATTGGACTTTCATTAAGTCCTCGTTTGCTTGCTGTGCAGGAGGCAACAAGCCCGGCCCTACTGGCTGATTCTCGGCCGGCGCGCCATCACTCCGGTGCAAAAAGACGTTCCTAAGGTAATTGACTATGCATTCTGCGCACGCCTGATAAAGATCCCAGGCAGCACGGGACTGAGATAGGGCATAACAAGTATCGCCAAGTGCAGCAGGTCTCAGCGGCACTTGGCCTCTGCTTATGAACACGCAGCTGCTTTCTTACTTGGGACTTAGCAGTCTTCGCAGCAGCAGTAGGGCACTAGGACAGGTTGCACCTCGATCCCCACACAGTGGACGCAACAGCAAACCAGGCAGCCACCCGCCAGGGGTTGGTAGTGGACCCCTCTACGCCCGTATCCTTGCCAGCACAAAGCCTTAAAGCTTTTGCTACGTAGACAGCTTCTGCATGAAAGCGACACTCGTTTTCGACACGCTGGCTGCTTCCGTCCAGTTTTGCTGAGTTCGAGTCTGTGCACGGCACGAGCATGGCAAAGCAGCAGCACTGGGGTGCCGTAGAGTCTATAGGAGAGAACGCATGCAGGGGTCATGAACCCATGGTATGCCAGCATTGTTTCATAGCGTGGCAGCCTGTCAAAGTTGGGCCCTCGAGTTTGCCAGGGCGCAGCTGCTTTTGAAACTCCTTCAAATCTCACCCGAGGAAGCACTAGCCCGCGAGAGTAGCATACGTAAATTCAAGTTTCTCGCTCCACAAGCATCCATTTGAGCTGGGAGAGGGCTTGTAAGCTTTGTTTAATTCCATTCTACAATGTGCTTGAAGCAAACAAGCTGCTAGGGTACTTTCTCGGCACGTCTTTTTGTACCGGAGTGATCTGGTCAAACTTGACTGTGTTGACTTGCCGCCACCTGTGAGCCCTGTCACCCTTTGCTTGCAGATTTGGATAACACATGGCTAGGCCTAACTGTACACCTGCTTGCTCATTAATTAATTATTGTTTAGAGCACACACTGGCTGATCACAATCTGAGCAGGATTTCGCCAAAGTGTGCTGCTTTCTGTGTTTTGGCTTTAGCTGCAGAATCATGCTCAAGGAGCCCGTCCGCATTCTTGCAGCTGCAGCATGGGCTTCTGGGGGCTACAACAAGGCCTTGGCTCTGGAGAGGTTTCAGGAAATGATGCAGAAAGCAGGACTGCCTATGCCAAAGTGCCCCGAGAAGGCAATTAAGCGGTGGGGCGAGCAGTTAAAAAAGCAGCAGAACGTAAGGGGGGGCCAGCACAGGTCTGGCAGAAAGCCCAAACTCAGCTCAGAACAGGTCAATCAGCTCATCAAGCAGCTCCTAGGGTGGAGGGAAGCTGGTCTTACTGCTCCTTATGCCAGCATAGCGCGGTTCTGTGTGGACAACCCCATAGCAAAGCAAATCAAGGCTGCATCAGGGGCAGGGACAAAGACTGTCTATAGACAGCTGAAAGCAGAGATCCCTAGCCTGGGACATGCTAAGCTAACAGTTAAGACCCAGCTGACGCAGGATCAGAAGAACGCCCGCATAGCAGCATGCCGGCGGCTAGAGCGTAAGCCTTGAAGGGACCTAGAATGGGTGGTATGGGTGGATGCAAAGACCTTGTACGTCAACTTAAAGCATCGGCACGGTTGGATAGACAGGGCCAGTGCCACCCCAGAGGATCATGTACTACAGCACCGCCTGGCAGGCAGGATAACAAGCTCAACTGTGCAAATCCGGTACTATGCAGCCGTCAATGCCAAGGTTGGACAGGTTACCCTCCACTTCATTACAGGCACTACAGGCATGTCTGCCCAGAGGGATGGAAAAAACTACAAGGTGAGGGCCTAGCAGTCCACAGTTATTAACCTGGGACTGCCACCATACTTTACTTCATAGGCAACATCTAAAATGGCTCTTTTGGCTTTTGCCATCCACTTGTCTTGCCCAGGGGTGATGCGAATGAGCCACCAACCCTCTGCAATTGCAGCAGCATCAACAGCAGCATCTTTGGCAGACCTCCCTTGCACTGACTCCCCATGATAAGACTTCCCTGTGTGCTGCTGACCATCCAGCTCTATCAGCACCTTCCCCAAACCCACAAGCAACACATCCACTGCATGTCGCCTTAGACTGTTTTTTTGGGCTGTGCACCCCAATGCCAGCCCTTCTAACAAGTGACATTCTACAGCGTACAATCCCAGGAATGCCAGATCCTCTAGTATCTTATACAGCAGGGCCTCAAAATTGCTGCGCCTGTGCCACAGCTCTGCACAAACCCTGCAGTCCCTGGTTCTGGCATGCCTTGTGATGCTCTGCACCTGCTTGCATAAGACATGCCTAGGGTTTAGGCACAGGCTCCTCCACAGGCACAGCACCCTGCTGTATTTAGTAAGCTGGGTAAGGGGTACACCCTCTGGCATCACTGTTCTGATGAAACCTGTTCTGGTATGTTCATCATGCTGACCTCTTTTCCTCCCTGCTTTTTTTGCTGCTGCTGCTATGCATTTTGTGATACCTGCAGACCAAAGAAGGGAAGGAAGCAGTGGGTCTAACCTCCATGGAGTTTGAGGATGTCATGGAGCAGATCAGGCAAGATGCAGAGGCCAAATTGGCACCATTCTTGAAGGCAGAAGGCATGGACTGTGGTGACATTCTGTACAGTTGGGACAACGATAGGATTCATGTGGGTGCTGATCTAGCTACTGTGGGTATTGCAGATGACATGAGGCTAGAGCTGCCTGAGTGCAGCTCAGACATGCACAAAGTCATTGAGCATGTGCATGGTAACATCCAGCGTGAGTTTGATGAGTGGTTGTGGGGCTATACCACTGGCAAGCCAACAGTGGACGAGTGCAAGGACAAGGTGCTTGAGATCTTTGATCATGTGGTGTCTTCTGACTCAGTCAAAAGGGATGTGTACAGCTTACACAGGACATATAGGGCAATAATAAATGCCAATGGGGGTTATGTAGCTAAGAATGTCAGGTGAAGGGCATGGCGGGGTCAGGTTTTGGGTCAAAACTGGGCATGGCAGGCAGATGAGCACGAAGGGGCAGAAATAAATTTTGGATGTATGTGTTTGGACATAAAGATGGAACAGGACGGGCCCTATGTACTGGATCTGGGTGCCTGTCCTGTTCCAGGGTTTTTTGGATGGTATATAACCCTGTGTAACTGGATGTGACTCAGCATTGCAGTGACTCTTGAGTCACTGGTGAGCAGGGCAGCCCGCTGTACAGCTTAAGGCCGCTTGGAATGCTTCGAAAGCCTACAGGGCGGTGCATGGGCTTCTTAAGAGCCTAAACTTTGCAGCGATTATATGCCAGTGCTATTACACGCGGACCTCACCTGGGTTTGTCGTCTCCATCCCTCCTCTTGCGATTCGCGAACAGCGCTGGCAGGGAACGAGCCTTTTGCACCGCTGATGCAAGACACCGTATCATAAGGCTACCCTGTAACAGCAGCAACACAGCATCGCTGGGTTTCACTAGCAGCAAGGCTGTGAAGACCCCGACTTGCGGTAGGTCCAGTGACCATCTCAGCAGGAGAAGCGTCCGTGCCAATCTCTTGGTACATGCAGTAGACCCCAGACCGGCCAAAGCAGGAGATGCATATGCACATGCTCTACCTGTGCATAAGCAGTCAGTGAGAATCTCTTCGTTGCTGAATGGCTTGCAGCTATTAACCTTGCTAATTGCGCTACCACGGCCAGAAGTAGCCGTTGCGTTTGCCACAGCATGGCGCATTCACATCAGCGATGCTGCTTTGTGTAGACAAGAACCTAACATACAATGCTTGCTGGATTGGACTTTCATTAAGTCCTCGTTTGCTTGCTGTGCAGGAGGCAACAAGCCCGGCCCTACTGGCTGATTCTCGGCCGGCGCGCCATCACTCCGGTGCAAAAAGACGTTCCTAAGGTAATTGACTATGCATTCTGCGCACGCCTGATAAAGATCCCAGGCAGCACGGGACTGAGATAGGGCATAACAAGTATCGCCAAGTGCAGCAGGTCTCAGCGGCACTTGGCCTCTGCTTATGAACACGCAGCTGCTTTCTTACTTGGGACTTAGCAGTCTTCGCAGCAGCAGTAGGGCACTAGGACAGGTTGCACCTCGATCCCCACACAGTGGACGCAACAGCAAACCAGGCAGCCACCCGCCAGGGGTTGGTAGTGGACCCCTCTACGCCCGTATCCTTGCCAGCACAAAGCCTTAAAGCTTTTGCTACGTAGACAGCTTCTGCATGAAAGCGACACTCGTTTTCGACACGCTGGCTGCTTCCGTCCAGTTTTGCTGAGTTCGAGTCTGTGCACGGCACGAGCATGGCAAAGCAGCAGCACTGGGGTGCCGTAGAGTCTATAGGAGAGAACGCATGCAGGGGTCATGAACCCATGGTATGCCAGCATTGTTTCATAGCGTGGCAGCCTGTCAAAGTTGGGCCCTCGAGTTTGCCAGGGCGCAGCTGCTTTTGAAACTCCTTCAAATCTCACCCGAGGAAGCACTAGCCCGCGAGAGTAGCATACGTAAATTCAAGTTTCTCGCTCCACAAGCATCCATTTGAGCTGGGAGAGGGCTTGTAAGCTTTGTTTAATTCCATTCTACAATGTGCTTGAAGCAAACAAGCTGCTAGGGTACTTTCTCGGCACGTCTTTTTGTACCGGAGTGATCTGG
Organism: uncultured Paracoccaceae bacterium; assembly: GCA_958439195.1. GTDB lineage: Bacteria > Pseudomonadota > Alphaproteobacteria > Rhodobacterales > Rhodobacteraceae > Paragemmobacter. The sequence continues at coordinate 8,279 of OY288184.1, forward strand.
TCAAACTTGACTGTGTTGACTTGCCGCCACCTGTGAGCCCTGTCACCCTTTGCTTGCAGATTTGGATAACACATGGCTAGGCCTAACTGTACACCTGCTTGCTCATTAATTAATTATTGTTTAGAGCACACACTGGCTGATCACAATCTGAGCAGGATTTCGCCAAAGTGTGCTGCTTTCTGTGTTTTGGCTTTAGCTGCAGAATCATGCTCAAGGAGCCCGTCCGCATTCTTGCAGCTGCAGCATGGGCTTCTGGGGGCTACAACAAGGCCTTGGCTCTGGAGAGGTTTCAGGAAATGATGCAGAAAGCAGGACTGCCTATGCCAAAGTGCCCCGAGAAGGCAATTAAGCGGTGGGGCGAGCAGTTAAAAAAGCAGCAGAACGTAAGGGGGGGCCAGCACAGGTCTGGCAGAAAGCCCAAACTCAGCTCAGAACAGGTCAATCAGCTCATCAAGCAGCTCCTAGGGTGGAGGGAAGCTGGTCTTACTGCTCCTTATGCCAGCATAGCGCGGTTCTGTGTGGACAACCCCATAGCAAAGCAAATCAAGGCTGCATCAGGGGCAGGGACAAAGACTGTCTATAGACAGCTGAAAGCAGAGATCCCTAGCCTGGGACATGCTAAGCTAACAGTTAAGACCCAGCTGACGCAGGATCAGAAGAACGCCCGCATAGCAGCATGCCGGCGGCTAGAGCGTAAGCCTTGAAGGGACCTAGAATGGGTGGTATGGGTGGATGCAAAGACCTTGTACGTCAACTTAAAGCATCGGCACGGTTGGATAGACAGGGCCAGTGCCACCCCAGAGGATCATGTACTACAGCACCGCCTGGCAGGCAGGATAACAAGCTCAACTGTGCAAATCCGGTACTATGCAGCCGTCAATGCCAAGGTTGGACAGGTTACCCTCCACTTCATTACAGGCACTACAGGCATGTCTGCCCAGAGGGATGGAAAAAACTACAAGGTGAGGGCCTAGCAGTCCACAGTTATTAACCTGGGACTGCCACCATACTTTACTTCATAGGCAACATCTAAAATGGCTCTTTTGGCTTTTGCCATCCACTTGTCTTGCCCAGGGGTGATGCGAATGAGCCACCAACCCTCTGCAATTGCAGCAGCATCAACAGCAGCATCTTTGGCAGACCTCCCTTGCACTGACTCCCCATGATAAGACTTCCCTGTGTGCTGCTGACCATCCAGCTCTATCAGCACCTTCCCCAAACCCACAAGCAACACATCCACTGCATGTCGCCTTAGACTGTTTTTTTGGGCTGTGCACCCCAATGCCAGCCCTTCTAACAAGTGACATTCTACAGCGTACAATCCCAGGAATGCCAGATCCTCTAGTATCTTATACAGCAGGGCCTCAAAATTGCTGCGCCTGTGCCACAGCTCTGCACAAACCCTGCAGTCCCTGGTTCTGGCATGCCTTGTGATGCTCTGCACCTGCTTGCATAAGACATGCCTAGGGTTTAGGCACAGGCTCCTCCACAGGCACAGCACCCTGCTGTATTTAGTAAGCTGGGTAAGGGGTACACCCTCTGGCATCACTGTTCTGATGAAACCTGTTCTGGTATGTTCATCATGCTGACCTCTTTTCCTCCCTGCTTTTTTTGCTGCTGCTGCTATGCATTTTGTGATACCTGCAGACCAAAGAAGGGAAGGAAGCAGTGGGTCTAACCTCCATGGAGTTTGAGGATGTCATGGAGCAGATCAGGCAAGATGCAGAGGCCAAATTGGCACCATTCTTGAAGGCAGAAGGCATGGACTGTGGTGACATTCTGTACAGTTGGGACAACGATAGGATTCATGTGGGTGCTGATCTAGCTACTGTGGGTATTGCAGATGACATGAGGCTAGAGCTGCCTGAGTGCAGCTCAGACATGCACAAAGTCATTGAGCATGTGCATGGTAACATCCAGCGTGAGTTTGATGAGTGGTTGTGGGGCTATACCACTGGCAAGCCAACAGTGGACGAGTGCAAGGACAAGGTGCTTGAGATCTTTGATCATGTGGTGTCTTCTGACTCAGTCAAAAGGGATGTGTACAGCTTACACAGGACATATAGGGCAATAATAAATGCCAATGGGGGTTATGTAGCTAAGAATGTCAGGTGAAGGGCATGGCGGGGTCAGGTTTTGGGTCAAAACTGGGCATGGCAGGCAGATGAGCACGAAGGGGCAGAAATAAATTTTGGATGTATGTGTTTGGACATAAAGATGGAACAGGACGGGCCCTATGTACTGGATCTGGGTGCCTGTCCTGTTCCAGGGTTTTTTGGATGGTATAAACCCTGTGTAACTGGATGTGACTCAGCATTGCAGTGACTCTTGAGTCACTGGTGAGCAGGGCAGCCCGCTGTACAGCTTAAGGCCGCTTGGAATGCTTCGAAAGCCTACAGGGCGGTGCATGGGCTTCTTAAGAGCCTAAACTTTGCAGCGATTATATGCCAGTGCTATTACACGCGGACCTCACCTGGGTTTGTCGTCTCCATCCCTCCTCTTGCGATTCGCGAACAGCGCTGGCAGGGAACGAGCCTTTTGCACCGCTGATGCAAGACACCGTATCATAAGGCTACCCTGTAACAGCAGCAACACAGCATCGCTGGGTTTCACTAGCAGCAAGGCTGTGAAGACCCCGACTTGCGGTAGGTCCAGTGACCATCTCAGCAGGAGAAGCGTCCGTGCCAATCTCTTGGTACATGCAGTAGACCCCAGACCGGCCAAAGCAGGAGATGCATATGCACATGCTCTACCTGTGCATAAGCAGTCAGTGAGAATCTCTTCGTTGCTGAATGGCTTGCAGCTATTAACCTTGCTAATTGCGCTACCACGGCCAGAAGTAGCCGTTGCGTTTGCCACAGCATGGCGCATTCACATCAGCGATGCTGCTTTGTGTAGACAAGAACCTAACATACAATGCTTGCTGGATTGGACTTTCATTAAGTCCTCGTTTGCTTGCTGTGCAGGAGGCAACAAGCCCGGCCCTACTGGCTGATTCTCGGCCGGCGCGCCATCACTCCGGTGCAAAAAGACGTTCCTAAGGTAATTGACTATGCATTCTGCGCACGCCTGATAAAGATCCCAGGCAGCACGGGACTGAGATAGGGCATAACAAGTATCGCCAAGTGCAGCAGGTCTCAGCGGCACTTGGCCTCTGCTTATGAACACGCAGCTGCTTTCTTACTTGGGACTTAGCAGTCTTCGCAGCAGCAGTAGGGCACTAGGACAGGTTGCACCTCGATCCCCACACAGTGGACGCAACAGCAAACCAGGCAGCCACCCGCCAGGGGTTGGTAGTGGACCCCTCTACGCCCGTATCCTTGCCAGCACAAAGCCTTAAAGCTTTTGCTACGTAGACAGCTTCTGCATGAAAGCGACACTCGTTTTCGACACGCTGGCTGCTTCCGTCCAGTTTTGCTGAGTTCGAGTCTGTGCACGGCACGAGCATGGCAAAGCAGCAGCACTGGGGTGCCGTAGAGTCTATAGGAGAGAACGCATGCAGGGGTCATGAACCCATGGTATGCCAGCATTGTTTCATAGCGTGGCAGCCTGTCAAAGTTGGGCCCTCGAGTTTGCCAGGGCGCAGCTGCTTTTGAAACTCCTTCAAATCTCACCCGAGGAAGCACTAGCCCGCGAGAGTAGCATACGTAAATTCAAGTTTCTCGCTCCACAAGCATCCATTTGAGCTGGGAGAGGGCTTGTAAGCTTTGTTTAATTCCATTCTACAATGTGCTTGAAGCAAACAAGCTGCTAGGGTACTTTCTCGGCACGTCTTTTTGTACCGGAGTGATCTGGTCAAACTTGACTGTGTTGACTTGCCGCCACCTGTGAGCCCTGTCACCCTTTGCTTGCAGATTTGGATAACACATGGCTAGGCCTAACTGTACACCTGCTTGCTCATTAATTAATTATTGTTTAGAGCACACACTGGCTGATCACAATCTGAGCAGGATTTCGCCAAAGTGTGCTGCTTTCTGTGTTTTGGCTTTAGCTGCAGAATCATGCTCAAGGAGCCCGTCCGCATTCTTGCAGCTGCAGCATGGGCTTCTGGGGGCTACAACAAGGCCTTGGCTCTGGAGAGGTTTCAGGAAATGATGCAGAAAGCAGGACTGCCTATGCCAAAGTGCCCCGAGAAGGCAATTAAGCGGTGGGGCGAGCAGTTAAAAAAGCAGCAGAACGTAAGGGGGGGCCAGCACAGGTCTGGCAGAAAGCCCAAACTCAGCTCAGAACAGGTCAATCAGCTCATCAAGCAGCTCCTAGGGTGGAGGGAAGCTGGTCTTACTGCTCCTTATGCCAGCATAGCGCGGTTCTGTGTGGACAACCCCATAGCAAAGCAAATCAAGGCTGCATCAGGGGCAGGGACAAAGACTGTCTATAGACAGCTGAAAGCAGAGATCCCTAGCCTGGGACATGCTAAGCTAACAGTTAAGACCCAGCTGACGCAGGATCAGAAGAACGCCCGCATAGCAGCATGCCGGCGGCTAGAGCGTAAGCCTTGAAGGGACCTAGAATGGGTGGTATGGGTGGATGCAAAGACCTTGTACGTCAACTTAAAGCATCGGCACGGTTGGATAGACAGGGCCAGTGCCACCCCAGAGGATCATGTACTACAGCACCGCCTGGCAGGCAGGATAACAAGCTCAACTGTGCAAATCCGGTACTATGCAGCCGTCAATGCCAAGGTTGGACAGGTTACCCTCCACTTCATTACAGGCACTACAGGCATGTCTGCCCAGAGGGATGGAAAAAACTACAAGGTGAGGGCCTAGCAGTCCACAGTTATTAACCTGGGACTGCCACCATACTTTACTTCATAGGCAACATCTAAAATGGCTCTTTTGGCTTTTGCCATCCACTTGTCTTGCCCAGGGGTGATGCGAATGAGCCACCAACCCTCTGCAATTGCAGCAGCATCAACAGCAGCATCTTTGGCAGACCTCCCTTGCACTGACTCCCCATGATAAGACTTCCCTGTGTGCTGCTGACCATCCAGCTCTATCAGCACCTTCCCCAAACCCACAAGCAACACATCCACTGCATGTCGCCTTAGACTGTTTTTTTGGGCTGTGCACCCCAATGCCAGCCCTTCTAACAAGTGACATTCTACAGCGTACAATCCCAGGAATGCCAGATCCTCTAGTATCTTATACAGCAGGGCCTCAAAATTGCTGCGCCTGTGCCACAGCTCTGCACAAACCCTGCAGTCCCTGGTTCTGGCATGCCTTGTGATGCTCTGCACCTGCTTGCATAAGACATGCCTAGGGTTTAGGCACAGGCTCCTCCACAGGCACAGCACCCTGCTGTATTTAGTAAGCTGGGTAAGGGGTACACCCTCTGGCATCACTGTTCTGATGAAACCTGTTCTGGTATGTTCATCATGCTGACCTCTTTTCCTCCCTGCTTTTTTTGCTGCTGCTGCTATGCATTTTGTGATACCTGCAGACCAAAGAAGGGAAGGAAGCAGTGGGTCTAACCTCCATGGAGTTTGAGGATGTCATGGAGCAGATCAGGCAAGATGCAGAGGCCAAATTGGCACCATTCTTGAAGGCAGAAGGCATGGACTGTGGTGACATTCTGTACAGTTGGGACAACGATAGGATTCATGTGGGTGCTGATCTAGCTACTGTGGGTATTGCAGATGACATGAGGCTAGAGCTGCCTGAGTGCAGCTCAGACATGCACAAAGTCATTGAGCATGTGCATGGTAACATCCAGCGTGAGTTTGATGAGTGGTTGTGGGGCTATACCACTGGCAAGCCAACAGTGGACGAGTGCAAGGACAAGGTGCTTGAGATCTTTGATCATGTGGTGTCTTCTGACTCAGTCAAAAGGGATGTGTACAGCTTACACAGGACATATAGGGCAATAATAAATGCCAATGGGGGTTATGTAGCTAAGAATGTCAGGTGAAGGGCATGGCGGGGTCAGGTTTTGGGTCAAAACTGGGCATGGCAGGCAGATGAGCACGAAGGGGCAGAAATAAATTTTGGATGTATGTGTTTGGACATAAAGATGGAACAGGACGGGCCCTATGTACTGGATCTGGGTGCCTGTCCTGTTCCAGGGTTTTTTGGATGGTATAAACCCTGTGTAACTGGATGTGACTCAGCATTGCAGTGACTCTTGAGTCACTGGTGAGCAGGGCAGCCCGCTGTACAGCTTAAGGCCGCTTGGAATGCTTCGAAAGCCTACAGGGCGGTGCATGGGCTTCTTAAGAGCCTAAACTTTGCAGCGATTATATGCCAGTGCTATTACACGCGGACCTCACCTGGGTTTGTCGTCTCCATCCCTCCTCTTGCGATTCGCGAACAGCGCTGGCAGGGAACGAGCCTTTTGCACCGCTGATGCAAGACACCGTATCATAAGGCTACCCTGTAACAGCAGCAACACAGCATCGCTGGGTTTCACTAGCAGCAAGGCTGTGAAGACCCCGACTTGCGGTAGGTCCAGTGACCATCTCAGCAGGAGAAGCGTCCGTGCCAATCTCTTGGTACATGCAGTAGACCCCAGACCGGCCAAAGCAGGAGATGCATATGCACATGCTCTACCTGTGCATAAGCAGTCAGTGAGAATCTCTTCGTTGCTGAATGGCTTGCAGCTATTAACCTTGCTAATTGCGCTACCACGGCCAGAAGTAGCCGTTGCGTTTGCCACAGCATGGCGCATTCACATCAGCGATGCTGCTTTGTGTAGACAAGAACCTAACATACAATGCTTGCTGGATTGGACTTTCATTAAGTCCTCGTTTGCTTGCTGTGCAGGAGGCAACAAGCCCGGCCCTACTGGCTGATTCTCGGCCGGCGCGCCATCACTCCGGTGCAAAAAGACGTTCCTAAGGTAATTGACTATGCATTCTGCGCACGCCTGATAAAGATCCCAGGCAGCACGGGACTGAGATAGGGCATAACAAGTATCGCCAAGTGCAGCAGGTCTCAGCGGCACTTGGCCTCTGCTTATGAACACGCAGCTGCTTTCTTACTTGGGACTTAGCAGTCTTCGCAGCAGCAGTAGGGCACTAGGACAGGTTGCACCTCGATCCCCACACAGTGGACGCAACAGCAAACCAGGCAGCCACCCGCCAGGGGTTGGTAGTGGACCCCTCTACGCCCGTATCCTTGCCAGCACAAAGCCTTAAAGCTTTTGCTACGTAGACAGCTTCTGCATGAAAGCGACACTCGTTTTCGACACGCTGGCTGCTTCCGTCCAGTTTTGCTGAGTTCGAGTCTGTGCACGGCACGAGCATGGCAAAGCAGCAGCACTGGGGTGCCGTAGAGTCTATAGGAGAGAACGCATGCAGGGGTCATGAACCCATGGTATGCCAGCATTGTTTCATAGCGTGGCAGCCTGTCAAAGTTGGGCCCTCGAGTTTGCCAGGGCGCAGCTGCTTTTGAAACTCCTTCAAATCTCACCCGAGGAAGCACTAGCCCGCGAGAGTAGCATACGTAAATTCAAGTTTCTCGCTCCACAAGCATCCATTTGAGCTGGGAGAGGGCTTGTAAGCTTTGT
>OY288185.1 GCA_958439195.1 uncultured Paracoccaceae bacterium
CGAAGCCGGGGGGCAGAGGGGGGAGGAATAATGGAGTGGAGGAGCGGACGGGGGAGTGGGGACGAGGGGGGGGGGTGAAGGGAGCTGGAGATGGGAGGGGGTGGGGAGGCAGCGCTCAGTCGTTTGGAAAATTGCTCAACAACAAGGTCGGGGCTGATGCCTCTGCTGTTCTCATGGTTCCTGCTACTCTTATTGCTATCATTCTTGCTCCTTCTTCTGCTGCTCTTTCAAGCCTGGCGATGCTGCTTCTTTGCATTTGTTTCCCCTAGGTCTCTAAGTTTGATGATCCCTACGAGGCAGCCCTCAGTGTGGTTGCCCAGTCGTATGGGAAGTGGCTCAACAATGAGACTCGGACGGATGATATTACAATGATTGTGGTGCAATTTGTTGGGCTGGACACACTACTGGCACCACCTAAACCTGCAGAGTGAGTGATGCAACCCCCTAAGCTTTCTGTGTTTAGTATCATGTGTAGAACCTGTTAGTTGTTGTGGTGCAATCTGTTGGGCTGGACACATTACTGGCATTAATTAAACCTGCAGAGTGAGTGATGCAAGCCCCATAAGCTTTTTGAACCAGGTACTTTGTTTGTGTGCATACTCCTGTAGTTCCAAATGAGTTGAAAGCAAAAAGATATTTGCTTATGCCTAAGCACAAATGCTTAGGGCCATGCTTGATATAGCTGAAGCGTAGACGAGACTTTTTGTTGTTTATGCCCGTATATGATTTTGATCAGTTCTACAACTTGAGTTTGGCATGTGTACTTTTATGAATCCAAATACATCAGTTGCCTTTGCTTCTATAAAGGATTGAGAGCAATATGACCACTGTATGGCCAGTATGTATACCATTAAGAGCAATATGTGTACTAGCAGGTTGACCACTGGGTCAACCAACAACTTGATCAGGATGTTGACCATTGACTTGTCCAAGATATTGACCAGTCAGTTGACCATGCGCCTGCTGACTTCCCTCAGACCTTCTCTGGGCCGTGTGAGCCTCATCAAACAATTACAGCAGCAACCACCGAGTTGCACTGCTGACCATATGTTGACCAATAAGTTGACCATTGATTTGACCGTGTGTTGACTAATCAGTTGACCAGTCAGTTGCCCATGTGCCTGCTGATCCCCCGCAGGCGTCCCTTGGGCCGTGTGAGCCTCATCAAACAGCTACAGCAGCAGCAACAACAACAGCAGCAGCAGTGGCAGCAATGGCAAATGAATGGAGGTATGAGTCCCATGCCACAAGGCTCCATGTCACCAGCAGCAGCTGGGAAGGGAGCACCAGCAGCAGCAGGGGGAGGGGGAGGGGGAGGGGCTAGCCCCCATCATGCCCCGCAGCCGTCATGGTTACATCAACCCCAAGTGCGCTTTGGGAGTTTGGTGGATGACATAGACCCGGTGCTCCCGCCAGAGGTAAAGGGGAAGGCGGGAAGGCACTTGAATAGTTTTTTTCTGTGTTCTGATCTGTGTTTGTTTGTGTGGCTGGGTGGGGTGGGGGGGGGGGGCAAATAGTTTTCTTCTGTGTTCTGATCTGTGTTTGTTTGTGTGGCTGGGGGGGGGGGGGGCAAAAAACCCCGGGCGCTGGGGGTGCACCCAGAACACAAAACCGCATGCCCCACCACGATGGGTGGTGTTTGGCGTTAAGTACACGGTGAAGACCTTTTAGTGGACGACATAGACCCTGTGCTCCCGCCAGAGGTCAGTGGAAAGGCGGCTAAGGGAGCTAAATGGTGCCCTGTATGCCAACGATCATGTTCTTATCGTGTTTCTGTCTTTTCTGTCGGGGGTTTCTGGGATATAGATAGTTTGGTGGCGACCCTTAAGGGTTGGGGGGTGCTTATATGGCTTTCAATTAGTTTCCAAGTCATGATTCTTGGGGCTCTAAGTCACCAGCAGCAGCAGCAGCAGAGAGAGCAGCATGGCAGGAAGCAGCAGGGGGAGGGGGAGAAGGAGGGGGTAGTTGTGGCGAAACAAACCCCATTGGTTGGACCTCACGTCATATCACAAGGGTGGGCATGAACATTCCTAATCCTCCAAGCAGCTGAGACATATCTAGCTATACATTTGAATGCATGCTTGAAAGGACCATATACTAGGCCAGACTCCTCACTGACGGCTACACCCCAGAACTCCTCACTAACCATACTGTATCATTAATGTGTCTTGGAGGAGCAGAAAAAAATCTTGAAAAAAATAGAAAAAAGTAAAAAGAAAGAAGAAAAAACCATACCATATCTCCAATTTGTCTTTCATAATGTTAATTGGCTGCAGAGCATTCCAAGCAGCAGTACTAGTCCACCCCGCCGCAGCAGCAGTGGCGTCCCACATATATTCAGCAGCCCTGCTGATATAAGCAGCGATAGCAAGAGTGACGCTTACTTAAATGCAATTTTGACGCTTGCTTAATAGCATTTTTTCAGGGAGCCCATTTTGGCCTCTGTCTGTGTTCCTACCGCTTCCTTACACACTACAAAGCCACTGATTTGTGTTTCATATTGTTAATTGGCTGCAGAGCATTCCAAGCAGCAGTAGTCCGCCCCGCGGCAGCAGCAGTGGCGACAAACGGGGTGTCCCGCATATACCTAGCAGCCCTGCTGATATAGGCAGCGGCAGTGGGAACCTATCACCTAGACCAGCAGCAGCAGCAGGGGGCAACAGCAGAGGCCTCGGCCGATCCATAAAGCAGCACCCGATGACGCCAGATCAGAGGTCCATGTTGTTAGACAGTGTGAAAAGTAACTTCTTGTTTAGTCACTTGGCACCCGACGCACGGGAAGCGGTTCTAGATGTGATGGAAAGGGTGGAGGTCGACGCCGGGGAAGTGATTATACGACAGGGGGAACGCGGGGATCATTTCTACGTGGCGGAGACTGGGACGTATGATATCCTTGTGGCGATCCCTGGTCAAAATGACGCGGATGGGTCAAAGTTTGACCAAAGTTTGACCGGTCAACGAAGTGGTCAAAGTTTGACCGGTGGTCAACGACGGGGTGCCAGCCCGCGGGTTACAGCGGCAGGCTCGGAGGACGAGGAGAGTGAGGGCTTTGCACCAGGAACGCAATCGATGCAATCGATTGCGCGGGCGAGTATGAGTAGCATGGGAAGCATAGGGTCGGTAGCAGCAGGAGCGCCGGGGTTGGATATGCTAGCGGATGCTGCGTCTGCTGCTGCTGCTGCCCGGCTGGAAGCCACGTGGGCACAACAAGATGCTGAGAAGTCAGGGGGGAATGTGTTGTCAGGGAGCAGCTTAACAGGGAGCGCAGCAGGGGGGGAGGGGGGAAATAGCCATTCTCTAAGCGGGTTTGGGGGTGGCGGGGTGGGGTCTCCGTTGGGGGGCTTTGGGGGGGATCACCTTGGGGAGTTGGTGCATACTCTTGCTGCTCCAGCTGTTGGGGTGGCGGGGGCACACCCATTGTTTGGAGAGCTGGCACTACTATATGGTGAGCAGGGGGGGGGGGTACGGGGAGGGCAAGTGGGCAACTGTGGGGTCCTAAATTGCGAGCAGCCTGGGGCTGTGGTAAGGTGGAGGGCTGGGGGTAAAGGTAAAAGAGAAGGGGGGTGTACTCTGGCTGCTCCAGCTGTTGGTGTGGCGGGGGCACACCCATTGTTTGGAGAGCTTCCGCTGCTATATGGTAAGTGAAGTGGTGGGGGAGATACGGGCGCGGGAGGGGGGGAGGCAATTGGGGAGAACATGGGCCGGAAGTGTGTGGGGTTCTTAAGAAGGGAAGGGTGGGATGTTAGGGAGTGGAACAGCCTGGGGCTGTGGTGGTGTGGAGGGTGGTGTGGGATAGGAAATAAGGGAGCATGCACTCTTGCTGCTCCACCTGTTGGGGTGGCGGGGGCACATGGTTGTTTGGAGAACTGGCGCTGCTGTATGGTAAGGGAGACGGGGAAAGGGGTTGGGGGTGTTGGGAGGGGGGTGGAGCGGTCAATGGATTAGATTCCATGGAGATGTAGGAGTAGGCAAGGAGGGGAGATGTCTTGACTGCTGTGGAATGGGTTTAAGGTTTTAGGGTTTAGGTTAGGGTTTAGGGTTTAGGAGTGGGGCGCTCCTGGAGTATGGACAGGAAAGAGTTGCGGGGGTTTTGGGATTACTAATTGAAGCAGAAGAGAATGCAGACAAGGAAAGCAGTGCTGGACGCAGAAAAGCAGGATGCAGTGATTATTATTACATTTCATGATATGCCATAGCGACAAGTGCCATAGGCCCCGCACTCAAGCCGTCACAGAGAACAGGATGCAGCAAACAAGGCAAGTTACTTAAGTTTAGATCTGATTCTGATTGGTAAGCTGAAGTGGCTGCCAGGGGGTCTGGAGGTTGGTACAGGTAATGAAAGCAGGGGAAAGTGCGGACGAGAAAAGCAGGGCTCTGTCATGTAATGCTGGAAGGAAGGAAAGCAGGGTGCAATGTACAAAGGAAGTTTGTACATTTCCACTCGCTCTCTTGATGTCTGATTGTCTCCGCTCTCGTCGTGTTAGCTCTCAATATCGGTTTCTCTCAATGCAAACTAACAAACTGCTTGGAGTCATGTGGCGGGTGCTGCACAGCCCGAAAGCTATGCAGTGATCTATCTCATATAAGTGTGCAAAGAAGGTTGGAACCATTACCCCAAAGCTAGATCTGGGGCGCCTATCTGCAGACAAGAGTGACCATGCAGGGTGTAAGGGTGCGAGATCATATTCCTCCACTCCGTCTCCCCTTCATGCATGCAAGCCTCGTGCTGCTACAGTACTAGCCCAGGTACCTAGAGTATTGTAGCGGCTGTCGTGCGACTCTCCAAATATCCACCCTCTTATTTCCCCTTCCCTTTCCCTCAATTATGTTGAAAAGCACAATTAATCCTAAGCATCTTTCCTCCACCGCCGCACCCCACCCCTTCACCCCCTCTCATCTTTGTACAGGCAAGCCTCGTGCTGCTACAGTAGTAGCGCAGGTCCCCGGGGTTTTGTGGCGGCTGTCCCGCGACTCGTACCGCCAGGCACTACAATCCATCTTTGATGCATGTGACCCCAGATCATTAGTAATGACTGCACTACGGAGCGTGGAGAAATTGAAGCCGCTAACACGATCGCAGCTGCAGCGCCTGGCTGAGAACATGGAGCAGGTAATCAGGGCTTGAGGGTTTATTCGGGGTTAGGGTTTTAGGGGCCTTAATGTGTTGTTTTGGGGTTTTTGGCCATGCTGGCAACAAGGTTTCCATTTCCACTATAGCTGCTACCTCGAGCAGTGTTACCACAGGGGAGATGCTGTTTGTTTGGCATTAATTATATTACTGATGGGGCTGCAGCTCCTGGCTGAGAACATGGAGCAGGTAATCAGGGCTTGAGGGTTTATTTGGGGTTAGGGTTTTAGGGGCCTTAATGTGTTGTTTTGGGGTTTTTGGCCATGCCGGCACCAATGTTTCCCTTAGGCAGATGCTGTTTGTTTGCCACTAGTTCTTTTACTGATGGGGCTGCAGCGCCTGGCTGAGAACATGGAGCAGGTAATTAGGGGTTGAGGGTCTGACAATGGGGTTAGGGTTTTAGGGGCCTTAATGTTTTGGGGTTTTTGGCGATGCTGGCAACAAGGTTTCCATTTCCACTATAGCTGCTACCTCGAGCGATGTTAACACATGGCAGATGCTGTTTGTTTGTCACTAATTCTTTTAAAAACGGGGCTGAAGCGCCTGGCTGAGAACATGAGCAGGTAATCAGGGTTTTGGGAGTTTATGTGTGGTCAGGTTTCAAGGTATTATGGGCCTTGAACTGTGTTGTTGGGGTTTAACTGTATGGCTTAGGTTCTGGGGTTCTAGGGGCGTTGAATTATGATTCTGGGGCCTTGTACTGCTGTTAGGGTTTAGGGGCGTTGAATTATGGCTTTGGGGCCTTGTACTGCTGTTAGGGTTTAGGGGCATTGACGTCATCAGGGAGACACAACGGACAAGTATCTTATAACTGTTTAAGAATACTATGTTTATTTCTGCTTTTAATGAAACAGGTGGCATTTAATGATGGTGACATTGTGTTTCATCAAGGTGACTCCGCCGACAGGCTTATTGTAGTGCTCCAAGGGGAAATCGTGCTAACCGTCTTTCGGGAGGCTACACCAGCAGCAGCAGCAGCAGCAGCAGGAGGGTCCGTCGAATCCCTTCCAAGCGCCAGTAGTCATACCATTATTGGCAGCAGCAGTAGCAGTAGCAGTGTAGCAGCAGCAGGGGTGCAACAGGCGCAAAGCCCTAGTAGGGGTGCTGCTGCTGCTGGTGGTGGAGGAGGGGGCAGTTCAAGAGAGGTGTTGCGGTTAGGGCCGGGCCAGCATATAGGAGAGGTTGCTTTGGTAGGGCCTATGGTTGGGCCTGCTACAGCTAAGGCCAAGGGGCAGGTGAGAGAGGGGGGGTAAAGGGGGGTTCACTGGGGGGCCTTGGATGGAAGCGGGATGTCTACTCTTTTGGAGGTTTTGAGCTTAGGGTTTAAGGGCACGCTGTACTGTTGTTGTGACTTGTGTACAAGGTCAAGCGCTCACCGTAACTGAGGCAGCAAGATTTCATAGGGTTTGGATAAGGGCTGCTCTTTTGCCAAAGTGCCCGCTAGGGATTTTACAACACTGTAGCTGGAGCTGTAGAACACAACTTGTTGCTGCTGCTGCTGCTGCATTTGCAATTTAAGATTTCGGCTGGGTTTTTGGGGATCTGTGCTTAGGGTTTAAGGGCTGCTGTACTGTTGTTGTCGTGACTTGCGTACAGCTTCAGGCGTTCACCATCATATACCGCAACCCACCCAACACATCACCACACCCACCCAACTCAAACCGCACCCAACCCCCCAAACAAGCATATACACACAACACCCCAAACCCCTCTAACACCCCCCTCCCACCCTCCCACCCTCCCACATCGCCAATAGCCCAGAAAACTTTTAGAATTCTTCTTGAACGGGGGCTCAGGGTTCAAATGCTGCTGTACGACCAAATGTGGCCTCTAGGAATAACATAACACTGTAATTGCAGCTGTAAACGACAGCTAAACCTTGCTGCTACTGCTGCTTTTGGTTTTGTTCCAGCTTCAGGTACTCCCCGTAGCCCGCAGCAGGAGGGTAGGCCTTCTTTTCGGAAAGTGCGCTTAGGGTTTAAGGGCTGCTGTACTCTTGTGATGAGTAATGCATAATGCCCCAAGGACCCTCCCGACCGTAGCAAAGAGCCCCGCAGCTCACCTCCTGTGCTTTTCGACGCTAACCGCTAGACAACAGCTTCGCGTTCACTCCAGCTCAAAGTCCAGCCCGTAGCCAAGTTTTAGAAGCTAAATCTATACACCTGTACTGTTGTTGTGATTGCCCATACAGGTTCAGGTGCTTGTTATAACCCGCAGCAAGTTTGAGGCACTGTTTGGAAGTGGGCATAGGGTTTAAGGCCTGCTCTTTTTCCAATTGTGGCCTTTAGGGATTTTATAGCACTATAGGTGCAGCTGTAAACGACAACTTGTTGCTGCTGCTGCATTTGATACAGGTTCAGGTGCTCACTATAACCCGCAGCAAGGGATAGGCTTTTATCTTGCAATGTGCGCTTAGGGTTTAAGGGCTGCTGTACTGTTGTTGTGGTTTGCGTACAGGTTCAGGTGCTCACTATAACCCGCAGCAAATTTGAGGCGCTGTTTGGATCGTTGTCTGATCTGATTGCTCACCATGCAGCATGGAAGGTCTGGGCTAATCAGCAGAAGGAATTGGTGGGCAGGAGCGCAATACTAGGACCTAGATATGCGGATATCATGGAGGTGAGTTTTTAGGGAGGGGGTAGGGTTTAGGGTTTTGGGCAGTAGAGGCCTAAGGTTTAGGGGGGTTGCGACAATCAGCAGGAGGAGTTGGTGGGCAGGAGCGCAATACTAGGACCTAGATATGCGGATATCATGGAGGTGAGTTTTTAGGGAGGGGGTAGGGTTTAGGGTTTTGGGCAGTAGAGGCCTAAGGTTTAGGGGGGTTGTGACAATCAGCAGGAGGAGTTGGTGGGCAGGAGCGCAATAGTAGGACCGAAATATGCGGATATCATGGAGGTGAGGGTTTAGGGAGGGGGTAGGGTTTAGGGTTTTGGGCAGCAGGGGTCTAGGGTTTAGGGGGAGATAGAAGTGAGTGTCAAGAATAGATATGCTGTTATTGTGGAGGTGAGGGTTTGGGGGAGCTTTAGGGGTTTATGGCAGGAGAGGTGGGGTTAAATAGGAGCGAGTTCAAAAGGACAAATAAATGCTAATGGACAGGAGTTTTATTCCAGGGCCGAGATGTGCAGATGTTATGGAGGTGAAGGTTCAGGAGGGGGGGCAGGGTTTAAGAATTGAGACACTAGAGGTGTAGGGTTTATAAAGGAGATACATGTGAGGTGTGAGATTTACTAGCAGGCATGGGGGCAATTCTATGGGTTCAGATATGCTGGTATGTCCCGAGCAAGGCAACAAACTGGCTTGTTGACTGGGTCAACTGGTCAGCACATGGCAAGTCGAAATGGGCTGGCCTGACATACATTGGCTAGCAAGGGATCTAGTGTGGGCTGGTGGCAGCCATTGTGTGAGTTGTGGACAGGAACTTGGGTGTGCCGTTGGAGCCTAAGTTGGCCCCTTGTGGGTGATGCTGCCCCCACCGGCGCCCTGCTTTGACGGGGCCATTTGGTAATTGAAAATTACCGGTATATGGAGGTGAGGGTTCCCAGGAAAGAGGGTAAGGGTCAAATTTCCCAGGAGTATAGGGAGGAGGGCGGTGTAGGCTGTTTGTTCAAGGCAAGCAGAATAAGGTTAAGGTTTTGACATCTTTGTAATTTTCAGTGTTTTCCATTACTTATCTGCGATTGGATGGTCCTGGGCCAATCAGCAGAAGGAATTGGTGGGCAGGAGTGCAATACTAGGACCTAGATATGCGGGGAGTATGAATGTGAGGAAGGCAGGGTTTAGGGTTTGACGGCAGTAGGGGTCTAGGGTTTAAGGGATGAACCATGGTTAAGACGGGGAGAACCCGGGTTTGCCCCCTGATAATCCCCCCTTCATGCCTATGTGTTATCTGCTCTTCCCCCCTTTTGGCCTCCCTCTAATCCCCCCCCCCCAACCCCGCGCTCCGTCTCCGCCCCATCCTCCTCCGCTTTTGGGAGCGGCTTTCAGGAACGACGATTCGGTCTCGCCATTGCCTGTGGTGTTATGGTTTAGCTCTTGCATTTAATCGTCCTTTCCATCTTCCTGTTTTTCTTTTCCCAGGGTGCCTTCCTTGTCCAAGACTTGACCTACCGAGGCGCACTGTGGCTGTTGTCCCCCTACCTTGCCCTGGGCTTGTTAGAGAGCAGTGACAATGACATTGCACTCACTGCTAGAATGTTCAGCATAGAAGGTACGTGCCGGGGGGACGGGGTTTAGGGGTAGGTTTTAGGGGTAGGGTCAGGGTTTAGGTTTTAGGGATAGGGTCAGGGTTTCGGTTTACATCGCATTGCACTGACTGCTAAACTGTTCCGCATAGAAGGTGCTGCAGAGGGGCTAAGGGTTAGGGGTAGGGTTAGGTTTAAGGGGTCAGGGTTTAGGTTTTAGGGGTAGGGTCAGGGTTCAGGGTTAGGGTGTACATCGCATTGCACTCACTGCTAGGCTTTTCAGCATAGAAGGTACGTGCCAGGGGGGTTCAGGGTTTTGGAAGAATTTGCATTCAGCCGTCTTTGGGGTTGTAATTGCCGTTTTCCAGTAGGAATGGAGGTTTTTGAAGCTTTTGATCATGTGCGCTTCTACAGCAGTGGCGCCCATTTTGGGGTGTCAAGGGTTTTGAGGCTTACCCTGGACCCTAAACCCTAAACACATGATCTCCCATAACAGAATGTAACATGTGTCAAGAAGAATTTTGTCAAAAGACACCTATAGATCAGATTTTTGTCAGAATAACCAAGTTAATCGGATGATTTGTACGAGCAAAATATAATCCCTACCTTTGGGATACTAAACCCTATTTTTTGTATCTACCCTGCCTGGCCTCTTGTCGACGCTGCACTACTTGTGAGCAAAGGAGGAGCCCTGCCCCAGACGCTTTGGTGGTTTTTGTGCCCCCACTGTGCCGGCCTGGTGGGGACCCAAAACCCCAGGCTTTGCAGGGCAGTACGGGTTTTGTTGTTGGAGATACCAGGTTTGGAATATTGGTGTCGCTATACGTGCATGTGGTTTGCGTCAATGTTTTCCACCTGGCTCTTCTAAATGTCAATGCTGCTCCTGCTTTTGCAAACCATATGTATGCTGCTGTTGCTGCCCTCCCCCCTTCCCCTATGTATCTTCCCGATTGCATTTTTGCTATGGCATATCACATAACGTAGTAACAATGAAGCTCCTGACCTTGCTAACAATGTATTAGCTGTTGTTGCTGCTGCCCCCCCCTCCTTTTTGCCTATGTATTTTACGAGTGTTTGTGGTTAGGTTCAGGTTCATATCTTGCACCGCTCCGTTGTAATGCTGCTGCTCCTCTTCTTTTATCCCCCTAACTCTCCCCCCCCCCCCTTTCTGGCGCCCCCCCCCCCTTTTCCTGATCCCCCCCCCCCCGGTTCCTGGTGCCCCCCCCCCTCGCTTCGCCCCACCCCCCCATCCCCTCTCCCCCTCCTTTACCTATTTAAAGCGTATGTGGTTGTGGTGTAGGCCATGTTTTTGCAACAATAAAACGCAAAACTAGCTATGCCGAAAGGTCACTCAAGACCAAGCAGCACACGACCCCTGATGAACAACGCAACGCTGTGTTCTAAATGCCTCAGATATGTCCGAGCCTATTGCTGCCCCCCCCCCTGCCAATGCTAACAATCTGTTTGATGCCGTTGCTGCCCCCCCCCCCCCTCCTGTATCTGAATTTCAGGTGCCTACGTGGTCGTGGTGTAGCTTCGTGTTTGCACCTCTTTGTTCCAAATTGCTGCTACTTCTGCTGTTGCTGACCTTGTATTTGCTCTTTCTGCTCCCCCCCTCCCCCCCTTCCCCCTCCCCATCCTGTATCTAAATTTCAGGTGTATGTGGTCGTGGTGTAGGTTTGGTGTTTGCGCCACTTTTTTTAAACCGCTTCTGCTCCTGCTCTTGCTGACCTTGTATTTGCCCTTGTTGCCCCCCCCCCTCCCCCTCCCCCTCCTGTATCTAAATTCCAGGTGTCTGTGGTCGTGGTTTAGGTCCTAGTGTGGTTCGCATGCGTCAGGTGGTATCTAGCCTACCCCCCTGTTTATATGTACCACACAGTGTCAAGATATGGCATGGCCCAGGGGGTAATGTGGTGGGGGTGGTGCTTGCGACAGTGGGGGGTGTGTACTATGAACACTCTACTAGAAGAGGTGAGAGGGGTGGGGGGGGGGGGGGGGAGGGGAGGGGGGCGGGGTAAAGAGGGAGGGGGGTTGGAAATATGGTTGCTGCTG
>OY288186.1 GCA_958439195.1 uncultured Paracoccaceae bacterium
GGGGGGGGGGAGGGCAAGGCCTTTGTATTGTGGGTGGGTGGGGCAGGGCGGACGCGTGCAGGCGGGGCAATATTGCAAGAAGGGGGGCGGGGGATCCCTTTTTGGGGGGACGAGGTAGAGGCAGGGGGGCCAGGGGAGGCAACCTGTGGTATTATGATCTAGCTCCTAGCTTTAACTTGCCGTTGTCTAATGTGAAACTGTCACACATAAACCCTGACATCAAAACCCTGAAGCCCCTAAACCCAGAACCTGAATCCTGCTGGTCTGTGCTTTTGGGTTCGTCAGTACGTCTTGGCCACTAACGAGCATCGCTTCTAAAGGGCGAACATCATTGTATTGAAGGGGACCTGGAATAACCTAAACCCTTGAAATCCTAAACCTGAACCCTGCAATCAGAGCACGGAAACACCTCAAGCGTATACCCTGGATGAAAACACTGAATTACTAAAGCCTAAACCCGAAAAAAAATTCTGAAGCCCCTAAACCCTGAATTCCAAACCCTGCTGCTGCCTTTCTATGTTGCTAGATGTGGCAATACTTCCTTGGCCACTAAGGAGCATCATCATATTGAAGGGGACCCATTATACCCTAAATCCTGAAAATGAGCCCTTGAAACTCTAAAGCATAGCCCGGGAAGAGCGAAAACCGTTAACCCTGAAACCCATTATTCTGAACCCCTAAGCCCTGAACATATATCTTGCTGCTTTCCTATGTTTTTAGGTGCGGCAATACATCTTGGCGACCAAGGAGCATCATCATATTGAAGGGGACCCAGATTGTGATTTGTTCATGGATGCTGATCTGTCAGTGCTGGGTGCCCCACTGCACAAGTACATTCAATATGCCATGGCAGTACGAGAGGAGTACAGTGCATTATCAGATGAGCAGTTCACAAAGGGAAGGTGAGGGAAGAGAGCGGGGGGAGGGGTAATGTGTTTTGTTACTAAGACTTGGAGGGAGGGTATGAGAATTTTGGGGAGGATACAATTTTAGCTAGTTTTGGTTGAGTTTATGGGGACTTGGGGTGGGTTGTGGTATTGGGAAGGCTCCAGGGAGGAGTTCAGAAAGAAATTTGCAGCATTCAAGCATGCTGTTGGGGTTCTTGGCTGGATTTGGGGTTTTTGGATGGAGACACACTTGGCCCAAGGAGATTGTGAAGACACCAAGAGGGGGGGGGGGGGAAGGTGGCCTGCCAGGCAGGAAAGGGTGGTGGAGGGCGGGTGAGGGTTTAGCGTATAGGGGCCAAGATTGCTGTTTTCAGGCTTTTCCATATGCCATGGCACTAAGAGAGGAGGTCAATGCACTGACACTGGATGAAGGAGTGAAGGTGAGATAAAGGGGGGGGGGGGTTACTAAGCTAAAGTCTGAGTAGGAGGGTCAGGGGCGAACATCGTTTTGGTGGTTTTTGTGAGCTTGACGAGGAGGTGATGGGCTCCAGGTTTTTGGGAAAGCTTGTTAAGAGAGACCACTGCACTGCCCTCTGGGCCGTGCAGCACCCAAGCATGACTCCAACCAGTTTGTTAGTGTGGTGTGTTGAGTAAGAGCGAGTTTTGCTGCGATTTCGAGCGAGGCGGATACAAGTAGACCTGAGACCTTTCTTAGACTGCTAATTCTGAAAGCACTTCCACTTTTGGGAAAGCTTGTGAGAGGAGCCCAGTGCACAAATGAGCAGTTCACGAAATAGGGAGCTGAGGAAAGAGCGGGAGATGGTGCTGCTTAGGGTAGGTAGGTTTTTGTTCCCTGGGGTTTAGTTGGCTGGAGGGGACAATGGGAGGGTTTTAGGGCTGGAGAGGGAGAGGAAAGGAGCGAGGTGGCGTGGTCAGGAGGGGCTGAGGGCTGGCAGGCATGGAGAAGAATAGGGGGTCTGGCCAGTTCTCCGAGTTTGCGAACAATAGTGAAATGGGTGTCATAACCCGCAAAGTTGCCGGATTGGTGGAAACTCGCTCGCTTTGCCAACAAGCAGAGAGGACATCGAGAGACATTTTTACATTTTGAAATTTCATACACAATCCTATGTAATCAATAATCTGGCCTAAAGACTGTCCCCACAATGCTTCTTTATTGGCAACACGTCTGTATTTGCAAGTGTGATTTCTGGCGCTCAAAGGCCTGCTGGGTAGAGAGCATCTCTCCTGGACAAATCTAGACAATTCAAGTCATCTCTGCTGAATATATGCAAGCAGGCATAAGAGCGCGTTTTCAACCATCCCACCACATGAATACCTAAACAAAAAGACGGAGGAGGGAGTATGAACCTCCAGACGGAGGAGGTAATATGAACCTCCAGAATGGAAGCCTTGAGGTGTATTGTGGCAGCACATGCGTACCACTGGATTTGTCAATTAATTTTTTAATTAATTAAAGTTCCCTCTTTCCTGGGTGTAGGGCTCAGGCACTCAAAACCCTACTGGATAGGGAGCAACTGTTCTTGACGGACCTTGGCAAGTCCATCTTAGAGAGTCAGGCCAATTGTACTTCTAGATTGAGATCAGCTGTTTCTGATGGATCTCATGGCCATCCAACCCGCATATGCCTTTTCTGTGCTAACCTTGAATCATTTACAAGCAGCCACCCTTTACAAATGTTCCCTCTGTTGTGTGTAGGGCCCAGGCGCTCAAAACCCTGCTGGATAGGGAGCAACTGTTCTTGACGGATCTTGGCAAATCCATCTTAGAGAGCCAGGCGAGGTGTAACATGGGCCATGAGTACCAACTGGTGTACTCAGGGATGATGCTGCTGCCCGAGGTCATACAAGGTAGGTTTGGGGTTTACGGTTTTAGCATGTAGGGTTTAGGGTTTTAGCATGTATGGTCTAGGGGTGTTTCTGACTTAACTTTGCATGGGCCATGAGTACCAACTGGTGTATTCAGGAATGCTACTGCTGCCCGAGGTCATACAAGGTAAGAGGGGTTTGGGAGGGTTTAGGGGGTAAAGGATGTAGGGTTTAGGGGTTTAGTGTGTTTGGCACTATCTAGGGCAATTACAGGAAAGACTGTTGGTGTTTTCAGGAATGTTGCTACTGCCCAAGATTATGCAAGGTAGGAGGGGTCCTGGGGTTTGGGGGTGAAGGATTTAGGGTTTAGGAGTGTTCTGTCCGGATTTTGCGATTGGCTGACTACCAACTGGTGCATTCAGGGGTGTTTCTGCTGCCCGAGGTCATACAAGGTATGTTTGGGTTAGGGTTTTAGGATGTAGGGTTTAGAGGGTTCAGTGTTTCTGATACGTTTATGCAACAGCAAGAGTATTCATTCAGGTGCTCCGGGATGCTGCTGTTGCCCTAGGTTATACACTAAGGTAAGGGGGGTTGGAAGGTTCGAGATGTAGGGCTCAGAAAGGAGGGCTTAAAGAGTAGGGTTTCAGGATTGCTGATTGATGCTTGTGAAACGTTGCTGCAGTGCAAGGTCATACGAGGTAAGATTGTTTCTGTTGAGCCTTAAACCTTGGTCGTTTAGGTCTTAAATGCTGGACTTGTGGGGTGGATGCGTAGTAAGGGCCCATGAGTACCAACTGGTGTTTTTAGGAATGCTGCTGCTGCATGAGGTCATACAAGGTAGGGGGTCTTGGGGTCTTGGTTTTTTGGGGTGAGGTAGGGGGTGAGGGGGTGAGGTAGGGGGTCTTGGGATTTTGGTTATTTGGGGGTGGGGGTTGAGGTTGTAGGGTTTAGGGGTGTCTCTGCAAATTGTGGAGTACCAACTGGTGTATTCAGGAATGTTGCTGCTGCCCGTGGTCATGCACGGTAAAGGGGGGTGGGGGCTTAGGTAATAAGAAGCGCGCACCGTATCATTTTTGCAACTGAGAGGGATCGCTCTTCCCAGCTGTCTCTTGCCCCCACATGCTGCAAACATATCAAATTCATCTGCATGCTGTAGACTTCTGTGAACGAAGTGTATATATTATGAATGCTGCTGATGCCTTTTACGCGCCCCATTGAGACCACGACGCGGCTGGGGTTCGCATTTCAGCAGCCGGCAAACCTAGAATAGGCCCTGAACCCTGCATTTTAGGGTTTCTGTGACGATGGATTGTGCGCCTCTCCGCAAGCTCAACGCAGAGTGCACTTTCAACGCGGTGGGCATGGGCACATGTGAAGGATGATAGCTAATTTGCTGTTGAGGCTGCGGAGCCTGAAGTGGTGGGCCCGGGGGTTTAGGGGTTTAGGCACGGAGAGGGCGAAGGGCTTAGGTCTAATCTCTGCTTTTCAAGGGGATTGTCACCTCCTCTGGCCTGGACAATATGTCGTGGTGGGCCAAGCTCGTACTTCCTTTCTGGTGCCAGGTTTTTAGGGTTTAGGGTGTTGCTTCGGGTTTAGAGTTCAGGGTTTTGCTTCTGCCTGGTTTTTGCTATCGAAACACAGGAGCTTGAGGAGCCCAAGATGGAAAAAGCACTGCAATGCATCTGCGGTTCCTTTGATATAGCTGCTTTCAGCCATTAATGCTTGTAATCAATTGTGTGTGTGGGGGGGGGGGGGGGTGAGGCATGAGTGGGCAGGGGAGGCAGATGAGCCCTGAGGTCCTAGAAGCTAATATTGAGATGGAACCCTAGACATGAGCTCCTACACCCTAAACCTGAAGGTTTAATCCCCATACGTGAGGTCCTAGGCCCTAGAACAAATGACTTCAACCCTAATCATGAGGTCCTAGACCTTGGACCTGATGTCATAGACTCTAAACTTGAGGTCTTATACTCTAAACCCCAAATGATGTTTGCTGTTATTTCAGAGGAGCCGGAGGAGCCGGAGGCAGAAGAAGCAATGGAGGCAGAGGAGGCAGCAGTGGCAGCACAAGCTTAAACCCTAACTAAACCCTGTGAGAGATTAGTGAAGAGACGTTATCGCCCGTTGGTGGGGACCGTGGAGCAATGGAGGGAGAGGAGGCAGCAGGGGCAGCAGCAGCACAAGCGTAAACATTAAACCTCAAAACCCTACAATGGAAGCAGAGGGGGCAGCAGCAGCACAATCATGAGAATGATGTGTTCAAGCCCCTAGGGGGTGGGGTAGGGCGGGGGGAGGGGACTGTGCCAGTCGATTGTGGTTTAGAATGTAGTTGGGGGAGGCAGAGGATGCAGCAGCAGCAGCACATGCCTAAAGCACTGGATGTAGGTTGGTACAGGTAATAAAAGCAGGGGGGAGTGCGGGTCTATGCTGACGGTATGGTTGGACCTAATGTTTGAATTTCTAGGTTAGAACAGAGAGTGAATTACATGTACATGTAGACCTAATGGCTTCCTACCATGTACATGGTAGTGTGCCTCAGAAAGTCCTTGTGCTAAGCTGCTGGTCTGAAGGAAGCGATCACGAGCCCATTCCAGCGTATCGTGATTATGTATAGCATAAAATATCCGTCTAATTACTGGCTCAGTGGGGACAGTAAAAAGACTTTACAAAGGTATCATCAGCGGTATCACAACAGCTGCACCTGCTTCACTTAGCTATTTGCTGCGTGGAGGCTGATCAGATGCCCCTTCGAACCGCGTAGCGCCTCGTGTAGCTTTCGGTATGAGGGATGCGCGAAGGATGCGTGCAATGGCTCGGAAGTGAAACTATAGATCGACTCGGGTGGTGCCGAGATGGCAGCTTTGTACCGGACGCCATACATGTGGAAGCGAGATACCATGCAAAGGGGCTGAGAAGCTTTACAAGAGACGAATGTGCATCGTGAACACTGAAGTGCAAAGGACATTTGATTTCTTTCTGTACTTCTGCCTCACTAAGTGACCATTATCACAGGTCACTTGTCCTGCAGTCGCGCACTATTATAGGAGTCTTCAATGCCTTGAGGAATGCGCTTTGTGGCCTGTATAAAACCTATTCAAAAACAGGGCCACAAGTCGCTTGAGTTCTATGGTCCTCCCTAAGCGACAGGCTAGTTCACATGGAGTGCATGGCCCGCAGAACCTGATCAGGAACACGTATAATACCCAAGCAGTTCATTCCCAGGGCATTACCCAAAGATCATACCTGTGAAACCTAAACGGGCGACGACCTCATGCCCCGCCTCATGCCCCACAGCGGCTATGCGTTGCAGATGCACAATGACGGGGTTCCTTCGACTGCACCCCATCTTATCTTCGTGAATGTGCTAAGTCCCAGAGCAGTAAAAGAAGCGGTAGATTGTTGCATCCAAGCAGACCTCATAGGGGATCCCACGGTTGTCAAAACGGGTGGCGGCAGGATAGTAGGCAAAGACGCAACTGGCAACAACATCTGGCAGCGATATCCAGCTCGCAAGACACTGCGGAGGCTTACATGTGACGATTACCTGACAATCAGCCTCCCTGCGGACTTCATGGTCAACCGTCCGGAGTTAGGCGTGGGCGGCAGGCCTGGATTGCTGGCAGTCCAGGATGTCATTAAGTACTTCGATGACATTGGTACAACCGAGGGGATCGAGGAGGGGAGCAGCGTCAACACGAAACATCTCAAGCTGAACATCGCGGCTCTGTGGTGGCGCATGACCCATGATTACGCCCTCGTGCCAGATGGGGGTGAAATGTCATATCAGGCGGAGGGGTCCCATTGCGCTCAGGAGGACGGGAGTATGGGGGAGGTACTGCTGATTGAAAGGGAATCAAAGGAGGTCAAGGATTCTAGGAAGGAGTGTGCCAAGGGTGGGCTGATGTGGAGGAAGGCCCCTCAGGCTGGTGGGGGTATATGTGATGATATGAATTACACTGGTCATACAATGTGCCCCCATGCCACATTTGGGTACCCATGCTATGGCCCAAGGTTACTAACAGGGCCGGGGGAGAAGGGGGCAGGGGCTAATGGAGAGGGGGGAGGTGTGGGGGATGAGAGGGGGGCAGGGACGGAGGGAGGGGCGTGGGAGGAGGGTGGGACAGGAGATGAGGAAATGGCACCCATACCATCAGCTAAGGGAGGGAAGTATCATCCATCTGGTGGATCAAAGAATTCTGGCCGTATCAAACTGAAGGCCAAGAGGCGGGCAAAGAAGCAGTAATGGTGTGGTATACCTTGGCCCCCGGCCCTAGCTGCAGGCAGCAGTGTTCTTTGGTGGGGCAGAGCCTACCCCCTTTTGTTGTAGTGGAGCTAATTCTGCAGGCGTTGGGACCGCTGAGTGACCTCCATACGGCGCGTTCAGCCAACTGTGCTAGTGAATAGGCAGACGACTCAATCCCTGCATGCCACGGCAGTTGCGCAGTGGGGTTCTTCACGGGCTGCTACCTTGGGGCTGCTAGGGCTTTTGGGGTTTTGGGGCTGCCAGGGGTCTTGGGGTTTTGGGGCTGCTAGGGGTGTTGGGGTTTTGCAGCTGCTAGGGGTTTTGGAGGTTTGGGGCTGCTAAGGGGTGTTGGGGTTTTGGGGCTGCTAGGGGTGTTGGGGTTTTGGGGCTGCTAGGGGTTTTGGGGGCTGCTAGGGGTTTTGGAGTTTTGGGGCTGCTAAGGGGTGTTGAAGGGTGTCGGGGTTGTATAATTAGCTTGGGCCCGTATAAGGGCATAAAACCCTAGCTTGAGGGAGCAATGTGCTTTGGTGGGGCAGAGCTGATGCCCTTAGTTTCATTGGAGTGGAGTTAATTCTGCAGGCGGCCTGACCGCTGAATGACCTCCATATGGCACAGCCAACTGTGCTAGTGAGTAGGCAGACCTGATCCCTGCATGATACGGCAGTTGTGCAGTGGGGTTCTTCACGGACTGCTACCTAGGGGCTCCTAGGGGTTTTGGGGCTGCTGGGGGTCTTGGGGTTCTGGGCTGCTGTGGGTGTTGGGGATTTGGGGCTGGTAGGGGGTTTGGGGCTGCTATGGATGTTGGGGATTTGGGGCTGGTAGGGTTTTGGGGCTGGTAGGGGTTTTGGGGCTGCTAGGGGTTTTGGGGTTTTGGGCCGGCTAGGGGTTTTGGGGTTTTGGAGCTGCTAGGGGTTTTGGGGCTGCTAGGGGTTCTGGAGCTGCTAGGGGTTTTGGGGCTGCTAGGGGTGTTGGGGTTTTGGGGCTGCTAAGGGGTGTTGAAGGGGTCTTGGGGTTGTATAGCTTGGGCCAGTAGATGGCCATAAAGTCCTAACTGCAGGAAGCAACGGGCTTTGGTAGGGCAGAGCTGCCGCAGTTTGACAGCCGATCTGCAGTGCGGTCGAGGTAGAGAGCTGCATGATCAATTCACTGACTCTGATCCAGGGTGGGCACTGTTGTAGAAGAGGAAAGGCAATCATTCCCCTTGACTTGTATGAAGCAGAAATTGTTGTAGTTTCCTAGCTGGATACATGTTTAGGGTAGATATCCTGGTTGGTAGTGGTTGTCGTCCGTAGGTCTTGTTTTGTTTGTTGGTTTGTTTGTTCAATACACACTAACAAACTGGTTGGAGTCATGTGGCTGTCAGAGCTGCACGGTCCAAGGCCTGTGCAGTGATCTATTCATATATCCTGGCTAGTAGTGGTCTGGAATCCACGTGTTTGGATCCATCCAATGGCGTGTCTGGTAGGTCGGACCTAGCAGCGTTCTTGCAGTTGCCACATCTTACATGTTTGTCTCATTCAGGTTCCCATGGGATGCTGCGGTGCTCCAGATAGAGGAAGCACCGCTGACAAGCTTGCGAGGGGTGATACTATACCCCAAGATGTATAGTATTGTGTACGTCTAGGCCGGCATATGTTGCCATGAATTCCAATTCCATGCCAAAGTCGACGACCCCTGTAGTCTGTTCTTCACCTTGCTGTTTCTGTGCTTGAGGTTCGGGGCCTATGGGCAGGCACTTTTGCTATGGCCTTTCATGAGATCATTGTAATAGTTACTGTACTGTATGTTGTGCTGAAGCATGTTTGGACATTCAGTTAGAAGGGGCCGGCATTTGTATGATGTATACATACGTACCTGCATATCCTTGTTCCACCTCACTGTGCAGGGCCTATGGCACATTTGGTACTTTAGTGGCATATCACAAAATGTAGTGCCAGGGTGCTGTAGTTTCTTTGGATCCACCCGTGTGTGTTTGGTAGGTTCAATCTAGCAGGCCTATTGCTGTTGCCAGATTGAGTCTTGGATGTAAGTTTATATGTAAGTTTGTATGTATGTTTGTCATGTTTAGTATGCGCAGATGCGGTAACATGGCTGCATTGTGTCAATACCTTTAGTGCTTTTATGCCGCTTTTCTGGTGGTGGTGCCGCCTCCTTACCTCCAAAAAAATCTTCAGTAAGTTTTTGTGCCGTGGCATCACTGTGACGCCTTCACGTGTAATTGATCAATTAAAGCGGTGCTGAGTACAAAGTGGGACCTGATTTACCAATTACCAATTACCAAATGGCCCCATCAGAGCGGGGCGCCGGTGGGGGCAGCGCCACCCACAAGGAGCCAACTTAGGCTCCAACGGCGTACTCAAACTCCTGTCCAAAACTCACACAATGGCTGCCACCAGCCCACCCTAGATCCCTTGCTAGCCAATGTATGTCAGGCCAGCCCATTTCGACTTGCCATGTGCTGACCAGTTGACCCAGTCAACAGCAAGCCAAGCAGTTTTATGCCTTGCTCAGGGCCATTTGCCGGGCCCAGGGTTTTCAATTGAGGTCCCTGTCGGTTGCCCATAGTTCCAGTTGAAGGCGGAGGAATTGTGGCATCTCAGATGCTTTTAGGACCATGTCCCGAGTGCAAAATGTGTTTGTGGGGCCGCCAAGTTTGAAATAAGGTCCCTATTGGTTGGGGAGAATTTGGAGTGTCACTGTATGTTGAGTCGTGCTTATAGTTAGGACTGTGGGTGTTGGGTCGCAAGAGTGAGTTTGCAATGCTCCCAGGCTGGGGTTTTCAATCACAGGGTCCCTGTCGATTGGTATTTCCGGTTGACGGGAGAAAAAGTGGCATTGCCCTCCGCTGTTCTGAAGTGGGTCTTTTCGCAATTAGGATCGTTTAAATGAGTGAGTGGAGCAGTGCGGGGCCAGCAGTAGTTCCATTGATTCCATTGATTGAAGCCGCCTTCCTGTTGATTGGCATTCCAGTTGATGGGACGGAGTACTTGTGGCATGGCATGATCGTTGTGATGATTGAGTTATAGTTTCTAGGTTACTAGGACAGGGATATTACATGAGTGGCAGGAATCGAACTTTGGCGCTCAGCCCAGCTCTTGCTTACTTCTAGTGTGATGCCCGCCGGGTGCTGAAGCCGGCCGTAACAATCACGCCGTTCGCGATGAGGGCCTAAAATGCCGCGGTCCGCGGAGTTACTAGTGATCGGCGGTGGTGGATTTCGTGCTATTCTCGCTTTGTTTCAGGCCAGAGCATCTTAAATAAATATATCGACTTTATTTGAAGCTATGCTTGGGGGTAGAGCCAGCCCTTCGGGGCAAACCTGGAACTCACCAGATGCCGCATGCTTTTTGCCCGATTTTACAAAAGTGCGCTTTTGATATCCAGGACCTCTCGAATCATCATTATAATGCTTACTAACTATATTGCGACGTGTCGCTGGGTTAGAGATGCCCGTCTCATTCCTCGGGCTACCAGATGCTCAGATGTCGCCTAGTTTGACTCCATCGAACAGTCGCTACTCGAGAGCGCTTTGTGTCCCACCTGCACGCGGACTCTTATGAAGTATAAAAGAGCAGAATGCCGGCACAAAATGTACTAAAAGCAGCCTATATCCAGAGTGACAATTCGGGTGACATTTTAGGCCCTCGGCGGTCACGGCGTGATTGTTACGTTATAGCCGGTGAGGCAGGGTATTCAACTACAACGGATACGGGTGATATGTATTTCAAAGTTAAACTGGGCTGCCCAGTTTGCACGGACGATGTGTATGTATGTCATGTAGTTACGTTTTCCACAATGTAAAACGTAGCCCTTGCCCATAATGGTTCAGTGTGGTCTTATTGAGGCTGGGGCGGCATGCTGCGTTGCGGCAATGTTGCGGCATCGGTACGGTTAACCGGATCACCAATTCAGTTTGCACTGGTCAACATAGCATAACGAACATTTCAGGTGTGGCAACCGCAAATGGCTGGTAGGTCGAAACCGCGACCACAAACATATGAACACATCGAATGCATGGATCCAAACACAATATATTCCAGGCCACCAACGTAGAGGGATACCCGACCAGGTATTCATCCAGGGAACTTCAACCAGTTCATCATCAGACAAACTCACCAGACCATCAACGCAATTGCAGCAACCAAGACGCCGGTGGGGTGACACTACCCACACCAAGTGTCAAGACAAGAAGTCATAGATCTTTATAGGTACCCCTTGCCCACACCCACCCAGAATAGAGCCAAAACTTAAGGCTCCCCGAAGGCTGCCCAGTGCAGGCTCAACAAACCCTGGGATCAGCCCTCAGGAGCGCCAAGACACCTTAGCTGTGTTTAGTTAACTATAGTGCTCAAGGTAGCAGATATAGCAGAGTGGACGTAAGAACCTGATCAGGGTATACATAAGTAAGGTCACGTCAGAGACTACGGGAGGGGGGGTACCCTCTAACTGCATGATCAGTGTTGGTATGTCTGGGCCCTGCTGTCTTCAGCCTTGAGTTTCGGTGGAATGGGGCCCACTGTTAGGCACCACAGGTAGAACACCACCATCAAACCACTACGATAGGGGGGAGAGGGAACAAACAATACTCTAATTGATTTATCAATATATTAATTAGTTTATTCATATTATATTGTTGGGTGCGATAGGGTGTGAGGCACCACAGGTAGAACACCACCATCAAACCACTGCGATAGGGGAGAGAGGGAACAAGCAATATTCTAATTATTTTATTTATATACTAATTAATTTATTCATCTTATATTGTTGGGTGGGGTGGGGGCCACTGTCACAGGGACCATAGGTAAAACACCACCATCAAACCACTACGATAGGGGGGAGAGGGAACAAACAATGTTCTAATTAATATATCAATATATTAATTAGTTTATTCATATTATACTGTTGGGTGCGATAGGGTGTGAGGCACCACAGGTAGAACACCACCGTCAAACCACTGCGATAGGGGAGAGAGGGAACAAGCAATATTCTAATTGAATTATTAACATATTAATTAAATTATTCATATTATATTGTTGGGTGGGGTGGGGGCCACTGTCAGAGGGACCATAGGTAAAACACCACCACACTGAGACCTAAGACGACGAGAGCGGCTC
>OY288187.1 GCA_958439195.1 uncultured Paracoccaceae bacterium
CGACCATGCTCCTGATGATGATGACGGGGCAGCGCGTCTTTGGCATCATCGGCTTTGTCGCCGTTGTCGCCGCCATTTCCCTTTGGGGGACGGGGGGCCACAACATGGGCTTTTCCGCCGCGATGAAGCTGATGAAATGGTATCCGCTCCTGTCGCTGCCCATGTTCGTTTTCATGGGCTATGTCATGTCCGAAAGCCGCCTGGCCGATGACCTTTACCGCATGTTCCATGTCTGGTTCGGCCCCGTGCCGGGCGGCCTGGCCATCGGCACGATCCTTCTGATGGTGCTGATCTCTGCCATGAACGGCCTTTCGGTCGCGGGCATGGCCATCGGATCGACCATCGCCCTGCCGGAACTGCTGCGCCGCGGCTATCAAAAGGAAATGGTCACCGGCGTCATTCAGGCGGGTTCCTCCCTTGGCATCCTGATCCCGCCCTCGGTCGTTCTGGTCCTTTACGCCATGATCGCCCGCGCCCCGGTGTCGGAACTGTGGCTCGCAGGCCTGATCCCCGGCCTGATGATGGCCACGATGTTCATCCTCTATGTCTGGATTCGCTGCCGCATCCAGCCCGAACTTGGCCCCGCCATGAGCATGGAGGAACGCGCCACCATCACCCGCGCCGACAAGTTCCACGCCCTGCGCGCGGGTGCGCTGCCCTTCATCATCTTCTTTGCGATGATGTTCCCCTTCATTTACGGCTGGACCTCACTGGTCGAAAGCTCGGTCATCGGCGTCGCGGCCACCGTGATCGCCGCCGTGATCAAGGGCCGCATGAACAGACAGGTGTTCGAGGTGGCGACCCGCTCCACCCTGTTCATCACCTGCATGTTCATGTGGGTGATCCTTGCCGCCCTCGCCTTCGGGGCCGTGTTCGATGGCCTCGGCGCGGTGAAGGCGATCGAAAGCCTGTTCGTCGAACGCCTGGGGTTCAGCCCCTGGACAATCCTCATCCTCATGCAACTCAGCTTCCTCTTGATGGGCATGTTCCTGGATGACACCGCCATGCTGGTGATCGTGGCGCCGCTTTACGTGCCGCTGGTGGCGACGCTGGATCTGGGCATCCCGCCGCAGGATGTGC
Source organism: uncultured Paracoccaceae bacterium (assembly GCA_958439195.1). GTDB lineage: Bacteria > Pseudomonadota > Alphaproteobacteria > Rhodobacterales > Rhodobacteraceae > Paragemmobacter. The sequence goes on from OY288187.1 coordinate 1,081, forward strand.
TGGTCTGGTATGGCGTTCTTTATACCATCACCTGCCAGATCGCCTATCTGACGCCGCCCTTCGGCTATAACCTCTTCCTGATGCGCGCCTTCGCGCCGCCGGAAATCTCGATGGGCGACATCTACCGCTCCGTCATTCCCTTTGTGCTGGTGATGGCAGTTGCCCTTGCGTTGCTGATGGTCTTCCCCGGCATCGCGCTGTGGCTGCCCAATCTGATCTACCCGAACTGACCGCAAATCGCGGGCAATCCAGACCCGCATCCAACCCCTAGCTGTTCCAACAAGGAGAAGAGACGATGACAACATCAAGACGTTCCTTCCTGACCAAGGGCGCACTCGCCGGGGCCGCCACGCTGGCCGCACCCGCCGTTGCCACCGCACAGGCACCGATCAAATGGCGCATGCAAACCTATGCCGGGGCCGCACTGGGCGAACAGGTCGTCAAACCCGCCGTCGACGCCTTCAACCGCATCGCCCAAGGCCAGATGGAGATTGAACTTTTCTACGCCGACCAACTCGTTCCCACGGGCGAGTTGTTTCAGGCCATGCAGGCGGGCACCATCGATTGCGTCCAGTCTGACGACGACTCGATGGCTTCGCCGACCGAAGTCACCGTGTTCGGCGGCTACTTCCCGCTGGGCCTGCGCTACTCGCTCGACGTGCCTGCCCTGTTCAACAAATACGGGCTGAAGCAGATCTGGGAAGATGAATACGCCGCTGTCGGCGTCAAACATATCTCGGCGGGTGCATGGGATCCCTGCCACTTCGCCACCAAAGACCCGATCAACTCCTTGGCCGATCTGCAAGGCAAGCGCGTCTTCACCTTCCCGACCGCAGGCCGCTTCCTGACGCAATTCGGCGTCGTCCCCGTCACCCTGCCGTGGGAAGACATCGAAGTGGCGATGCAGACGGGCGAACTTGACGGCATCGCATGGTCCGGCATCACCGAGGTCTACACTGTGGGCTGGTCCAACGTGACCAACTACTTCCTGACCAACAACATCTCTGGCGCATGGATCGGCCACTTCTTCGCCAACATGGACCGCTGGAACGAAGTGCCGCCGCACCTTCAGGAACTGCTGACCACTTGCTTTGAACAGTCGCACTACTACCGCCAGCACTGGTATTGGGCAGGCGAGGCCGACCTGCGCATCAATGGCGGCAAGCTGCAACTGACCACCATCCCGGACGAAGAATGGAAAACGGTCGAAGCCGCCGCCATGACCTTCTGGGATGAAATCGCGGCTGAAAGCGAAGTGAAGGCCAAGGTCGTGGCGATCTTCAAGCAGTATAACGAAGTGATGGTAAAAGCCGGACGCCCCTACCGCTTCTGATCCACAGGCGGGGGGCGGCCAACCGCCCCCCGCACCCCCCTTTGCCCCGGTATCCGGCGATTGCGCGGAACGATGGGCGAAGATATGATCAAATTTCGTGGCGCAGGCATCCGGCCCCCGCCGCCACCCGGAGTCCCCCATGCGGATCGAAACGCCCGCCCGCTCTGACACCCGCAGCGATTGCTGGCCCCGCAAGCCCGAATTCGGCGGCGCCCTGCCCGCCCCCCAACGCGCGCCCCGCCGCATCCCGCGCGGCTGACCGACCCTCGGTCCACACCCATTCTGCCCCTGACGGGGCCACCGCTACCAAGATATGAGGCCACAAGATGCCCGGAACCATGAGTTTCCACACCCTGAAAGAAGCCGTCGCCCGCGGCGAAATCGACACCGTCCTCGTGGCCTCCGTCGATATGCAGGGCCGCCTGATGGGCAAACGCTTTCACGCCGCCTTCTTCGTCGAAAGCGGGTATAAGGAAACCCATTGCTGCAACTATCTGCTGGCCGTGGATATGGAAATGAACACCGTCCCCGGTTATAAATCCGCAGGCTGGGAACAGGGCTATGGCGATTACGTCATGAAACCCGACCTCGCCACCCTGCGTGCCCTGCCCTGGCTGCCCGGCACCGCACTTTGCCTGGCCGATCTCCTCGATCACCACACACAGGAAGAAATCGCCGTCTCCCCCCGCGCCATCCTGAAGCGTCAGGTCGCCCGCGCCCGCGCCTTGGGGTTCGAACCCATGATGGCCACCGAACTGGAATTCTACATCTTCGAAAACGCCTACGAAAACCTGCGCGACCAAGGCTTCACCAACCTGAAGCCGATCAGCGCCTATAACGAAGACTACCACCTCTTCCAGACCACCAAGGAAGAGTCGCTCATGCGCGACGTCCGCAACCACCTCTACGCCGCCGGCATCCCGATCGAAAACACCAAGGGCGAGGCTGATGCCGGCCAGCACGAGGTGAACTACAAATACTCCGACGCGCTGGATACCGCCGACAACCACGTCCTCATCAAGCAGGGCGTCAAGGAAATCGCGCATCTAAAGGGCAAGTCCGTCACCTTCATGGCCAAGTATGACCACCGCAAGGCCGGCTCCTCCTCTCACGTCCACCAATCGCTCTGGACGCTGGATGGCAAACCCGCCTTCTACGACCATGACGATGCGCATGGCATGTCTGCCACCATGAAGCACTTCGTCGCGGGCCAACTCGCCCATGCGCAGGAAATCACCACCTTCCTCGCGCCCTACGTCAACAGCTACAAACGCTTTACCATCGGCATGTTCGCCCCCACCAAAGCGGTGTGGAGCGCGGACAACCGCACCGCAGGCTTCCGCGTCTGCGGCGAACACACAAAGGCCGTCCGCGTTGAATGCCGCATCCCCGGCAGCGACGTGAACCCCTATCTCTGCTGCGCCGCCCTTCTGGCTGCGGGCCTTGCCGGGATCGAGGGCAAGATGGAACTGGAACCGGAAATGAAAGGCGATATGTATCACGCCGCCGGTGTACGCGAGATTCCAAAGAACCTGCGCGAAGCGGCCGACCTGCTGAAAAGGTCGCAAATGCTGCGCGCTGCGATGGGCGATGATGTGGTCGACCACTACCACCACGCCGCCCAGTGGGAAATCGCGGAAACCGACCGCGTTGTCACCGATTTCGAACTCCAGCGCCTCTTGGAACGCGCTTAAATCCGGGCGGGGTTGACCCCGCCCCTTTCGTCAGGAAAAGGCGGGGCGCAGACCCGCCGCAACAGGTGCCAGAATGAAACCCATCCAACTCATCTCTCCGGTCGACGGATCGGTCTACGCCGAACGCATGCCGCTGTCGCAAGACGCCGCAAAGGCCGCCGTCGCCCGCGCCAAATCCGCCCAAAAATCCTGGGCCGCCCGCCCGCTGGCGGAACGTATCGCGCTGGTCAAGGCGGGCGTGAAAAACCTCAACGACATGTCCACCGTGATCGTCGAGGAACTCGCCTGGCAAATGGGCCGCCCCACCCGCTTTGGCGGCGAATTTGGCGGCGTCAACGCCCGCACCGAATACATGTCCGACATCGCGGCCAAGACGCTGGCCCCCGAAATGGTCGAAGACAGCGACAAATTCCGCCGCTACCTCGCCCGCGAACCGGTGGGCGTCGTATTCATCGTGGCCCCGTGGAATTACCCCTACCTCACCACGATCAATACCCTTGTCCCTGCCCTTATCGCCGGGAACACGGTCATCCTGAAACACGCCTCGCAAACCATGCTGGTGGGCGAACGGCTGGCCCAGGCCTTCCACGCCGCAGGCATCCCCGAAGACGTGTTCCAGAACGTCGTCCTCGACCACGCCACCACTGAATCCCTGATTGCCGCCCGCTCCTTCGGTTTCGTCAACTTCACCGGATCGGTGGGCGGTGGCATTGCGATGGAAAAGGCCGCCGCAGGCACCTTCACGCCGCTGGGTCTGGAACTGGGCGGCAAAGACCCCGGCTATGTCCGCCATGACGCCAACCTTGACGCCGCCGTCGATACGCTGATGGACGGCGCGATGTATAATGCGGGCCAATGCTGCTGCGGCATCGAACGCATCTATGTGCATGAATCCCTCTACGATGCCTTCGTCGAAAAGGCCGTAGCTTGGGTGAAAACCCTGAAACTCGGCAATCCTTTTGACGCCGAAAGCACCCTTGGCCCGATGGCCAACAAACGCTTTGCCGCCGTTGTCCGTGGCCAGATCGCCGACGCCATCGCCGCTGGGGCCAAACCCCTGATCGACCCCGCCCTCTTCCCCGCCGATGACGGCGGTGCCTATCTGGCCCCTCAGATTCTGGTCAATGTCGATCACTCCATGCGCGTGATGACCGAGGAATCCTTCGGTCCCGTCGTCGGCATCATGAAGGTCAAGGATGACGAAGAGGCCATCACGCTGATGAACGATTCGCCCTATGGCCTGACCGCCTCGGTCTGGACGCAGGATTACGACACCGCACAAGCCATCGGCCAGCGGATCGAAACCGGCACCGTCTTCATGAACCGCGCCGATTACCTTGACCCGGCGCTGTGCTGGACCGGCTGCAAGGATACCGGTCGCGGCGGCAGCCTCTCCTATCTCGGGTTCCATTCGGTCACCCGCCCGAAATCCTATCACCTCAAGAAGGTCTGAACACCATGACCCACAACGTTCCCAACCGGAACTGGTCCTACCCCACTGCCATCAAATTCGGCGTGGGCCGCGTCAACGAACTGGCCGAACATTGCAAAGCGGCAGGGATCAAGAAACCCCTCTTCGTCACCGACAAGGCCCTCGCCTCCCTGCCCATCACGGCGGATGCCGTGGCCGTGCTGTCCAAAGCAGGCCTCGGCACCGCGGTGTTTTCCGAAGTCGACCCGAACCCGAACGAAGGCAATATGGAAGCCGGGATCAAGGTCTACAAAGCAGGCGGCCATGACGGCGTGATCTGCTTTGGCGGCGGCTCGGCCCTTGACCTCGGCAAGATGATCGCCCTGATGGCGCATCAACGCGCCGACCTCAGCGTTTGGGATCTTGAAGACATCGACGACTGGTTCACCCGCGCAGACGCGGACAAGATCGCCCCCATCGTCGCCGTTCCCACCACTGCAGGCACCGGGTCCGAAGTGGGCCGCGCGGGCGTTCTGACCAATTCGGAAACCCACAAGAAGAAGATCATCTTCCACCCCAAACTGATGCCCGTGGTCACCCTCTGCGACCCGGCCCTTACCGTGGGCATGCCCAAATTCATCACCGCAGGCACCGGCATGGATGCGCTCGCGCATTGCCTTGAGGCCTACTGCTCCCCCTTCTACCACCCGATGTCGCAGGGCATCGCGCTGGAAGGGATGCGTCTGGTGTTCGAAAACCTGCCCACCGCCTATTCCGATCCGACGAACCTTGAGGCGCGGGCGCATATGATGTCCGCCGCCGCAATGGGGGCGGTGGCCTTCCAAAAGGGTCTGGGCGCGATCCATTCGCTGTCGCACCCTGTGGGCGCGGTCTACAACACCCATCACGGCACCACGAATGCCGTGGTCATGCCGATGGTGCTGGATTTCAACCGCCCCGCGATCGAGGCGCGTCTGGAAAAGGCCGCCGCCTATATCGGCATTGCGGGCGGCTTTGACGGCTTCCGCAAGGCGGTGATGGACCTGCGCGCCACGCTGAACATCCCTGCCAACCTCACCGCGATGGGTGTGGATGCCGCACGTCTGGACGAACTGACCGACATGGCGCTGGAAGACCCGTCCTGCGGCGGCAACCCCATCCCGATGACGCGCGAAAACACCCGCGCGCTCTATCAGGCCTGCATGTAACCCCGCCGAGCCGGGCGTGGCGCAGGCCCCGTCCCAGCCCACCAAACCTCTCCCTCCCCCTGCAAGGGGGAGGGTCGGGGAGTGGGTTACCCCTCAAAAACTCTCCACCCCTTTGGTGCACAGGCGCACCCTTAATCAACGTGCCACACCCCACCCTGCCGGAATTTGTATGCACAGCCGTCTGCACCACCCTCTGCACCAGCCGGCTGAACACCCCCAACCCTCCCACTCGCCCCAAAACCTGACATCCGCACGCCCCAAACCACCGCGTTAACCTTAACGGAGCCGCCGCCATGCCCCCCATCCGCAGCACCGATATTGCCATCATCGGCGGCGGGGTCATCGGTCTGGCCATCGCCGAACACCTGCTGAACGACGGGCACGAGGTGGTGGTCATCGACCCCAACCCCCAAGGGCCAGTGGTTTCACAAAACGCCGCAAGCTACGGAAATGCTGGCACAATCGCGGATTACGCCGTGCTGCCCGTTGGCACCCCCGATGTTCTGCGCAACCTTCCGTCCCTGCTGTTTGACCGCAACTCCCCCCTCGCCATCCGCCGCGCTGCCCTGCCCGCGCTGATGCCTTGGCTCGCCCGCTTCGCGCTGCAATCCCTGCCCCGCAACGCCGAACGCAACGCCCGCACCATCGCCATGCTCCTCTCCACCGCCACCGCTGACTGGCTCACCCTCGCCGATCGCCTTGGCGCAACCGACATCCCCCAGAAGCGCGGCTGCCTCTATCTCTATGAAACCAAAGCCGATTTTCGCGCCGCCGAACGCGACATGGCCTTCCGTCGCAGCCTTGGTGTCACCGTCGATCTGATCGGACCCGATGCCTTGCGCCAGATGGAACCCTCCCTCCCCGACGTGGAAGGCGGCGCCGCATTCTTCCCCAAGGCGGTCTTTCTGAACGATCCGGGCCGCATGGTGGGCCTTCTCGCCAGCGAGGTCTCTGCCCGCGCCGAACACCTTCAAACCCGCGTGGAAGCCCTTGAAATACAGGGAAATACGACGCTTCTCACCGGCCCCGGCCTGCGCTTGTCCGCCCGTCATGTCGTAATCGCGGCAGGCGCCCATTCCCGCAAACTCGCCGCTATGGCGGGTGATCGTGTGCCGCTTGATACCGAACGCGGCTACCATGTCGAATGGGACATGCCCGCCACCCCCGTCACCCGCCCCACCTGCCCCACCGCCCGCGGCTTTTATCTTTGCCCCATGCAGGGCCGCCTCCGGGTGGCAGGCACGGTTGAACTGGGCGGCCTGACTGCCCCCCCCTCACCCCACCGCATTGCAAAACTCGTTGAAGGCGCACGGAAAATCTTTCCCGACCTGCCCGAACCCAGCCGCAGCTGGATGGGCTTTCGCCCTTCCATGCCCGACTCGGTCCCCGTCATCGGCCCCAGCCGTGCGGGGGCGCAGGTCATCCACGCCTTCGGCCACGGCCACCTTGGCCTGTCGCTCGCCCCCATCACCGCACGCCTTGTGGCCGCCATGATCGCCGGTCGCCCGCTGGACCTGGACCCCACACCCTACCGCGCCACCCGCTTCTGACAAAACCGAAGGCCACCCTGCACAACACCCTGCGACAGCCGCACAACCCTGCGCCCCGACACAGCCAAAGCCGACGGAAATCCCCCTGAAAACATCCCGTTACAAGGTATTTCCCCGTCACCCGATCAGGATCACCACCCAGGCCAATCCGCCCGCCAGCGCCGTCACCGCCACCATCGCAGACCCCGCATCCTTGGCCCGCTTCGCCCTTGGGTCCATGTCTTCCGATATGTAATCGACCACTTCCTCGATCGCCGTATTCGCCAGCTCCGCCGCCAGCAACAACAGACCCAGCGCCAGGATCAGCGCCCGCTCCCCCGCCGTCAGGTCCAGCATCAGGGCCAGCCCGGCCGACAGCACATTCACCAGCGTCCATTGCCGCAACGATTTTTCGCGCTGCCAGGCCGAAACCCAGCCCTGCCAGCTCCATATCGTGGTATTGCCGATCCGGCGTATCTCTGCCTTCAGCCAGCCGATCATTGCGCCCACTCCCTGCCTGCCGCTAGGTCAGCCTTATCCTGCCCGCCCAATCGCGTCGAGATAGGCCCGCACACAGGTCACCACATGCGCAAACCGGTCGCCCCCCAGATGCACCCCGCCATACCAACGCGTCACCACGACGACATGGTCGGTCAACCCCGCACGCTCCAGCATCCGCAGGATCACGGCCCCGGCCCCCGCCTCGCCATCATCGCCCTTTTGCGCCCCCCCATCCGTCAGGACGCAGGCCCAGGAATGATGCGTCGCCTTGGCGTATTTCTTCTCGCGCTTTAACTCTGCCAGAAAGGCATCCACCCCGGCACGGCCCACCACCGGCCCGCCCGATACGGCATAGCGTGACCCACGGTCGCGCACCTGTTCGCCCAGCTTGTTCATGCCCGGACCCTGTCACGCGGCCCGACCCACCTCAAGCCCCGCAAAAACGCCTTATTGCGCCAATGCCTCCAGCGCCGCCTTGTTGGCGCAATAGGGCGGCAGCGCCTCGGCGGCCAAAGTCCGCGCCAGCCATCCGGTGCAGGCATCGGCCCGCCCGCAGGCCTGACAGCGGTCCACCAGGACGGCCAATTCCGCACGCCGCATCCAGCCCTCGACCACCGCATCCACCAGGTCCACACCCAACACGCGGCCCATGCCACGTGTCAAACCCCAGGCTTTTGGGGCCTCGACATATCCGATCATCATCGTCTCCCCGCCCGCGCCAACCCACACAGACCCGCGCGCCCGGACAGCACCCCGCGTGCCGCCCTGCGGCAATCCTGACCCTTGGCCTGCACGGCCGCCTTGACACAGATCAACCGCGCATGGCCCAGCCCTTCGCTACCCGCCCAGCCCTTCGCTACCCGCCCAGCCCTTCGCTACCCGCCCAGCCGTGCAACCACCGCCCGGACCTGCGCCTTGCGCTGCGAATTTGGCGGGTGGCTGCCCAGGAACCTGTCGCCCGGATCGGGCAGTCGGTCAAAGAACCCCGCCCCCAACACCGGGTCAAACCCGGCATAAAAGGTGATCTCGGTCCCCAGCGCATCGGCCTGCAATTCAAAATCGCGCGAATAGCGCCGCGCCCCCACGGTGGCACCCATCTGCTGCGCCGCCTGCACCGCTTCGGCCCCTGCCCCTGTCGCCTGCGCCAGAATGCCCGCCATCATCGCGCCCGCCATCGCCGTCTGCTGCTGCTGCGGGATATGACCCAGAATGTGATGGCTCGCCTCATGTCCCAGCACAAAGGCAATCTCATCGGCGTTTCGCGCATCCGCGATCAACGCCAGCGTAAAGCCCAGGATCGGCCGCCCCGTCTCATCCAGCGTCTGAAACGCGTTCGGCCCCTGGCCCGGCCGGTCGTCAATCACGATGCGGAAATCGCAATTCACCCCCCGCGTGCGCGCACGACAAATTTCCTCGGTCATCGGCTCCACCTGCCGCACAACGCGAATGAAGTTATTCGCCGCCTGCCGCGGGCTCAGCGGGGCCGCCGCCACCGGCACCGGCTCCAACGACGCAGGGCCAGGCCCACCCGGCTCATAGGTTGGCACACAACCTGCCAAGCCGCCCAAAGCCACCAACGCCAGAAGTATCGCCCGCATCGCCGCCTGCTCCATCCGTCCGCTCGGCCCCGCGCGGGGGCTGCAAATCTTCTTGATCCTTACTCTAACAAAGACCACGCCACGAACCAGCCCCCTCCTCCCACTCTCACGCGCAATTCAGCACCCAACCGCCACTTCCATCAATACCCGCCCCGTCCAACCATCCGGGCGCCACCACACCCCACCAACCGCCACCGTCTTTGCCATTGCACCCCCCCGCCCCCCCGCGCTAGCCTGCGGTCATGTTCACCATCGAGCACGATTTCGACGCCACCGTGATCACCCTCATAGATGAGGGGCATGACGGCCTGCAGGAAGACATCACCATCCTCGCCTTCGAAGATTGCGTGACCCTCGAACAGCTTGACCCGCTGACCGAAGAACCCGTCCGCATCACCCTGTCGATGGCCCAACTGCGCGATCTGGCCGCCGCGCTGGACCTGCCCGAAGGCAGTTACCGCATCGAAGGCAAACCCGCCGCCAAATCCCCCTGACAAGATCGGCAGCACCCGATCGGCGGCACCAAGACCCCACCCAGCGCAGCCACCCGCCCAAACCCAAGAACCAACCAGAACCCAATCCGAACCGCGCTATTCCAACCGGAACCGCTTGTCCCGCGACGCCGCCCCGCGCAACAGCACGACCCGCCCCTTCGCCACGCCCAACGCATGGGCCAGCGCCTCTGCCACCGCGGCATTGGCCCGCCCCTCTTCGGGCGCTGCCGTCACCGCGATCTGCCAGACCCCGCCGTCCACAATCACCCCCGGCCGCCGCGATCGTGGCGTGACCCGCACCTCGAACTCCGCCCCCGGCACCGCCAGATCGGCGCGCTCGCCCTTTTTCATCCCACACTCCCTCTGGCCTTCTCCCCCGCCCCGCGCCTAACCTGCCACCAGAACGCCCCGCAACCAAACCCCTACCCCCACGCCAATACCAGAACCCGAGGCACCGATGACCACCGTCTTCTACACCGACGAACGCCTCTTCTGGCACCACGGCGGCAACTACGCCCTGACCCTGCCGGTCGGCGGCCCCCTCGGCGCGCTGGTGCAGCCCGGTGGCGGCCTGCCCGAATCGCCCGAAACCAAACGTCGCCTGAAAAACCTGCTCGAAGTGACCGGCCTCCTGCCCCACCTCTCCCCCCGCAGCGCCGAACCCGCCACCCGCGAAGACCTGCTCCGCGTCCACCCCGCCAGCTATCTTGATCGGTTCAAGGCGCTGTCCGATGCCGAAGGCGGCGAACTGGGGCCCCGCGCGCCCTTTGGCCGGGGCGGATATGAACTTGCCGCCCTCTCCGCGGGCCTTGCCAAACGCGGGCTGATCGACATCCTCACCGGTCAGGCCCGCAACGGCTATGCCCTCTCACGCCCGCCGGGCCACCATTGCCTGCCCGACCGCCCCAACGGCTTTTGCCTGCTGGCCAACATCGCCATCGCCATTCGTGCAGCGCAGGCCGAAACCGCCCAAACCCAAACCCCGGCGAAACGCTTTGCCGTCATCGACTGGGATGTCCACCACAGCAACGGAACCGAGGCGATATTTCTGGATGACCCCGATATCCTGACCATCTCCCTCCACCAGGACCGCAACTACCCCACCGACACGGGCGGTGCCGATGTGCGCGGCATCGGCGCGGCGCGTGGCACCAACCTCAACATCCCGCTGCCCCCCGGCACCGGTCACCACGGCTATCTTCAGGCGTTTGAACGCCTCGTCCTTCCCGCCCTCTCCGCCCACAAACCCGACGCCATCATCATCGCCTGCGGCTTTGATGCCGCCGCACTCGATCCGCTGGGCCGGATGCTCGCCACCGCCGACACCTTCCGCCAGATGACCCGCCTCACCATGCAGGCCGCCGACACCCTCTGCGATGGCCGCCTCCTCGCCGTGCATGAAGGCGGCTATTCCGAAGTCTACGTCCCCTTCTGCGGCCATGCCGTGCTGGAAGAACTGTCCCAAAGCCCGATCACCGCCCCCGACCCCCTCGCCGCCACCCTCACCGCCCGCCAACCCGATCCCCGCTTCGATGCCTTCCTCACCCAATGGATCGACGATCTGGAATCCTTCTTCGCAACCCCCTGACCGCCCACACCCCCTTGCCCATTCACCTTGGCTCAAATACCCAAAACCCCGAGCCAAGCGCGCAGTCGCGCAGGCGAGACAAAAGCAATGCGGGCGAACGCCCGCTCCGCCAAAAACCCCAACCTCACCGCCCCGCACCACGCCGGGGCAGCAAGGCCCCCAAATGCCCGTAAACCAGATGCCCGCACATGACGCCGCCTTCACCTTTCTGGCCGGCCGCCAATCCTATCCCTCCAAACTGATGACCGGACCCGCCCCCGACCGCGCGGCGCTGGAACCGATCCTGCGCGCTGCGCTGCGCGTGCCCGATCATGGCAAGCTGGAACCCTGGCGCCTGGTCGTGGGCTACACCGACGCCCTCACCGCCTGGGCCGATCTGGCCGAGGCGCGCGCACGCGAACTTGGCCCCGAACCCGAACGCATCGAAAAGGGCCGCGGCCAATTTGACCGTTCCCACCTTGCCATCGTGGTGATCGCCTCCCCGAAACCATCCGACAAGATCCCCCCTATCGAACAAACCCTGTCGGCGGGCGCACTTTGCCTGTCCGTGGTCAACGCCGCCACGGCGGCAGGCTGGGGCGCGAATTGGCTGACCGGTTGGGTCAGCCATGACCGCCCCTTCATCACCCGCGCCTTCGGCTGCACGGATGCCGAATGGGTGGCAGGCATCATCCATGTCGGCACGCCCGGCGCCCCCCTGCCCGACCGCCCCCGCCCCGACCTTGCCCGCATCGTCACCTGGGCCTGACGGCCCGCACGCTCTGCCACGAAAGGCCACACCCCACATGGGCATGATCCTCTCCGCCTTCACCACCGCCCTTGGCCAATGGACCGACCCGCGTTTTCGCCGCGTCGTCCTCTTGGGTGTTGCGCTGACCCTGGCCCTTCTGGTGGCGCTTTACGCCCTGATGCTGGCCGCGATCCAATGGCTGGTCCCGGAAACCGTGACCCTGCCCCTGCTTGGCCCGGTGGGCGGGCTGGATACGCTCCTCTCCGTGGGGTCGATCCTGCTGATGCTGCTGGCCTCGATCTTTCTGATGGTGCCCGTCGCCTCGGCCTTTTCGGGCATGTTCGCCGAAAGCGTGGCCGACGCGGTCGAAGATCGCCACTACCCGGCCCTGCCCGCAGCCCGGCCCCAAAGCCTGGCCGATGGCCTGATAGGTGCGGTCAATTTCTTCGGCGTGGCGCTGGTGGCCAACCTTGTGGCGCTCCTGCTGTGGCCCTTTGCCGGGCCGCTGGTGCCGGTGGTTTTCTGGGGCCTGAACGGCTATCTTCTGGGCCGGGAATATTTCACCCTTGTCGCCATGCGCCGGATGGACAAAGCCCGCCGCCCGCGCCCTGTGGCGGCAGAACAAGGCCCGTCTTTGGGGGGCGGGCGTGCTGATGGCGGCGCCGCTGTCGATTCCGATTGTGAACCTGCTGATCCCGGTTTTCGGCGTGGCGACCTTTACCCATCTGGTGAACCGCCTCACGCGGCGCTGATCCGGCACCTGATCCGGCGGCGCGGCGTGCCGCCGCAAGCCTTTTGTGTCGTCTGCGCTTGCGCGCCTCCTCCGCATGCAGGGGGCGTTCCGCCCCCTCTTGCCCCGCCTTCGGCGGGCCAATTCACCCCCTGAGGGTATTTGCGACCAAGATGAAAGGCGCAGGGCTACTCTGTCATCACCCCACGGATGTCGATATCGCGGATCGAAATCACACCAGACAGGATGATCCCTGCCAGCACCACCCAGACCCCCGCCGCGATCACCGTGGTGATTTTCGCCTTCCGCCCCACAATTTCGGTCGCGGGGGCACCTTTGGGAGTGCCCGGCACCACCTCGCCGGTATCGCCTTGGCTTACGAAACGGATGGGCAACACGATGAAGAACACCATGAACCAGGTCACGGCATAAAGCACGATGGCCGACGTGATGCTCATGCCCTTACACCTGTTCCAGTTCGACCAGACAGCCGTTGAAATCCTTGGGATGCAGGAACAGCACCGGCTTGCCATGCGCCCCGATCTTCGGCTCGCCACTGCCCAGAACCCGTGCGCCGGATGCCTTTAACCGGTCCCGGGCCGCCAGAATATCCTCCACCTCATAGCAGATATGGTGGATGCCCCCCGCCGGGTTCTTTTCCAGAAACCCCGCGATGGGTGAATTCTCGCCCAGGGGATACAGCAATTCGATCTTGGTATTCGGCAATTCGATGAAGATCACCGTCACCCCGTGATCCGGTTCATCCTGCGGTGCGCCAACCGTCGCGCCCAGCGTGCCACGATACTGATCGGCGGCCGCGGCCAGATCTGGCACCGCTATGGCCACATGGTTCAGACGTCCGATCATCGGCCCCTCCCTTTGCTATGCTTCTGCGTTATGGGTGCGCCCCATCAGCCGTGCAAGGGGCGCATCCGTCGCAGCCCGCGTTTACCGCATTTTCACCCCTTGGCCCAAGACTTGCAGCACAGCGCCAGGAGATCACCGATGCACACAGCCCCACCCCCGCCGCCACAGCAAACCCTGCCGCAAACCCTGCGCGACCCGGTCAATGCCCGCCTTGCCACCCTGTATCCGGGCTAAAGCGTTCCATTACAGCGCCCCATCAAAGCGCCCCATCAAAGCGCGGGGTCCGATGCCGCCCGCACCAACCCCGTCAGGTCCGACAGCCGTTCCCGCTGCCGCCCCGCCGCGTCGAAATTCACCGGCGACAGCCAGGCGGCATAGGCCTCGCGCAGCGCGGGCCATTCGCTGTCGATGATGGAAAACCACGCCGTATCCCGGTTCGCCCCCTTGATCACCATATGCTGGCGAAACACCCCCTCGAAGGAAAAACCCAACCGCTGCGCCGCCCGCCGCGATGGCATGTTCTGCGCATTGCATTTCCATTCATAGCGGCGATAGCCATGCGAAAACGCCCAATCCATCATCAGGAACATGGCTTCCGTCGCGGCCCGCCCCCGCTGCAACGCAGGTGAAAGGCAGATATTACCGACCTCGATCACCCCATGCTCTGGCGTGATCCGCAGGTATGATGCCACGCCCGACGCATGCGCCGCGCCTTCTGCCGTGATGGCCCAATAAACCGGGTCCGCCCCCGCTGTGGCCTCCTTGGCCCAGCGGTGATAGGCGGCAGATGAATGAAACGGCCCATAAGGCATGTAATCCCACAACGTATCATGCCCGGCAAAAGCGGCAAACAGATCCGCCGCATGGGCATCGGCATCCAGCCGGTCCAGCCGCACATAGCGGCCTTCCAGCGGCCTTGCATCCGGCCACTCGGCCGCCTGCCACCCGTTCAACACCATACCCGCCTCCTGAACCATCCAGCCGCACCATGCCCCGCCCGCACCGCCCCTTCAAGCTCAGTCAGCGGCCACGGCGCGATAGACATGAAACCCGTCGAAATCCGCCTTTCCCAACGCCACGCCCGCCGCGCGCAAGGCCGCATAGCCCATCGTCAGGTGGAAAAAGAAATTGGGGATTCCATACAGATGCAGGAAATCTGCTCCCATCTGCTCCAGCCATGCCTCGCCCGCCTGATGCCCGATCAGCCGCGCCTCGGCCCCATCAAATTCCGCAGGCCGCATCGCCCCCAACACCGCCCGCACCACTGCCAGCCGCGGCCCCAGCGCCGCAGGCAATCCCGGCACCTCGCGCCCCGCCAGCGGGCAGGCCACCCGCAGCGCAAACCCCGCCGCTGTTTGCAAACTGCTGCCCGGCTGGAAAGGCATCCGCAATCCGCGCCTCCATCACCTCCGGCGCCAACCCCTCCACCATTACGGACACCCGCTCCAGGTAATGCCGGAACACGGGGACGGATGCGGTGAAAAGCGGCGGGTGGTCAGGCATGGCAATCCTCTCGGCGGACTGCGTCACCTTGGCAGGGAAACCCGCCAAAGGCCATCGCGGCGATCCAGCCCACAATACCCCCCGGCCCCCACCCCGGCCCCCAGTGGCAGAGTGGGGCCTGAAAGACGCGCCTCGCCATCCCCCAACCAAAAGGGGCGCCGCAGCGCCCCCTCATCCTTCACTGATCCTTCGGCACCACGCGCAGGCGCAATTCGCGCAACTGTTCGTTCATCGGTTCGCTTGGCGCACCCATCAGCAAATCCTCGGCGCGCTGGTTCATCGGGAACATGATCACTTCGCGGATATTGCTTTCATCCGCCAGCAGCATCACCGCACGGTCGATCCCCATCGCACAGCCGCCATGCGGCGGCGCGCCATATTTGAACGCCTTCACCATGCCGCCAAACCGCTTGTCCACTTCGCTGTTCGGATAGCCGGCCAGCTCAAACGCCTTATACATGATCTCGGGCTTGTGGTTGCGGATGCCGCCCGAAATCAGCTCATAGCCGTTGCAAGCCAGATCATACTGATAGGCATGAACCGCCAGCGGATCGCCCATCAACGCCTCCATCCCGCCTGCGGCATGGAAAACGGGTTGTGGGAAAAGTCGATCTTGCCGTCGTCAGTCTTTTCATACATCGGGAAATCGACGATCCAGGCGAACCGGAAGGTGTCCGTCTCGGCCAGCCCCAATTCCCGCCCGATCTCATTGCGCGCCCGGCCTGCAAAACTCTCGAATTGCTCCGGCTTCCCGCCCAGGAAAAACGCCGCATCCCCCAGACCAAGGCCCAACTGCTGACGGATGGCTTCCGTCCGCTCCGGCCCGATATTCTTGGCCAGCGGTCCGGCGGCTTCCAACCCCGACCCATCCTCTGCCTCGCGCCAGAAGATATAGCCCATCCCCGGCAGCCCTTCCTTCTGGGCAAAGGCATTCATCCGGTCACAGAATTTGCGGCTGCCCCCGGTCGGCGCCGGAATGGCGCGAACCTCGGTCCCCTCATTCTCCAGCAACTTGGCGAACACTGCAAAACCCGACCCGCGGAAATGCTCGGTCACGATCTGCATCTTGATCGGGTTGCGCAGGTCCGGCTTGTC
>OY288188.1 GCA_958439195.1 uncultured Paracoccaceae bacterium
AGCAGGGCCCCTCCAGCAGGGGTAGCATCCATGTTGAAAACCACACTTTTTGCTGCCTGTAGCAATGCTCAGCATTGCAGGGATAGCTAATGTGGGGCCTGCTGTGCAGAGCATGCATGACTGCAGCTAGTGACATGGTACTGTAAAGCCAAGGAAAGCTTGCTGATAAATGGGAGAAGTTCCATTCCATGCACCCTAACTCAGGTGACCACAGGGGCGTACCCACTTTTGACCAAAATCTGAAAAGTCAGCTCAAGCACTTTCTCAATGCGGTTGCGGTTGCCACCAATTTAGCACAGCAGGCAATAATTGCATCAACAAGTTCTTTGCAACAGGCTAGACACAGCTGTTATCTCTGCTTGCACTTGAGGAAACAGGAGGTGCAAACATTGGACACAGTGGACATTGGTTCTGCTGCTGCTGTTTGACAGAGGCAAGGGCTTTGGCTTGGGGCAGGGCTGGTTTAAGGTACCAGGGGCTGGACCTATGCAACAGTCACAGCCAGGGTGAATAAATTGTTGCATGTGCTGGCAACCCATGACGGGGGCCCTTCCTACCCCTACCCTCACCAGCTGCAGCAGTACACTAAGCAAATACCAACAACTGAGATACCTTGACTTGCACACTTCCCCTGGTAGCACATGCCGTAGGACATTACAGCTGGAGCAGGGGCTGTCTCTGAAGCTGCCTGTGCCATGCGGAATACCCAAAGGGCATATCTGGCGCCCCCAAAGCAGGGTATACCCCCAGCACATGTAGCGAGCTGCTGTTCTCTGCAGGTGGAGCATGATTGGCATAGCCGATGTGGTATTGTAGAAAGGGGGAGCGGTGCTGAATAAAAACATATGCTTTGAGGAGGTTGTTGAGAGATCTGCTAGCACTATCATGGCAAGATCTGGTGGAAAGTGTTAAAACAGCAGTAGCAAGGGCACGTCGGGTCTAGAAGGTGGTGCTGCACCGAAGGGATATGCGTAGCATGTCTTGTTTTACAACAAGCCTGGCCCAGTGAACAACTCTGTGGTATGCTAGACCTTGTTTCAAGCAGTGACAGGTGACAAAGAAAACAGTCCTCCAAAGTGGTGGTGACAGCGTGGGTGACAGCCTTGCAGCATAGGCCCGTCTCGCCCGCCGCTGATTGCAGCATGTAGAAGGAAGCTTCCTACCATCAAACTGGCATGCAAAGCACACCAGCTTCTGTTAATACTGAATCCTTGGCAGTGACCTTGAAGCTTATGGTAAGATTGCCAGAAGCAGGGCCCCTCCAGCAGGGGTAGCATCCATGTTGAAAACCACACTTTTTGCTGCCTGTAGCAATGCTCAGCATTGCAGGGATAGCTAATGTGGGGCCTGCTGTGCAGAGCATGCATGACTGCAGCTAGTGACATGGTACTGTAAAGCCAAGGAAAGCTTGCTGATAAATGGGAGAAGTTCCATTCCATGCACCCTAACTCAGGTGACCACAGGGGCGTACCCACTTTTGACCAAAATCTGAAAAGTCAGCTCAAGCACTTTCTCAATGCGGTTGCGGTTGCCACCAATTTAGCACAGCAGGCAATAATTGCATCAACAAGTTCTTTGCAACAGGCTAGACACAGCTGTTATCTCTGCTTGCACTTGAGGAAACAGGAGGTGCAAACATTGGACACAGTGGACATTGGTTCTGCTGCTGCTGTTTGACAGAGGCAAGGGCTTTGGCTTGGGGCAGGGCTGGTTTAAGGTACCAGGGGCTGGACCTATGCAACAGTCACAGCCAGGGTGAATAAATTGTTGCATGTGCTGGCAACCCATGACGGGGGCCCTTCCTACCCCTACCCTCACCAGCTGCAGCAGTACACTAAGCAAATACCAACAACTGAGATACCTTGACTTGCACACTTCCCCTGGTAGCACATGCCGTAGGACATTACAGCTGGAGCAGGGGCTGTCTCTGAAGCTGCCTGTGCCATGCGGAATACCCAAAGGGCCTATCTGGCGCCCCCAAAGCAGGGTATACCCCCAGCACATGTAGCGAGCTGCTGTTCTCTGCAGGTGGAGCATGATTGGCATAGCCGATGTGGTATTGTAGAAAGGGGGAGCGGTGCTGAATAAAAACATATGCTTTGAGGAGGTTGTTGAGAGATCTGCTAGCACTATCATGGCAAGATCTGGTGGAAAGTGTTAAAACAGCAGTAGCAAGGGCACGTCGGGTCTAGAAGGTGGTGCTGCACCGAAGGGATATGCGTAACATGTTTTGTTTTACAACAAGCCTGGCCCAGTGAACAACTCTGTGGTATGCTAGACCTTGTTTCAAGCAGTGACAGGTGACAAAGAAAACAGTCCTCCAAAGTGGTGGTGACAGCGTGGGTGACAGCCTTGCAGCATAGGCCCGTCTCGCCCGCCGCTGATTGCAGCATGTAGAAGGAAGCTTCCTACCATCAAACTGGCATGCAAAGCACACCAGCTTCTGTTAATACTGAATCCTTGGCAGTGACCTTGAAGCTTATGGTAAGATTGCCAGAAGCAGGGCCCCTCCAGCAGGGGTAGCATCCATGTTGAAAACCACACTTTTTGCTGCCTGTAGCAATGCTCAGCATTGCAGGGATAGCTAATGTGGGGCCTGCTGTGCAGAGCATGCATGACTGCAGCTAGTGACATGGTACTGTAAAGCCAAGGAAAGCTTGCTGATAAATGGGAGAAGTTCCATTCCATGCACCCTAACTCAGGTGACCACAGGGGCGTACCCACTTTTGACCAAAATCTGAAAAGTCAGCTCAAGCACTTTCTCAATGCGGTTGCGGTTGCCACCAATTTAGCACAGCAGGCAATAATTGCATCAACAAGTTCTTTGCAACAGGCTAGACACAGCTGTTATCTCTGCTTGCACTTGAGGAAACAGGAGGTGCAAACATTGGACACAGTGGACATTGGTTCTGCTGCTGCTGTTTGACAGAGGCAAGGGCTTTGGCTTGGGGCAGGGCTGGTTTAAGGTACCAGGGGCTGGACCTATGCAACAGTCACAGCCAGGGTGAATAAATTGTTGCATGTGCTGGCAACCCATGACGGGGGCCCTTCCTACCCCTACCCTCACCAGCTGCAGCAGTACACTAAGCAAATACCAACAACTGAGATACCTTGACTTGCACACTTCCCCTGGTAGCACATGCCGTAGGACATTACAGCTGGAGCAGGGGCTGTCTCTGAAGCTGCCTGTGCCATGCGGAATACCCAAAGGGCCTATCTGGCGCCCCCAAAGCAGGGTATACCCCCAGCACATGTAGCGAGCTGCTGTTCTCTGCAGGTGGAGCATGATTGGCATAGCCGATGTGGTATTGTAGAAAGGGGGAGCGGTGCTGAATAAAAACATATGCTTTGAGGAGGTTGTTGAGAGATCTGCTAGCACTATCATGGCAAGATCTGGTGGAAAGTGTTAAAACAGCAGTAGCAAGGGCACGTCGGGTCTAGAAGGTGGTGCTGCACCGAAGGGATATGCGTAACATGTCTTGTTTTACAACAAGCCTGGCCCAGTGAACAACTCTGTGGTATGCTAGACCTTGTTTCAAGCAGTGACAGGTGACAAAGAAAACAGTCCTCCAAAGTGGTGGTGACAGCGTGGGTGACAGCCTTGCAGCATAGGCCCGTCTCGCCCGCCGCTGATTGCAGCATGTAGAAGGAAGCTTCCTACCATCAAACTGGCATGCAAAGCACACCAGCTTCTGTTAATACTGAATCCTTGGCAGTGACCTTGAAGCTTATGGTAAGATTGCCAGAAGCAGGGCCCCTCCAGCAGGGGTAGCATCCATGTTGAAAACCACACTTTTTGCTGCCTGTAGCAATGCTCAGCATTGCAGGGATAGCTAATGTGGGGCCTGCTGTGCAGAGCATGCATGACTGCAGCTAGTGACATGGTACTGTAAAGCCAAGGAAAGCTTGCTGATAAATGGGAGAAGTTCCATTCCATGCACCCTAACTCAGGTGACCACAGGGGCGTACCCACTTTTGACCAAAATCTGAAAAGTCAGCTCAAGCACTTTCTCAATGCGGTTGCGGTTGCCACCAATTTAGCACAGCAGGCAATAATTGCATCAACAAGTTCTTTGCAACAGGCTAGACACAGCTGTTATCTCTGCTTGCACTTGAGGAAACAGGAGGTGCAAACATTGGACACAGTGGACATTTGTTCTGCTGCTGCTGTTTGACAGAGGCAAGGGCTTTGGCTTGGGGCAGGGCTGGTTTAAGGTACCAGGGGCTGGACCTATGCAACAGTCACAGCCAGGGTGAATAAATTGTTGCATGTGCTGGCAACCCATGACGGGGGCCCTTCCTACCCCTACCCTCACCAGCTGCAGCAGTACACTAAGCAAATACCAACAACTGAGATACCTTGACTTGCACACTTCCCCTGGTAGCACATGCCGTAGGACATTACAGCTGGAGCAGGGGCTGTCTCTGAAGCTGCCTGTGCCATGCGGAATACCCAAAGGGCCTATCTGGCGCCCCCAAAGCAGGGTATACCCCCAGCACATGTAGCGAGCTGCTGTTCTCTGCAGGTGGAGCATGATTGGCATAGCCGATGTGGTATTGTAGAAAGGGGGAGCGGTGCTGAATAAAAACATATGCTTTGAGGAGGTTGTTGAGAGATCTGCTAGCACTATCATGGCAAGATCTGGTGGAAAGTGTTAAAACAGCAGTAGCAAGGGCACGTCGGGTCTAGAAGGTGGTGCTGCACCCAAGGGATATGCGTAACATGTCTTGTTTTACAACAAGCCTGTCCCAGTGAACAACTCTGTGGTATGCTAGACCTTGTTTCAAGCAGTGACAGGTGACAAAGAAAACAGTCCTCCAAAGTGGTGGTGACAGCGTGGGTGACAGCCTTGCAGCATAGGCCCGTCTCGCCCGCCGCTGATTGCAGCATGTAGAAGGAAGCTTCCTACCATCAAACTGGCATGCAAAGCACACCAGCTTCTGTTAATACTGAATCCTTGGCAGTGACCTTGAAGCTTATGGTAAGATTGCCAGAAGCAGGGCCCCTCCAGCAGGGGTAGCATCCATGTTGAAAACCACACTTTTTGCTGCCTGTAGCAATGCTCAGCATTGCAGGGATAGCTAATGTGGGGCCTGCTGTGCAGAGCATGCATGACTGCAGCTAGTGACATGGTACTGTAAAGCCAAGGAAAGCTTGCTGATAAATGGGAGAAGTTCCATTCCATGCACCCTAACTCAGGTGACCACAGGGGCGTACCCACTTTTGACCAAAATCTGAAAAGTCAGCTCAAGCACTTTCTCAATGCGGTTGCGGTTGCCACCAATTTAGCACAGCAGGCAATAATTGCATCAACAAGTTCTTTGCAACAGGCTAGACACAGCTGTTATCTCTGCTTGCACTTGAGGAAACAGGAGGTGCAAACATTGGACACTGTGGACATTGGTTCTGCTGCTGCTGTTTGACAGAGGCAAGGGCTTTGGCTTGGGGCAGGGATGGTTTAAGGTACCAGGGGCTGGACCTATGCAACAGTCACAGCCAGGGTGAATAAATTGTTGCATGTGCTGGCAACCCATGACGGGGGCCCTTCCTACCCCTACCCTCACCAGCTGCAGCAGTACACTAAGCAAATACCAACAACTGAGATACCTTGACTTGCACACTTCCCCTGGTAGCACATGCCGTAGGACATTACAGCTGGAGCAGGGGCTGTCTCTGAAGCTGCCTGTGCCATGCGGAATACCCAAAGGGCATATCTGGCGCCCCCAAAGCAGGGTATACCCCCGGCACATGTAGCGAGCTGCTGTTCTCTGCAGGTGGAGCATGATTGGCATAGCCGATGTGGTATTGTAGAAAGGGGGAGCGGTGCTGAATAAAAACATATGCTTTGAGGAGGTTGTTGAGAGATCTGCTAGCACTATCATGGCAAGATCTGGTGGAAAGTGTTAAAACAGCAGTAGCAAGGGCACGTCGGGTCTAGAAGGTGGTGCTGCACCCAAGGGATATGCGTAACATGTCTTGTTTTACAACAAGCCTGGCCCAGTGAACAACTCTGTGGTATGCTAGACCTTGTTTCAAGCAGTGACAGGTGACAAAGAAAACAGTCCTCCAAAGTGGTGGTGACAGCGTGGGTGACAGCCTTGCAGCATAGGCCCGTCTCGCCCGCCGCTGATTGCAGCATGTAGAAGGAAGCTTCCTACCATCAAACTGGCATGCAAAGCACACCAGCTTCTGTTAATACTGAATCCTTGGCAGTGACCTTGAAGCTTATGGTAAGATTGCCAGAAGCAGGGCCCCTCCAGCAGGGGTAGCATCCATGTTGAAAACCACACTTTTTGCTGCCTATAGCAATGCTCAGCATTGCAGGGATAGCTAATGTGGGGCCTGCTGTGCAGAGCATGCATGACTGCAGCTAGTGACATGGTACTGTAAAGCCAAGGAAAGCTTGCTGATAAATGGGAGAAGTTCCATTCCATGCACCCTAACTCAGGTGACCACAGGGGCGTACCCACTTTTGACCAAAATCTGAAAAGTCAGCTCAAGCACTTTCTCAATGCGGTTGCGGTTGCCACCAATTTAGCACAGCAGGCAATAATTGCATCAACAAGTTCTTTGCAACAGGCTAGACACAGCTGTTATCTCTGCTTGCACTTGAGGAAACAGGAGGTGCAAACATTGGACACTGTGGACATTGGTTCTGCTGCTGCTGTTTGACAGAGGCAAGGGCTTTGGCTTGGGGCAGGGATGGTTTAAGGTACCAGGGGCTGGACCTATGCAACAGTCACAGCCAGGGTGAATAAATTGTTGCATGTGCTGGCAACCCATGACGGGGGCCCTTCCTACCCCTACCCTCACCAGCTGCAGCAGTACACTAAGCAAATACCAACAACTGAGATACCTTGACTTGCACACTTCCCCTGGTAGCACATGCCGTAGGACATTACAGCTGGAGCAGGGGCTGTCTCTGAAGCTGCCTGTGCCATGCGGAATACCCAAAGGGCATATCTGGCGCCCCCAAAGCAGGGTATACCCCCAGCACATGTAGCGAGCTGCTGTTCTCTGCAGGTGGAGCATGATTGGCATAGCCGATGTGGTATTGTAGAAAGGGGGAGCGGTGCTGAATAAAAACATATGCTTTGAGGAGGTTGTTGAGAGATCTGCTAGCACTATCATGGCAAGATCTGGTGGAAAGTGTTAAAACAGCAGTAGCAAGGGCACGTCGGGTCTAGAAGGTGGTGCTGCACCGAAGGGATATGCGTAACATGTCTTGTTTTACAACAAGCCTGGCCCAGTGAACAACTCTGTGGTATGCTAGACCTTGTTTCAAGCAGTGACAGGTGACAAAGAAAACAGTCCTCCAAAGTGGTGGTGACAGCGTGGGTGACAGCCTTGCAGCATAGGCCCGTCTCGCCCGCCGCTGATTGCAGCATGTAGAAGGAAGCTTCCTACCATCAAACTGGCATGCAAAGCACACCAGCTTCTGTTAATACTGAATCCTTGGCAGTGACCTTGAAGCTTATGGTAAGATTGCCAGAAGCAGGGCCCCTCCAGCAGGGGTAGCATCCATGTTGAAAACCACACTTTTTGCTGCCTGTAGCAATGCTCAGCATTGCAGGGATAGCTAATGTGGGGCCTGCTGTGCAGAGCATGCATGACTGCAGCTAGTGACATGGTACTGTAAAGCCAAGGAAAGCTTGCTGATAAATGGGAGAAGTTCCATTCCATGCACCCTAACTCAGGTGACCACAGGGGCGTACCCACTTTTGACCAAAATCTGAAAAGTCAGCTCAAGCACTTTCTCAATGCGGTTGCGGTTGCCACCAATTTAGCACAGCAGGCAATAATTGCATCAACAAGTTCTTTGCAACAGGCTAGACACAGCTGTTATCTCTGCTTGCACTTGAGGAAACAGGAGGTGCAAACATTGGACACGGTTGCAAAAGTTTTGGCCCAAAACTCAGATTTTGTTAGGAAATGGTCTGCTTCTGTGAAATGGCATGGCCGTTCATTGCTCTCTTGCACAGGCAGCTTCTGTATGAGGTCCAGGTTGTCACCAATGGGTGCGGTCAGCATCTCTGTTGCTCTGTGTTGCTTGGCTGCTGAGAAAAGCAGGGGTCTTGCAAGGGAGACAGCGGAGGCATTTTTGCTGCTTTTTAAGGGGGTAAATGCTGAGAACTGCCAGCAGGCACAGGTGCCCTTTCTTTACTGTTTAGGGGCAGTAGCATATAGACCAGGTGTGAAGCAGGTGCAGGGGCTATACCAGTTCAATGGCAGGGCAGGTGGGGGTAGGCAGGGCATGCGAGAAGTTGGGGCAAGTGCAAGGCTGAGCTGAGAGGGCTGTGGGAGGGGAGCAGATGGGGTGTGGGGCTGGCAACCACAGGAGGGGCAGAGGTGGAAGGGGAGAGCCAGGTTAAAAAAAGCAGGAGGGCTATAGGAACAGGGGGGAGGCTTGCTGGTCTGCGTCTGTGGCTAAGGCTAAGGCTGGCTGGCTGGCTTTTATATAGTATATTTATAGGGCACGCCCGGGGCTCGAACTCGGGACGTCTCGCGTGCGAGGCTACTTGTGGTACCACTTGGGCATACTAACTGTAGCACATTGATGCTCTGCCTGTTTACTTTCTTAAACATAAATGGTTGTAAATCAGGTCTTGCTGCTGCTGCTTAAACCCCAGCCTTATGTTCCGGCCAAAACTTTTGCAACCAACTGTGGACATTTGTTCTGCTGCTGCTGTTTGACAGAGGCAAGGGCTTTGGCTTGGGGCAGGGCTGGTTTAAGGTACCAGGGGCTGGACCTATGCAACAGTCACAGCCAGGGTGAATAAATTGTTGCATGTGCTGGCAACCCATGACGGGGGCCCTTCCTACCCCTACCCTCACCAGCTGCAGCAGTACACTAAGCAAATACCAACAACTGAGATACCTTGACTTGCACACTTCCCCTGGTAGCACATGCCGTAGGACATTACAGCTGGAGCAGGGGCTGTCTCTGAAGCTGCCTGTGCCATGCGGAATACCCAAAGGGCCTATCTGGCGCCCCCAAAGCAGGGTATACCCCCAGCACATGTAGCGAGCTGCTGTTCTCTGCAGGTGGAGCATGATTGGCATAGCCGATGTGGTATTGTAGAAAGGGGGAGCGGTGCTGAATAAAAACATATGCTTTGAGGAGGTTGTTGAGAGATCTGCTAGCACTATCATGGCAAGATCTGGTGGAAAGTGTTAAAACAGCAGTAGCAAGGGCACGTCGGGTCTAGAAGGTGGTGCTGCACCCAAGGGATATGCGTAACATGTCTTGTTTTACAACAAGCCTGTCCCAGTGAACAACTCTGTGGTATGCTAGACCTTGTTTCAAGCAGTGACAGGTGACAAAGAAAACAGTCCTCCAAAGTGGTGGTGACAGCGTGGGTGACAGCCTTGCAGCATAGGCCCGTCTCGCCCGCCGCTGATTGCAGCATGTAGAAGGAAGCTTCCTACCATCAAACTGGCATGCAAAGCACACCAGCTTCTGTTAATACTGAATCCTTGGCAGTGACCTTGAAGCTTATGGTAAGATTGCCAGAAGCAGGGCCCCTCCAGCAGGGGTAGCATCCATGTTGAAAACCACACTTTTTGCTGCCTGTAGCAATGCTCAGCATTGCAGGGATAGCTAATGTGGGGCCTGCTGTGCAGAGCATGCATGACTGCAGCTAGTGACATGGTACTGTAAAGCCAAGGAAAGCTTGCTGATAAATGGGAGAAGTTCCATTCCATGCACCCTAACTCAGGTGACCACAGGGGCGTACCCACTTTTGACCAAAATCTGAAAAGTCAGCTCAAGCACTTTCTCAATGCGGTTGCGGTTGCCACCAATTTAGCACAGCAGGCAATAATTGCATCAACAAGTTCTTTGCAACAGGCTAGACACAGCTGTTATCTCTGCTTGCACTTGAGGAAACAGGAGGTGCAAACATTGGACACTGTGGACATTGGTTCTGCTGCTGCTGTTTGACAGAGGCAAGGGCTTTGGCTTG
Source organism: uncultured Paracoccaceae bacterium (assembly GCA_958439195.1). GTDB lineage: Bacteria > Pseudomonadota > Alphaproteobacteria > Rhodobacterales > Rhodobacteraceae > Paragemmobacter. The sequence continues at coordinate 9,967 of OY288188.1, forward strand.
GGGCAGGGATGGTTTAAGGTACCAGGGGCTGGACCTATGCAACAGTCACAGCCAGGGTGAATAAATTGTTGCATGTGCTGGCAACCCATGACGGGGGCCCTTCCTACCCCTACCCTCACCGGCTGCAGCAGTACACTAAGCAAATACCAACAACTGAGATACCTTGACTTGCACACTTCCCCTGGTAGCACATGCCGTAGGACATTACAGCTGGAGCAGGGGCTGTCTCTGAAGCTGCCTGTGCCATGCGGAATACCCAAAGGGCATATCTGGCGCCCCCAAAGCAGGGTATACCCCCGGCACATGTAGCGAGCTGCTGTTCTCTGCAGGTGGAGCATGATTGGCATAGCCGATGTGGTATTGTAGAAAGGGGGAGCGGTGCTGAATAAAAACATATGCTTTGAGGAGGTTGTTGAGAGATCTGCTAGCACTATCATGGCAAGATCTGGTGGAAAGTGTTAAAACAGCAGTAGCAAGGGCACGTCGGGTCTAGAAGGTGGTGCTGCACCGAAGGGATATGCGTAACATGTCTTGTTTTACAACAAGCCTGGCCCAGTGAACAACTCTGTGGTATGCTAGACCTTGTTTCAAGCAGTGACAGGTGACAAAGAAAACAGTCCTCCAAAGTGGTGGTGACAGCGTGGGTGACAGCCTTGCAGCATAGGCCCGTCTCGCCCGCCGCTGATTGCAGCATGTAGAAGGAAGCTTCCTACCATCAAACTGGCATGCAAAGCACACCAGATTCTGTTAATACTGAATCCTTGGCAGTGACCTTGAAGCTTATGGTAAGATTGCCAGAAGCAGGGCCCCTCCAGCAGGGGTAGCATCCATGTTGAAAACCACACTTTTTGCTGCCTGTAGCAATGCTCAGCATTGCAGGGATAGCTAATGTGGGGCCTGCTGTGCAGAGCATGCATGACTGCAGCTAGTGACATGGTACTGTAAAGCCAAGGAAAGCTTGCTGATAAATGGGAGAAGTTCCATTCCATGCACCCTAACTCAGGTGACCACAGGGGCGTACCCACTTTTGACCAAAATCTGAAAAGTCAGCTCAAGCACTTTCTCAATGCGGTTGCGGTTGCCACCAATTTAGCACAGCAGGCAATAATTGCATCAACAAGTTCTTTGCAACAGGCTAGACACAGCTGTTATCTCTGCTTGCACTTGAGGAAACAGGAGGTGCAAACATTGGACACTGTGGACATTGGTTCTGCTGCTGCTGTTTGACAGAGGCAAGGGCTTTGGCTTGGGGCAGGGCTGGTTTAAGGTACCAGGGGCTGGACCTATGCAACAGTCACAGCCAGGGTGAATAAATTGTTGCATGTGCTGGCAACCCATGACGGGGGCCCTTCCTACCCCTACCCTCACCAGCTGCAGCAGTACACTAAGCAAATACCAACAACTGAGATACCTTGACTTGCACACTTCCCCTGGTAGCACATGCCGTAGGACATTACAGCTGGAGCAGGGGCTGTCTCTGAAGCTGCCTGTGCCATGCGGAATACCCAAAGGGCATATCTGGCGCCCCCAAAGCAGGGTATACCCCCAGCACATGTAGCGAGCTGCTGTTCTCTGCAGGTGGAGCATGATTGGCATAGCCGATGTGGTATTGTAGAAAGGGGGAGCGGTGCTGAATAAAAACATATGCTTTGAGGAGGTTGTTGAGAGATCTGCTAGCACTATCATGGCAAGATCTGGTGGAAAGTGTTAAAACAGCAGTAGCAAGGGCACGTCGGGTCTAGAAGGTGGTGCTGCACCCAAGGGATATGCGTAACATGTCTTGTTTTACAACAAGCCTGTCCCAGTGAACAACTCTGTGGTATGCTAGACCTTGTTTCAAGCAGTGACAGGTGACAAAGAAAACAGTCCTCCAAAGTGGTGGTGACAGCGTGGGTGACAGCCTTGCAGCATAGGCCCGTCTCGCCCGCCGCTGATTGCAGCATGTAGAAGGAAGCTTCCTACCATCAAACTGGCATGCAAAGCACACCAGCTTCTGTTAATACTGAATCCTTGGCAGTGACCTTGAAGCTTATGGTAAGATTGCCAGAAGCAGGGCCCCTCCAGCAGGGGTAGCATCCATGTTGAAAACCACACTTTTTGCTGCCTGTAGCAATGCTCAGCATTGCAGGGATAGCTAATGTGGGGCCTGCTGTGCAGAGCATGCATGACTGCAGCTAGTGACATGGTACTGTAAAGCCAAGGAAAGCTTGCTGATAAATGGGAGAAGTTCCATTCCATGCACCCTAACTCAGGTGACCACAGGGGCGTACCCACTTTTGACCAAAATCTGAAAAGTCAGCTCAAGCACTTTCTCAATGCGGTTGCGGTTGCCACCAATTTAGCACAGCAGGCAATAATTGCATCAACAAGTTCTTTGCAACAGGCTAGACACAGCTGTTATCTCTGCTTGCACTTGAGGAAACAGGAGGTGCAAACATTGGACACTGTGGACATTGGTTCTGCTGCTGCTGTTTGACAGAGGCAAGGGCTTTGGCTTGGGGCAGGGCTGGTTTAAGGTACCAGGGGCTGGACCTATGCAACAGTCACAGCCAGGGTGAATAAATTGTTGCATGTGCTGGCAACCCATGACGGGGGCCCTTCCTACCCCTACCCTCACCAGCTGCAGCAGTACACTAAGCAAATACCAACAACTGAGATACCTTGACTTGCACACTTCCCCTGGTAGCACATGCCGTAGGACATTACAGCTGGAGCAGGGGCTGTCTCTGAAGCTGCCTGTGCCATGCGGAATACCCAAAGGGCATATCTGGCGCCCCCAAAGCAGGGTATACCCCCAGCACATGTAGCGAGCTGCTGTTCTCTGCAGGTGGAGCATGATTGGCATAGCCGATGTGGTATTGTAGAAAGGGGGAGCGGTGCTGAATAAAAACATATGCTTTGAGGAGGTTGTTGAGAGATCTGCTAGCACTATCATGGCAAGATCTGGTGGAAAGTGTTAAAACAGCAGTAGCAAGGGCACGTCGGGTCTAGAAGGTGGTGCTGCACCCAAGGGATATGCGTAACATGTCTTGTTTTACAACAAGCCTGGCCCAGTGAACAACTCTGTGGTATGCTAGACCTTGTTTCAAGCAGTGACAGGTGACAAAGAAAACAGTCCTCCAAAGTGGTGGTGACAGCGTGGGTGACAGCCTTGCAGCATAGGCCCGTCTCGCCCGCCGCTGATTGCAGCATGTAGAAGGAAGCTTCCTACCATCAAACTGGCATGCAAAGCACACCAGCTTCTGTTAATACTGAATCCTTGGCAGTGACCTTGAAGCTTATGGTAAGATTGCCAGAAGCAGGGCCCCTCCAGCAGGGGTAGCATCCATGTTGAAAACCACACTTTTTGCTGCCTGTAGCAATGCTCAGCATTGCAGGGATAGCTAATGTGGGGCCTGCTGTGCAGAGCATGCATGACTGCAGCTAGTGACATGGTACTGTAAAGCCAAGGAAAGCTTGCTGATAAATGGGAGAAGTTCCATTCCATGCACCCTAACTCAGGTGACCACAGGGGCGTACCCACTTTTGACCAAAATCTGAAAAGTCAGCTCAAGCACTTTCTCAATGCGGTTGCGGTTGCCACCAATTAAGCACAGCAGGCAATAATTGCATCAACAAGTTCTTTGCAACAGGCTAGACACAGCTGTTATCTCTGCTTGCACTTGAGGAAACAGGAGGTGCAAACATTGGACACTGTGGACATTGGTTCTGCTGCTGCTGTTTGACAGAGGCAAGGGCTTTGGCTTGGGGCAGGGCTGGTTTAAGGTACCAGGGGCTGGACCTATGCAACAGTCACAGCCAGGGTGAATAAATTGTTGCATGTGCTGGCAACCCATGACGGGGGCCCTTCCTACCCCTACCCTCACCAGCTGCAGCAGTACACTAAGCAAATACCAACAACTGAGATACCTTGACTTGCACACTTCCCCTGGTAGCACATGCCATAGGACATTACAGCTGGAGCAGGGGCTGTCTCTGAAGCTGCCTGTGCCATGCGGAATACCCAAAGGGCATATCTGGCGCCCCCAAAGCAGGGTATACCCCCAGCACATGTAGCGAGCTGCTGTTCTCTGCAGGTGGAGCATGATTGGCATAGCCGATGTGGTATTGTAGAAAGGGGGAGCGGTGCTGAATAAAAACATATGCTTTGAGGAGGTTGTTGAGAGATCTGCTAGCACTATCATGGCAAGATCTGGTGGAAAGTGTTAAAACAGCAGTAGCAAGGGCACGTCGGGTCTAGAAGGTGGTGCTGCACCGAAGGGATATGCGTAACATGTCTTGTTTTACAACAAGCCTGGCCCAGTGAACAACTCTGTGGTATGCTAGACCTTGTTTCAAGCAGTGACAGGTGACAAAGAAAACAGTCCTCCAAAGTGGTGGTGACAGTGTGGGTGACAGCCTTGCAGCATAGGCCCGTCTCGCCCGCCGCTGATTGCAGCATGTAGAAGGAAGCTTCCTACCATCAAACTGGCATGCAAAGCACACCAGCTTCTGTTAATACTGAATCCTTGGCAGTGACCTTGAAGCTTATGGTAAGATTGCCAGAAGCAGGGCCCCTCCAGCAGGGGAAGCATCCATGTTGAAAACCACACTTTTTGCTGCCTGTAGCAATGCTCAGCATTGCAGGGATAGCTAATGTGGGGCCTGCTGTGCAGAGCATGCATGACTGCAGCTAGTGACATGGTACTGTAAAGCCAAGGAAAGCTTGCTGATAAATGGGAGAAGTTCCATTCCATGCACCCTAACTCAGGTGACCACAGGGGCGTACCCACTTTTGACCAAAATCTGAAAAGTCAGCTCAAGCACTTTCTCAATGCGGTTGCGGTTGCCACCAATTAAGCACAGCAGGCAATAATTGCATCAACAAGTTCTTTGCAACAGGCTAGACACAGCTGTTATCTCTGCTTGCACTTGAGGAAACAGGAGGTGCAAACATTGGACACGGGTTCATTGGTGGACATTGGTTCTGCTGCTGCTGTTTGACAGAGGCAAGGGCTTTGGCTTGGGGCAGGGCTGGTTTAAGGTACCAGGGGCTGGACCTATGCAACAGTCACAGCCAGGGTGAATAAATTGTTGCATGTGCTGGCAACCCATGACGGGGGCCCTTCCTACCCCTACCCTCACCAGCTGCAGCAGTACACTAAGCAAATACCAACAACTGAGATACCTTGACTTGCACACTTCCCCTGGTAGCACATGCCATAGGACATTACAGCTGGAGCAGGGGCTGTCTCTGAAGCTGCCTGTGCCATGCGGAATACCCAAAGGGCATATCTGGCGCCCCCAAAGCAGGGTATACCCCCAGCACATGTAGCGAGCTGCTGTTCTCTGCAGGTGGAGCATGATTGGCATAGCCGATGTGGTATTGTAGAAAGGGGGAGCGGTGCTGAATAAAAACATATGCTTTGAGGAGGTTGTTGAGAGATCTGCTAGCACTATCATGGCAAGATCTGGTGGAAAGTGTTAAAACAGCAGTAGCAAGGGCACGTCGGGTCTAGAAGGTGGTGCTGCACCGAAGGGATATGCGTAACATGTCTTGTTTTACAACAAGCCTGGCCCAGTGAACAACTCTGTGGTATGCTAGACCTTGTTTCAAGCAGTGACAGGTGACAAAGAAAACAGTCCTCCAAAGTGGTGGTGACAGCGTGGGTGACAGCCTTGCAGCATAGGCCCGTCTCGCCCGCCGCTGATTGCAGCATGTAGAAGGAAGCTTCCTACCATCAAACTGGCATGCAAAGCACACCAGCTTCTGTTAATACTGAATCCTTGGCAGTGACCTTAAGCTTATGGTAAGATTGCCAGAAGCAGGGCCCCTCCAGCAAGGGAAGCATCCATGTTGAAAACCACACTTTTTGCTGCCTGTAGCAATGCTCAGCATTGCAGGGATAGCTAATGTGGGGCCTGCTGTGCAGAGCATGCATGACTGCAGCTAGTGACATGGTACTGTAAAGCCAAGGAAAGCTTGCTGATAAATGGGAGAAGTTCCATTCCATGCACCCCAACTCAGGTGACCACAGGGGCGTACCCACTTTTGACCAAAATCTGAAAAGTCAGCTCAAGCACTTTCTCAATGCGGTTGCGGTTGCCACCAATTAAGCACAGCAGGCAATAATTGCATCAACAAGTTCTTTGCAACAGGCTAGACACAGCTGTTATCTCTGCTTGCACTTGAGGAAACAGGAGGTGCAAACATTGGACACTGTGGACATTGGTTCTGCTGCTGCTGTTTGACAGAGGCAAGGGCTTTGGCTTGGGGCAGGGCTGGTTTAAGGTACCAGGGGCTGGACCTATGCAACAGTCACAGCCAGGGTGAATAAATTGTTGCATGTGCTGGCAACCCATGACGGGGGCCCTTCCTACCCCTACCCTCACCAGCTGCAGCAGTACACTAAGCAAATACCAACAACTGAGATACCTTGACTTGCACACTTCCCCTGGTAGCACATGCCATAGGACATTACAGCTGGAGCAGGGGCTGTCTCTGAAGCTGCCTGTGCCATGCGGAATACCCAAAGGGCATATCTGGCGCCCCCAAAGCAGGGTATACCCCCAGCACATGTAGCGAGCTGCTGTTCTCTGCAGGTGGAGCATGATTGGCATAGCCGATGTGGTATTGTAGAAAGGGGGAGCGGTGCTGAATAAAAACATATGCTTTGAGGAGGTTGTTGAGAGATCTGCTAGCACTATCATGGCAAGATCTGGTGGAAAGTGTTAAAACAGCAGTAGCAAGGGCACGTCGGGTCTAGAAGGTGGTGCTGCACCGAAGGGATATGCGTAACATGTCTTGTTTTACAACAAGCCTGGCCCAGTGAACAACTCTGTGGTATGCTAGACCTTGTTTCAAGCAGTGACAGGTGACAAAGAAAACAGTCCTCCAAAGTGGTGGTGACAGCGTGGGTGACAGCCTTGCAGCATAGGCCCGTCTCGCCCGCCGCTGATTGCAGCATGTAGAAGGAAGCTTCCTACCATCAAACTGGCATGCAAAGCACACCAGCTTCTGTTAATACTGAATCCTTGGCAGTGACCTTGAAGCTTATGGTAAGATTGCCAGAAGCAGGGCCCCTCCAGCAGGGGAAGCATCCATGTTGAAAACCACACTTTTTGCTGCCTGTAGCAATGCTCAGCATTGCAGGGATAGCTAATGTGGGGCCTGCTGTGCAGAGCATGCATGACTGCAGCTAGTGACATGGTACTGTAAAGCCAAGGAAAGCTTGCTGATAAATGGGAGAAGTTCCATTCCATGCACCCTAACTCAGGTGACCACAGGGGCGTACCCACTTTTGACCAAAATCTGAAAAGTCAGCTCAAGCACTTTCTCAATGCGGTTGCGGTTGCCACCAATTAAGCACAGCAGGCAATAATTGCATCAACAAGTTCTTTGCAACAGGCT